>DATLOT010000044.1:0-34419 GCA_035536095.1 Gammaproteobacteria bacterium | reverse complement strand
GGGAGCGTCACATGAATCTGATAAAAGATGGTGTATAACAGTGCAACATTTTAACCACTTAATATCATAAAGTAAGAAATTTCAGCTAAAAGTTATAGCACAGTGACGCTCCCTCACGGTCGCGGCTCGGTAACGTCATTTCCGATTTATTCAACAAAGCCCCCGGAGGGAGAAGGCATGCGTTGTTCACACAGAAGAGGCAAAGATTTATCTCTGAGGCCTTGTTTCGCATGCCTTCTCCCTCCGGGAGAAGGTGCCCGACAGGGCGGATGAGGGGTATTTATTTTTAAGCCGATCAGTTAAGCAGCAACCACACTCTTCTGTAACTCGACGAGGCGCTGTATGCCAGCTTTCGCCAGTGTGAGCATGGTATCAAGCTCTGCCTGCTGAAACGTATTTTTTTCTGCGGTGCCTTGTACCTCGATAAACCCGCCTTGTTCAGTCATCACGATATTCATATCTGTTTCTGCGTTAGAGTCTTCTATGTAGTCCAGATCTAATATAGGGTTCCCTTCGTAGATACCAACGGAAACCGAAGCAACAAATTGTATGAAAGGATCAACAGCCAGTGTTTTTTTCTTCTTCAGTGCGGTGATGGCGTCGTATAAAGCAACACAGCCACCTGTAATAGCGGCTGTTCGCGTGCCGCCATCGGCTTGAATGACATCACAATCAATGGTGAGTGTGTATTCCCCTAGTGCAGATAGATTTACAGCGCTTCGTAGTGAGCGGCCAATTAAACGTTGAATCTCTTGTGTGCGTCCGGCTTGCTTACCTTTCGCAGCTTCTCGCTGTACGCGGGAATGCGTTGCTCTAGGTAACATACCATATTCGGCCGTAATCCATCCCTGGCCTGAGTCTTTCAAAAAGGGGGGGACGCCCGGCGTAATGCTGGCTGTGCAAATCACTTTGGTGTCACCAAATGCGACTAACACAGAGCCTTCGGCATGCTTTGTATAATGTCTGGTGATAGAAATTTGGCGTAATTGGTCATTGGCTCGCTGGCTGGGTCGCATAATGTAGCAAATCCTTAAGTTTTCAAATGAGCAAGATGGTACAACTTTTTGGCATGTTATGCTATTCTTAATTTTTCTGTACAATAATTGGTGGTCTGAATGGCAAATGAAGCTGAGAAAAAAGCGGCGGCTGAAGCGGCGCTTGCGCTGATTGAAGAAGATACGATTATCGGTGTGGGGACGGGATCCACAGTCAATTATTTCATTGAAAAACTGGTCTCTGTGCGTCACAAAATTGAGGGAGCGGTTGCAAGCTCTGTGGCGACAGCAAATAAATTGAAGGCCTTATCTATTCCTGTGATTGATTTGAACACGATCAGCGAATTACCGCTTTATGTGGATAGTGCGGATGAAGTGAATGCATCTAAACAAATGATTAAAGGTGGCGGCGGGGCGCTAACGCGTGAAAAAATTCTTGCGACAATGGCAAAAAAATTCGTCTGTATTGTTGATCGCAGTAAAGTTGTGGACTTGTTGGGTGAATTTCCAATTGCAATCGAAGTATTGCCAATGGCGCGTAGCTATATTGCAAGGAAGATTGTGCAGTTAGGCGGGGATCCCGTTTATCGCGAAGGCTTTGTGAGTGATAATGGTAATGTGATATTGGATGTTTATAATTTGAAAATACAAGAACCTATCTCGCTTGAGGAAAAAATTAAGCAAATGGTTGGTGTGGTAGAGAATGGTATTTTCGCAAAACGTGCGGCAGATGTGGTGCTGGTTGGTAAGGTGTAGGGTGGATTGCGGTATGCGTATCCACCCAGAGTAAACACCCAACGCTTGGCTATGAAGCTGATCCTGATCCTGATCCTGATCCTGGTCCTGGTCCTGGTCTTAGGTGAGAGGCATTTCCATTTTCATCATGTGATTTTAGCAAGGCTTCGCGGATGGTTCTTGTCCTTTCTGTACGGCGATGCAATCCCACTAATAAAAGGAGATATGCTTGTTGGCATTGTTGTAAATCAGTCTCGGCTCGGATTGAGTCAATCGCTGTTTTCGTTTTGTTTATAGACTCCTTGGAAGTTGCCATGGATGCAGCGGCATCTGTAAGAGCCATTGTAATATCTGCGATGTCCTTCTGGAAATCTGCACTCGTTCCTTCTGGTCTTGAATCTATTTCGCCTATAAATTCATTTGCCGTCTCAATCATGGATTCTAATTCAGTTAGTTTTTCTTCTGTGGCTGATATTTTTTCGCCTAGTTCAGCCAAAGCGTCTGTGATCTCTTGTTTGTTTGGGCCTGCTTCAAGTTGAAGGTTCACTGAGTTGCATATTCTGTCTATCTCTTCCGCTGATTCTGTTATGTCGCTTGTTTCATTGCGAAGTTGTAGCGCCATTGACTGCAGTTCATCATCTCTTCTTTGCACAATTCTATCCCCGTATTTGTTAATTTGATCGAGAATTGTACGTGCAAAAGCTTAAGGAAACCTTAAGGGACAAAAATAAATTGTATAACATTGCCATCCGGGTCTGCGCAATAGCAGCTGCGTGTGCCATCGCGATGGTCTTTGGGAGGTGCTTTTATCTCAACACCTTGGTTTTTGAGATAATCATGCCACTGATCCACTTCTTCGCGATGTGTTAAGAAAAAACCAATGTGATCCAAGCGTTGATGCTGGCCAGGCGTAAAATCAGTAGGCGCACGGTGCAGGGCAAGATTATCTTGTCCAGACGTCAAATAAATGTTGTCCGGATCCGGTTGCCAGATGATTTTCATCTGTAATACAGTTGTGTAAAACGCAGTGCAGGCTTCGATGTTCTTTACATAAAGTGCGACGTGTCGCAAGCCGGCAGTAGGTGGTGGTATCGTCATCGATTTGCCTTCTCTAGTTGTGTGCGCATCTCGGTTATCACAACACTATAATCAGGTTGATTGAAAATAGCAGAACCTGCGATAAAAGTGGTAGCGCCAGCTTCTGCAATTTGTAGAATATTTGTTAGGTTAACGCCACCATCGACTGCTAATATAATCTCTTTATTTGCTTGGTTAATAAAACTGCGTGCTGCTTTTATTTTCTCTAATGTGGCAGGAATAAAAGTTTGCCCCCCAAATCCTGGATTAACAGACATCATCAAGATGATATCAATTTTATCTAACAGATAATCTAAACAATGCAATGTGGTAGCGGGATTGAATGCCAGCCCTGCTTTGCATCCTTGCTCTCGAATCAGCGTCAGACTGCGATCAACATGTTTGGTGGCCTCTGGGTGGATCGTGATATGACTTGCACCTGCTTGTGCAAAATCTCGGATAAGTTGATCAACCGGCGTTGCCATCAGATGCACATCAATGGGTGCTGTGATGCCATAACGTCGCAGCGACTCACAGACCATTGGTCCCATCGTGAGGTTGGGGACATAGTGATTATCCATTACATCTAAATGTAACATATCTGCACCAGCGCGCAGTACGCTTTGCGCTTCTTCTCCTAACATGGCAAAATCAGCTGACAATAAGGATGGTGCAATACAGTATTTTTGCATAAGCTGTCTCCGTATAAGCTCAGTATTATATAGTAAAAGGATAGACATGGTACAGACTCAGTATCGCATTAGAATAGAAGCTTGTCTGATATTTATAGGCGCGTTGTTTCTTTTTCTCTGGCAATTGCCTGGTCAAGAAATCATCGGATTTGAATCTCGTTTCTATGTATTCGCGCTAGAAATGTGGCATCGGGGCATCAGCTGGTTCCCAACCGTTTACCATCAACCTTACCCAGACTATCCCGTGACAAGTACATTGCTGATCTACTTGCTTGCAAAAGCTGTAGGGGGATTGAATAAAACCGTCGCTGTTTTCCCCACCGCTTGCGTCGCTGCGTTGACGGTGATGTTAACCTACCTGATTGGTGCGCTACAAGAGCGGCGGTGGGGGTGGTACGGCGTTTTTTTTCTGCTATTCACAATAACGTTTTTTCAAAGTGCACGTTTAGTTGGTTTAGATATGTATCCTACCGCAATCACAGCGGCTTGCTTTTATTTCGTCGAAAGTGCGCACCTTCAAAAAAAATCAGTGAATTGGTTTTTGATTTATTTTTTACTTGTATTGGGTTTTGCTTTCAGAGGTCCAATTGGTTTGGTGATGCCAACCAGTGTTTTGTGTATGTATTATGTAGTTGAAAAAGATATCAAGCGATCTTTTATTGTTGGTTGTACGGCGTTGTTGTTGCTATGCCTGTTAACGAGTTTATTACTTTTTATGGCAAATCAAGCTGGCGGGACTGCTTTTGTGAAAGATGTGCTGCGCATGGAGGTGATAGGGCGCATCGAAAAAGGTTCTTTGCCCTGGTATTTTTATTTTGCGAGTGGTTTAACGCAGTATGCGCTCAGCTTCCCCCTGGCGATAGGCAGTGTTTTTAGTATCATTTATTATTGGCGAAAAAAACAGGTGATGCCAGCTTCTTTCTTGCTAAAATTAATCGCTTGGCTGAGTATTATTGTGGTTGGGATGAGCATCCCGGATACTAAAAAAATACGTTATATTTTACCGATGGTGCCTGCTGCGGCCTTGTTATCATCTTATATTTTTGTAGCACCAGCAAACCAAACGTTTTTTGCTTTTTTGAGGAGATGTCTGCTCGGATTATTTTTTATATTGCCAAGTTTGCTCATTATCGCATTAATTAGTTTTATCTATATTGTGCAAAAACAAGCGTTAGGTTTGCCTATGCCAAATGGGGTGCTAATTGATACGTTATTTGTATTGCAGCTGGTTGTTATTTTATTGCGGCGAGTGAGGATAGGTGTTTTCGCTGTGACGCTGCTGAGTTTTTTGTTAATGATGTATGGTGTGAGTGAACCTGTTGTGAATTATTTGGAGCAATCACATGATTTTGTGAGTCGAGTGGAGGCTCAGCGCGTGGCGTTGCGCGCACATTTGGTTTTTTATAAAGAGAAGCCAGATAATTTGCCTATTAAATACAGGGCTCAGATGTCTATCGATGAGCAGCCTTTGTTTGTTGAAGATTGGGGAACGCTCTCGCGTCTTAGGGGCTCCTTTTATGTGATCACAAGCGAGCATTATTTTAGTGATTTGCCAGCCACGCAAGTGACTGTTTTAATGCGTGGCAAGTTGGGGCATGTGCCGGTGGTTGTGTTTGTGCCTAGTGCTAATTAGCTTAGGAGTATCGAGTCGTATAACGGAGTTGCGTAACCGAGCCGCGACCGTGAGGGAGCGTTGCTGGTGGTGACGCTCCCTCACGGTCGCGGCTCGGTTACGCGGCTTCATTTCGCGCTTTTCAGGCTCGTAACTAAATTTCCACCATCTCAAAGTCATCCTTGCAAGCCCCGCACTCCGGGCATTGCCACGCGGGAGGAACATCTTCCCAGCGTGTGCCGGCAACAATGCCATCATCTGGCCAGCCTTTCGCTTCGTCGTAGATATAGCCGCATAATAAGCACATATAGCGTTTGTGGGTCGTTGTCATGTTTTTAGTCCTAAACAGTCACTGTATTTTTTCTGTGTGCGGCATTATAATCGCGCTGCCTGGGAAAGTGAACAAAATAGGATAATGTATGGAGATAAGTCAGTCAGTTGCTCTGTTTGATACCGCGAAGGCTTGTATCCCTGGCGGGGTCAACTCGCCTGTGCGCGCGTTTCGTGGTGTGGATAGCGATCATCCGCTCTTTATTGAATCTGGCGCAGGTCCTTATATCACAGCGGTAGGGGGTAGGAAGTACATTGACTATGTTTGCTCTTGGGGGCCGCTCATTTTGGGGCATGCACACCCAGCCGTGCTGGAAAGAACGATAGACGCCTTGCGTCGCGGTGCTAGCTTCGGTGCGCCTACACCTGTAGAAGTGCAGCTAGCGCAGAAAATATGCGGTTTAATGCCATCCATCGAGATGGTTCGCTTTGTTAGCTCTGGTACTGAAGCTGCGATGAGCGCAATTCGCCTGGCGCGTGGGTTCACGAATAGAGAAAAAATTGTAAAATTTTCAGGATGTTATCACGGTCATGCCGATAGTTTGTTAGTGGCTGCCGGTTCTGGTGCCCTCACTTTTGGCATCCCAGGATCAGCTGGTGTGCCGGAAAGTACCGCTCAGCACACGTTAGTCGCAGATTACAATGATTTAGCAGCAGTAGAGGCCCTGTTCGATGCATATGGCGACAAGATTGCCTGTGTGATCGTTGAGCCTGTTGCGGGTAATATGAACTGTGTGTTGCCTGAGCCTGAATTCTTAGCTGGACTCAGAAAATTATGTGATCAATACGGTAGCTTATTGGTTTTTGATGAGGTGATCACAGGGTTCCGTGTGGCATTAGGGGGTGCGCAAGCGCATTATCAAATCACACCGGATTTAACGGTGTTGGGTAAGATTATTGGAGGCGGATTCCCTGTTGGTGCTTTTGGAGGGCGTGCAGATGTGATGCGCTATCTGGCGCCCTTAGGGCCCGTTTATCAGGCAGGTACATTGTCTGGTAACCCTGTTGCAATGACTTGTGGTTTGGCAACCTTAGATGTGATCACCCAAACACCTGATTTTTATATGCAACTGGCAGCAAAAACAAAGCGACTAGCGGAGGGTTTAAAAGCCGCTGCGGATCATGCAGGGGTGCCTGCTTGTGTGCAGTATATAGGCGGTATGTTTGGTCTTTTCTTTACAGATCAAACTATATTACGTCATGAATCAGACGTAAAAAAATGTGATGTTGCATCATTTAAACGCTTCTTTCATGCGATGTTAAATGCAGGTATTTATTTAGCGCCATCTGCTTTTGAAGTTGGTTTTATGTCTATTGCGCATGGCGATAGTGAGATTGATGAAACCATTGCGGTAGCCGAACGGAGTTTCAAATCATTAATTAAATAAATGAAACGTTGGCTGCACAACAACGAGAATAATAATCGCGATCAGAAAAAACACAGGAATTTCGTTGATAAAGCGATAAAAACGATGACTGTGTTGTGAACGATCTGCCTTGAGTGCGAAGAGTAATTTGCCAAGATAAATGTGATAAGCAAGGAGCAAGGCAACTAAAGTGAGTTTGAGATGCATCCATGGCATTTGCATATAATCGGCAAGGTGGTAGCTGATTAACCAAAAGCCAAAAATCAGTGTTAGTATGGCATTAGGTGTAGCGATACCGAAGTAGAGTTTTCTCTCCATGATTTTAAAGCGTTCTATGCCGGTGCGATCATCCGCCATCGCGTGATAGACAAATAAGCGGGGGAGATAAAACAAGCCTGCAAACCAGCAGACCATAAAGAAAATGTGAAATGCCTTAATCCATAGCATAATGAGATCCTTAGCTGTAAATTGTTCATATGATATGCAATTCTATGTCTGAGGTATAGAATGCGCTTACTGGCAGAGAGTATATCTGCTATGATGCCGTAAATAAAGCAACGTGGGGTGTGGTATGTCTCTTATTTTTACTGAAAGTGCAGCGTCTAAGGTGTGGGAGCTCATTCAAGAGGAAGGAAACCCTAACCTAAAACTACGTGTTTATGTCACCGGGGGTGGTTGTTCGGGCTTTCAGTATGGTTTTACTTTTAGTGAAGCCAAGGAAGAGGATGATAAGGTCTTTGTTGGTAAAGCAACTAACGATGTTGATGTTGAGTTATTGGTCGATAGCTTGAGTTTTCAATATTTAAAGGGCGCAAAGATTATTTATCAGGAAGATCTCCAGGGGGAACGCTTCGTGATTGTGAATCCAAATGCTAAAACAACCTGTGGCTGCGGCTCGTCTTTTAGCGCTGAGTAGTATGGCGCATGTGAAGACCGTTTTTAAATATCTCCTCATCTGCCCTGTCGGGCATCTTCTCCCGGAGGGGACGTTGTTGAATAAATCGGAAATGACGTTACCGAGCCGCGACCGTGAGGGAGCGTCACATGAATCTGATAAAAGATGGTGTATAACAGTGCAACATTTTAACCACTATAAGGCAATCTAATATCATAAAGTAAGAAATTTCAGCTAAAAGTTATAGCACAGTAACGCTCCCTTACGGTCGCGGCTCGGTAATGCTCCCGCCTTCACTCGCTCTGCTATTATCAAAAAGACCGCCTTCTGATGGCAGGGAAGCTCGTGAAGCTGCATCTGCCGGCTCTTGCGTTTTTTCCGCTATATCCCCTATAGGTAAACACCCATCTGATGTTGTTGGTATTGGATCTGAAGCGAGTAATGCAGGCGGAGCAGCGGGGCGATTATCGGCTTCTCGTGTTCTTTCCGCAAAATTTGGAACAACCCACTCAGCAATGATTGGGAGTAGTGAGCCATCGAGAGGAATGCGACCTACTTTGACTAGAATATATAGCGTTATAAGGGGGTTGAAAGCTGCCGCTGCTTCTTCCTTTTTCTCCTTCTCCTTCTCTTTCTCTTTCTCTTTCTCTTTCTCCTTCTCCTTTTCAAAATGACGTATCATCTGAAGTGCCTCATCCTTAGTGTCATTAAGCAGAACTGCTTGAAGTGATAGAGGTAACTTGATGTTTTCGTTTTCAGAAACGAGAGATGCCGCCTCTGTTGTCTGTGTTATTGTCTCTTTTAACATCTCAAAATACAAATCATTTTGCACGAATGTTTCAAATATGAATGAGTTGGACAGTATGCGATCTAGAATTTCTGGGTAATGCTTATCGAAATTTTCCGGTGTGAGAGGTCCTTGAATTAAGTCAATATAATTCAAGAAATTATCCACAGAAAGCTCATTGAGCGGAGGGAAAATAATTTGGATAAATACATCTCGAGGAATAACGTACAGAAGTTGTAGTATTTCGCTTTGATGTGTGGGAAATAGGAGTAGCATGTTATTGAGTGCGATGATATCAAATAATCCATTTACATTTAACTTGCCTGCTGCTATTTTTGCTGCAGCGGACGCTAATAAATTCGGTAATACTGCTTCAGCAAGCAGGATAAGCTTTTCTGCGATCTTTGGATCGTGCTGATCTGGCATATGGAACGCAACGTGCACAATGTTTTGACTTAAGAAAACGAGGTTACGGAAATCTTTAATGACAATATTAAAGTGATCCTGCTTAGATAAAAACTGGAAAAGACTCTTCATTGCAAGAGAAAAAAGTTCTCCTCGGCTTGTGAAATTTGGCGAGTCTAAGGCTGGTTTAATGGCAAATAGGTGAATGAGATAATTAGTAGGAATGCCTTCCATTAAGTCAGGGCAAGTCAGAAACTGTTGGTAGAGAGAAGTAAACTCATTATTGCTCGGTTTTTTGAATCGCATAGAATAGCGGCCATCAGGGCCAGCTAAGAGTGAGCTTGGATCCATCTCTACGCTTGCAAAAAAGAGAAATTCAAGTAATTCGGGATTTTTCTTACTATGTCGCGTGAATAAGAGGTTGAGCAATGGCCCATCTAAACGATACTTAACATAGTCTACTATATTCATAAAATCAGACAGAGTCCTGCCGTTAATGGCAGGGGCAATGCGATTTCTATATTCGTCAGGATCAGATAAAATCCCGATGAGTTCTTGTGCAGAGAGTTCTTCTCCGGACGCTGTCAATAACTGGCCTGGTAAGGGTTGACTTTTTCTCGCTGCTGTCATTGTACACCTCATTAATTTAAGAAAAATTATTTGTGGATTTTATATAAAATTGACTTGATTGCAAAAGATTTGTTTTTTTAGATAATTCAGAGGTGATGATCTGGCCTCAGTGTTAACGAGTGGCACGATACCGAGCCGCGCGCGTAAGCAAGCGTCACTGTTATTGAGCGGCGATGCTTGCTAGTCATATAACGCTCCCTCACGGTCGCGGCTCGGTAACGCAAGGCGCAGTCCGGTTCTGCCCTATGTAGGGCAAAATGTAACTGTATAATTCACCGTGTTCACTGCATGTGAAGCGGAAGTATTTTTACATGCGAAACTGCTGGCTTTATCATCAAATGGATAAACATAAGCAGTAGGGCAGGCCTGTTTTAACCATGTTAATCCTGATAATACAAATCCAGTGGGCGGTGGTGTTGTTGGGCTTGTTGACCATGCTGTATCTGATGCTACACAGCGAATTGTGGCGGCGGGTACAGCGACACTCATGTCTTGCCAATCTACACAGCCACAACAATCTGGCGTACTCGCAGGCGGATTCAATGGACCATTATAGCAAGTACCCAACACGCCACCAGCTTGTGCTTTACAAGCAAACAACGCCCAATTTGTGTAGATGGATAAATTACCCGTCCCGCCACTGATTGCTGTATCACAAGCAAAGTAAGGATCGCCAGGATTATTGGGTGTGCCGGGCGGATGCAAATTTGTATTTGCATAAGAGCAGACTTGATTAGCCGTATTATAACCCAACAAAGCGCCGCAGTGCTTAGTTAATGTATGAGGCGTGACAGCAGTATCATAGAACAATCCACATTTTCGTTGTCCAACAGGTAGACCGCTGCAATCCGAATCCAGCGTGCAAGCTGTGAGCACTGTTGTATAAGGCTTTACATAAGTATAACTGCTAGCTGAATTTGCGGTAGGATAAGCTGTTGGCGGCGTAAAACCAGAAGTCCAATTGCATGCACCTAAACCACCCGTGGCGTTAGGATTGCCAGGTGAACTGCAATTATAGACAGTTGGCGTGATACCATTTGGATTAAAAGGATAAGCGGGGTCAGTGGTAGGTGTGATTTCTACACCAACATTTGTACCATTTAGAATAGAAATATCGTAACTATCAATGTCGTTACGCAGCAAAGTGAACTCTGCCAGTGTGGCGGGTTGCCCAAATCCGTGACCAACAGCGCAGGCCCCGGTACCACCAGCACAATCGGCTGTTTCACAGCCGCTGCCTGTACAAGCGGTGCGACCAGCAATATTACCACTCCACACATATTGCAAGTTGTAATCTGAAACCGGTACAGTGGTTGATTGATTAGTGGTGAGCTGATAGCTACCGCTTGTAGGCACAGGGTCATTGTAAAAACATAAACCTGCACCTGAATTTGCAGTAGGATCACAGGTTGACCCTTGCGCACATTGCACGTTGCTCGTGCAGGGATTGCCGTTCACACTACCGCCTACAAACCCAAACCAAATTGTTTGACTGCATTTGTTGAGAATGGTGAATGTGCGTGAAACCGACGGCGCGGTATTATTAATAACAGCAGATGAGCTAACAGACGCGGAAACTGTTGTCGAGCCATAATTATAACCAATAGTGACAGTGCCGCTTGTAGCAGCTGTTGTAAAAGTACCTGTCACAGAGCAAGAGCTGCTTGCTGCAAGTGTTGTCGTGCAAGTTGTATCCGTTTGTGTAAATCCAGGCGTGTTTCCTGATTGCGCTGCAAGTGTTAGGCCAGATAAGGGAGTAGAACCAACATTGCTAAAGGTAAAACTCAATGAATACGGTGTATTGCTTGCGATTGCATGCGGGAAGCCGAGTGTAACGGTGCCTTGTAATTGCGATGTATTGCCCGATGCGGTTTGCGTTGTAATAACAGGGTTAGGCACCTGAATTTTGTTTTTACCATACTCCATGTAAAAGCTTAATTTTTTAGTGCCAGCTGTTCTAGGGTAGAGCACCAAGCCAACGGCGCAACTTTGATTTGGTGTTAATCGCTGACCCGAACAACCATCAACCAACGTGACTTCATTGGCAGGCGTAGAATTATTTGTAATTTCAATCGGTGTTGGCATTTGAAAGGGAAGTTGGCTGGTCAGTGTAAAGTTAACAGCATAGCTTTGGTTAAATTGCGTGGTAGACGGTATACTACCAATTTGCACAGGCTTAATAGGATCTGTGCCAGCATAGGCATGACTCATAACTAGCATGGTGCAGAGACAAGCTAAAGAACGAAGTAAAAACATGTGCCTATTTTCCTTAGAAATAATAAGTTCCGCCTAAAAAGACAGTATTCGCAGTAATTTTGTTGTTAAGAGAAACGTTGCTATAATTTGTGTCTGTCAGCATCGATGTGTTTGCACCTTTGCCTGTTTTGATTGTGCCATAAGAGGCGTAATTGTATTCGAGATTAAGCCAGAGTTCTCTCTGTACAGGATAATCAAGCCCCACACCAAGGAAATAACTAAAATTAGTGGCGGTATTATTTTTAAAGCCCGGACTCACACGGGGCGTGACATTAGCCGTTGCTGTTTCTGTATAATCAGACGTGGAATAAATGGTGCCACCCGCACCTGCTGTCAGGTAAGGCATCACTTCTTCCCACTTCACAATATCGACTTTCGCCGTAGCAAATAGATTGGATAGCTTAACATCGTAGTTATAATTATAATTATTGAAATTCGGTAAGCTGTATTGATTAATGTGACCTTTGACCGTTGTGCTGGGCACATATTCGTAACGCAATCCTAAGCCGTAATAAGGCAGCCAAATGCGTCCTTTTTTACCCCAGGTATAGCCGAAAGCAGCAAAAATATTTGCACTGGTGGTCATTGGATCTGGGGAGTAGTGATCATTCGGCCAGCCTGCGCCAGAGCTGATATAATTGTTTGTGTTCGTTTTGGAGTAAGAAGCGCCTATGCCTGCACCCAGATAAAAACCATGTCCATGTCGAGGTTGCTTTCTTGCGGCGGAGTAGTAAGCCCAGGATGGCAGACAGGGGAGCGCGCAAAGTAAAAAAATAGTCAAAATCCTATTCATACACCATCCTTAAAAGTTGACTCGTTTTTTCTCATATTTAGATGTATTTTGTCAAGGTAAAAATCATAAAAAACAATACCAAAGGGGTTTGTTGACTGTTCGCTTTCCTAAAGATACCCTGAAGTACATTTTTTAAATGGAATGGTGGATGAAATTAGAACACAATAAATTGCGAGTGGGTGTTGTAGGCGCGGGATTTTCAGGCACGGTATTTGCGCTGAATCTAAAACGCCTGGCTCGTTTTCCTGTGGAGATTGTTTTATTCGAAAAATCAGGGCAATTTGGTTTGGGTGAAGCATATCGTACGCCTTTTGATTTTCATTTACTCAATGTTCGCGCAGGCGATATGAGTGCATTTGAAGATGAGCCTACCCATTTTGTATCGTGGTTGGCACAGCAGCCGGATATAGCACATTATTTGGATCCTACTCTGCCGATTACACAACAATTTATGCCACGCTTTTTATATGGACGCTACTTACAGAGCTTATTTCATTCAGTTGATGAGAACGCGCAAGTCTCATTGCAGTGTGAAGCAGAAGAAGTGATTGATATTGTCGCACAAGAAATTGGCGCAACACTTCGGTTGAAAGATAATCGTGTTTTTTCTGTTGATGTTGTTGTATTGGCGACGGGTAACCATCCTGCGGCCACGCTCCCTTTTCCTGTGACACAAGAAACGCAAGTGATTGATGCTTGGGATTATCTTGCGCCTCAGCATATCCCTGCTACTGATCCTGTTTTAATTGTGGGAACAGGTTTAAGTATGGTGGATGCGGTTTTAACGTTGCATTATCAGGGCCATCAAGGGGAAATTTGTGCGATTTCAAGGCATGGATTATTGCCATTGCCGCATGTAAGAGATGAAACGCCTTTTTTTATAGAAATCAATCAGTTGCCGACAAAATTTCCTGAGTTAGTACGTTATGTACGGCGAGAGATAGCTGCATTTCTAAAGAAGGGAGGGGATTGGCGTAGTGTGATGAATGGGTTGCGTCCCCATTTTCCTGATGTGTGGTCTAGGGCAAGTCTTCGTGAAAAGGAACAATTTTTTCGACATGTTTTATCTTATTGGAATATTCACAGACATAGATTACATTATGATGTCGCTGCTTTGTTGGCAGAGAAGGTAGCAGCTGGGCAGTTAACATTATTAGCTGGTCATGTATTATCTGTATCAGAGGGAGAAGCAACGCTACGTTTGCGCGGCACGCATCGCCCTGTTACTAAAGAGGTAAAATGGTTGATTAATTGCGTAGGCCCTGCGATTGCTTTTTCGCAAGCACATGCTTTGGTTCAGCAGTTAGTGCGTACCGGTGTGTTGAAAGCTGATCCGCTGCAGATAGGATTGTGTCTTGCGCCAAGTGGTGCGTGTATAGAGTCTGATGATCAAATATCATCGCGCTTTTTTGTGTTGGGAAGTTTGCGTAAAGCGGCGGCATGGGAAGTTGTTGCTGTGCCTGAGATACGTAAACAGTGTTTTTTGTTAGCCAAGGAGTTGGAGGTTCGTTATGCAGGTAGCACCAGTCACAGAAGAGAAGCAAATCCATACTGAATCTATCGCTTATTTATCAGCGTTACTCCCTTCTTTATTGCTGACGCAGCGGCAGTTGTGTGATGTTGAGTTGCTGTTAAATGGCGGCTTTGCACCGCTCACTGGTTTTATGAATGAGGCTGATTACGATAATGTGTTAGCATCTATGCGTCTTGCGGATGGCTCTCTCTGGCCAATGCCTATTGCACTAGACATCGATGCTGCTTTTGCAAAAGACGTACAGCCAGATCAAAAAATTGCACTGCGGGATGCAGAAGGATTATTAATTGCTATCTTAACAGTGAATGATTGCTGGCAGATTGATAAAAAACGTGAAGCGTTATCGGTATTTGGTACCTTGGATGATGCACACCCCAGTGTTGCTTACCTCAATCAGGTCACAAAAGATTTTTATATTGGTGGTACATTAACACCAGTCACATTACCGCATCACTATGATTTTACGCATTTGCGGCGAACCCCCTCAGATTTAAAAGCACATTTTAAGCAGTGCGGTATCACAGATGTGGTTGCTTTCCAGACGCGTAATCCCATGCATCGTGCGCATCAAGAACTCACCTTGCGTGCTATTGATCAAACTGGCGCACACTTACTCATTCATCCTGTTGTGGGTATGACCAAGCCGGGTGATATCGAATATTATCTACGGGTGCGGTGTTACGAACATGTTTTAAAAGTGTATCAACCACAAGCAGCGACGTTGAGTTTGTTGCCGCTAGCCATGCGGATGGCGGGTCCTAAAGAGGCATTATGGCATGCATTGATCAGAAAAAATTATGGTTGCACGCATTTTATTGTGGGTCGAGATCATGCAGGCCCCGGTAAAGATAAGCAAGGGAATCCCTTCTATGATCCTTATGCTGCGCAAACTTTAACAATGCAGCACCAGCAAGAAATTGGCGTTGAAATTGTGCCATTTCAAGAGATGGCATATAGTCACACACAGCAACGTTATTTTCCTGTGGATGTTTTTCCCGTTGATGAAACGCCAGCAAGTATTTCTGGAACAGAATTGCGGCAGCGATTGCAGCGTAGCGAAGATATTCCCTCTTGGTTTTCTTACCCTGCCGTGATGGCGGAGTTACGTAAAGCGTATCCTCCCAAAAATCAGCAGGGCTTCACGGTTTTTTTAACCGGGTTGCCGAGTGCGGGGAAGAGTACACTCGCAAATGCGCTTTCTTTAAAGCTGCGTGAGATGACGGATCGAGAAATCAGTATTTTAGATGGTGATGTGATTCGTACACATTTATCGAAAGGGTTAGGATTTAGTCGAGAAGACCGTGAGTTAAATATCTCGCGCGTTGGTTTTGTTGCGAGCCGCATTACTAAGCACCGTGGTATTGCTATTTGCGCGCTTGTTGCGCCCTTTAGAAGTGCGCGTGAGCAAGTACGTCGCATGGTGACGGAAGTGGGTGGTTATATTGAAGTGCATGTTGCAACGGCTTTATCGATATGCGAACAAAGAGATCGCAAAGGGATGTATAAACAAGCGCGTGCTGGATTAATTTCGCAATTTACGGGTGTGAGTGATGTGTATGAAGAGCCGCTTGAGCCAGAAATCTGCCTTGATACAGCCGTGTTGGATCCCGTTGCTGCAATAGATAAATTAGTGCATGAAATTAAATTGTTAGGATATATCTAAATGATGCTGGCGAATAAAAATATTGTTGTTGTATTGGGGATGGCGCGTTCCGGCACCAGTGCAATTGCAAGTGGTGTGAATGCAATAGGCGTAAATTTTGGGAAGCATTTAGAGAAACCCAATGCTTTATGGAATCCTAAAGGTTTTTGGGAGGACTTGGACATTGTTTTTAAGATTAATCGCGGCGTGCTATATGCTTTGCGCCAAGATTGGTTTGAGGTGCATCAATTTGAGGAAAGCTGGCAGCAGCATGAATCTCTCGCTAATCTAAAAAAGTCCGCTAAAGATATTTTAATCGATCGATTTACTGATACAGATTATTTTGGATTTAAAGATCCGCGCACAGCGATGACGTTACCGTTTTGGCAAGATATTTTTTCTCAGCTAGCGCTAAATGAAAGCTATGTGATTAGCTTGCGTAATCCCTTAGCTTCTGCTTATTCTTATCAGCGCGTGAGTGGTGCGGATCTTGAGGTGGGATTATTGATGTGGATTATGCATTTAATGCCGGCGATTACGCATACGCATGGTAAAAAGCGACTGATGGTAAATTACGATACGTTGTTAGCGAAGCCTCGCGAAGAATTAATGCGTATTAAGCAAAAACTCGCGCTGCCTGATTTTGCATCTCACCACATTGATCACTATGTGGAAGGGTTTTTAGATAAAAAATTGCAGCATTTTGAGTATGGTTTAGCGGATTTAAAGAGTCATGCAGCGGCTGCAATTGTTCCGATTTGTTATCAGATGTATGATTTGTTTTTAAAGCTAGCGCGTGATGATATTGCTTTTGAGAGTGACGCATTTAAAGAGAGTTGGTTTGGAGAAATTGAACCTGCTTTTCAGGCAGCGAAACCGGCATTTCGTTACATTAATGTGTTAATGAAGCGTCATAAAGCGCAAGAGCGCGCATTGCGCGCTATTCATAAATCTATTCCGTGGAAGTTGATTTATCCGCTGAGAATAGTTGATGATTGGTTGCGTGATAGGCGTCGGGAAAAGCGAGAGAAGAGACGTTTGGTGAGATCTTAGGAAGAGAATATGAACTTGTATTTGTTAAGGCACGGAGACAGTACGCCAATGGAGAATGATAGTATTCGTCCGTTGAGTGAAGAGGGGAATAAGGATATTCATCGTTTAGCAGATTGGCTTAGGCCTATGCATATTCAGGTTTCTCATTTTCTGCACAGTGAGAAATTACGCACCCAGCAGACAGCGGACATTGTATCGTCTGCTATTCTCTCTGCAACGCCTATGCAATCAGATGCGAGATTAAACCCAATGACATCGCTGACGGTGTTGTTAGATATGCTTTATCATCTAGATGATGATGTGCTTTGGGTGGGTCATTTGCCGTGGATTAGCAGATTAGTTTCATTATTGGTGGCAAGAGATGAAAACTTACCCGTTGTTGATGTGCATCCCGGGACAATGATCTGCTTGCATCGTAAAGAACGCCATACTTGGACGATTAGCTGGATGCTGAGTCGAAGCTATTAAGGATCTCATCTCCGAGTAAAAGCTTCCATTGTCAATGGAAGCTTTCGGCTAAAAGTATCCATTCAGAATGGATACTTTTATAACATATTGTTTTATATAAAGTATGATGGGTATATCTGATCCGCAGGTGCACATTGCCAACATTGTAGCGTTCCTGGTGATAAAAAGAGCAGGGTAACGGGATTCATCCGTTAAGATTTCGTTAAGCATTTTTCAGTATACTGCTCCCGCGGTGGCGCCACTCTGTTTATTGGTTAGGGTCATCGAAGAAGTGGCAGCCATCATGCTACTTTCCCCATTGTTTCTTGATAGGTGAGTGATAAAAATGCCAGGTGAATCACAGGGCAAACAAGACGAAATATTGAATGCACTCATTGCTCAGAGTGCAGAAATGCCCGAACAAGTTGAAGTGAATAATGTAAAAGAATGGTTTGCTAGTGCTATCCCTGATGATTTTCAAAAATTATCTGAAGAGATATTTGCTTCAATTTTTCATTCCGCGAGGAATCTGCCGCCTACATTCATAGAAAATTTTTATTTTCTATCCCACCTTGCGGAGTATTATTATATTGTTGGGCATAGAGATAAGGAAGGATCTCTCATAATATTAGCAAATCGGTTTCATGAACTGCTTCGCAAATTTCAAGATATTGGATTTGCAGAATATAATTTATTGTTACACTATCAAGAGATATCGAACGATGTCCTAAAAGTCATATTATTAAACAGTAGTGCCGATGAGTGGAGCCTCCTCAGTAGTGCCTTGAAATTACGCTATCCTGGATTGGAGCAAGGGAGAGGCAACTTAATAACTGCGTGGCAAGGCGCTGGATATCCCGATCCAAGTGCTGATATAAAAAATGTTCTCGCTGATTATCAGGAAAAGCGGGATATTTTTAACGAGCATCTAAGCTATTTTGAACGATATAAAAAAGAAGAACATAACGACGACAAGCCTTCTGTTAAGTTCAAGCTAAGACAGGATCGGGTAAAAAATAGCTTTTCCTTATTGCATAATCGTTTGAACACGGCTGCGCAGACATATTT
The DNA here is from genome assembly GCA_035536095.1 of Gammaproteobacteria bacterium. Taxonomy (GTDB): domain Bacteria; phylum Pseudomonadota; class Gammaproteobacteria; order DSM-16500; family DSM-16500; genus Aquicella. Next base: position 16,101 of record DATLOT010000044.1, on the reverse strand, counting down.
TTCTCGAAGAAAAGCGTTTTATGAGCTGCTTAATGAGATTCTCGGTTGTATTCGGCGTGGCATTGATGCTGATCACAAAGGACTTTATTTTGCATCCGCTGAAGATCAAACGTTGTATCAAGAAAATGTTGAAGCGCTGCGTCGATTTAGCAGGAATTGCACCGATAATAGCAATATTGTTTTTGTGTTGCAGACGCTAGATAGTCTTGCTGAAGATATGGATATCAAGCATAACGTAATGCGTCGAACGCAACATGCTGCGCGTGAATTTAATTCGCATATCAATCGCTTTGATGAATTCTCTGGCTCTTTTGATGAAATAAAACAGAAAAATGCAAAACGACAGGCAAGTTGTTTTCATGATGATCTTGTTAAATTGAAGCAAGATATTGATAAATTGCAGGATGATGCTGAGGTGAAATCTGAGATTTACATCGCTATGAATGACCTGCTAAAAGAAATGGAAATAGTGTATGGAACATCCAGCTCATCAGTGGAAGAGCCTTCGTCAACCTATTCTGAGCAGGGCAAAATCGCTGAGCCAAGTAAAGCATTTTATCAAGCGGCAGCGAATGTGGTAAAGCTGGCGAATAAAATCGAGGGCCATCCCAATCGATATGGTCAAGTTGCTGTTGGGATGGTAGCATTAGTCGGCGCGTTGTTGTTGATAGTTGCTTGTATGGCCATGCCAGCATTATTGACTTGTGTGCCGGCGGTTTCGGTCGAAGTTGCCCTTGTTGCAGCCAAGCTTTCCGTCGTTGCGCCTGCGCTTGCTAATGTATCAGCGTTCTCTATTGTGATGGCGGGTTTATCTTCCGCATGTCTCACTGTCGCTGGACTTGAGTTCATGAGTGGTAGATTGTTTGGCCGCCAAGGCTTATCCAAAAAAGTGTTTGGTGTGCAAAAAGCAGCGAAGGCTTTGTGCAAAATCAGCAGATGACCGCTTTATTATCATAACGTGCGTACAGCTCTGAAGTTGTACTCTGAAGTATCGGAAGCGCTGGTGCTTCAGAGTAGGACTTCAGAGTTGTAGGCTTGCAAAAGGCTTGCGATGTGCACAACTCTGAAGTTATACTCTGAAGTATCGGAAGCGCTGGTGCTTCAGAGTAGGACTTCATAGCTATGGATATCGCAGCATTATTGCAGCAGACAGAAGGTAAAACAGTAGAGTTCAAACAAGATTTATCTTCACATGAAGCGGTTGTGAAGACCTTAATTGCGTTTGCTAATACCTCAGGTGGCGTGTTGGTGATAGGTGTAGAAGATAAGACTAAAAAAATAAAAGGGCTGGAGAATCCACTCAATGTCGAAGAGAAGATTGCCAATCTTATTAGCACGTGTATTTCTCCAACATTGATTCCTAATATTGAAGTATTACCTTGGCGTAAAACATATCTTCTGGCAGTAGAAATTTATCCAAGCAATAATCGTCCTCATTTTTTAATGAGTAAAGGATTGGAAAAAGGAACTTATATTCGCATTGGTTCAACAAATCGTTTGGCGGACCTAGTCATGCTGAGAGAACTGCAAAGAATCTCTAGGTCTGAGGCCTATGATGAGCTACCAATGGCAGGATTAAGTGAGCAAGATATTGATTTTGCTATGGTTAGCGAATTGTTTTCAGTATATCGCGTACTTAAAAAATCTGATTATGAGACCTTGAGATTAGTTATTAAAGATCAAGGGAGAAATGTCCCCACGCATGGCGGCATGATTTTATTTGGTAAGAATAGAGAAAAATATTTCCCTGATGCTTGGATACAAGCGGGTCGTTTTGAGGGTCAGCATAAAAAAAACATTCTTGATTTCGCGGATATTCATTTGTGCCCGATTAAGGCTATTGATGAGGTGATAAAATTTATTCAGAAACATCTCACGCGATCGATGCAGATTGAAGAAGTGAGAAGGGATGAAAAGTGGAGTGTTCCTGAGGTTGCAATACGTGAAGCAGTCATTAATGCGGTAGCGCATGCGGATTATGCGCAGAGAGGTGCGCCAATAAGGGTGGCTATTTTTGATGATAGGATAGAGATAGAAAATCCCGGCTTATTACCATTTAGTTTAACAATAGATGATTTGCATCAAGGGGTGTCAAAGTTGCGGAACCCTGTTATTGGGCGCATATTTCACGAATTAAAATTAATTGAAAGATGGGGTAGTGGCATTAGCAGAATGATAAAAGCATGCTCGGAGGCTGGATTAGCGCAACCTAAACTAGAAGAAATCGGAACGCATTTTAGGGTTACGATATATACACAGCAACGTCACGCGTCGACTTTTAAACCCGATAAGACGGACCAAAATATACTGAGTCTATTAAGAAAGAACAACGGATTCTCCACAAAAGAAATTGCCGAACATATTGGGCTTTCTACGCGTGCAACAAGAACGCGACTTGTAAAATTATTAAAACAAGGATTAATCGTTGAGGTCGGTAGTGGATCAAGAGATCCAAACAAAAAATATCTGGTGGCCAGGTAATATTGCGAGATGGGATAAAGCTCTGAAGTTGTACTCTGAAGTATCGGAAGCGTCGGTGTTTCAGAGTAGGACTTCAGAGCAGGTATCGTGGTGACTGAAAGAGTATTTAAGAGGAGAGGCAAAACCGTTGGCCAGACTCGGAATCGAACCGAGGACACAAGGATTTTCAGTCCTTTGCTCTACCGACTGAGCTATCTGGCCATGCTATAAGAAAGATCCCTATTAAAGCGATAGTTGGAGTGGCAGTCAAGCAGTTTCGCGGCCCACGCGCCAGCGCTGTTGGAATGAGAGAGATTAGGTTGGAACGAAGCCGCTGGGTTTCTCACTGCCAGCGCCAAAAAGAAATTTCTCCACTTCTTCCATTAAAAAAGCACGAGATTTAGGGTCTAGCAGGCTCAAACGGTATTCATTAATGAGCATGGTCTGATGTTGCAGCCAAAGCTGCCAGGCTTCTTCCGAAATCTCTTCATGTATCCTCTTCCCAATCGCGGTTGAGAATGGCGGCTCAGCGAGGCCTTCAGCCTCTTTGTTCAATTTTTTACAATGAATCATTCTGCTCATGTCGTCTCATCCGCCTGTTGCGCTAAGAGGTTCCTAATAGGCGCCGGTAGGCCAATTGCATCCGGCTCCGCGGGATTGTACCAAATTTGTTGTTTCGCTGTCATTATTTTTGCTGCTGGTTGTTTTTTGATACAAACAAGAACAGGCTGCATCATGAGATGAAAGTGTGTAAAAGTATGCCTAAAAGGAAGGAGCGGCGTTATCTTGGTTGGCTTGATGTGCCACTCTTCCTTGCAGAAATCGATAATTGTTTTATTATTTACCGTATTGGGCATCTCTGGAAAGCTCCATAATCCCCCCCAAATTCCTGAAGGAGGGCGCTTGGAGAGAAGAAAGGTGTCGCGATTTTTGATTAATAAGAATGTTGCTGTGCGCGTTGGTATGGGGCGTGCTTTTGTTTTGACAGGCAGTGACGCAGCAATATTTTGTTGATAGGCAATACAGTAGTCTATTAATGGACAGTGATCGCATTGTGGCTTGCCGCGCGTACAGATTGTTGCGCCTAGATCCATCATGGTTTGCGTGTAATCAGCAATGCGTTGAATAGGGGTGTATTGTTTTGCGATTTCCCACAGTTGATTTTCAGTCTGCTTCTCATTAATGGGGTCTGTAATACCATGTAGACGTGCAAGGACGCGCTTAACGTTCCCATCTAAAATCGTTGCCTGGTATTCATACCCCAAGGCAAGAATAGCGCCAGCTGTGGAAGGACCTATGCCTGGTAGTTGCTGCAAGTCCTCAATATTGTCAGGAAAACGTCCTTGAAATTCTTTCATCACCATCTTCGCTGCCCGTAGCAAATTTCTTGCTCGACTGTAATAACCCAGGCCTGTCCATAAATGTAATATTTCATCTTCTGCGGCTTTTGCAAGCATGGCAACAGAAGGAAACTGACGTATAAATCGGTTAAAATAAGGTATCACAGTGGCAACCTGTGTTTGTTGCAACATGATTTCCGACAACCACACACGATAAGGCGTTTTATTCTTTTGCCAGGGCAGGTTTTTGCGACCATGTTGATCGCACCACTTCAGGATAAGCGATTGAAATTGCTTGGGTGAGAGGGATTTCATAACTAAACCATCGATCTTCGTAAGAGAATAAACATCAAACGTCCAGCTACGAGGCGGATACCGAGCCGCGACCGTGAGGGAGCGTTGCTGTGCTATAACTTTTAGCTGAAATTTCTTACTTTATGATATTAAATTGCCTTCTAATGATAAAAATGTTGCATTGTTCTACACCATCTTTTATCAGATTCATGTGACGCTCCCTTACGGTCGCGGCTCGGTTCTGCGATGAATCATCGTTAGGCAACACTCAGACTCGCGTTTGCTTTTTGAAGGTATTCATCAGTGCTCCTCACCGCCGCGTAACCTTGTTCTAGGGCTGCAAGAAAGGCATGATGCACTTGTTGTACAGGAATAACGGCGTTATTGAATTCTAATTGCTGGGCCGCGCAGGCATCATGTAGTACTGTGCAGATAAATCCTGCGTCAAAAGCAGCGCGTACGCTGGCATCCACGGTGCCTTGTGTTGTCATGCCGCAGATAACCAGGTGTTGAATTTTTGCTTTATTGAGATAATTGAGTAACGGGGTGTCTTTGAAGCAATTGGGGTAATGTTTCTTAAAGACAGTCTCGTTTTTGAGAGGCTGTACGTTACTATAAAAATCAGCACCTTTTGTGCAAGGCAAAAAATAACTTGCATTCGGGTGTGTGGAAATATGCTGTAGGTGTATTACAGGGTGATTTTTTTCTCGGTAAAAGTTGAGTACTGACTGCGCCTTGATGCTAGCTTCGAGGCTGTGTTCTAGCGGTGTTCTTCCATTTACGGTGGAGAAGTAGTCATTTTGGATTTCCAGCAGAAGTAATGCGGTTTTCATGCACAGTCCTTTTCGTGTAGTTTAATGTTGCTTCAATAAAAACTATTAGTAGTCCAATATAGGTGGTTTAATAATATCAAGCTATCAAGTAAATTAATAGTAGTTCTTTATCAAGTTTCTGACAGATTTGGATTAATGGATTTTTTATGCTCAGACAGAAGATAGGTCAAATGTTAATGGTTGGTTTTGAAGGGTCATCGTTATCTGATAATGATGCGATTGTATCCGATATTGTGAACCATTCTCTTGGTGGGGTGATTCTATTTGACTATCATTTTAAATTAAAAAAATTTGACCATAATATTAAAAATCCAAAACAGCTTGCACACCTTTGCGCTCAGCTTCAAGGTTATGCGAAGGATCTCCCCCTGTTTATTGGTGTAGACTATGAAGGCGGTAAGGTAAATCGTCTAAAAGAGACCTATGGATTTCCTCCGACGCAAACAGCCGCTGCGCTGGGCGTAGGTTCTCTTGAGCAGACTAAAGAATGCGCGATTCAAATGGCATGTGCCTTGCAGCGTGCTGGTATTAATCTGAATTTTGGCCCTGTACTAGACCTGAATGTGAATCCTGATAACCCCATTATTGGTCAGCTAGGGCGCAGTTTTTCTTCAGATGTTGAAAAAGTGGTACAGTATGCTGGTGTTTTTTCTGAAATCTACCAGGAACATGGTATTTTGTTTGCATATAAGCATTTTCCTGGTCACGGCAGTGCGACAGCAGATACACATGCTGGTTTTGTGGACATCTCAAGCAGTTGGATCCCATCAGAGCTTATTCCTTTTACAGCGCTTCTGAAAAAATATGATTGTCCGATGGTTATGGTTGGGCATCTTGTGAATCGACAGCTGGATCCCACAGCTTATCCGGCGAGCTTATCATCCACGATGATAACAGGGTTGCTGCGAAAGGAATTGGGTTACGATGGCGTTGTTGTAACAGATGACATGCAAATGAAAGCAATCACAGATTGCTATGGTTTAGAAGAAGCGTTGATATTGGCCATTAATGCGGGTAATGATTTGTTGATTTTTGGTAATCAATTGGCAGAGGGTGTGCCGGTGAAAGTAATCATAGATATGATTGAATCAGCAGTACATACAAGAAAGATCCCTTTATCCTGTATAGATTCCGCTTATGAACGCATTGTTAAGCTGAAGAAGAAGTTAATTGATACATGAGTAAAGCTGCACGCTGCGTTTGCATGGGTAGGGAACGTATGTCTAAGGTCTCATTTTTAGCATGTTCGCCACCACCAAATGCGCCTAATCCAACTAACGAAGCAGAAACAAGTGATGCAACATAGGAAATATCGCCTGCGCCACGTTGGCCGGGGTCTAGCGCGCTGATTTTGCCGTAACCGAGCAATACGCTGGCATCACTGTACTGATTGAGTAATGCCTGATTTGCTTCTGTGGGTTCCATAGGCGGGATACCGTCTTGGAAAGTGATAGATGCTTTAGTGTGATTCAAATGTGATTCTACAATAGCTGTTATTTTCTTCTCAGCTTCTACTTTTTGTCCAACCGTTAAGAAGCGTAGGTCACCGATTGCGATTGCTGTTCTAGGAATAATATTTTGCTTCCCAAAAGCAGTGCCTTTGATATCATTATTGTTGTAGTCCACGCGTGAGCCACCTAATATCAGCCCAGGATTAAAAGTCAGATACTTTTCTTCATGTAATGCTGTACGCATGGTATCTACGATACGTGCAAGTTCAAAAATAGCGCCAAATCCTATGCTTTCTTGAAAAATGCCTGCTGAGTGACCTTCCATCCCTTCCGCCTGAATGATCCAATCGCTAATCCCTCTGCGTGCAATACTGGCTGTATTAAGTGTCACTGCAGATTCAAAATCTAGCGCAATATCTGCTTTTTTAGCAGCTTCGATAAGCGGTTTTCTAGAAATCACAGTTGGTTTACCGGAATCTTCTTCATCACCGGTGAATACGACGGTGATGTCAGCGTGCGCTAAGTTATGTTGCGCCTGTAGTGCTTTTAATGCGTAAAGTATAATAACATCTCCGCCTTTATCATCCACAATGCCGGGTCCTGTGGCTTTGTCATCATGTTCTTCGAAGTGCGGGAATGTTTTATGGTCATAGCCAAGTGCGACAGTATCTAGATGGCCAATTAACAATAATTTCTTTCCTTGAGATCCAGGGTGGTGCGCAATCAGTGTACCAGCACGTTTCATTGCTTTTGGCTCGTAAGACCAATGGGTGATAAAGCCTAAATTTTTAAGTGCCAGGCGTAATACCTCACCAACTTGATAAACGCCGCGTATATTATCTGTGCTGCTATTAATATTAACCAATTTTTTTAGTAGGGATAGCTGTTCTGCTTGGTGTGTTGTTGCGTATCCGGTTATTTGTTTGGCAGCAGATTCATTGCTTGCGTTTGTCGCCATAGAGAAGAGTAATGTCAAAGTGGCGAGGAGCGGAATAAAGCAAGATTTGTTTTTCATGAGTAGGAGGTTCGCTAGTGAGCCGATGTATACCCATCATACTTCAAAATGCGATTTTTAACATCCCATCTTGCAAGGTCTTGTGTTATGCCGCACATTTGGTCAGAATAAAGGATTGCAGCCAAGGAAGGATATGCTACATGTTCTTAGGAAAGCCACTCGCTGTTACTGCATTTTGCTTGTCTTCGTGTATTTTTCTCTCTACTCATGCGCTGGCTGCTTCTCCAGCTGCTTGTGATGCGCAAGGCGCTTATGTCGGTGCTTTTGGTGGGTTTCTCTGGCCTTATCACACAGATGCTACACAGACAGGGACTGCATTTTATCCCCCAATCAGCGGTGGCACATTGCATGTGAAAGCATCGGGTAATGTGGATAGCAGTACAAGTGGATTAGGGGGCGTGCACGCTGGTTATGCGTGGCCAAGTCACTTGAGTATATCAAACTGGGAAATGATGTCTGCTGCTGAGCTGGAAGGTTACTATTTCTCAACCGTGCAGAAAACCGAATTATTTGATCCGGCAAGCCGCGTGCCAGAGCATACATTCGAAGATAAATTGCCTACTAATTCGGGTGTATTTTTAGTAAATGGTGTTTTTGATTTTAATAATGGCCTAACCACGTTACATCCCTATGTTGGTGCTGGGGTGGGGGCGGCGATTATGTCAGTGAGCGGTGCTGATTCTGAGCAAGTGAGTCCACCTGAGCTTCGCGTCAATCATTTTAATGGCAGCAAGAGCGATTCTTCGTGGGTATTCGCGGCGCAAGCAAAGGCTGGTGTGCGGTGGTACCTGAATCAACAATGGCGTTTATTAGCTGAATATCGTTATTTATATTTATCTTCTAGTGATTACACCTTTGGCCCCACCCAATATCCATCGCATGTTGCAACAAGCAAGTGGAATCTGCGGATTAATGATCTTGGGTATAGCGAGGGTGTGGTTGGTGTGGAGTATGCATTGTAGCGTTGAGAGTCCGCACCTGTATACGCAAAACCGAGCCGCGACCATGAGGGAGCGTTACTGGTTATTAGGCGATTCTGTTAGAATGAACTCTGATTCACCTCTCTCAAGATATGATCTAGCGTCTTGGCAATTCTACCGATTTGCTGTTTGGAAACGTCAGCCTCCTTTGCAAAAAGTTTCCATTTACTGATGCCAACGCCTACTTGCGCAATAATATCAAGCGCTACGTTCTTTTGTATTTCAGCTAAATCTGCAAGTGAGAGAAGGTGTGCGAGTGTTGGGTTTTTGCCTTCTCCCATCATCATAGTGGCATGTTCACCGCCGGGACCTGAGGAGAATGTTAAGTCATAAGCGGGTGATACGCGCCATGTGTTTTGCTCATCCATGAGAAATGAGAAATTTTTCGAATGATCATCGCGGTTGTGGCTCAATACATTAAATACGCTGTTCCGAAATTGTTTTTCAGCTTCACTTGCACTGCGAGTCAGAAAAAGTGTGGTTTTCATAATAGTTTCGTAATCCAAAGATGGTTCACGATGATCTGAATGTAGAAGACCTGCCATGCTGTGCATATGAATGCGGTTACCGTTTGCCCGATCAAAGCGTTTTACACCGAAAAAACCAGGACATTTCCTTGATGAAAATAGCTTTGCCTCAGGGACATCAATGCCTGCTTCAAGCGCCATCAAATGATAAGCATATTCAATAGAACCAATATCTTTAGGGTCGATAGACGATCTGAACTTTATCAACCAATCTTCATTTCCTATGCGTAACAATATTTTTGGGCGAGCACCAACAGAAGAACCGCCTAATGTGAGTAGATGATCAATGTACTTATCATCTTCCCAGGTTAGATAATGCTGTATCTCATGATTGATTTCATCTAAATCTTGCAGCGGAAGATCAGAGATAATTGAATTTTCTGGTTCATAGGACAGTGCTCCCATGCCGTGTTGCCCTATAAAACAGAGACGATCTAGTGGAGATAAGTTGTGAATGTTAAGACCTAGACTCATTAGTTTGCGGTCAAGCAATAATCTCCCCCAGCCATCAGGCAGGCTATCGTTAAAAATGCCGAATAATCCTCCAAATGCCTTATCTTGTGATACGATGACACCATTTTGAAGAGGCAATTTAAATGGAGATAATTCGAATCCTGATTGAATGAATGTTGTGTCGTATTCGAAAAATATCTTGCGATCTTTCATTAAAAGTCGCCCCATTAAATGTTTGTCATTTGAGTGTTGATAATAAACGTAAACCAACGATTGAGGCGCAAGCATTATTTTCTACCTCTTTTTCTTATTATTGTTTCTTTCATCAGTTCATCGAGGGAAAGCGCTGTTTCAGGTTTTTTCTCAGCAAACAGATGATTGAAATCGCCAAGTGAACCTAATGCCAATGCAAGTTTGAGTAAAGAGGGCAGGGATATCTTTCCTGTGTGCTCAAACTTTTTTAATACGCTACAGCTCACACCGGATCGCTCCGACAAGGTTTGCTGACTCAAATTTTGAGAAAGCCGTTTGCTTTTCGCTTTGGCTGCAAGGGTTTTAAGCATGTCATGTGGCGTTATCAAAAAATCCATTGGAAATCCATCACTTTATATCTTTATAAAAGACATAATAATATCTATTAAATAGAATATTTTACTATAATAGGTATTATAGTATCTATTATGTTTTTAGTCAAGATGAAACCGATAGACAAAGCCGATAATATGCAAAACCGAGCCGCGACCGTGAGGGAGCGTTACCGTTATTAGACGGTGACGCTCCCTCACGGTCGCGGCTCGGTTTCCAGGATGCCCGATAGGACAGATAGAGAGCGATATTAATTATATGATAAAAATCAACAAAATGGTTTCATTTCTCGCAAGCGCTCTTAATTTTTAGCTTGATTAAAATCTATTTCTCCATGAAAAATTGCCCTGCCAGGGCAATTTTTCATGGAACTTCGCATTTATGCAAATTCCCACGGGTTCAGTAATTCAACATTGATATTTTTATAATCTACAATATTTCTCGTTACAATAGTCATGCCATGAACCAAAGCAGTTGCAGCAATCATAGCATCTCTATCTGATTTTCTATCCGGCACGTGTAGCTTCGCACACTGTTTTGCTACAGCAGTGTCAAGGGGTAAAATGCGTTCGGAGAAAACAGGTAAAATATGAGAATCAATCCATGAGCGAAGTAAAATACCTTGTGATGAATCTCTTCGTTCAATCAAAAGTACACCTATCTCTAATTCTAATAGAGTGATAGCAGATAAGAATAAAATTGACGATGAGACGCTTTTCGCCCAATGCGCCACGTTTTTGTTAATGCGCGGAGATTTTGATTTTCTTAGTTCCGATATCACATTGGTGTCGAGCAGGTACATTAATCAAAATCCTCTGGTCGAAAGATTGTTTTATTTAACTTAGGTGCATCAAATTCAATATCAGCAATTTCCGGCATTGCCAATAGGTCAAGAATGTTTTCTTTTGTTTTTGTTAACTTAAGATAATCATCAATTGACAACAATACATGTGCAGCGTGACCTCGATCGGTGATAAAAACCGGCCCAGTCAGAGAAGCGCGCTTTACTTTGCTGACATCTTGGTTAAACTCTCTACTGCTAACAGTCGTGATAGTCATTGTCATCTCGCTCTGGTCTATAATGTAGGATTGTTACTACTATCAGTATAGTAGAAATCTAGTAACATATCTACATTTTTTCTTATTAGGATTTGCTGAGTAAAAGATCGAATCGCTTATTGAGCAATAAAAAAGCCACTAATAACTTTGCAGAAATTAATGGCTTTAATTTTTAACTACTTGATTTAAAAGGGAATTTCATCGTCACTGAAGCTCTCGCTTGCGCCTACAGGCTCAGGCATTGGAGCAGAAGCAGCGGATTTTTCAAAGGAGGTGTCTGATGCGCCAGCGCCACCTTTGCTATCTAACATCTGCATCTCATTTGCAATGATTTCAGTTGTGTAGCGATCTTGGTTTGTATTTTTATCTAACCATTTTCTGGTTTGTAAACGACCCTCAATATAAACTTTAGAGCCCTTACGCAAATATTCGCCAGCAATTTCTCCAAGACGTTGGTACAACACAATGCGGTGCCATTCGGTGCGCTCTTGTGTTTCGCCGGTCGCCTTGTCTTTCCAGCTTTCACTGGTTGCAAGCGTGATATTGGCTACAGCTAAACCATTTGGTGTGTATCGTACCTCAGGGTCTTTACCGAGATTGCCCACTAATATTACTTTGTTAACCCCACGTGCCATAAAAGTTCTCCTATTTAAGATGATTCAGATTGTAATGGTTCTTGTCTGTGAATGGAATCAGGTTGTGGTTGCAAACGAGAATGTTGCGGAAATTGCATGCGTAGCGCAATTTTTAACCAGGCGAGGGTAAATATAATGCAGAGTAAATAAACACCAGTGTAGCTAAAGCGACCGTACAACCATCCTCCTAAGACGCCGCCTACAAAGATACCTGAAAATTGTGAACATGAATAGATCCCAAGCGCACTTCCTTTCAAATTTTTTGGTGCTGTGCGAGAAACGAGAGAAGGTAAGAAGGCTTCAAGTAGAGAAAAGGCTGTAAAGAACAAGCAGGTGCCGATAATACAAACGCTTAAATTTGTGTGGGCAAGCCATAAAAAACACTCAGCAACGCAGAGCGTAAAGACACCGCCAACAAAAAAAGATCTTGTTTGCTTCTTTCTTTCTGCTATACCGATGCAACCCAAGGATGCCACCATCGCAATCAACAGCGCAGGGAGATAAATCATCCACTGGTGATGCGCAGAAAATCCAAATTGATGGTCTAAGCTAATGGGTAATACCACAAATATAGCTGTGAAAATCGCATGCAGAAGGAAAATGCCCGCGTTTAGTCTCGCGAGAGCGGGCATTCGCAATAAGGTAGGAAGCGCCTTTAAAAGAGATTCTGTCGTAGGCTGCCACGCAATCTCTTTTGTGGACGGCACAGCCCAATAAAGCAACACGATATTCAACAGGCCGAATGTCATGGCAACTAAAAATAGGGTGTTAATAGGCAGCCACTGTAATAAAAAAGGTCCGATAATCATTGCTATTGAAAAAGAAAAGCCGATGCAGATACCTGCAATAGCCATCGATTTTGTGCGTTGCTCTTCGCGGGTGAAGTCGGCCATCATCGCAAGCAATGTACTGCCAACTGCGCCCATACCTTGCAGTGTGCGTCCTACAATCATCACGGAGATGGAATCTGCGCAAGATGCAGTGAGGCTGCCCAAGGCAAATAGTAATAATCCAACGCAAACGACAGATTTGCGTCCAAATCGGTCAGAAAGCGCGCCGCAGGGAATTTGTAATACGGCCTGAGACAAACCATATATACCAATGGCAAGGCCGATCAATGTTGGTGTTGCCCCCCGAAGTTGTTGTGCATATAAGCTAAAGATGGGGATGACCATGAAGAGGCCAATCATCCGTAAGCTCATGATTGTAGAGAGACTAATGACGGCACGTCTCTCCAGGCGTGTCATTTTTGTATGCATCAATTTATTTCCTGCTTCAGTGTATTAGAGGGGCGTATTTTAGATGGGTCTGGCGTGTATAGCAAACAGATGACGAATAGTATAGATTCGGCTACACTACCTGGCTTTGCTTTTCTAACTAGCCTGAGTGAGCCATGAACCCTATCAAGCAAATTCGTATCCGAGGTGCTCGCACCCACAATTTAAAGAACATTGATGTTGATTTTCCGCGCGATAAGCTTGTTGTGATTACAGGGCTATCAGGCTCGGGCAAATCATCACTCGCTTTTGATACGCTGTATGCAGAAGGTCAGCGTCGTTATGTCGAGTCACTATCCGCCTACGCGAGGCAATTTTTGTCTCTGATGGAAAAACCAGATGTTGATCACATAGAAGGCTTGTCGCCCGCTATTTCCATCGAGCAAAAATCAACTTCACATAATCCGCGTTCAACGGTGGGCACGATTACAGAGATTCATGATTATTTACGCCTACTATTTGCTAAAGTAGGGCAGCCACGTTGTCCTACGCATGGCCACACATTAGAGGCGCAAACCATCAGTCAGATGGTGGATGTGGTGTTGGCGTTACCTGCGGATACAAAAGTGATGATTTTATCGCCGGTTGTGCGAGAGCGTAAAGGTGAACATGCTGAATTGATACAAGGTCTACGCGCGCAGGGATTTGTGCGTGCGAGAGTGGATGGTAAGGTTGAGGAGTTGGATCAATTGCCAGTCCTTGATCTCCGTAAAAAACATACCATCGAAGTTGTGATTGATCGTATTAAAGTAAAAGAAGATTTGCGTACACGTATCGCAGAATCCTTTGAAACAGCATTGCGCCTGGCGGATGGTATCGCTGCAATTGGTTTTATCGATGAACCTAAGCGTGCAATACGTGTGTTTTCTTCGAAATTCGCTTGTTCGGATTGCGGCTACAGTTTGCCAGAGTTATCGCCTCGTTTATTTTCGTTTAACAGTCCTGTTGGTGCGTGTAGTGGTTGTGATGGACTGGGTGTAAGAGAAGTATTTGATCCAACGCTAATCGTGAATCAAAATATCACTTTAGCTGAGGGGGCGATTCGTAATTGGGATAGTCGCCATTCCTATTATTACCAGCAACTACTTTCTCTTGCGAAACACTATGGTTTTAGCTTGGATGTGCCTTTTCACCGACTCAGTAAAAAAGTGCAAACCGTATTGCTGCAAGGCGGAAGCGAGCCCGTTAAATTTACGTATAAAGATGAAGAGGGGCGCTCTACCTCGAAAGTGAAAGTGTTTGAGGGTGTGATACCGAATTTATCTCGCCGCTATAGAGAAACAGAATCTGAATTTATTAGAGAAGAATTAAGAAAGTATATTGCCTACCGTTCTTGCGAAAATTGCAAAGGAACGCGACTGAATCAATGCGCATTAAACGTATTTGTGGCAGATAAAAGTCTGCCAGATATTTCCAGCTGGGCAGTCTCAAAATCCAAAGCTTTTTTTGAAAAATTACACTTACCTGGTTACAGGGGTGATATCGCTGTTAAAATTGTGAAAGAGTTGGTGAGTCGACTTAGTTTTTTGATCGATGTGGGATTAGATTATATCAGCTTAGAAAGAAGCGCCGGCACGTTATCCGGTGGAGAGGCGCAACGTATTCGGTTGGCTAGCCAGATTGGTTCTGGATTAGTAGGCGTGATGTATATCTTGGATGAGCCTTCTATAGGATTGCATCAGCGCGACAATGAAAGGCTATTGCGCACACTGTGCCATTTGCGTGATCTCGGTAATAGTGTGATTGTGGTTGAGCATGATGAAGATGCGATTCGTAGCGCTGATTATGTACTGGATTTAGGGCCTGGTGCCGGTGTGCATGGAGGTGAAATTGTTGCGCAGGGTAAACCGTCTGATATTATGCGATCAGCAAAATCACTGACAGGTCAATATCTCTCTGGGAAACGCAAAATTGATATCCCTAAAAAACGTGCGACGCCTAACCCAGAAAAAATGATTAAGTTAGTAGGTGCTTCTGCCAATAATTTAAAATCAGTGACAGTTGATATTCCCATTGGGTTGATGACGTGTGTGACAGGTGTGTCTGGCTCTGGAAAATCAACTTTAATTAACGACACATTGGCGCCCGTTGCAAGTCGATTGCTAAATGGCGCATCGCAAGTAGAAGCTGCTGCGCATGAAAGTATTGAAGGACTTGAATATTTAGATAAAGTTGTGATTGTTGATCAATCTCCAATTGGGCGTACACCACGTTCGAATCCGGCGACTTACACAGGGTTATTTACTGTGATTCGAGATTTGTTCGCCGGCACGCAAGAATCGCGTTCACGAGGATATCCCGTTGGGCGATTTAGCTTTAATGTGAAAGGTGGTCGATGCGAGGCGTGCCAGGGTGAAGGATTAATTAAAGTCGAAATGCATTTTTTATCGGATGTTTATGTCGTTTGTGATGTGTGTGAAGGGAAACGTTATAACCGTGAAACATTAGAAGTCTTTTATAAAGGTAAAAACATTCATCAAGTTTTAGATATGACAGTTGAGGAAGCGCGTGGTTTCTTTGATGCCATTCCGGCTGTTGCGAGAAAATTGCAGACATTGCTAGATGTTGGTCTTTCCTATATTTCTTTAGGGCAAAGTGCGACGACTTTATCGGGTGGTGAAGCGCAGCGTATTAAGCTAGCAAAAGAATTATCCCGTAGGGATACGGGTAGGGTGTTGTATCTGCTCGACGAGCCTACAACCGGGTTGCATTTTTTTGATATAGAGCAGTTATTAGGTGTTTTGCATCGATTGCGTGATCAAGGTAATACCATTGTGATCATTGAACACAACTTAGATGTAATTAAGACAGCTGATTGGGTCATTGATCTAGGGCCTGAAGGGGGCGATAAAGGAGGTTCTGTGATTGCCGTTGGTACGCCGGAGGCTATTGCAAAGAATACGCGCTCGCACACAGGCTCTTTTTTGCGCAAAACGCTGGCTAGCAGCAAAAGTAAGTAGGTATTGCGGTTGGTTTATACCCACGTGAGGCGCTAGGTGGCAATAAATGCACATTAAATTTATTGCTAAAAAAGTCTATTGACACGCTACAGATAAGTAGTAGAATGCGCGTCTTGTTGTAAAGTTCTTTAAAAACATGAGAGTGAAATATGTGCGCGCTTACCAGAAAGCGAAGGAGGCGTGGGTATATTGTAGGGTGAGGCTGAGAGGTTTTATCTGAAAGATATGTTCA
>DATLOT010000043.1:0-9103 GCA_035536095.1 Gammaproteobacteria bacterium | reverse complement strand
AGCTTTTAGCTGAAATTTCTTACTTTATGATATTAGGTGCCATTTAACGGTAGAAATGTTGCATTGTTTTACACCAGCGTTTATCAGATTCATGCGACGCTCCCTCACGGTCGCGGCTCGGTAACGCCATCTCCGATTTATTCAACAAAGCCCCCGGAAGGAGAAGGCATGCGGGGTTTAGCTTCAGAGGTGATCATTACAATACTTAATAAAACAACAACGCAATCAGGTCGTTTACGAGCTAAAGCTTTACAGCCCCAGGTAAGCGCGATAGCGCGCAGCCTGGGGTTAAATGCACCCACTACACATTCAAGCACCGTTAGGTGCGTGAGCGATTTTTATAACTTCTTAACAACGTTAGTAGCCCATTCTGGTCGAGCTGGAGGCTTCACTGCAGACTTCACTGGATTCTTTGAACTTTCCGCCTTTGTCCCAGCAAATAGTGTTGGAGAATGAGGAGCTGACCCCATTCCTTTTAATGTTATATCTACCGCTTTCCGCATCTCTACCATTTTAGCTTTCGAGTGCTCATTGAGCCCAGAAGCATCGACAGCATTTCTCTTGTTGTATCTCTTATTGTATGCGTCTTTGGCCGATATTATTAATAGAACACTGCCAGCTACAAAGAGTGCTACACCAGCTAATGCAAAGAGGACGCTAAATGCCGTTACGCCACCGGAAGATAAACAGGCAAAAAAACAAACGCCTGCTATCAGGTAAAGGCCTAGACCACAGAAACTACGATCGCGATTGGATATTCCCAGTGCTACTTGTGGTGCTACTGGTGCTGTTTCTACTGACGCATGTTTTCTTGGTGGTTTACCATGAGCCCTTGGATTACCATTGGGAGAATGATGCTTCCTTACACGTTTTCTTTGAGAGTTACTCATATAGCACCTCAATTTTTGTGTTTTATATGTATTGGATTTATTATACACATCAAACATTAAGTAAACCTTAAAACGAACAAATTTATATGGGTATTTCGAGCCCCCCCCGGCTCTGAGTCGCGAAACCGAGTGTGTGAGAGGAGTTCCACATCCCCACAAAAGGAGATATAATGAGGAGATAGACCTCGCGTTCATACAAGGATGCCCCTGCGATGATAAGTACAAACATTGTGGATATGGTTATTTTATTCATCTTCCTTTTTTCTATTATCAGTGGATTCGCGCGCGGCCTCATTAGCGAAGTCATTTCATTACTCACATTAATTGCCGCCTTTGTGGTTGCAGGGTTGTTTGCAGAACCCGTTGCTGCCTTTTTCACACATGCCTCACCTGTGAGTGCTCCTGCATCAACGGGCGTGGATGCAACGCAGGTTGTTTCTTATGTTGCGGTTGCGATTACATTCGTCCTACTCTTTATCCTGACCTCCATTGCAGGTGCCGTGATAAAATACCTTATTAATATGGTCTTTAGGGCGGGTGTATTGGGTTTTGCGAATCGTTTATTAGGCATGGTTTTTGGGGTCGCACGTGGCTTTTTACTCAATGTCTTCCTGATTTTTATCGTGCAACTCACACCTGTTTCTGCGCGCGCAGAGTGGCAGGCATCGCATTATGTACCACTATTTGCCCCTTATGTCTCTTATCTCAGCAGCAAAGTATCACCCACCTTAGCAGAATTGAAGGATAAATACAGCGCTGCGCTGGGTGATGCTGCATCGAACATAGAAAACGCCACCCAAAAACATTAAAAAATAATCTTTATTTTTCAACATGATATATCCATTTTCATTTTACCGCCAAATATAAATAATTATATCTGGCGGTATTTTTCAAAATATGCTATTTTACCGCCAGATATAAATATTACTATAGTGATGATTACCAATATTCCTATTAAAAAGACAATGTATTCTGAAGAAATGATAATACATAACATTACACTTGATGACTTAATAAATTGTTAACTCTTAAATTTCCCCTCATCCGCCCTGTCTGACATGCCAGACAGGACCGAGCCGCGGTCGCGGCTCGGTTACACTAAAAGCATCCATCAACCCATCCACAGGCAACTGATCTAAGCGCGCATGATCTTGAAATAACGCAAGCAGCTGATTCACCTTATCTGCCGGAAAAAGCGTAGCGAGATTATTTTGATATTTCTGATACAAAAGCGGTGTCGCCTCCACACGGCGACGCTTATGCCCAATAGGGTATTCTACCACTATTTTTTCAGACGCCGTCCCGTCTGTGAAAAAAATCTGCATGCTATTTGCAATAGAACGCTTATCAGGATCTAAGTAGTCTTTACTAAAAGTACTCTCTTCTATCACCACCATCTTCGCACGCAATGCATCAACACGTGCATCTGTTGTATAATGATTTTCATAATCAACAGCTTTTAAATCTCCCTGCAGCAAAGCAACAGCTACCATATATTGCAAACAATGATCACGATCCGCCGCATTATACAATGGCCCTGTTTTATCAATAATACGCATCGCGGATTCATGCGTGCTTAGGATAATTTTTTCAATAGCATCCAATTTATTTTGATACAAACCGTGCAATGTGACCGCACATTCTACCGCTGTTTGTGCATGAAATTCGGCAGGGTAGGCCACTTTAAATAAAATATGCTCCATCACATAACACCCTAAAGGTCGTGTTATCTTTAAAGAATCACCTTTCATGATGACTTCATTAAAACCCCAGCGCTTGGCCGTCAACGCGCTGGCATAACCTTGCTGTCCTTGTAATGTGAGCCATGCCAATCTCACCGCACGACTTGTCGCATCGCCAGCCGCCCAAGATTTTCTTGAACCGGTATTAGGCGTATGTCGGTAAGTGCGAAGTGCAGGCCCATCTAAAAAAGCCTGTGATAACGCGGCTGCAATGTGATCACGTGATCCACCCAACAACTGCATCGCAACAGCCGTAGACGCTATTTTCACTAAAATCACATGATCAAAACCCAATCGATTAAAGCTATTCTCAAGTGCCAATATACCCTGAATTTCATAAGCTTTTATCATTGCCAACAATATGTCTTTTACCTGAAAGGTTCGCTGGCCCGCGCGATTCAAATAATCCATCACTGCCAAAATAGCGCCTAGATTATCAGAAGGGTGTCCCCATTCCGCTGCCAACCAAGTATCATTGAAGTCTAACCAACGAACTAAGGTACCTATATTAAAAGCCGCTAGAATAGGATCTAGCACAAAGGAAGTCCCTAATACACGTGCACCAACAGGCAGCATGGTACCAGGCACCACAGGACCTAACAGCGCAGTACAAGCAGGGTATTGTAACGCCAAGATCGCACAACCGATGCCGTCCATTAAAGATAAGCGCGCTGTTTCCATTGCACTCGCAGTAGGGGAATCATATGAAAAAACATAATCCGTAATTGTGTGAAACAAAGCATCCATCTTTCATCTCTCTAAACGCGATCTTGCATCGGCGGAAAAGGACGTTGCGCCGGTCCAATATAATTGGCTTCTGGACGAATCAAACGATTATGCGCGCGCTGTTCAAAGATATGCGCACTCCAACCACTTAGTCGTGCCATCACAAAAATCGGCGTAAACAAGAGAGTAGGGATGCCACAGAAATGATAAACAGCACCGCTATAAAAATCCAAATTTGGAAAAAGTTTCTTCTCATCCCACATCATACGCTCTATACGCTCCGCTATCGCATAGAGTAACGCAAAATTCGCATCTTTCGCTAATCTTTTAGCCCAAGCTTTAATAATATCCGAACGAGGATCTGATAATTTATAAACACGATGACCAAAACCCATAATTTTTTCTTTTTGCTTAATCATCTCTGCAATGCCACGTTCTGCGAGCGCTGGTGTTTTAAATGAGCTGATCAAACGCATCGCTTCTTCGTTTGCACCGCCGTGTAAAGCACCACGCAATGTCGCAATCGCAGATACAATGGCAGAACAAAAATCTGATTGCGTTGATGTTGTGACACGTGCCGCAAAAGTAGAGGCATTGAATTCATGTTCAGCATAAAGAATAAGCGAAACATCTAAAGCACGACGTATTTCTTCATCCGGCATCTCACCATGCAATAATTCAAGAAATTGACCAGCAACCGTTGTAGACTCGCAATCTGCCGGTTCAATACGCATGGTGCGACGATGGTATTGATACCAATACAACAGTATGCCTGGTGTGCAGGCAATGAGTCGATCTGCAATCTCATGATCAGGATATGCTGCAGATTCCGGCTCCAGCGTACCTAGCATAGAAACAGCGGTGCGTAACACTTCCATAGGATGTGAAGAGCCAGGCATTGTTTCTAGCAATAATTTAATTTCACCAGGCACACGACGTAATTTTATCAGTTTACTGCGATAAGCTTGTAGTTGCTTCTCTGTTGGTAGGGCACCATAAATAAGAAGATAAGCAACTTCTTCAAAAGAAGATTTCTCAGCCAGTTCGTGAATATCGTAACCACGGTAAGTGAGCCCTACGCCTTCCTTACCAACGGTTGAAATCGCTGTGTCACTGACAACAATGCCTTCTAAACCACCTGATTTTGGCATACCACATCCTTATTCGATTTCCAATTTCTGCTCGAACGCATCATAATGCAATATTTCATAGAGCGCTTGACGCGTTTGCATCAGAGGAACAACAGATTGTTGTGTTCCTTCCTTGCGAATGGCTTGATAAACACTTAAGGCAGCCGCACTCATTGCCCTAAAAGCACTGAGGGGGTATAAAATCAATTGTACACCTGCTGTTTGTAACTCAGTTTTAGAAAAAAGCGGTGTTTTTCCAAATTCCGTAATATTCGCAAGCACCGGCACAGGGCATGCGCTCGTGATGGCACGATATTCCGCTAAGGTTGTTGCTCCTTCGAAGAATATCATGTCTGCACCCACCTCCGTATAACGTTGTATACGCGCAATTGTCGCCTCTAAGCCCTCTATTGCTAAGGCGTCTGTGCGTGCCATCACAACAAAATCCGCATTGATTTTGGCATCAAGCGCCGCTTTTAGGCGATCACACATCTCTGCTGTGCTGACCACTTGTTTGTGCGGAAGGTGACCACAACGCTTCGCCTGCACTTGATCTTCAATATGCACACCAGCAGCGCCTGCATGAGCCAATGTACGTACCGCACGTGCAATATTCAATACAGAGCCCCAACCCGTATCAATATCAACGAGTAAAGGTAAATCACAGGCAGCAGTAATGCGTTTAGTGTCTTCTTCTACATCATTAAGGTTAGTTATGCCTAAATCTGGCACACCATAAGAGGCATTAGCGACGCCTGCACCAGACAGGTAAATGGCTTTGTAACCAGTTTGTTTTGCAAGCAAGGCAGTATAGGCATTAATAGTGCCTACAATTTGAAGGGGATTTTCTTGATTGAGCGCATCTCGTAGTCCGGGCATTCTTCTACCATACCCCACCTAGACAATCTAAGCAAATTCGGTAGCTGAGTTTGGCATGAAACAACTCCCCGGGACGGACTCGAACCGCCGACCCAGTGGTTAACAGCCACTTGCTCTACCGACTGAGCTACCGGGGAATGTGGGGGGAATATAATACCCGTTTACTCCCCCGTCAAGAACTTTAAGCTAAGCGTTTGACAGCCTGCCGTATGCGTTTTACCGCTGTCTCTAATTTATCCATGCTGGTGGTAAAACAAAGGCGGATATGGCCAGGCGCCCCAAAAGCGGACCCAGGCACAACGGCAACCTCAGCTTCTGATAATAGGAAATCTGAAAACGTTAAGTCATCGTGAATCGCGGGATCTTTTTGTAACAATGCCTTAATAGAGGGAAAAGTATAAAAAGTACCATCCGAAGGTATACAATCGAAACCAGGTATTGTTTGTAACTCGCCCAAAAGAAAATCGTGCCGCTCTTTGTAAGCTTTTTTCATTACCTGGATACAATCCTGATTGCCTGTTAACGCTGCAAGCGCAGCATATTGCGCGATACTCGTAGGATTAGAAGTGCTTTGTGATTGCGCTTTTTTCATCGCTGCAACAACATTAGCAGGTCCAGCAACATAACCAATGCGCCAACCCGTCATCGCATATGTTTTTGAAACACCATTCACCACCATGCAACGATCATAAAGCGCAGGGCAGGCGTTTAAAATATTGCAGAAAGTACCATTCCATAAATTATGTTCATAAATATCATCACTCGCGATAAACACCTGAGGATGCCGCAACAACACCTCACCCAATGCAGCTAATTCTGCTTTTGTATAACTCAATCCTGTTGGGTTAGAAGGACTGTTGAGTATAATCATGCGTGTATTAGGCGTAATAGCGGCTTCTAATTGAGCGGGGGATAACTTAAAATGATCCGCAAAATGGGTTTCAATAATAATAGGCACACCATCTGCTAACTTGACCATGTCTGGATAAGACACCCAGTAAGGCGCAACAATAAGCACCTCATCACCTGGGTTTAAGAGAGCCATAAATAAATTGTAAAGACTATGCTTAGCGCCGCAAGAAACCATCACTTGATTGAGTGCATATTGCAGTAAATTCTCTTTTGCAAACTTATCCACGATAGCTTGTCTCAATGGCAGTATGCCATCAACTGCTGTGTAGCGTGTGTGACCAGCTGCCATTGCATCAGCTGCTGCTTTTTTGATATGTGCCGGCGTATCAAAATCAGGTTCGCCCACACTCAAATTGATTATTGGCTTGCCTTCAGCTTGCAAACTATCTGCTTTTGCGGAGATAGCCAGGGTAGCAGATGGTCTGATGCGCTCCACACGGTTTGCCAATGTCACAATTTGATGTTTTACCGAACTCGTTGTCATAAAAATATCCTTTTGATACTATGTGCCCAGAATTTACTACTATAGTATAGCCCATGACAAACATTTTCAGCTTACAATCCACTTTTCAGCCGGCAGGGGATCAGCCACAGGCTATTAATCAACTGGTTAGCGGCATTGAGGCGGGTATTGCACACGAAGTGCTCCTGGGCGTCACGGGTTCTGGCAAGACCTTCACCATGGCGCAGGTGATTCAACGCGTTCAGCGACCCACCTTGATCCTGGCGCCCAATAAAACCCTGGCCGCCCAACTGTACGGTGAGATGAAAGTGTTTTTTCCGCGCAATGCCGTTGAATACTTTGTCTCTTACTATGATTATTACCAACCCGAGGCTTATGTCCCTTCTTCAGACACCTATATTGCTAAAGATTCCGCGATTAACGAGCATATTGAACAAATGCGTTTATCTGCAACCAAAGCGTTGCTAGATAGGCCTGATGTTATTATTGTTGCCACAGTCTCCGCGATTTACGGCTTAGGTGATCCTAAGATGTATTTAAAAATGGTGTTACATTTAAATCGAGGAGACAAAGTTGACCAGCGCTTTATACTGCGCAGACTCGCTGAATTACAATATAAGCGTAATGATATGGAATTGCATCGCGCCACTTACCGTGTACGAGGCGATGTGATTGATGTTTATCCCGCTGATTCAGATAGCGAAGCGGTGCGCATAGAGCTGCTTGGTGATGAAATCGAGCACCTTTCTTACTTTGATCCCTTAACGGGCGAAATTATTCGTCGCGTACCGAGATTAACGATTTATCCTAAAACACATTATGCGACTGAACGAGAAACAGTGATTAAAGCAATTGACTACATTAAAGTCGATCTCCGTGCACGCTTAGAAGAACTGTATAAATTGAATAAACTGGTTGAAGCGCAGCGTTTAGAGCAGCGCACCATTTATGACTTAGAGTTGATGCAAGAATTGGGTTTTTGTCAGGGTGTTGAAAATTATTCGCGATATTTATCTGGCCGCGCCCCTGGTGAGCCGCCACCGACTTTATTTGATTATCTTCCTAACAATGCATTGCTCATGATAGACGAGTCGCATGTCACCTTGCCGCAATTGCACGGTATGTATCGCGGTGATCGCTCACGCAAAGAAACTTTAGTAGAGTATGGTTTCCGTTTGCCCTCTGCCTTAGATAATCGCCCGTTACGATTTGAAGAGTTTCAAGAGCGCGCACCACAAACAATTTATGTTTCTGCCACACCCAGCAAGTATGAAATGGAAAAAGCAGAAGTTGTTGCAGAGCAGTTTGCACGACCAACAGGTTTGCTTGACCCGGAAGTGGAAGTGCGCCCCGCTACCAATCAAGTGGATGATTTGCTCTCTGAAATTAACAAGCGCACTGCACAAAAAGAGCGCGTGTTAGTCACCACACTGACAAAACGAATGGCTGAAGACCTAACAGAATACTTAGAAGAGCATCATGTACGCGTACGTTATTTGCACTCTGATGTGGGCACAGTAGAGCGTGTGGAAATTATTCGTGATTTACGTTTAGGAACATTCGATGTGTTGGTTGGTATTAATTTGCTGCGTGAAGGGCTGGATCTGCCTGAAGTTTCTTTAGTGGGCATCTTAGATGCAGATAAAGAGGGTTTTTTACGTTCTGAAACAGCGCTGATTCAAACCATTGGACGAGTAGCTCGGCATATTCATGGTAAGGCAATACTTTATGCAGACCGCATCACAGGCTCCATGGAGCGTGCGCTCACAGAAACAAAACGCAGACGCGCAAGACAAGAGGCGTATAATGCGGCGCATGGCATCACACCGCAAAGCATTCAGAAAGCAGTGAGTGAAGTGATGGAGGGCGCCTATTCCTCGCAAAGTGTGCGGGGTCGATTGTTTCCTAAAGCAAAGGTAGAAAAAGAAAAGGAAGCGTATCTTCATCTTTCACCAGAAGAATTGGATACAAAACTCACCGCTCTTGAGAAACAGATGTATGAACATGCGAAAAACAGAGAGTTTGAGAAGGCAGCACATTTGCGCGACCTCATCCGTGAACTGCAGGAAAGTGCTTTGTAATATTTCTTCTCACGCACCTACGGTGCTTAAAAGCGTGGGGTGGTTGGCATTACCCCGGCCTTCGGATTGCTACTACCCCGGCCTTCGGATTGCTACGCTTCGCTTCGCAATCCTCAGCCGGGGCTATAAAGCTTTCGGCCGTAAACGACCTGATTGCGTTGTTGTTTTATGAGGTCAACCCAAAATTAATTTGGGGCTTTGTTGAATAAATCGGAAATGCTCTGTGAGGCACTCGGTGTAACCGAGCCGCGACCGTAAGGGAGCGTCACTGTGCTATAAC
>DATLOT010000042.1:0-62470 GCA_035536095.1 Gammaproteobacteria bacterium | reverse complement strand
TGAGGCACTCGGTGTAACTGAGCCGCGACCGTGAGGGAGCGTCACTGTGCTATAACTTTTAGCTGAAATTTCTTACTTTATGATATTAAGTGGTTAAAATGTTGCACTGTTATACACCATCTTTTATCAGATTCATGTGACTCCCTGCCGGTCGCGGCTCGGTAACGTCATTTCCGATTTATTCAACAACGCCCCAAAGGGGAAGGCATGCGAGACTTGGCCTCAGCGTAAATTAGTTGCAGTATTTGTTTATATCAGAAAAAGCAGTTTTCATTTAAAATATGACGATGCCGATAAACAAAGGAACAGAGCGCATGGTGACAATATCTTCTTTATTTACTGATTTTTATCAACTCACCATGGCGTATGGCTATTGGCAGCTGAATCGGCACGAAGAAGAGGCGGTTTTTCATCTTTCATTTCGCAAGAATCCTTTCCAGGGGCGTTATACACTCTGTTGCGGGTTGGAGACAGCGATAGATTTTTTGAACAACTGGCGATTTCAAAAGGATGACTTGGCGTATTTAGGGGGGTTGAAAAACACACAAAATACACCACTTTTTTCTGAAAATTTTTTGTCATACTTGGAAAATATGACATTCAGCTGCGATATCGATGCTATTCCTGAGGGATCTGTGGTTTTTCCTCACACACCCATTTTGCGCATACAAGGTCCTTTGTTACAATGTCAGTTATTAGAATCCCCTTTATTAAATTTTCTTAATTTCCAGACATTAATTGCTACGAAAGCAGCGACTATCTGCCAAGCTGCTGGTGATGATGCTGTTATTGAATTTGGTATGAGAAGGGCGCAGGGGCCAGACGGCGCACTTTCTGCAAGTCGTGCTGCGTATATAGGGGGTTGTATTGCTACTTCTAACACCCTTGCTGGAAAATACTACGATATTCCCGTGCGCGGCACGCATGCGCATAGCTGGGTGTCCGCTTTTCCAGATGAGCTAACTGCATTTCAGACTTATGCCGATATTATGCCGCATAATTGTGTCTTATTGGTTGATACTTACGATACGATTCAGGGCGTAAAAAATGCCATTACGGTTGGAAAAAAACTCAGGGAAAAAGGCGCTGATTTATTAGGTATTCGATTAGATTCTGGCGATATGAAACAACTCAGTGTGGAAGCAAGAAAGCTATTAGATGAAGCGGGTTTCTCTGAAACGGATATTCTAGCAAGCAATTTGCTGAATGAAGATATCATCGCAAACTTGAAACAAAATGGTGCGAAAGTGTCCGTTTGGGGAGTGGGGACAAGCTTGGTTACTGCCTATAATCAACCCGCTTTAGATGGTGTTTATAAGCTGGGCGCTCTCAAGGATGAAAAAGGTAACTGGCAATATAAGTTGAAGCTATCTGAACGAACGGAAAAGACATCAACGCCCGGTCGGCATCAAGTAAGACGCTTTTTCTGCAATGATCAGTATGTGATTGATGTTGTGTATGATTTGGATATTGGTATTTCCGATACACCAGAAATCGTGCTGCAAGATGAGACATTGGCAGCGCCTCGATTAGACGATTACGATGCATTTGTTGATCTGTTGCAGCCTATTTTTAGAAAAGGGAAACGTGTTGCGGAAACCATTTCTATCCATGATATACGAGAAAAAGCTATTCTCGGTGTGGCGCACTTCAATCAAACGCATCAACAGTCCTATCCTGTTGCTTTAGAAAAGAAATTATACATACTTAAAGATGACCTGAAATTGCATTATACGGCTTCCAAAACAGAGAAAGTGTAGTTGTATGCATTGTCTGCATCAGCGGCATGGTATTCGTGGGAGATTGCTTTCCACTGATTTTCGGGCAAGGCAGGAAAATATTGGTCGCCATCGAATGTGTGATGGATGGTGGTGAGATAAATACGTTTTATTCTGGGAAGAAATAGCTCATAAATTTGTGTGCCACCAATAACGAAGATATCAGATGCTGACGCAGCTGCTGCAATAGCGGCTTCTATGTCGTGTGTCACTGTGCAGCCCGGTATGAGCAATGTCTTTTCGCGGCTCAATATAATATTTAGTCGTTGTGGTAACGGTTTGCCAATAGAATCATATGTTTTTCGCCCCATGATCACGGCGTGATTAAGTGTAAGGGCTTTAAAGTGTTTAAGATCTGCAGGGAGTCGCCATGGTAACTGATTATTTTTGCCAATAACCCGGTTCTCAGCCATGGCGGCAATGGCGGCAATAAATGGCATAGTGGCTCCTAAAAATCTCGCATCTTGGCGCGTAATGGGTATATACTCCCCGCACTTGAGATCGCGAGTTTTATCGAGCCATCTTGCGGCGAACTTTAAACGTTCTTCAATCGAAAAAGCTTGAAATAGAATAACTATTCCTTCACTTTTTCTCAATCAGAACGTTTAAATTTCTTGCAATCTGGCTGTTAAAACTCGCGATCTCAAGTGCGGGGAGTATATATTGTGATTTTCGCCAGCATGGCGAATGATGATGCTTCCTACTTATATTTTGGTCTATTTATAGGCGGAATAGTTATTTATGTCTGATTTTAAAACAGTCCAAACTGCATTAGTGGCAGCGTCTGTTGCATTGCACCCTTCAGAAGTGCACGGGTTGATCAGTGGCGTGCTTTGCGCAGATACGGGTAAATCATTTGCGTGGGAAGCGTCGATTGTGGGCCGTTCGCGTAAAAAAGAGATCAAGAAAGTACTGAGGGCGCTTTACGATAGCACGCATCGCGCCTTGAGCGATCTTGCTTTTGAATTCCAATTGCTATTACCAGAGGAAAGCGAAGACTTATCCCTACGCGCAGAAGCATTAACATTATGGTGCCAAGGATTCCTAACGGGGTTAAAATTAGCAGGATACGACAAATCATTTCGCCAGCAGGAAGATGCCGTAGAGGCAATCAATGACATCACTGAAATCGCGAAAATGCATTATGATGAAGTGGTAGCAAATGAGGAAGATGAAGCAGCCTATATAGAACTGATTGAGTTTGTTCGAGTGGCTGTCATATTAATATTTGAAGACAGATTAGCGAAAAGATCTCTTCAATAAGTGGAGTGGTGTCATGAAGGACTATGCAGAACGTCGAAAAAAATTAATGACAACCATCGGATCGCATGGTATTGCCATTTTTCCTTCTGCGCACGAACAGGTGCGTAATGGCGATGCGGAATATGCATTTCGCCAGCAGAGTGACTTTTACTACCTAAGCGGGTTCAGTGAGCCTGAATCCATCATTGTGTTAGCCCCTAAGCGACCAGAAGGTGAATTTATCTTATTCAACAGGGTGCGCGATGCAGAAAGCGAAGCGTGGGATGGTCCACGTGTGGGACAAGTGGATGCAGTGAAGTTATTTGGCGCAGATCAAGCGTTTCCCATTACTGAATTCGAAGCCATGCTACCTGCATTATTATCAGGGAGGCAGTTTGTTTATTATGGCCTTGGGTTGGATGCTGTTTCCGAAAAAATGTTGATTGAACAGGTGAATAGGTTGCGTAGCAAAGTTCGGCAGGGGCTAGAAGCGCCGTTATCTTTTATTGATCCTATGCCGATTGTGCACGACATGCGGTTATTTAAAAATGCAGCTGAAATACAATTAATCCAAAAAGCTGTGGATATTTCAGCGGATGCGCATATCAGGGCAATGTCTTGTTGTCGCCCGGGTATGTATGAATATGAACTAGAAGCCGAATTAATGCATGCTTTTTTAAGCAAGGGTGCACGTTCTCCAGCCTATGGGAATATTGTGGGGGCAGGTGAGAATAGCTGTATTTTGCATTATGCGACAAATAATCGATTAATAAAATCAGGCGATATGGTGTTGATTGATGCGGGCGCTGAATATGAAAATTATGCTGCTGATATCACGCGTACTTTTCCTGCAAATGGCAAATTCAGTGCAGAGCAGCGCGCTATTTATGACATTGTGTTAGCTGCGCAAGATGCTGCAATACAAGCGATAAAGCCAGGGATATCGTGGACCAAAGCGCAAGATGAAATTGTGAATGTGATTACGCAGGGGTTGATTGATCTTAAAATTTTAAAGGGAAATATTCAAACCTTAATCGAAAAACAAGCTTATTTGCCTTTTTATAGACATCGTTCTGGACATTGGTTGGGGCTGGATGTGCATGATGCCGGCGCTTACCAAGTGAACGGTGAGTGGCGTTTATTAGAGTCAGGTATGGTGTTAACTGTAGAGCCGGGTCTTTATATGGCTTCTAATATACCGGGTCTTGATGCGAAATGGCACCATATTGGTGTGCGTATAGAAGATGATTTGCTCGTAACGGAAACGGGACATCAGGTGCTAAGCCAGCATATTCCTAAGACAATTGCTGATATTGAAACAGTGATGGCGAAACATGGTGGATAATCAAGAAAAGAAAATAATACAGTATGATTTGGTGATTATAGGTGGCGGCCTGGTTGGCACAGGATTGTTATTGGCACTTCAACACGCAGGGTTGCGGATTGCCTTAGTAGATGCGAGCGCTATTCATAGAGAAGATAATCGTTTATTTGCCTTAAATGATAGCAGTTGCCAATTTTTAGCAAACATAGGTGTTTGGCCTCTGTTGATGAATGAAGCTGAGCCCATACATGCAGTGCAGGTATCTTATGCTGGACGATTTGGCCGCGTCTCTTTGCAACGAGAAGAACTTAAATTATCTTCACTCGGACATGTTGTTCCTGCTCAGGTGATTGAAACCGCTATGCAAGCATCTCTGCAAGAGATGCTGTTGTCCAATTCACGTATCGTGGTGTATCGTCCTGCTGTCTTGCAGCAGCTTTCTCAGGTCGGTGATACGATAAATGCAACCATTGCGTCGGAAGATGGACAATTATTTCATTTGCAAACACCGCTATTGATTGGGGCAGATGGCACTGAGTCAACTGTTCGCAAACAACGAGAGATAGAAGCAGAACTGATTGATTACGCGCAAAGTGCTATTGTGACACGCACGATATTGAAACGACCACATCAACAGATTGCTTATGAGCGATTTTGTGATCGTAGTGCAATAGCCATGTTGCCTTTGCGGGATAATACGGTTGCGACTATCTGGAGTGGCGATCATGCGTTAATGACGTCTTTAGCTGCCTTGTCTGATAAGCAATTCTTAGAAGCACTGCAATCACAATTTGGCTATCGACTGGGTCGGTTGCAACATATTGCCGAGCGATATCAGTTTCCGCTAAAAATGTTGCGCGCTAAAAAAATAGTGGA
Organism: Gammaproteobacteria bacterium; assembly: GCA_035536095.1. Taxonomy (GTDB): domain Bacteria; phylum Pseudomonadota; class Gammaproteobacteria; order DSM-16500; family DSM-16500; genus Aquicella. Next base: position 57,250 of record DATLOT010000042.1, on the reverse strand, counting down.
TGGCGGTGTGCTGCTCATGGGCAATGCAGCGCATACCCTGCATCCTATTGCAGCGCAGGGATTTAATCTCGCCATTTTCGAAGTCGCATTGTTTGCAGAAAGTTTGTTGAATAAGATAAAAAAAGGGGATACCTTTACATATGCTGATTTGGCTGGGCTGGCTGCGAAAATGGAACATCATCAATCACATATTTTAGAAATGTCGCATAAACTCGCTGTGTTCTTTGGTAAAAAGTCGTGGAAGCACGTGGCCGTGTCTGCAGGTATGGTTGGTTTTGATATGTTGCCTCCCTTAAAGAGAAAATTTATGTCAGCAATGCTTGGTCGGGCAGGCGCAGTGCCGAGCCTGTTATTGTCGAATTCGGGTTAACGCTTATGAAAAAAGCAACGCGTGAAGAGATTAATAACGCACTAATTGCGATTGTTGTTCAGCTGCTACAAGAATCTGGCGAGCATCACACAAAACATATTTCAGTGGAAGATTCTCTGCAGCGGCGATTAGGAATTGATAGTCTGGGTCGCGCAGAGTTGTTTTCCCGTGTAGAAAAAGCGTTTAATGTGCGTCTTCCTGATCGCTTGCTGGCTTCAGCAGATACATTGGAAGATGTTGCAAATTATTTGGAAGGCGCTGAACCAAGCTTAAAAAAAGAAATGCGTGATGTTGTCAATGTCATGAATGAAAGATCTAGCGTTAATCCGTCTGAGATAAACACCTTAACAGAATTGATGATTGCTTACGGCGAGCGCTCTCCTGATAAAGTGCATGTTTATTTTCAATCTGAAGATGGCGGTGAAGAGCCTATTACTTACGGACAGTTGCTGCAGGCGGCGCGTTCTGTTGCGGGTGCGCTTCAGGCATTAGGCTTGCGAGAAGGCGAGACGGTTGCAATTATGCAACCGACAACGCCTGGGTTCTTTTATTCTTTTTTCGGTATCTTGCTGGCAGGTGGTATACCTGTTCCCATTTATCCGCCTCTTCGCATGAATCAATTAGAAAATTATGCTAAAACAGAAGCGCGTATACTACAAAATGCAGAAGTGCGTATTTTAATTACCTTTGCACGCGCAGAAACGCTGAGTCGATTGTTACAGGTTTTTGTGCCGAGTTTGCAGCATGTTGTGACGATGGATGCGTTGCTTAAAAATAGTCAAGCGCCGGATATTAAGAAACCGAATGATTTTGCTTTTATACAATATACATCAGGAAGTACCGCCGATCCTAAGGGGGTATTGCTTAAACATGAAAACGTGCTTGCAAACATTCGTGCTTATGGACAAGCGGCGCAGGTGACACCAGATGATGTAGCAGTGAGTTGGCTTCCGCTTTACCACGATATGGGGTTAATAGGACTGTGGTTGGGTAGCTTGCATTTTGGTGTGCCCTTGGTGTTAATGACGCCATTTACTTTTTTAAACCATCCAGAACGTTGGCTATGGGCCATACATCGTTATCGCGGTACGCTTTCTGGTGGACCAAATTTTGCTTATGAATTATGTATACATAAAATCGAGCTCGGTATGTTGGAGGGCTTAGATTTATCTTCCTGGCGTTTAGCTGTGAATGGTGCGGAGAAAGTCTATCCTGATACATTAAAGAAATTTACTGATAAATTTTCACAATTTGGGTTTAAACGCACAGCAATGGCGCCCGTTTATGGTTTGGCTGAATCTTCCGTTGCTTTAACATTGCCGCCCCTTGGTAGAGAATATCGTATTGATGAGGTGGATCGTAAAGCGTGCGAAGAGAAACGACGTGCATTGCCCGCTACAAATCAACCGTCTTTGTCTTATGTTGGGTGTGGTATGCCTATTCCTGGGCATGAAGTCAGAATTGTGGATGAAGTAGGTGTTGTATTGCCTGAACGTCACATTGGTATGTTGCAATTTAAAGGTCCTTCCAGCATGCAAGGTTATTATCGCCGTCCAGAGGCGACGGAAGCTATTTATCATGATGGATGGTTAGATAGTGGTGATTTAGCTTATCAGGTCGCAGGAGAAGTCTTTATTACTGGGCGCTATAAAGATTTAATCATAAAGGCAGGCCGTAATTTGTACCCTGCTGAAATTGAAGCATTGCTTAGTCAGGTAGAGGGCGTTCGGCAGGGTTGTGTGGCAGCTTTCGGTGTCAATGATGCTGCGCAGGGGACGGAAAAACTCGTAGTTGTTGCTGAGATAAGAGAAAAAAGTAAAGTAAAACAGGAAGAAGTAACTATTTCTATTCAGCAGGTCATATCAGATGCCCTAGATTTGGTGCCAGATGATATTGTATTGGTGCCGCCACAGGTTGTGCCTAAAACATCAAGCGGTAAATTACAACGTGCGCGTTGTAAAAAGATGTATGAAGAGAATCGATTGCATAACAGTGTGCTACCCCCGATGATGCAGTTTTTAAAATTGGGTGTGATGAGTGTAGGGTATCGCTGCTTGAGTGGCGTGAAACGGTTGATTAAGCTTGTTTATACGTTATATGTTGGTGCCTTGGTTTTTATCAGTCTTTGGCCTATTTATCTACTGGTAAGCGTGAGTTCGCAAGCAGTAGCAGCTCGTATTTGTAAAAGATGGGCAACAGGGTTGATTGGGCTATCTGGTCATCGTGTCAGGAAAGTTGGTTTGGAAAAGCTGAAGCCCATTCCTATGATTTATGCTGTGAATCACAGCAGCTATGCAGATGTGGTAGTTGCGTTGGCTTATTTGCCAACAGGTGTTTGTTTTATTGGTAAAAAAGAATTATTATTAGTGCCTATCATACGTACTTTTATGCGAAAATTGGATTGTATCGTCGTAGATCGTTTAGATACATCACAAGGCGTGAAAGACACAGAACAGATTGCAGCAAAGTTAACAGCAGGTCGTTCTGTTTTGATTTTTCCGGAAGGAACATTTGGTTATTCTTCAGGGCTTCGTCCTTTTAAATTGGGTGCATTCAAAGTGGCAGCAGAAGTTGGTGTGCCTGTTTGCCCCGTTGCTTTTTCTGGCGTACGGCAGGTATTGCGAGCGGGTGAGAAATGTGTGTCGCCAGGGAAGATAACAATCACAGTTTGCGATCCTGTCTTACCCATCGGCAAAGAGTGGCATGATATGATACAGTTGCGAGATGCAGTGCGTGGTCAGATTGCAAAATACTGTGGCGAGGTTTCTTTGGATTATATCGCGGCAAAAACAGTAGCGCAGACTTTCTCATGAATAAGATAACGCGAACGCTCATCGCTTGGTGCTTTTACGATTGGGCTTCTGCGTCTTTCTCGATTGTTGTTACAACGTTTATTTTTTCAACTTATTTTACGACACGCATTGCAGAGAATGAGATTATCGGTACCTATCAATGGGCGAACGCTACCTCTATTGCGGGATTACTGATTGCTTTTCTTAGTCCCATTTTTGGTGCAATCGCTGATCACGGTGGTTGCCATAAACACTGGCTATTTTTCTGTACGCTTCTTTGTGTGGTCAGTACATCCTTGCTGTGGTTTGCTTATCCTAGTCATGCTTTTCTGTTATTCACACTGACGTGTGTTGTTTTGGGTTCGGCTGCTTGTGAAATTGCTCAGGTTTTTTATAATGCTTTTCTCCCGAGTTTAGTTCCCAGAGCGTACATCGGGCGTATGTCGGGATGGGGATGGGGCTGCGGTTATTTAGGTGGTATTTTAGCGTTGTCTTGTTGCTTGATTTTTTTCGTGAGGGGAGAGCCTGCTTGGCTAGACATTAAGCAAATGGCGCAAATTCGAATTTGCGGTCCTTTTGTTGGGTTGTGGTATCTCTTCTTTTCTTTACCTCTTTTTTTATTTGTGCCGCGACTTACCGATAAAGGTAAGCCTATCTCGCTTGCTGTCCGACTAGGGCTAAAAGATTTGCTGTCCACATTGCGTCGATTGCCCCGAGAGAAAAATATATTTTTGTATTTAATCGCGCATATGATTTACACAGATGGCTTAAATACCTTATTTGCTTTTGGAGGGATTTATGCTGCAGGGACATTTAAATTTTCATTCCAAGATGTTTTGCTTTTTGGCATTACCATGAATATTGCAGCGGGGCTAGGCGCGTTTTGTTTGGCATGGGTGGATGATTATATTGGTTCTAAAAAGACGATATTGATTTCTTTATTCTTTCTCACGGTGCTTGGCAGTGTGCTGCTTATTTTGCAAAATAAATATGTTTTTTGGGGTGTTGCTTTATCGCTGGGTATTTTTGTGGGTCCTGTGCAATCTGCAAGTCGTACGTTGATTGTGCGACTCATTGGGTCGCGCGAGCCCGCTGCAGAGATATTTGGGTTATATGCGTTATCTGGTAAGATAACCGCTTTTATGGGTCCTGCTTTATTGGGGTTTGTCACGTTGCTTTTTCATAGCCAACGGGTTGGTATGGCAACGGTGATGTTATTTTTTGCAGTGGGTGCGATGTTACTACTGCCTGTGCGCACTTACACTGATAGTTGACTTGTTTATGTGTCTGCCACAGGCTAAACTTGTGTCCACGTTGAGGAACGGTTCCTCTTCAGCCTTTTTCGTTGCGAAACGGAAATCGCTGGAACGTCTTATTTTTAGAAAGTAGAGAAGGGGTAACATAATGGCTGGCTTGGTAAATGAAATCAGCGATGATTCTTTTGAATCCGATGTAATAGAGTCAAAAATCCCAGTTCTGGTTGATTTTTGGGCTTCCTGGTGCGGTCCTTGTAAGGCATTAGCGCCTACACTGGAGGATGTGTCTAAAAATTACTCAGAAAAAGTGAAATTTACAAAAATGGATGTTGATGCAAACCCACAGACGCCGTCAAAATTTGGTGTGCGCGGTATCCCAACGCTGATTATCTTCAAAGATGGTCAAGTTAAAGCCACTCATGTTGGATTACTGAGCAAAGGCGAGCTGAGCAAGTTTATCGACGATAATTGTTAGTCATGAGTCGTTGAAAAGTTTGAATTACCGCCCCAGAGAGGGTATGATGCCCTCTCAGTTTGGTTGAGCACAAGAAAATCAAAGCATTACTAGGGTTTTTGGCAGTAGAAAAGCCCCTAGATCTTTGTTAAGATGAGCAAATGACCTCTTTAATATTCAATCACTAGACCTCTGTTGAAAATCAGTGTTTTACCTTGGTTTAAGGCTATTGATGATAATCGTTAATTTTAATTTTTAGGGTTTTTTATTATGACTGTTAATATGAGTTTGACGGAGTTAAAAAAGAAAAGCGCGGCTGAGTTACTAAAAATAGCAGAAAAATACAAATTAGAAAATATGGCACGATTAAGAAAGCAAGATATTATTTTTGCGCTTCTGAAAGAAAATGCCAAGCAGGGAGAAGAAATTTGCGGTGATGGCGTGCTTGAGATTTTACAAGATGGTTTTGGTTTTTTACGCTCCACAGAAGGATCTTATCTGGCAGGCCCTGATGATATTTATGTCTCGCCGAGTCAGATTCGTCGATTTAATTTGCGCACGGGCGATACCATTTCTGGCAAGATTCGACCACCTAAAGAAGCTGAACGTTATTTCGCGTTGTTGAAAGTTGATTCTATTAATTACGAACCACCAGAAAATGCGAGAAACAAAGTATTGTTTGAGAACCTTACGCCATTGTTCCCAGACGAAAAACTAAAATTACCGCTGGGTAACGGCAGTACTGAAGATATTACCTCTCGTGTGATTGATTTAGTGGCTCCTTTCGGTAAGGGGCAGCGTGGTTTGATTGTATCGCCACCTAAAGCGGGTAAAACGATGATGTTGCAGAATATTGCACATTCTATCGTGCATAATCATCCCGAATGTCACCTGATTGTATTGTTGATTGATGAGCGCCCAGAAGAAGTCACGGAGATGTCGCGATCTGTTAAGGGTGAAGTGATTGCAAGTACATTTGATGAGCCAGCAAGTCGGCACGTTCAGGTTGCTGAGATGGTTATTGAAAAGGCAAAACGACTGGTTGAACATAAACATGATGTTGTGATTTTATTGGATTCTATCACGCGTCTTGCGCGTGCTTATAATACGGTTGTGCCTGCTTCTGGTAAGGTATTAACGGGTGGTGTGGATTCTAATGCACTTCAGCGTCCAAAACGGTTTTTTGGTGCTGCGCGTAATATTGAGGAAGGTGGCAGTTTAACGATCATTGCAACTGCGCTTGTCGAAACCGGTTCTAAGATGGATGATGTGATCTACGAGGAATTTAAAGGTACGGGTAATATGGAAATCCATCTGGATCGCAAGATTGCAGAGCGTCGCATCTATCCCGCTATTCATATTGGTCGTAGTGGTACACGTCGAGATGAAAAATTTGTTGATAAGGATGAGTTACGTAAGGTTTGGATTTTACGTAAGCTCTTGCAGCCAATGGAAGAAGGCGCCATTGAATTTTTGATTGATAAATTGAAGTTAAGCAAAAATAACGAGGAATTTTTTGATACAATGAAGTAGGTTTCGAGGTTTGATATGCAATATTGGCTGTTTAAGTCTGAACCGCAAACCTTCAGTATCAATGATCTGAGAAACCGCCCTCGGCAAACAGAACATTGGGATGGCGTACGCAATTATCAGGCGCGCAACTTTATCCGTGACAAAATGACAGTTGGTGATTTAGGTTTTTTTTATCATTCTAGCTGTGATATGCCAGGTATTGTTGGTGTGATTGAGGTCGTCAGTCAACCCTATCCGGATCATACTGCGTTTGATCCGGATTCCAAATATTATGATCCACTCAGTACGCCAGAAAAACCACGATGGTGGATGGTGGATGTGAAGTGGGTAGAAATGTTTCCGCAGATCATCACACTCCATCAGATTAAGCAACAGCCCGCGCTGCAGATGATGCCGTTGGTGCGCAAGGGTAGTCGCCTGTCCATCATGCCCGTTACGGCATCAGAGTGGCAGGTTATTCTTGAATGTGCAGCCGTTCCATAAAAACGTCCGTCTGCTTCACAGCCGAACGTTTTGTGTTTGCTCGAGAGATGCGGCGTCTGTCTGCGAGGCAGACGGATGCTGCATCTTAGGTTTGCGGGAGACTATCTTTGTTTTCTAGCTGCGCGTCTAGGTGCTGCTGCCGCTGCTCCGAAACGAACTTGCGTGGTGTTTCCATGCTTGTTAGGTCTGCTAGCAAAAGCCTCTTCGGTTTTTTCTTTAGTCCTACGTCTCGGGCTGAAGCCATCGCGAGCGTCAGGTTTTCCTCTCAATCGACTATCAGGTTTTTCAAAACGATTCTTTCTCGTCTCACCAAACTTTCTCTCTCCACCTCTTGTGGGCGCATCATCTCTTTCTGGCTTTCCAAACCGTTTCTTCTTGGAGTCACCAAATTTTCTGTCTTCACCTCTTGCAGGCACAAAGTCTCTTTCTGGTTTTCCAAATCGTTTCTTCTTTGAGTCGCCAAACTTTCTCTCCCCACCTCTTGCAGGCGCATCATCTCTTTCTGGTTTTCCAAATCGTTTCTTCTTTGAATCGCCAAACTTTCTCTCTTCACCTCTTGCAGGCGCATCATCTCTTTCTGGTTTTCCAAAACGTTTTTTCTTTGAATCACCAAACTTTCGGTCCTCACCTCTTGCAGGCGCATGGTCTCTTTCTGGTTTTCCAAATCGTTTCTTCTTTGAGTCACCAAACTTTCTGTCTTCACCTCTGACAGGCGCAAAGTCTCTTTCTGGCTTTTCAAATCGCTTTTTCTTTGAGTCGCCAAATTTTCTGTCTTCACCTCTTGCAGGCGCAAAGTCTCTTTCTGGCTTTTCAAAGTGTTTTTTCTTTGAATCACCAAACTTTCTGTCTTCGCCTCTTGCGGGAGCATAGTCTCTCTCTGATTTTCCAAATCGTTTTTTTCTTGCATCAGAAGGTTCTCTATCATCATCCCTGCTGTATTGTCTGCGCTTACCATGGCCCTGACTGCGTTCACTACGCCCTCTGGAGGTGCGGCGCTCACTGTCTTCAGCTAATTTTAAAGCGGCTACGCGTTCTGGTAATTTTTCGTCGATGGCTGCATCATCAATATCAATATGTTGAATCACTTTGATGCGTTGGCCAATGTAGCGTTCAATCCGCTGCAATTGATGCATTTCTGCTGTTGTAATGAATGAAACGGCTGTGCCTATTTTGCCGGCGCGCCCCGTTCGTCCAATGCGGTGCACATAATCTTCTACTGTGCGTGGCAGATCGTAGTTAATAACAAGTGTAATGTCGTCAATATCAATACCGCGTGCAGCAACATCAGTTGCAATCAAGAATTGAATTTTGCCATGACGTAATTTTTCCAATGTCCGGTTGCGTACATTCTGTCGCAAATCACCATGTAATGCGGCAGCAGCAAATCCTTGGTCACGTAATTGCTCGGTGAGGCGGTCTGCGTTGATTTTTGTCGCAGAGAAAATAATGGCTTTAAATACATTTTCATTATTCAAAAAATGTTTCAATAAGCGTAATTTATGTGCTTGATTTTTTGCTTTATACATTTCTTGTGTGATTTTAGGCGCTGCAACGGTTTGTGTAGAGAGATCAATGCGTACAGGCTTATTTAGCAAATCACGCACAATGGTTGCTAATTTCTTATCTACCGTTGCGCTGAATAACAATGTTTGTCGATTTTTGGGTGTCAGTTTTGCAATATACTCTACGTCTTCAATGAATCCCATATCTAACATGCGGTCTGCTTCGTCTAATACGAGCATATTGATATGCGATAAATCAATACGTTTCTGTTCAATATGATCGAGTAATCGACCTGGCGTAGCAACAATAATATCTGCGCCGCGGGCTAAATCTCTTATCTGTCCAGGATATGGCATGCCACCGACTAAGCTAACAATATTGAACTTTAAAAATTGAGAGAGACTACCGATCACTTTCGTAATTTGACCTGCAAGCTCGCGAGTGGGTGTCAAAATAAGTACGCGTGTTTTTTTAGAAGGTTCTTGTAAGCTGAGATGATGTAATGCAGGTAAGACAAAAGCAGCTGTTTTGCCTGTGCCGGTTTGTGCCGAAACAACGGCATCTTTGCCAGCCAAGATCGGCGGGATAGATTGTGCTTGCACAGGCGTGGGGTTTGTATAGCCACAAGCAGCAATACCTTTAGCTAGGCTAGCGTGTAAGTTGAACTGTTCGAACGACATTATATTTCCTCTTAAAATAAAAAAAGACTCCTTTCGAAAGAAACTTTAGAAAAAGCAATCGCTCCATTCGAAAGAAGTCTGACAAACATCAGGGTGGATTTGAACATTATTTTTTCAAAAATGCAAGAATTATTAAAATAATGTAGTATTTTTATTTCTTTCTGTTCAATAAATTGGTTCCTATTTATTCAAAAGATGGTTAATATGGGTTGCATGGCGAGCGTTCAGGCTTATTTTTGATTATTATTTGATCAGGTAGAGAGGTGCTTATGAAAGCATTATGGCAGACATCCTTAAAATGGTTTGCGAGTGATAATCAGTATGATCCACATGTGCAATATCCGGAAGAGATTGACTGGATGAGGGCGATTCCCTTTATCCTTTTAAACCTGGGATGCTTTGCTGTTTTTTGGGTGGGATTTAGTTGGACGGCTTTTATTGTTGCTGCGGTTTTATATTTTGTACGATTATTTTCGATAGGGGCTTTTTATCATCGTTATTTTTCGCATCGTACATTCCAGACAAGTCGTGCAGCGCAGTTTGTTTTCGCGTTATTTGCAGCAAGTTGTGTGCAACGCGGACCACTTTGGTGGGCGTCGCATCATCGGCAGCATCATATGGTTTCTGATGAGCCTGCGGATGCGCATTCTCCTATACAGCATGGATTCTGGTGGAGCCACGTTGGTTGGTTTCTGTCAAAAAAACATTATCACTATAATCCGGAGCGTGTGCGGGATTTAGCAAAATTTCCTGAATTGGTATTTCTAGATAAATACGACAACCTCGTACCAACTATTCTGTTTATCTCGCTGCTTGGTATAGGCTCTTTGTTGCATCACTATGCGCCGCAACTTGGTGTAACAGGACCGCAACTGTTGGTGTGGGGTTTTTGTATTTCGACGATTGCGTTGTTTAACTCAACGGTTGTAATTAACTCACTGTGCCACATGTTTGGTCGTAAACGTTTTAATACAGCAGACAGTAGTCGTAATAGTCTGTTATTGGCTTTACTGACATTGGGTGAAGGGTGGCATAACAACCATCATCATTATCCTGCAACAGCGCGACAAGGTTTTATGTGGTGGGAAATTGATATCACCTATTATGTGATTAAATTAATGGAGAAGCTCGGCATTGTTTGGGATGTGCGTGGCGTGCCACATTCTGTGCTGCAAAAAGATTTAGTTAAAACTGCGAATACGCGTCCTTTAGAAGTATCTCCTGATGAGGTCGAACAGTCGTAACGCTATGCGATAAAGCCGAGCCGTGATCTGATTGCGTTGTCATGTTATGTGCTAAAACGGAGCCACGCTACCGAACTGCGATGCCGAGCCGCGACCGTTAGGGAGCGTCACTACGCTATGACTTTTAGCTGAAATTTCTTATTTAACGATATTAAATGTCTTTCAACGGTAGACATGCTGCATCGTTCTACATCGGTTTTTATCAGATTTACGCGACGCTCCCTAACGGTCGCGGCTCGGTATCACAGTTCGGTTTTAAAAAGTAGGTTCTTTTAATAGTCATTATTCTGTGTTACGATCGATCCCCCTCTTTTTAAATTTTGCGGTGGTGTTATGTCTGTAGAAAAGTCTTCGAATAAATATAAAAAGCAGGTTCTATCATTCCGACACGTGTTGCAATTTGCAGCTGGTTATTGGCGTCAACAACCTAAAAAATTAGGCCTTGTGCTGTTGTTGGTGTTAACGGCCGCCTTGGTCGAAACGTATTTGCCTAGTGCGCTCGCTTCTTTCTTAAAAGCGGTGCAAACAAATGAGAGTCATCAAGCTATTCTTCAGTGCTTGGGTGTTTTTCTAGGCGCATACTTTACACAATGTATATTATTTTCTATATCGTATTTGATGTATAACACTTTTGAGACGAAGTTATTTAAGTCGTTGATTGATGATGCTTTTGTGCATGTTTGTTCTTTGCCCGAGAAATTTTTCTCGAATACGTTCGCGGGTAGTATTATTTCGAAAATAAATCGTGCGCGTCAAAAAATAGAAACTTTCGAAGATCAGGTTTTGATGCGTATTTTGCCAACGATTGCTATTTTAGTAGGAAGTATATTTTTTCTCTCTTTGCAGTTCCCTGTGCTGGCTATTATTATTGTGGTCTATTTGGTTTTACTTGTTGCTGTTATCTCTTTTTTAGTATTTAGGGTATCGGGTCCTGCGCAGGGTATTTATGCGGAAGAGCAAGACCATTTTAATGCGCACTTAGCAGATAATATTGCTGGTGTTACAGCAACGAAATCATATGCGCAAGAACAATATGAAATATCACGTTTTTTTAGATTGACCGAGAAACTACGTATTAAAAATTTACATGCTTATCTTCTGAGTAATTTTGCTGGATTTATTCAGTCGCTTTTATTGGCTGGTATGCTCGTTATTTTGATGGGAGGGGGTACCTGGTATTTCTTTCATGGGATGGCAAGTGTTGAGAATATGGCTTACCTAGCTTTTGCTTATACTATTATGCAATCTTATATTAGAGAAGTTGGCGAGAATATTAAAAACTTGCTCACCTCTTCTTATGACTTACATGGTGTGATGATGTTATTGAGAGAAGAGTCTGAGGTGCAAGCTGATCACGTGCTGCCTGAGTTGCAAATAACAAAAGGTGAAATCGTGATTGACCATGTGGGATTTTCTTATCCCGGTAAGTCAAAGCCTATTTTTAAAGGTTTGACAACCAAGATACATGCAGGTGAGCGCATTGCGCTTGTTGGACATTCTGGTGGTGGTAAAACGAGTTTTATCCGTTTATTGCAACGACTGTATACGATGCAAGAGGGACGTATTTTGGTTGATGGTCAGGATATTAATTGTTATTCACCTGATTCATTGCGGCGTGCTATTGCATTAGTGCCGCAAGATCCTGTTTTGTTCCATCGTAGTTTAAGAGAGAATATTGCCTATGCTAAACCAGGTGCAACAGATGCAGAAATTCATGAGGCTGCTGAAAAAGCACATATAGCGCATTTTATCTCGGGATTGCCAGAGCAGTATGAAACATTGGTAGGTGAGAGAGGTGTGAAATTATCGGGTGGTGAGCGTCAGCGTATTGCGATTGCGAGAGCTATTTTAGCGGATCGTCCTATTTTGATTTTAGATGAAGCAACGAGTTCGCTGGATTCGGAAAGTGAACATGCGATACAAGATGCCTTGCATCAGTTGACCCATGGCCGCACGTCTATTATTATTGCGCATAGATTGTCTACCATACTAGATGCTGATCGTATACTTGTATTTGAATCCGGCGCTATTGTGGAAGAAGGCTCGCATGAAGCGTTAATTAAACGTGAAAACGGCATTTACGCTAACTTATTTAAGCTGCAGTCGGGCGGGTTTATTGCGGAGTGATTGTTAAATCACATTTCACGGCCTTTATTTAAATAAAAATAAATATTCCCTCCCCTCATCTGCCCTGTCGGGCATCTTCTCCCAAAGGAGAAGACATGCAAGACTTGGCCTCAGAGATATTCAATACTTATGTATAAGGGTATGTCGTAAACGGCCTGGCTGTATCGTAACGCTATGCGATAAAACCGAGCCGCGACCGTGAGGGAGCGTCACTGTGCTATCACTTTTAGCTGGCATTTCTTATTTCATGATAAAATCATAGCGCAATGATAGGCATGCTGCATCGCTCTGCATCGGTTTTTATCAGATTCATGTGACTCCCTCACGGTCGCGGCTCGGTATCGTGGCTCGGTTTGACCGCGTAAAACAACAACGCAATCAGGTCGTTTACGACCGAAAGCTTTACAGCCCTGGGTAAGCGCGGAGCGCGCAGCCCGGGGTAAAGCAACAATCCACCCACGCTTTTAAGCACCGGAGGTGCGTGAGAAGAAATTTTCTCTTCACTTAATGCGAGCATAAAACAAAAAAGATAGATGCTGTATAATAGCAATTTACGGTGCTATACTTATATAAGTGCTGCATCTAAATAAACTCCTTCGAGGTGCTATGTGTAAATTGAGAGACTTAATTGATGCTGTTTGGAAGCTGATAAAAGAAATACATTGACATTTTCAGCATAAAATGGTACATTCTTCCCTTATTGTAGCGAATTTCTCAAAACCACACCGCAACATTTTTTCAGCATGTTGCACTACTCCATCACCACTGTCTATGTTGATATCTTTTCCATATTAAGATATTGAGCTATCAATAGATCTCCATTCTTTATTTCCCCATCCTTGCGTGTAAAAACTGACTTCTCATCCCAGATAAGGAATTCTGCATGGCAGAAAATAATGCAAGTATTGCAAAACCACATGATCATTTTTTTAGGAAATGTATGTCTGATAAACGTCTAGCACGTGAATTTTTTGAAGCACATCTGCCTAAACAGTTGCTTGATGTTGTTGATCTCAATGATCTTGAGATGCAGAAAGAGACTTTTATTAATGATTCTGGTAAGGAATCGATCATTGATGTACTTTTTAAAACAAAAATAAATGGAAAAGAAGCTTGTCTCTATTTGCTGGTAGAACATCAGAGTGTACCGCAGAAGATGATGCCTTTTAGGGTTGTTAGATATATTGTTAATATTGCTGAGCACTATTCTAACAATCACCCGGAAGGACTGATACCACTGATTATCCCGATCGTTTTTTATCACGGAAAATCAGAATGGAATTACTCAACAAATATTAACGACCTCGTTGATGCACCCAGGGAGTTGGTTGATGCCTATTTTTTAAAACCATTTACGTTGATTGATGTAGGTAAAATAGAAGACGCTGTTTTAAAAGAAAGAGTCTTGTTAGGTATCATGGAGCTTATGTTAAAGCATATTTTTAGCAAAGATGTTTTAACTTATTACTATGAAGTGATAGGATTGTTGAAAAGTGTAGCAAGTGTCCAGGATAGGAGGTACTATACGTGGACAACCATAGAATATGCAGCAAGTGCCGGTCAGCTGGATGATAAGCAGGGCTTTATTAATTTGGTTGAGAAAGAATTATCGTCGGAAACAGGAGAGGAAATAATGACATTTGTAGAATACTTTACACAAAAAGGTGTAGAACAAGGCATGCAACAAGGCATGCAACAAGGTATGCAGTTAGGCGCTAAGGCGGAAAAATTGAAGCTTGCAAAGAGTTTATTAGAGAATAAAGTTGATTGTTCCCTGATTGAAAAAGTCACGGGAATAAAAGTTGCTGGGTTGGCTGAGGCTGAAATTTGCTTGGAAGAAGTTGAGTGATTTACACCCGTGTAAAATCAAAAGCCAATACAGATGCGATGTCGGATGCGCCTACAGCGAGCATTACCAAGCGATCTAATCCCAGCGCAACGCCCGCACAATCTGGTAATCCATAACTAAGCGCTGCAAGGAAATGTTCATCGCACGCGAGTAGGGGGTTGCCTAGCTGTTTTCGTTTCTCAATATTCTTTTCGAAACGCTTGCGTTGCTCCTCAGCATCTTGTAACTCAAAAAATCCATTCGCAAGTTCTATGCCACGATAATAAACCTCAAATCGTGCAGCAGTTGGTGGGTTTTGATCATGCTGTATCCGCGATAACGCAGCTTGTGAAACAGGGAAATCATAAATAAAAGCAGGTGCATCTTCTGCAAAATGAGGTTCTATACAATGAGACAATAGCAATTGTAGCCAGGTGTCTTTATCGCTAATCTCTGCCTCAACATGAACATCGTTTTTGTGTGCGCATTCTTTTAGCTCTAAAAGAGAGGCTTGATGTGGATTGATTGTTAAGAACTGTTCAAATAACGCTGCATAAGAAAAACGATTCGCTCTAGGTGTTTGTAAAACACATTGCAGCAAATCATCTACTTCATTCATTAAATCGTGATGCGTAAATCCAACGCGATACCATTCTAATAAAGTAAATTCTGGATTGTGATATCGTCCATTCTCTTCTTGCCTAAATGCTTTGCTTATTTGATAAATGGAACCTATCCCGAATGCGAGTAATCGTTTCATCGCATACTCAGGGGAAGTTTGTAGGAAACAGGTGTCAGCATGACCTGTGTGTACTCGCATACTCTCTATATGCGGATCCGTCACTGATGTGCGACATAAAAGCGGTGTATCAACCTCTAAGACTCCACGTGCACCAAAAAAGGCACGTATTGCTTGCACAATGCGTGCGCGTTGCTGAATAACTTCTAACGTTGCAGAGGGCTGCCACGCAATATCGCTATTCTTTTGCGCGAGAGACATAGTCGCCTGTGCGTGTATCTACTTTGATTGACTCGCCGATTTGCACAAATAGCGGTACGCGCACGACAGCGCCCGTTTCTAATGTTGCGGGTTTGCCGCCACCACCTGAGGTATCGCCTTTTAATCCCGGGTCAGTCTCTGTTACTTGTAGTACCACAAAAGTAGGCGGCACGATTAAAATAGGGCTACCATTCCAGAGGGTCAGTTTGCAATCAGATTGTTCTTTCAGCCACATCTTTGCATCCATCACTTCTGTTTCATGCACGGCATACTGTTCATATGTCTCTATTGCCATGAAGTGCCACTCGTTGCCATCGTTATAGAGATATTGCGCATCAACTTCAGCAACATCTGCGGCTTGAATGCTATCACCTGATTTATATGTTCTTTCAATCACGCGACCTGTTTTTAAATTTCGATATTTTAGGCGATTAAAAGCCTGGCCTTTTCCGGGTTTAACAAATTCATTTTCTACAACGACGCAAGGGTCATTGTCTATAATGAGTTTGTAACCCACTCTAATTTCGTTCATACCATAGTAACTCATTGTCTTTTCCTTTCAATCGTTAAGATATTGTGGCCATGCCGTTGTGTTTTAATAAAGCGTCAATTGTTGGTTTTCGTCCGCGAAACGCAATAAAAGCTGTCATTGGATCCGGCACACCGCCAACCTCTAAAATATTTTTTAAGAATGATAAGCCTGTTTGATGATCAAAAATACCTTTTTCTTCAAACTGCGCATAAGCATCGGCAGAGAGTACCTCAGCCCACTTGTAACTGTAGTATCCAGCGGCATAGCCACCAGCAAAAATATGTGAGAAGCTATGTTGGAATCGATTAAAAGCAGGCGGTTGAACGATACTGTATTGTTTACGCACGCTATCTAAAACAGATTGGATTTGATCTGGTTCCTCAGGGTTGAACTTGAGATGTATGAGAAAATCAAACAGCGAAAATTCTATTTGTCGAATCATTTGTAACCCAGATTGAAAATGTTTCGCATCTAACATCTTCTTGTACAGTGTATCAGGCAGCGGTTCTCCGGTTTCTACATGCGATGAAAGTGCATTCAGAATTTCTTTTTCCCAGCAGAAATTTTCCATAAATTGGCTTGGAAACTCTACCGTATCCCACGGCACACCATGGATGCCAGAAACAGACAAATTATCAACTTGTGTTAAGAGATGATGTAGGCAATGTCCAAATTCATGAAACAATGTCAACACATCATCATGCGTGAGTAAAGCTGGGCGATGATCCACGGGCGGCATAAAATTGCAGACGAGAAAAGCAATAGGGTATTGCAGTTCTTCCGTGGTAGAGCGATGGCGTGGACTGTGATCATCCATCCATGCACCATCTTTTTTATGCGTGCGTGCATAAAGATCGACATATATCCCGCCTCGCAATTTGTTATTTTCATCGTGGATGGTATAGAACGTGACATCGGGATGCCAAACATCGACACCTGGTACAGGCCGAATAGTAATACCGTAAATTTTGTTCACCAAGCCGAACATACCTTGCATGACTTTTTCTATGGGGAAGTAAGGACGTATTTCTTCCTGAGAAAACTCAAAAGTTGCTTCGCACAATTTTTCTGAATAATAAGCGACATCCCATGCTGCCAGATCAGTTACATGATCAGTGCGTTCTGCAAAAGCTTGTAATTCTTTATATTCTGTTTCTGCGAAAGGTCGGCTACGTGCAGCAAGATCTTCCAGAAAGTTTAGTACTTCCTCAGGTTTCTTAGCCATTTTGGTAGCGAGTGAGTATTCTCCATAGTTCTGGAATCCAACAAGCTTTGCAATGCTGTGACGCGTGTTCAAAATATTGTGCATCACGGCAGTATTGTCCCACTTGCCTGCATGCGGGCCTTGATCAGAAGCGCGTGTGACGTAGGCCTCATAGAGTTTTTTCCGTAATGAGCGATCTTTTAAAAACTTCATTGCGGTAGAGTAAGTTGGATAGTCAAGCGTTAATAAATAACCCTCGAGGTTTTTTTGCTTTGCATGATTAGCTGCAAGTTGAATGGCATAGTCAGGCAGTCCGCTTAACACTGCTTTATCAGTGATCGCTAGACTAAAGCCATGAGTAGCATCCAGTAGGTTTTCTGAGAAACGTGTCGTCTGTTGGCTGTGTTGCTGTTGCAGCGCAGCAAATGCTTCTTTTTCTGCTGGAGGCAGGTGGATGCCGGCGAGTTTAAAATCGCGTAATTCATTTTCGATCGTTTTACGTTGTGCATCGCTAAAATCTTTGTAACTATTTGATTTATATAAATTTAATATAGCCTGATAGAGGTGCGCATTTTGAGAAAGTGCCGTGTAGTAGGCTGTTACCAATGGTAAGGTGTCGTTATAAGCTTTACGTAATGCTTCCGATTCCATCACGCTGTGCAGGTGACCGATGGGTGACCACACTTTGTTGAGATCATTCTGTAGCTTTTCAAGCGGTGCCATCAGTGTTTTCCAGGAAAAGGTATCGGGCGCTTGTGACAAAAGCTGTGTCAGTGCTGTTTGATTTTTAGCTAATGCAGCTTCAACAGTTTCCTTGATGTTTAAAGGATCAATTTTTGAAAATGCTGGTAAATCTTCTTTTCTGAAAGTCATCGTATCAACCCAATTAATATTTTGAGCATAATACCGTGCATGAGTCCCAGATTCTAGGATAATATACTTCCTATCAATTAGGATAAATGTGTATGAAGACTTTCCAACAAATCATTTCAGAGCTACAAGCCTATTGGGCGCAAGAGGGGTGCGTATTACTGCAACCTGTTGATATGGAGGTGGGGGCAGGGACTTTCCATACGGGCAGTTTCTTAGGCGCTATTGGCCCTGAACCTTGGCGCGCAGCCTATGTGCAGCCGAGTCGGCGACCTACAGATGGGCGTTATGGTGATAATCCGAATCGTGTGCAAAGACACCACCAATTTCAAGTCATACTGAAGCCATCCCCTGATGATATACAAGCGTTATATCTGGCATCCTTACGCGCATTGGGGGTGGATATGTTGGTTGATGACATACGGTTTGTAGAAGATAACTGGGAATCGCCCACATTGGGTGCGTGGGGGTTGGGTTGGGAGGTTTGGTTAAACGGCATGGAAGTGACGCAATTCACCTATTTTCAACAGGTGGGCGGGTTAGAATGTAAGCCTATCACCGGTGAGATTACCTATGGCTTAGAGCGTTTAACAATGGCCCTGCAAAAAGTCGATAATATTTACGATATTGTTTGGGTAGAAGGTCCGCAAGGAAAGGTGACTTATGGTGATGTTTGTCACCAAGCAGAAGTCGAAATGTCGACTTATAATTTCGAAAAAGCAGATGTCGCTGTTTTGTTCGAGCATTTCCACTTTTACGAAAAAGAAAGCCAGCGGCTGATGGAGGCAGGATTGCCATTACCTGCTTATGAAATGATGTTAAAAGCATCGCATACTTTTAATTTATTAGATGCAAGGCATGCGCTTTCAGTTACAGAAAGACAGCATCATTTATTAAAGATTCGTCGCTTATCGAAGTCAGTTGCCGAATGTTATTATCAGGCACGAGAAGCGTTGGGATTCCCCTTATTAAAAATGAGTAGTAAATAAATCATGTCAGATTTTTTAATTGAAATACAAACAGAAGAGTTGCCACCAAAATCTTTGATTAAGATGGCTAAAGCGTTTAGTGAAGAATTGTCTCAACGTTTGACAAAAGCGCAACTTGCATTCGATGGGATAAAATATTTCGCAACACCAAGACGACTTGCGGTGCGTATCAATGAGCTGGCTGCTACACAACCTGATCAAGAGATAGAACGTAAGGGTCCTGCGTTATCAGCAGCCTACGATGCCTCTGGCAAGCCAACAAAAGCTTGTGAAGGATTTGCGCGTGGTGCGGGTATCGCTGTCACTGATTTAATCGTATTGAAAAGTGCGCAAGGTGAATGGGTTGGTGTGCGCGAAAAAGTGAAGGGCCAGTCTATACAAGTATTATTGCCGCCACTGGTCGAGCAGGCGTTAGCTGCTTTGCCTATGCAGAAGCGTATGCGTTGGGGGAATAAAGAGATACAGTTCATTCGTCCCGTACATTCAGTGATGATGTTATATGGTGACACCGTGATTGATGGTGTCATTTTAGGATGTTGCACAGGCAAATTAACGCGCGGACATCGATTCCATGCGCCTACGGAGATAGAGATTCCTGATGTGGATCATTATGAATCTTTATTGAAAACCCAAGGATGGGTGATAGCAGATATTGAGAGTCGCCGTGAGTTTATCTTTGAAAAAACAAAGCAATGTGTAGCGGAAAAAATTGGTACAAAAGCAGATGCACTCATGCGGGATACTTTGTTGGATGAAGTAACAGGGTTGGTTGAATGGCCTGTGGTATTATTAGGGCAATTTGATGCTGATTTTCTGTCCCTGCCTAAAGAGGTGCTCATTTCTGCAATGGAAGATCATCAGCGTTATTTTCCTGTAGAAGATAAGGATACTCACAATTTACTCCCTTATTTTGTTGTCGTGAGTAATATCGAAAGTGCAGAGCCTGAGAGTGTGGTGCAAGGCAATCAACGTGTTCTACGTGCGAGATTATCAGATGCTGCTTTCTTTTATGGCGTAGATCAAAAGGAAAAAAGTGCAGATCGTTTGGAAAGATTAAAAGGTATTGTGTTTCAAGATAAGCTGGGTAGTTTATACGATAAATCCTTACGCGTAAGCCAGTTGAGCGCGAAAATGGCTATTGCTACGAAAGGAAATGTTGAGGAAGCAAAGCAAGCCGGATTATTAGCAAAAACAGATTTAATGACAAATATGGTGAACGAATTCCCTGAACTGCAAGGTGTGATGGGTTATTATTATGCATCCAAAGAGCAACTACCGAACGCGGTGGCAATAGCGATGCGGGAGCAATATCTCCCTCGTTTTGCAGGAGATGTGTTACCTGAAAATAGTGTTGGGCAGGCTTTGGCTTTAGCAGACCGTCTCGATACCTTGGTGGGGACTTTTGGTGTGGGGCATTTGCCGACAGGTGATAAAGACCCTTATGGATTGCGTCGCGCAGCGGTGGGCGTCATTCGTATTCTTATTGAAAGAGAGATTGATTTAGATTTAGCAATTGCATTACAAGACGCTGTTAATGCATATCAAGTGCAATTGGCGAATAAAGAAGTGGTGCCGCAAGTTTTACATTATATACAGGAAAGACTGCGCGCCTGGTGCTTGGATCAAGGCGTGAGCGCAGATGTTTTTGCCTCAGTCGCAGCGCTTTCTTTAAAGAATCCGTTAGACATTTTAAATCGCATTAAAGCAGTACAAGCATTTGCACAGACGCCAGAAGCCGCTGCATTGAGTATTGCCAATAAGCGCGTCAGTAACATATTGGCAAAATATCCGGATGGACTGATAGAGAAAGAGGTGAGTGCTGTTTTATTTGAACAATCAGCAGAATCTGCGTTGTTTGATGCTTTAAAAGCGCAACGTGCACGCGTTGAAAGTTTATCGTCCACACGAAACTATACAGAAGCTCTGTTAATGTTATCAGCATTACGTCAACCCGTTGATGATTTTTTTGAAAAAGTGATGGTGATGACGGATGATCAAGCAAAGCGTGAGAATCGACTCTGCTTGTTGGCGCAACTGCGCGCTCTATTTTTGCAGGTTGCGGATATTGCTTTATTACAAGGGGGTTCGGAAAAATGAAGCTCATTAAGCAATTATACTTCCAGGTCATTGTCAGTATTATCATCGGTGTATTATTAGGCCATTTTTATCCTGATATAGCAGTACAAATGAAGCCCTTAGGCGATGCCTTTATTAAGCTGGTGCGTATGATTGTTGCGCCAATTATTTTTGTGACAGTGGTCAGCGGCATCATCAGCATGAAAGATACCAAAGAAGCGGGTCGTGTTGGTATTAAGGCTATTGTTTATTTTGAAGTGGTTACAACGGCTGCTTTGTTAATCGGGTTGCTCGTTGCCAATCTGTATCAACCAGGCGCGGGTTTAAATATTGATACGCACGCATTAAACACCAAGCTAGTAGAAGGCTACGTGAGCTCATCATCACATTTTGATTCCACGCATTTTATTTTAAATATGATACCCAATACCCTTGGGGAAGCTTTCGCTAAAGGGGATATCTTGCCCGTATTGTTAGTGGCAATTTTGTTTGGTTTTGGCATGTTATACAGCGGGGAAAAAGTAGGCGCTGTTTCTGCATTGATTGAACATCTCTCCGTTATTTTATTTACCATTGTTGGATTTATTATGCGGATAGCGCCCATAGGCGCTTTTGGTGCGATGGCTTTTACAATCGGTGCTTATGGCGTAGGAACATTGGCTTCCTTGGGTAAAGTGCTTGCCTGTGTTTACCTAACGTGTTTCTTATTTATCTTTTTAGTACTGGGCAGTATTGCCAGGTTATCAAAATTCAGTCTTTGGGATTTCTTGGTTTTTATTAAAGAAGAAATGCTTATTGTGCTAGGTACTTCTTCTTCTGAGGCTGTGTTACCCAGGATGATTGATAAGTTAGAGAAATTTGGCTGTGGTAAAACAGTGGTAGGGTTGGTGTTGCCAGTCGGTTACTCTTTTAACTTGGATGGTACTTCCATCTACTTAACAATCGCAGCTTTATTTATCGCGCAAGCTTTTAATATCGATTTAACGCTGACGCAACAGTTAACACTTATTGCTGTGTTATTACTGACTTCAAAAGGTGCTGCAGCTGTAGCCGGCGGTGGTTTTATTGTGTTAGCTGCAACCTTATCAGCAATGCATACGATCCCTGTCGAAGGTCTTGCGTTGATCTTGGGAATAGACAGATTCATGTCAGAAGCGCGTTCAATCACCAATCTCATTGGCAACGGCGTTGCGACCGTTGTGATTGCCAAGTGGGAAGGGGATTTTAAAGCGCCATCGGTTCAGATTCGTGGCTGATTTTATATGTTTAATTATATGAATCCCGTGATATAATATGTTTTTGCATATCGTTTCTTATTTAATGTATATGTGATACTATATAATTTATGTCAGAGAATATAAAAAAGCATATGAAGCCACTCAGGCTAAAGCAGGTGCCGGAAACCATGCGTCAGCAATTAAAAGCTGAGCGTATCCGACTGGGTTGGAGTCAGGCAGCATTAGGTGCCCGCATTGGCTTACCTCAGATGCATATTTCTGGCATTGAATCAGGTAAGATTGTGCCGCGTTTTGACACGCTGCTCGATCTTGTTCGCGTGCTTAATTACGACTTACTGCTTGTTCCTCGTACGCTTGTACCAGCAGTGCAAGCGCTTATCCGTGATAATGGTAAGGAAGGTGAAGAACTCCCACTGTATGCTATGCTTGATGGTGATGAAGAGTCAGAAGAGGGGTTACCGCATGACGAGGTTTGATTTTAAAAAAATCGATGCGCTTGCGGTCATGCTGCACAATACTCGCATTGGTATTATTAATCGTTTGATGGGCGATCGTTATGTATTTTCATTTGAGGATAGTTACGTTAACGATAGTAGCCGCTCGATACTAAGTCTTTCTTTTAAGGGGCAAGCAGATAAGCTGATTACATCAACCCGTCTTTATAATACGCGATTGCCACCTTTCTTCTCGAACTTATTGCCAGAGGGACATCTTAGAACGTACCTTGCAGAAAAAGCAGACGTGAAGCCAGAACATGAGTTTTTTTTATTAGCTGCTCTTGGTGCTGATTTGCCTGGTGCGTTAAAAATTGTACCGCTAGAAATGGGTGAATATTCAGAGATACAAAATATCAATGAACAAGGTGAGAATAACGATGATGCATTGTTGCGTTTTTCTTTAGCGGGTATTCAACTTAAATTTTCTGCAATTGCAGAAGCTGGCGGTGGGCTAACGGTTCCAGCTGATGGTATGGGTGGGTCTTGGATCGTGAAGTTACCTTCGCCACGTTTTGATGCTGTACCAGAAAATGAATTTGTGATGCTTGCGCTTGCGAGATCTATTGGGATAACACTGCCGCGTAATCATCTTGTTGATATTCGTGATGTTAAAGGGTTGCCTAAAGAAATTGCGCACGCCGAGGGAAAGGCGATTGCTATTGAGCGTTTTGATCGGGCTCCAAATAAGCAACGCATTCACATGGAGGATTTTGCTCAGGTTTTTGGATTATTTCCGTGGGAGAAATATAAACAGAGAAGCTATGCTAACATTGCATCTGTGCTATTAGCAGAAACAGGTGAGGTAGGTGTGCATGAATATGTACGTCGACTCGCTTTCTCAATTTTGATTGGCAATGCTGATATGCACCTTAAAAACTGGTCGATTATTTATCCTGATAAGCACACGCCTGTGCTTTCGCCAGCGTATGATTTTGTTTCAACGCTTCCTTATATAAAGGAAGATCAGTTAGCTTTAAATTTTGGTGGAAGTTACAGAATTGATAAGATTACACTGGGTCAAGTTCGACGTTTTTCTGAGAAGGCACAGTTATCAGTTAGTGATATATCAGCACTGATTACTGAAACAATAGAAAAAGCAACGTCTGCTTGGCAGACGCTGCCCGAAAAAGATCTTCTACCGCTTGATATGAGAAGAGTTATTGACAAACAAATCGAGACTGCTTCAAAGAACACTCAGCTATAATTATTAACACTATACATTTGCGAGTGACATGATAGCGAACCGCGACCGTGCTGAGTTATCCTCACAAAGTATTGTAGCGACTCACCTCTGAAGCTTAGTTTGGCATGCCTTCTCCCTCCAGGAGAAGGTCCGACCATGCGGATGAGGGGGGTATAAAACAACATGGTATAGTGCCTTCTTACTTTTCTGTTGACAATAACCATAGCTAACTTGACAATCACGGTAATTTAGCTATATCTGAATAGGATTTCAAGACATGCGGATACGACCTATATTCCTTTTTGTTATACCTGTTTTTATAAGTCTGAATTTTTTTTCGCCTTTTTCATTTGCAGAGAACCAAAAAATTCAATTGAACGCTCCTTTGTTTGATAATCTCGGTAAATTTCATCACCCTATTACTACAAAAAATTCTTTGGCTCAACGCTACTTTGATCAAGGATTGGTTTTATTCTATAGTTTTGAATATGGCGAAGCGATCCGATCATTTCGTGCTGCTATTAAAGCAGATCCAGATTGCGCAATGTGCTATTGGGGGTTGGCTCTTGCATTGGGTTCAAAAACAGATATGCCATTGAACGGTCATGAATTAATCGATGCAAAGACTATGGTTGGGTTTGCCATGGAGAAAGTTGATCAACGAAATCTTTCTGAGCGCCTTTATATTGCCGCTCTTGCGCAACGTTATGCAGACTTACCTGCGCAGAAAACAGATGAATTTTCTGGGTTGTGTAGTAGTTATAGTGCTGTCACTGGCAGCAGTGTTAAGAAATATGCTTTTGCTATGAAAAAATTATCCGCATTGCTTCCAGATGATGCCGATGCAAAAACACTCTATGCAGCTTCACTTTTTGATTTAACAGAATGGGATTTTTGGAGTATTCAAGGTAAGCCTAACCTTCATACTTTAGAAACAATCAATATATTAGAATCAGCGATGAAGATTGATAAAAATAATCCAGGCGCTAATCATCTATATGTCCATATTATTGAATGGTCACAGCATCCAGAAAAAGCTTTGCCTAATGCAAAACGGTTAAGTAAGTTAGTTCCAGGTTCTGAACATTTAGCACATATGCCTTGTCATACCTATTATTCGATAGGTCTGTATCATGACGCAACACTTTCAAATCAACTGGCTATTCAGATTTATAAAAATTATGTCAATTCTTGCAAGGCGCAAGGATTTGAGCCAGAAATTCAATATCTCTATTATCACAATTATGATTACTTGATAACAGCTGCGAGCATGGAAGGGCGGAAGAAATTATCTATTAACGCTGCCGATGAACTCGCTAAACAGATTTACCCTCTTGCTGAAGAAAATCCCGCTTTACAAAAAATGTTAACCGATAAAATGTTAATGCTGGTACGTTTTGGAGAGTGGGAAGAAATTTTAAAAATACATCCGCCATCTTCGCGGTTCCAGTATGCTCTAGCAATATGGTATTACGCACAAGGAATAGCCGAAGTAAAACTTGGAAAAATCAATGCTGCAAATAAGCATTTAAGAGACTTGCAACAAATTATTAAACAAGGCCCTATCAATGTTAATTTAAGTCAAACGGGCATTACTTTAATGCAGATTGCTGAGAATATTCTTAAAGGTATGATAGAGGATTCTTCTGGTCAGTTTGGTTATGCACTAATAGATTTCAAGAAAGCTGTTAGTCTCCAAGATACAATGATTTCAGCTGATCCGCCACCTTGGTATTTCCCTGCACGTCAGTTACTGGGTGCATTTTTATTTAAATCTAGACATTTTGCAGAAGCAAAATCAATCTTCATGGAAGATTTAAAAAAACATCCTCATAATGGCTGGTCACTTTATGGATTATCTAAAAGTTTAAGACAATTAGGAGAAGACCAAGAAGCTGACCAAGAAGCTGACCATTTCAATAATGAATTCAAAAAGTCATGGAAATATTCAGACATTCCAGTGCCAGTATTTTTATTTTCGTTAGATTAGATCGATAATAAATGAAAAGCACGTGAAATAACTCATGTGCTTAATTACGATTTTTTGCCTGAGAGTTTATCATTATCTCCACTTCTGCCACTTTAGACATTATTTCATCAAAATCTGGCGATTCTTGAAAAAACATTTCTGACATTCCTTTGCAGTCCTGTCTCAGCGTTTCTTTAAACAGTTCATTCGGCATTAAATGCATCGTACCAATGGCGGCGGTTTCATAATTAGCGGAGGGCGATGCAAAATAAGTTTTTTTATTCATTAATACAGTATTTAACAATTCTGAATCATCGAGCGCTTGTTTTGTTACACCATGTATATCTAACATTGCCATCTTTAAAAGTAATGTGTGGGCTGATTTCTGGTATGCTGAATATTTGTTTCAGGGTCCAGCATACCCAATAATCCTTTTCCATGATGTGTGGTGATTTAATCATGTTGGAACGAGCAGCGGATTCTTGGTAATATCTTGCCTGGTCTTCTTTGGGCATGCTTAGTATTTGGTCCATATTATTTCCTTGC
Source organism: Gammaproteobacteria bacterium (assembly GCA_035536095.1). Classification (GTDB taxonomy): domain Bacteria; phylum Pseudomonadota; class Gammaproteobacteria; order DSM-16500; family DSM-16500; genus Aquicella. The sequence continues at coordinate 30,876 of DATLOT010000042.1, read as the reverse complement.
TAGTTTTATAATGATGGGTGCCATCCAGTCTGGGAATTTAGAGATATTCTTCATTAATTGCAACTTATCTTTTTTTGTGAGAACTCGTTTGAGTTGGCTGATGATAGACGGTGAGATGTTGTGTTTTCCTAAATGGCGAATAGCATTTATTGTATTGGCAACGTTTGACGTAAATGAATTTTTGTTTGTGTACTTAGAATGACGCAACACAATAGGGTAATTACCGATATTACGTTTCACTGAAGAGCGTGAGGTGATATAAACAGGTTTTGCAGGAACTTGAGTGTCAATTCCAAGCTGATTAGCGGCACGAGCAGCGCTTGGTTGAATGGTGTCGCCAGTTTTGCTCGCTATTGCTTTTGCAAGATCATCAGGGTTAGGGGCGAGGACGCCCAGTTTTGAGTGAATATACGGAAAGTCATAAATTCCTCTACCTAGCTTGCGAATAATCCCTTGTTTCACTAATCGATGTAATGTTACATCTATGGCGCTACGTTTGGCGATATCAATGAAGTTTTTGGGTGTAAATACCCAGCCGCGCTTCTTAGCGCGAATACGTCGTAAAATGGTGTTATCAGTCGCCGCCATAGGGTAAGTCCTGTAAGAATAATTAGTAGTAATATCTTACAAAATAAAATACTAAAACAATATAACTCAATGTTTATTAACGTATTATTTTTTAATACTTAAAACAAATGCTATTGATAATTATAGCAGCATATTTGTAAAGTTCAATCCAGGTAAGAGGATTTTATGGTAAAATATTATTCATAGAGCGTGAGAGTCTGTTACACAATGGTGAATGTGTTATGACAAAAAGAAAGGCTCGCCATCCATCTAAAAAGTCATTTTGTCCATTTTCTAGGACAAGGGGGAAGTCGTCTACACAAAATAATAGAAGTTTATTATTCAGCCAAAAAAAGTCTGCTCGTGGAATAGAAGGTGCTATTGGCTGGGCAGAAGAAGATGATGAAGATTTAGAAGAAGAGCTAGAAAAGAAAAAAGAAGAAAGTTTAATACATCCCGGGAGAAAAAAATGACTTCTCAGTATGCTAATAAAAAAAATAAATCTAGAAGTGATATAAAATATTATCGAAGAATAAAGCTGACGCATTATTTATCAATGTTTCTTGTGGTTGCTCAATCATTTGATAAAGCGATCTTAAGTCTTTCAATAGCATCTCTTGGATTTACATTCGCCTTTCTAAAACTTGAGAAAAATCATCTTGTTTATATGAAATTGCTCGAGCTATCATGGTTGTTTTTTGTATTGGCCATTATATCAGTAGTCATCGCTCTGATTTTTACAGAAAAATATGCACTACATCGCGTGAGATTTCATTCATCTAAGATGTTAGCTAGTAAGGTGAGAGTTAAGTTGGTGCGCTGTAGGGATCAGATAATGTCTTTTTCTCAGTATCTGTCTGCACTTTTCTTTATAGTGGCAGTAATCTTGTTTACTATCTTTGTGTGGTTAAATATTGAATAAGGTCAATAAATGAATATCTACAAATTAACACCGATACAGTCTAAAACGAGTAATACAAGATGGAAAACAAGCGATTACCAAGGAGAGGTAATTGTAAGGGCGGAATCTGAAGAAAAGGCACGTTCTTTAATTTCAGACTCTATATACACAGGGACGTATAGAATTTCTTCTAATCAAAGTACTAGTGATTCGCTTTCTCCTTGGAAAAAATATGAGAATGAGGAGGATTTGATTTTATGCTCTCCTTATCAGGATCAAGAATTTTCTATCAATGGTGAGGAAAGAATATTATATCCGTATAAGCTGAATAGGAGGATCCCAATGAAGAAGTTTGATAAGGATATAAAAATTTTCATCATTAGACCAGTAGATAAGCAGTATAAAGAAAAAATTTCATATGCTGATGATGAAAGCGATGCGAGAACTTCTGCGCAAGCTGAATACAGTCCTGCAAAGCCAACTTGGCTTGTATCGCAACGCGAGAAAGAAGATGGATATATTGAGGATGATCATGTTTACACAGATAAGAGATTATCCACATGTGAACTGGCATCTCCCGAAATCATAGACATTTACAGCAGTGTTTTTCCCTCAGCGAATTTAGATATGGTTAAAATTAAATATAATGGAAAAATCTATGATTTGATAAAATATGGGGTGGACGATCTGTAAAAATTAAAAATGAAAATAGAGATTGACGGGGTGCAGATATTGGCTGCACCGCTGAAAGCGCAGGATAACTGCACGACGAAGTTGGATAGGGTTACGCTATGTCATTATTCATATACCGACTGCCTACATTAAACACTATGAAAGTAAATCGTCTAATTTTAAATTTTTAACTTCGATAGCAGCAGCGCATTGAAGAAAAAATGAAAATTGAAATGTTCCACGACTCATTTTGTTAAGTACACTAGCATGCGTTTCTTTAACACCTATTTTTTCCAAAAGCGCAACCAGTTGTTCATAACTGATATGTCGTCTCTTCAGTTCAGCTTTAAGTATCCCTGAGGCTAGCTTATTCCAATCGATATTTTTCAAACAAATACCCTGATTTATATTATAAATAAGACTATCGTCTCAAATATGTGATAAAGATGTCAAAACTTCTTGACAGAAATATCATTAATAATATATAAATATTAAATATGATATTTCTTGATTGACGGAGAGCAGAGATATGCCAAAAAATACGTCATTAGTTGATGAAATAAGAGTTCGGTTGGAATGGCGCATGGCAGAAGCGATGGAAAGGTATCCTGACTTGTCTATCGGTGACATGATGAATGTATTTGAAAAATTTCATCAAAGAAGAGGGGCTCTTGTTCAGGAGGGTTGGCACATTATCGATGCTTATGTTAAAAAAACACAATGCGAACAGAAATAAATGTTCTTTTATTTTAAGATGACATACATAAAATTTATTAGTGACAAAAAAATATTTGAAAAAATACAAAAATTAATAAGACAGAAGAGATTCCTATAAATACTAACTTCCAGTTAAAGCATTTCTCTAATTTTTTATTGGGGTCATCCTCCTCCTTTATTTCCTTATAATCATCTTCGTCTTCCTGGCGTTTCATTTCTTTCCTGATTCTGCTTGCTGAATACTCATAATCAAACATCCCAAAATAATATTGAAGCATATCAACACAAAAAAAGAGAACCAATACTAAGAGTCCTATTGCGATTGGTGTTGATAGATAACTTGTCTGACTAAAAATCCAAAATACAGCTCCCTCTGAAAAGGCTAGTTGCCTACATGCTGAAGAAAGTTTATCACTATAAACAACATAATGCTTGTCGCAAGCATCAAGTTTGTTTTTATTTAGATTGTGGATTTCATCTTTTTTTGGATCTGGCTTATTCATAAACGTCCTGGCTTCGAGGGAATATAATGTGAGGTGGGTGTTTCTTCTGAATTTGGAGCTTTATTTGTTGATTCTTTTTGGGGACTGTATTCTTCAGATTTAAATTGACGATATGACTTTATTAATAAATTATGAGCATCTTCCTCAGAAATTTTCTTTTCTTTAATTTGTTCAATCAATCCGTCAATGTATTTTGTATATATTTTGACTTGATGGTGCTTTTTTTGATTTTGATGTGAGGCATTTCGGTTTATATCTTTTTTTATAATAACAGCTAATTGCTCTGTTGCTGTAAACTGTCTAGCGCTGGTGGTTGTTTGGTAATTTTGCGATACAGAGCAAGCTGAAAAACTGATTAGAGTGATAAGTAATAGGAATAACTTTTTTAACTTGCCTATAAAATCCATTTTATAGCTCCAAGATCAGAATATCTCAATATTAGTTTAATTTTTAATATAATTGCAACAATTCATTTCTATGCGCAGATGCAGTTATGGTGTAGTAGACCGTTCATGTGAGCATGCTATGCTGAATACTACAACATTAGTCATTTTCATTTTCGGACAGCTTTCTCTCGGTAATTGCTTTGATCTCGCGATCAAAATCAGACTCAAATAAGCGATCTTGAATGATTCGGTATTTCTCAAACTCGCTTTCTGCGTGATCCTTAGCGATTTTGGCGGTAATTTTTCCTGCATCTTTTAGTATATCGCGCTCATCAAACGCGAGAAATTTGTCTAATCGTTTCGCCCAATCCTCCATTGTCATGGGTATTTTGCGTTTGGCCCGATCTTCTGCTAATTCTAAATAGGCATTAACGATTCGTCCGAGAGAGTCCAATTCTTCCGCTGTAAGATAATTTTTCGCGATAGGTACATCTGTTTTAAGAATTTTTCCAGCAGGACTGTTTGCCCAGCTTGTTAATCCCATATTTGGTCTGTTGCTATCAGCGCGCTTGTGTATCAGCTCGGATGCTGTATGGCCATGAATGGCATAATGTAGCTTATTTTGGACTTTAGCAAAAAATTCTCGTGTTGTCGGCGCGTTTTTATTGTAATCAAGACTGGTTGCGTAGATATCTGTAACCTTTTGGTAAAAATGGCGTTCGCTAAGTCGGATCTCGCGAATTTCAGCGAGTAACTGTTCAAAGTAATTTTCATTTAGAAAGTTGCCATTCTCTAAGCGCTTTCTATCTAGCACATAACCTTTTATCGCAAATTGATGCAACACTTGCGTTGCCCATTGGCGGAATTGGGTTGCTCGTTTTGAGTTCACACGGTAGCCAACGGATATAATGGCATCAAGGTTGTAAAATTTAGAATTGTAATTTTTTCCGTCACTTGCAGTTATTAAGAATTTCTTAATAACTGAATTTTGATCAAGTTCGTGTGATTCGAGTATATTTTGAAGGTGTTGATTGATGGCTGCTGTGGTGACACCAAACAACTCAGCCATGAGCTTTTGGGTCAGCCAAATGGTTCCATCTTCGTAGCGTGCTTCTATCCCTTTTTCACCTTCCTGTTGGGTAAAAATCAAAAATTCAGAAGTGCTATTGCGGATGCTTATCTTGTGTTCTGCATTCTTGTTATCCATGACGCGGTTTCCTTCAAAGACACGATGGTTGTTGGGGTGCTGAAACGTTTCAAGATGATCGGTGAAGGCATATTTTATCGAACGCTACCGGCCAACGCAATAAATATAAACAGGAAGTTCATCGTGTTCGCAGAAATCAGAAATCAAGGAGCAGTTAACTATTGACTTATATTTTTACCTAATGTATAATTATTGACCTAAAAACTAACGATTTATGAAACACATAAAAGCGAGGTGGTAAATGGCTGGTAGACTAGAGTTAGAGTGTCCATCGTTCGAGCGTCTAGAGGAAGATGACTTGATTACGTATCGCTTTTCTGGTCCATTGGAAATTATTTCTTCAATTACGATAAAAAAGACTGAAACTTCTTATCTGGAGATGCAAGGGCGTGCTATACCAATGATGACGACTTGTGTTCGGGTTGAACTTAACCAAGCTAACCCTCATGTAAGAGATAAGTATAGTTTGTTGTCTGATCCGAACAGCGAAGCGTTGATGAAAGCTATGATGGTTACTATAATTGACAGGGAACGAAAAAGAAAACTCTGGGAAAAAGCTTCTTATTCTGAGTCTGTTAACAAAATAATGCTGGGGATGTTTCTTGATATAAAGGAGATAGCAATAGGTGAGGATATCAACAAACTCTTCGAGGACGGAATGCGTGTTATCACTCTATCAACGCATAGGGATAAGGTGATCAGCATATACGGTGCTATAAGTTCCGCAATAAGTAATGTGCTACGTATAGAAAGAGAAGCGTGTGTCGGTTCTGTTCCCCTAGAGATAGATACGGATCTTTTTAAGCAGTGTCGCGAGCTGGACGAGGCGCTTTTCTATCTCATAAATATAGATTTAGGTCTTTCTGAAGTGGACAGTGTTCTTTGTTTTGTTCTAATGCGTTTATTCATAAAGAAAAGTTCTTTTAACCAAGCAACCGGCATAGCTTATTGTATGGCATCACACGGGCATCAGGAGGGCATGGTTGAATTGGCGAATCTTTTACAAGCAGCGCGCGCTATTGAACCAGAAAAGGCAATAGAGCTGTACGAGTCTGTTTCTGATAAGGAGAATCCTCGTTACCAAGAAGCGCAGCTTGCGTTAGCAGGTTTATATGGTTCTCTCAGTAATCCTAACGATGGATCTGATGCCAGTGTTTCCTTGATACCTGCGTTACGGGCTGCTAGCAGGGCAGGAGAGGAGAATCAAATGCTGTTTGATCGACTCTTTCATCAATTAGCAGGAGGTGAAGGCTTAACGCAATCTGGCGTAACGCCTGATGTTGAGGGGCTTATTAAGGTGGCTTCAACAGTGAGAGCGCTGAGGCAGGAGAATAAGGCGCTGAAGGATGAACGTGCGGAAGATAAGGTAAAAATGAATGCGCTAGCAAAAGAGCTTGAGAGAACCAAGCAAGCACTTGCAGTAGCTACAAAAGATACTTCAACTAAAGAAAAAGACGGCGCTAAACCCGCTCTTTTTCGTAGATCTGGAAGAGCATCTTCTTGCTAAAGCATTTCAGAGGATGCGGCTTTTGAGAAATACCAGCGATCCAACTGCTTATGCAGTTCCTCAATGCCTATCCCCTTCAGGGCGGAGAAAAGTTGTACACTTGGTGTGGGTGTATAACTTTCAACTGATTTTTTCACAGCTTGTAAGGTGCTTCCTGCCGCGCCCTTGCTGAGCTTGTCGGCTTTATTGAGCACAATATGCACGGGAAGTTCGTCGTGTTCACAGAAATCAAGGAGCAGCTGGTCTAGCTCGCGTAAGGGATGTCGGATATCCATGATCATGACCAGTCCTGTCAGTGACTCTCTGGTGCAAATATACTCATTAATTGCTCTTTCCCATTTTTGCTTAGCGGCAAGAGGTGCTTTGGCAAAGCCGTAGCCTGGGAGATCCACAATACGCTTGTTTTCATCTAATACGAAAACATTGATTAACTGAGTTCGGCCCGGTGTTTTGCTGACTCTGGCTAAATTTTTGCTTTGGGTAATACGGTTAAGTACGCTAGACTTACCTGCGTTGGAACGACCCACGATGGCAACTTCTATTCCCTGATCCGGCGGGAGTTGTTTGATTTCAGCAGCGCTGAGCAAGAAAGAGGCCTTTTTATACAATGATGACATCCCACACCTTAGTAAACGATAAAAGAGACATCATACTGAATTCTTTGAATGAAGCCCAGCAGGAAGCAGTGAGTGCGCCGCTTGGTAATCAATTGATCTTGGCAGGCGCAGGTAGTGGTAAAACCCGTGTGCTGACTCATCGAATGGCTTGGCTGATTCAGGTGGAAGGCATCTCACCCAGCCATATTTTGGCGGTGACCTTTACAAATAAAGCGGCGAACGAAATGCGTTCTCGTGTTGAAAAAATGCTCCATACATCGGCGCGCTCTTTATGGATTGGCACTTTTCATGGACTATCCCATCGTTTTTTACGTATGCACTGGGAGGCAGCTGGACTATCTCAAGATTTTCAAATTTTGGATGCAGACGATCAGTATCGTTTGATTCGTCGCTTAATTGTTTCAATGGGTCTGAATGAAGATCATTATTCACCTAAAAAAGCACAGTGGTATATTAACAAACAAAAAGAAGAAGCGCGTGAACCGCAACGTGCGCTCACACAACACGCAGATGATGAGACCTTCCTAAAGGTGTATCAGTTATATCAGGAAACATTAAACAGAACAGCTGCGATTGATTTTGCCGATTTATTGATGAAAACTTATCAGCTGTTGCAAACAAATGTTGAGCTACGCACAATTTATCAATCGCAATTCCGCTTTCTATTGGTCGATGAGTTTCAGGATACAAATGCGATTCAATACGCTTGGCTGAAGAATTTTCTGGGTGATCAAACAGCCATGATGGTTGTGGGCGATGATGATCAGTCTATTTATGGTTGGCGTGGCGCCCGTATTGAGAATATTCAGCGGTTTTCTAAAGATTTCCCTGATGCGAGAGTGACGCGTTTAGAACAAAATTATCGCTCAACAGCCACTATCCTAAAAGCAGCGAATGCTTTAATTTCGCAAAATGCAGATCGTTTAGGTAAAAATCTATGGACGGCAGATCAGGCTGGGGATCCCATTGTCATTTATACTGCGCTTGATGAATTAGAAGAGGCCTATTACATCACAAATACCATACGTAGCTTGTTGCAAGAAAATTATCAAGCGCGTCAAATGGCCATTCTTTATCGCTCGAACGCCCAATCTCGTGTTATTGAAGAATCACTCATGAATTACGGTATTGCCTACCGTGTTTACGGTGGCTTACGTTATTTTGATCGTGCTGAAATCAAAGATGCATTGGCTTATTTGCGCTTAGTCATTAATCGTTCGGATGACGCTGCTTTTGAACGTATTATTAATACGCCAACGCGAGGCATTGGTGAGCGTACATTAGTTGTTGTGAGAGATCGCGCAAGAGAGATGAACATCTCTCTTTGGGAAGCGTTAAATCAACTCTTATCTCAAAATTTATTTTCAGCAAGAGCGGGGTCTGCACTGACAGCTTTTGTTAATCTCATCAATCAGCTTGGCGAAGAGATTGCTACGCTTTCTTTAGATGCACAAATTAAGATAATGCTAGATCGAACAGGACTATTAACGTTCTTTAAGCAAGATAAAAAAGGACTTGCGCGCGTTGAAAACTTAGAAGAACTTGTAAATGCTGCCTATCAATTTAATGAAGCGGGTATTATAGAAGATATGCCACCACTCACGGCATTCTTGTCTTATGCTGCTTTGGAATCTGGTGAAGAGCAAAGCGGTATAGAAGAAGACTGCGTGCAACTGATGACACTGCATGCAGCGAAAGGATTAGAATTTCCAGTCGTTTTCTTGGCGGGCTGTGAAGAAAATTTATTTCCACATTATCTTTGTGTAGAGGATCCTAAAGCATTAGAAGAAGAACGTCGATTGTGTTATGTGGGTATCACGCGTGCTATGCGTAAAATTTACATGACGCATGCAAAATCAAGGCGTATGTATGGAAAAACCTCTTATCCGCGTCCTTCGCGTTTTTTAGCTGAAATACCTGGTGATCTCATCCAAGATAAAAGCTTTAAAGTAAAAGTTTCTCGTGTTTCTCCTGTGCGTTCTACGATAACTTCTTATCAAGAAAATGATGACGACGCGCTGCGAAATGGTGCAGCTGTTTTTCACCCTATTTTTGGAGAAGGCGTTGTATTAGCATGCGAAGGTCAAGGCGAACAGCTAAAAGCCAAGGTGCGATTTGCAAGGACGGGCACAAAGGTATTGATGGCGAGTTTTTTGAAGAAGATGTGAGATTGATTGAGCTATTTGAGTTAATTAATAGGTATAGTTTCAAATAAATAGAAAGCGAGGTGATAAATGTCTGTTACTAGAAAACCAGAGGATCTGTTATTTAAGCGTCTGCGCGATGATGATTGTATAACATATGATTTTCCTCAATTATTATGTGTTATTTCTTCTATTAAGATAAGGCTAACCCCGGTTCCTGAAGGATCTGAAACGAGGAAGCCACCATTGGTGACAGCACTCCAGATTGAGTTAAACAAAGAAAGTCACAGTGCAAGGAAAGATGGTATTGGAATAAAAGTGTCGGAAATGTTAGGTAAGTTACGGGAATTAGATCCATCAGAGACTCTCTTCTCAGAAGGCGGAATGTCGTTTGCCGAAGGAGAATGCTCGGACAAGGCTGATAAAATATTGGAGATTATATGGCCCTGGTTATCTAACGTTAACTATTGCCAAACTGAAGAAGATTCCACGCGGATGGAAGGCAATAAGAAAGCTGTCTCTTTAGATAAGGTGCTTCAGTATCAGATAAAGCGAGATTTAGGTTTGACTGAGGTAAGTAGCAATTTTTGCCGCGAAATGATAGCCGACTTATTGACAATAATGTGTTCTCGGGAAGCGGCAGTTCTTGCTGATTACATGGAATCAGAAGGGCAGGGAGGTATAGCTGCTTATGTGGATGTGGTTAAGTCTCGACCCATGAAGCCTGAATTATCGTTCTTATATTATAAATGGATAGCTAAGCTTATTGCAAAAAAGTGTTTTGCAGAGGCGGTCAAGTTTGTTGAAGTTGTTGGGATACACGAGGAGCTTGATAAAACTATAGTTCAAATGGTAAAGACAATCGAAATGGTAGAGTCTTTATTTTTTATCGGAAAGTCTGCTGTTGCTCAAGAAATAATGGTAGAGCTCTGCCCGATGTTATTGCGTTTATATTATGAATGCATAAAGGAGATGGTTGAGGAATATCATTTTCAAGAAGCGATCGATTTTGTTGATGCTATGCAGGGAAGCGAAGGACATGTGGAGTGCATAGTTGAATTGGTGGGGCGCTTAAAAGCCGCGGGCGCTATTACTCAAGAAGATCAAATAAAGTTATACAAATCTGTTTCCAAGGAGAATTCGCGTTATCAGGAAGTGCAGCTTGCGCTGGTGGCTTTATATTTAAGCCATAGAAATCCTGATGATGCATCTTCTGTTTTTGCTTCATCGATACGTGCACTCTATGCTGCCATGCAGGCGAATGAACCAGAGCTGATCGATCAAATATTCCATCAGTTAACAGGGGGCGAAGGATTGCAACCAGTCATGCCTGGTATAACGTTCGATATACATGGACTTGCTAGAATAGTTTTTCACATTCAAAAGCAGCGGGAAGAGAGTGATGCGTTGAAGAGGCAGTGCGAACAAAATAAAGCAAGAATTGACGCACTAACACGAGAGCTTCAGACAGTCAAAGCGGCACTTGTGCTGACAACTGCAAAAAATACCTCGGCGCAAGGAAAAGAAAGTGCTGTTCCTGGGCTTTTTAGCAAGCGTGAGGGAGTAGATGCGCGGGAAAGCAGACGCAAGAGATCAGCTTCTCTCTAGTTAAAACGCCGCGATCTCAAGTGTATCGATGTTGGTAATCATATTGCGATCAGCCCCGGTGCATTAGACCGTTTTGTGATGCGATTTGACGCTGTGTACAGCGCACTAGGAAAAACAGAAAAAATAATCGCGCTTGCAGCATCGTATCACCGATTGTTATGGATTCATCCTTTTTTGGATGGTAATGGTCGCGTCGCGCGCCTCATGTCGCATGCTGTTACATTAGATTGTCTGAATACAAATGGCTTATGGTCTATCGCGCGCGGTCTTGCACGCCGTGCACCAGAGTACAAACAGCATCTCATGAACTGTGATTTATCGCGGCGTAATGATTTAGATGAGCGTGGAAACTTAAGCGAAGAAGCATTAATTGATTTCACCCGTTTTTTTATCGAGACCTGTATTGATCAAGTGACTTTTATGCAGAAACTGATGCAGCCTCATTTGTTGCAAGCGAGAATACTCTTGTGGGCAAAAGAAGAAGTTGAAGTTGGTCACTTGCCGCCACAGGCTGTGCCTATATTGGAGGCTGTGTTATATCGTCGCGGAGAAATAGCAAGGCACGAAGTACCTGCTATACTGGGCATCACCGACCGACATGCGCGCAGATTAACAACCATGTTAATGAAAACAGGCGTTTTAGTATCAGACTCTCCTAAATCTCCCTTAAAAATCGCTTTTCCTGCAACACTGATAGATCGTTTTATGCCGGGGTTATTTCCAGCGTTTTGATTCTAAGGCGCTATCTCCCCGCGTCTTCCCGGGGAGATCGAGTTGCGAAACCGAGCCGCGACCGGCAGGGAGTCACATGAATCTGATAAACGATGGTGTATAACAATGAAACATTTTAACTATTAGAAGACAATTTACTATTATGAAGTAAGAAATTTCAGCTAAAAGTTATAGCACAGTGACGCTCCCTCACGGTCGCGGCTCGGTACTCACTTCCCTACACAAAAATGTGAGAAAATTTCGCCTAGCAAGTCGTCTGTGCTGAACTCGCCTGTAATCTCACCTAATGCGCGTTGTGCAAGACGCAGATCTTCTGCCATCAGTTCTGGCATAGCGGTAGTGGTTTGTTGATGCAGGGCAGCTTTAATATGTATTTGTGCTTTATTCAACGCATCAAGGTGCCTCTGTCTTGCTAAAAAAGCGCTTTCTGATTGTGCTTCGTAACCCACTTGCGTTTTGATTGCTTGTTTTAGCGTTGAAATACCCGTTTGTGTTTTAGCCGATAAATACACGACAGGGTAAGTTGTTTGTGATTCGATAGTGGGTTGTTTTTCTAATAAATCTATCTTGTTATAAATAACAACCACAGGCTTTCCAGCAACCACTTGGGGCAATGTTGCGATATCAATTTCTTCATGCTGCGTCGCATCTCGCATATATAACACAATATCCGCTTGAGAAAGCTCATGATAAGCACGTTTAATGCCTTCTTGTTCAATGATGTCAGTTGTTTCTCTTAAGCCTGCTGTATCGATAATATGCATTGGCATACCATCAATTAAAATATAATCTCTTAATACATCCCGCGTTGTGCCAGGCTGGTCAGTCACAATCGCAATATCTTTGCCGCTTAAGCAATTTAGTAAACTCGATTTACCCACATTCGGCTCACCGACAATAACAGCGGCAATGCCTTCTCTGAGTAAACAACTCTGTTTAGCAATGGTGAGTATGTTAAGTGTATCTGTTAAAAGTGAGTGTAAATCACTCGTTACTTTTTCATTAGTTAAGAAATCAATTTCTTCTTCAGAGAAATCGATAGCAGCCTCGATATACATACGCAGCGCGATGATTTTTTTGGTGATAGCCCGTATTTGTCTAGAAAACTCACCTTGTAATGAGCGTACAGCAGAACGTGCTGCCTGTTCTGAGGAGGCATTGATTAAGTCAGCGATAGCCTCTGCTTGCGTCAGATCCATTTTGCCATTTAAAAAAGCACGCTCAGAAAATTCACCAGGTCTGGCAAGCTGCACGCCCAATTTCAGAATACGTTGCAATAATAAATCTACAATAATAGGCCCGCCATGACCTTGTAGTTCTAGTACATCTTCGCCTGTAAAAGAATGTGGGGAAGCGAAAAAAATAGCGATGCCTTCATCGATGATATTGTTATCTTCATCAAGAAATGGCAGGTAAGTGGCAACCCTGGGTGTGAGTGTAGTACCAAACAGAGGAAGCATCAGAGCAGTGACTAAAGAGCCGGATATGCGCAAGATAGCAACGCCGCCGCGACCCGGCGGCGTTGCTTGCGCAACAATGGTGTGTTGTTCCACTATTTCCTTATCTCTTTATCGAGGCGATGCATGATATGCCACTGCTGCAAAAAGGAAAGTGTGTTATTCACGAACCAATATAACATCAACCCTGCTGGGAAATTTGCAAACATCGCTGTGAAAATCAGCGGCATCAGCATCATCACCTTCGCTTGTACAGGATCCGGTGGTGGCGGGTTTAAGCGCTGTTGAATAAACATGGAAATACCCATCAAGACAGGCAAGACATAATAAGGATCTTGTTGTGTCAGATCATGAATCCATAGGATAAAAGGCGCTTGTCGTAGTTCCACACTTTCAACGAGCACCCAATAGAGTGCAATGAATACCGGTATTTGAATGAGCAATGGTAAGCACCCGCTCATCGGGTTTACCTTTTCTTGGCGATAAAGATCAAGCGTTGCTTGCGTCATTTTTTGTTTATCATCACCAAAACGTTGTTTGAGTGCTTCAATACGTGGCTGCATTTTTTTCAATGCACTCATGGAGCGATAACTCTTGGCAGACAACTTATAAAACATCAATTTGATAATAATGGTGACGAGCACAATTGCCCATCCCCAGTTGCCCACGACATCAAAAATTTTCTGCATCATCCAGAAAATAATACCGGAGATAAACCAGAACCAACCATAATCAATGGTGAGTTTAAGGCCTGGTGCAGTTTTTTCAAGCTGATCAGCAATGGCAGGCCCTGCATAGAGCTTGGTCTCAGTCGCCGCTTGCGTACCAGATGGTGCAGTGAGCGGTTGTCCGATCATGCCAATGGTATATAGCCCATCGGATGTGATGCGGGAATAATAGGTATTGGTAGCATTAACAGTAGGTGGCACCCAGGCGCTAATGAAATAATGCTGAATCATCGCTGCCCATCCACCTTGAACTGTTTTGTCCAAGTTCATTTCTTTCATTTGCTTGAAAGTAATTTTTTCAAATTTCTTTTCTGGTGTTGAAATAGCTGCACCAAAGTATGTTGCTAAACTAACGAGTCCACTGTGTGCAGTGGGCGGTGTGTTTGTGCGCATAAGCTGCGTGTACAGATTGCCTGACCAGGCGCGTGCAGATTGATTATCAATGAGATATTTAACTTCTATTTGATAACTGTTGCGGTGGAAAGTATATGTTTTTGTAACCTTGATTCCACTCTTATTCGTCCAGTAAAGTGAAACAACAAGCTGATTCTCTGCTTTTTCTAAGTGATAAGTTGTTTGCGAAGTCGTGTAAAGTGCCTGTCCCTCGGTTGTGTCAGGCCCCTGCTGACTGAGTAAGCCGCTTTGTGCGATATAGCGTGTTGCGGGATCGTTATTAAATAACACAACAGGTGTTGTGGCATGCAATGCAGAGGGGTAATTCAATAATTGCGTATCGATAATATCTCCGCCGCGCGTATCAATAGTGACAGCGAGCACATCAGTGGTGACGGTAATGTGTTGTCCGCGACTCACAGGTTGTGACGCGATAGGCGCAGGTTGCGATGTTGTCACGGGCTGCGCAGGTTGCGTAGCAGCAGGCGCTGCAGGCATATAATTTGAGGCTATACTTTTTTCTGCAACGGGTGTAGTAGTTGTTTGTGCAGACGGCGTTGGTGGGTGCTCTACTTCCCAAGCCTGATAAAGAAAAAATACCAAAATAAAGAGTAGCAGGTATAACGCTTTTCGTAAGTAATTTAACATAATATTAGTCATCTTTTTTTCCGTTAATGAACGACGTTATTGTCTCTATGTACAGGAGGTACAGGATCTGCGCCGCCTGCATGCCAGGGGTGGCATCGCAGCAGGCGTTTGATTCCAAGATAACTTCCTCTTAGAGAGCCATGCATTCTAACCGCTTCTAAGGCATAAGTGGAGCACGAAGGTTGAAATCTGCATCGATTTCCGAGTAATGGGCTGATAAGGTAGCGGTAAATGTGAACAAGAGTGATAAGAAGGACAAATATTGGCCTTTTTAAGAAGTGGCGACGAGAGTCCATAGGTTGTCTACATTAGCTCTTAAGAGATGACGGTTATTTTGCGCTAGAAAAGGACATTTCGATCGAATAAGAACAACGATATCTTTTCCAGCAAGTGTATTTTGCCGATGTCTAAAACTTTCCCGTATTTGGCGTTTTAGCATATTTCTATCAACAGATTGCTTAATATGATGTTTTGGGACGACAATACCTAAACGCGCATACGTTCTGCCGTTTGGGCGATGTAAGGCAAGTAAATAGTGAGACGTGCTTTTCTGGGATTGTCCAAAAACTGCCCTAAAGTCCGTTTGGCAAGAGAGCCTACGCTCGCGTGGAAAGGACTTAGCGGCAGTATGCATTAGGGAATAAGCTTCGCTCGACCCTTGGCGCGGCGACGATTGATCACGGCACGACCATTCTTGGTTGCCATGCGTGCGCGAAAGCCGTGAGTTCTCTTTCTTTTGATAACGCTAGGTTGGAAAGTTCTTTTCATAACAAAATACTCATTTATTCTGATTTCAGTAGCCGGGTATCCTAAACCAGTGGGGATGGCCTTGTCAACACAGCCGCTATTAACTAACGCTCCCTCACGGTCGCGGCTCGGTTTTGCGGTCGGGCCGATTATTCTTTAGCGATTGATATTAGCTCTCTTACATTGTACAATGCTTAGTCTTATAACAAAAATAGATAAAGCGAGGTGGTGATGGGTGCTAGTAGGAAATTAGTGTGTCTGAGAGAGTGCCTTGCTTGGCAGGGGTCTTGTGGTACGATGTTTCGTTATACTTTCTTACCACAAGATGGGATTCAATCTGCGATTCGTTGTATCCATATTAAAAGCAGGCCACAAGTATTATGCTACCTTCATGTTGGTCTGAATGACTCTCATGAAGACGCCCACGCGATAAAAAAATTGTTAGCCATAGCAACTAACAATGTAGATGTAGTCCCCCTTAAAAAGAAGCCGGTGGATGCACTGTGTACTGATCCCGGATTAAATGTTCCTTTTTTAAGAGAAAAAATGTCGATAAGAAGACTCCCCGGATGGATAATGAATTTTTCTCAGGTGTGGTGCGTGAAATAATCCAATGCATACAGCCTTACCTTGATCCTTACTTCGTTGGCAGCGAACGGGTATTCGATGAGTTAATGCTGGATGCTATGATTCAGCGAGAAAGAATCCTGATTAAACAATTAAAGAAAGAGTGTGATGAGGGAAGTTTTTCTTTTCAAAGTTGGATGTCTCGGACTCAAGATTTTATATCGGAAAGACAGTATAGCCTTATACTTGAATTTGCACAATTAGCACACCGTCTAATGTTTGATAAAAAACAAGTTTTTTCAGCAGACTATCTGATGAGGCTGTATGAGGCTATTCCTGATGAGCATCCCTGCTATGAGGAGGCGCAGTTTGGGGTGCGATCCGTGAGAGAGCTAAAAGTGTTTCTGTATGAGGAAAAAATGCCAGCAAAGCCTGTAAAAGCTAATAGCGAAGAACGGATGATGCAAGAGATTGAGCTGTTGAAGGCAGCGCGCGCGGAAGATAGAGCAACGATTGATGCGCTAAAGCAAGAGGTTGCAGAAATCAAAGCAGCACTTGCAGCAGCAAAAAATACTTCAATGGATGAAAGTGCCCAGAGTAGTCGTCTTTTTACGCGGTAGGCGTCTATTCCTTAGCAATCGACATCAGCTCCCGATTAATCGAGAAGCTGAGCACAGTTCGGACAAGTACGATCACAGCTAACAGTCCAACGGCATAGTAGTCGGGCGTTGTGGTTGTGCCAATCAGGTCGGCAGCAACGATAAATTCTAAGCCCAGAATCAACACGCGGCCTAAATTCAGTCGCATCACATTAATGCCTGATGAATCTGTTTTGAGTTGCCCCTTCAATAAAGCAAACAGATACTGTGATAGGCAAACTAATACACCGGAAATAATGACTAGCACGCCGATCAAGGAAATGCCGTGCTGCACGTAGGCCAGAAAGACATGTAGGATAGACCAATCAATCATTGTTACCTCCGAGAAAAAATTTCACGATGGCGGAAGCAAGTTGCTAGGTGATCATTCACCATGCCAATTGCCTGCATATAAGCATAACAAATGGTTGTGCCAACAAAAGTGAATCCGCGTTTTTTTAAATCTTTGGATAATTTGTCTGAAAGCGGTGTGCTAACGGGCACCTCTTCTGGGTGCTGCCATCGATTTTGTATAGGGCGCCCCTCTACAAATCGCCAGAGATAGTAGGCAAACGTTGGAAATGAGCGTTTAATTTCTAAAAAGGCTTTTGCATTGCTAATGGTGGCCTGTATTTTCAGACGATTACGAATAATGCCAGGATTGGATAACAAAGCAAGACAAGCATCTTCTTGGTAGGTGGCTATTTTTTCAGCGTTAAATTGCTCAAAGCAGCGACGGTAATGTTCGCGTCGTTTTAAAACAGTGAGCCAGTTTAATCCAGCTTGCGCGCCTTCTAATATTAGGAATTCAAACAGTAAGCGATCGTCATGTATGGGTACTCCCCATTCTTTATCGTGATAGTCTTGATAGAGTGGATCCTCGGTTACCCATGCGCAGCGCGTTAATTGGTGCTTGATAGACGACATATTATGTTTCCTAACTAAATGTAAAGTCGGCGGAGCCTATCCTATCACAAAAATATATGTTGGATTGCCCTTTAAAAATCTTTTTCTCCTTCAGTTACACAAAATAGTGTCAGAAAGGATTAAAGTGTTTATCTTGTTTGCGTAATGTCGTTAATGCAATGGTGCTGGTCATTTGTCTAATACGGGCTGTTGATACGCTATGACTATTTGCTGTGTAGTACACAACATAAACGGCATCAGCACCGTTGAAGGCTTTGCCTATTTCAACGGTATCATCTCGCTTCATGCAGTGTTCACTCATGAGGCGGTAAGTTAAGTGAGTTGCTGTTTCTTGTAGGATGTTTAATGTAACAGTTTGGCATGCTTGCTTACTGTGTGCGGCGCGTTTCTCCATCAGTATTTTTGCTGTGATGTGAGGATAGTAAATATAAGCACTTAGATCAGTTTGTACACTTTCCGTTGGGTTGTCCCTGTTCTCTCCGCGGGGAATATACATGATAGGTGAGTTGGTCGTGCCAAATGATTGATTGATGCGCTGCCAGTGAGAGGGCTGAGGAAGCTGGATACTGATCCATTCGCGTGTTGGTACAAAATGCGTATTCTGTTTAATTAATAGAGCAGCTTGTTGTCGATCAAAAGGCCTGACAGAGTCTACTGGTGAACAGGAAGTCAATAACAGTGTGAGTATGCCTGCAATAGCAAACCAAGATCGTTGCTTATGTTGCGTCATTATCCTGACTCCAAGTTGCGCCTGCTGACTGCCCAGGGCCATTAAATACATTTAATGTGATTTGATGGATGCCATGTGCTGCCAATGCGCTTTTATCGATAGTAAGTTCTGTTAAAAACCAGTGTGATAATTCTTCAATCGTAATATTTTCGAGCTCGAGTATAATCACATCTTCTTTTAAAAAATACATTTTCTTTTGATTAAAATAGGCATGCCAATAGTCACCAGCGTCTTCAAGTTTTAAATAGGGCGAGTGTGCAGGCAATAGTAGATGCCTGTCTAATTGCTCGCAGTGTGCCAGAATTTTCTTTTTGTAGAGGCGGTAATCAAAAGCGAGTCCGTTTTGTTGAATGCAAAAATGAAAGTTAACACTCACGTAATAGTTATGACCATGTAAGCATTCTCTTTCTGTGGCAGAAAAAATCGTAAAGTGTCCTGCGGAGAAGGAAAATTCTTCTTGGTGAATGCTGAGTGTTGCCTGTCGCACAATATATACCCCTCGTTGATGAAGAGGCTTATCATACATGATTTTAAAGCTCGTTTACAATCTGGCGATAGAATTTAACACATTCATTAATAAAGAATTTTTTAAATAGCAGGCGTTTAGTAAGGCCTGCAAAGGTTGAAATGTAAGAAAATGTCTTATATACTATGATGATAAATTCTTAATATATTGTGGGGGTAATGATGACACGTACAATGACGGTTGACTTAGGTAATGAACTTCGTTATTACGTAGAATCTCTTGTTGAATCAGGAGACTATAGAAGTAATAGTGAGGTTTTAAGAGAATCGCTGCGATTACTTCGTGAAAAACGAGCGGCATCAAAACTTGAACAGTTGCGTCATCTTATCGATGAAGGGGAGGCGAGTGGCGATCCTGTGGCGTGGGATGTACATGAATTTTTTGCACGAAAGAAGAAAGAGCCTCATGCCGAATAAAACATATCGTCTCTATCCAAAAGCAATAGATGACCTTGATTCTATTTACTTATACAGCACGCGTGAATTTGGTTCTCAAAGAACCGAGGATTATATTCTAGCTATCGAAGCAAATTTCCAGCGTTTAACAGATGATCCGATGATTGCGCGTAAATGTGATTATATTAAGCAGAATTTGAAAGCATTCAATGTGGGCTCTCATATTATTTTTTTCAAAATAACTGACCATGGTATTTCAATTATTCGCGTGCTGCATCAGTCCATGGATTTTATCAGGCATTTTAAAGTGAAGTAGTTTTTATAGATCCCGCCGCCTATCAATTAACCCAAACCCTTTAATGGGCAGGCTCATATTCTTTGCAAGCGCCATGACTTTGATGTGTTCCCCCATTTCTGTGGGGAGCGTGAGGATCTTCAGTGCTTGGCGTAATGCATACTGCGCAGATGTTGAAAGTGTTTTTTCCATAGTCGCAGCAATATCAAGCAATCCGCAATCAGCAAGAAAAGCAGCTTGTGTGGTGTATCCCAGCAATTCACAACCATATTGGGAAGCAACGGTAATGAGTCGTGTAAAATCAACATGCGCGGTAATATCTTGTTGTCCTGTTAAAATCAAAGGATCATGGTGTTTTTGATGTCGATAAAAACAAGTGAGGGTGCCTTCTCGTCTATCGGGGCGATAATATTCTGCTTCCCCATAGCCATAGTCTGCAATCAATAACATCCCAGTTGTTAAACATGCTGCAAGCGTACTCATTAATCTATCTAAGTGAAAATTGATTTCGGAAGAAAACCCTTCCGGTAAGGCGTATGTGCGGTGTAATGCTTGAATGCGATCTTTCAGCGCCGATGTGGCTGGTTTATTTTCCCAAGCAAAATGATCTTGGTGCCATATAACGCAGCGTTCCGCAGGCTCCCC
Source organism: Gammaproteobacteria bacterium (assembly GCA_035536095.1). GTDB lineage: Bacteria > Pseudomonadota > Gammaproteobacteria > DSM-16500 > DSM-16500 > Aquicella. The sequence continues at coordinate 10,619 of DATLOT010000042.1, read as the reverse complement.
ATTGTTTATCGTAAAGCAGTGTACAGGTAGCGCATCACAGACTTCATTTGCAATGATGACCCCATGGAAGGCCGCTGGGAGTTTATCCAACCAAACAATGCGTGAAAAAAATTGATGGCAATGGATCTGCAAAAAAGCTTGCTGTTTTTGTCTCAGGGTGGGACTGATTTCGTAGATAAAGTAATAGTCTGGTAAGCAATCGGCTTCTGCCAATGCAGTTAATAAGTCCTTGGCCAGCACACCCGTGCCAGCTCCCAGTTCAAGCAGGTTGCCGCCTGTTTTTGATAATACCGCAATGCACGGATTGACAAGGCACCTCGCAAAGACGGGGCTTATTTCAGGCGCTGTGGTGAAATCACCTTGTTCACCAAGGGTAAACGTGGGAGCATTGTAGTAACCAAAAAGCGGATGATAGAGAGCATGCTCCATGTACACATCGAAGGGGAGTGCGCCGTCTGCTTTTTCAATTTCTTGACGAATAAGTTGAAGAAGCTGATCGCTGACTTGTTCGTGGTCTTCTGGTTTATATAGCGTCATAAAGTGGAGTGACTATGCAAAAAATTTCTTCTCAAGTTGCCTTAATTACCGGTGCTGCACGTCGTATCGGTGCTGAGATTGCTCAACATTTGCACCGCGCTGGCATGCACATTGCCATGCATTATAATACATCCGGGGATGAAGCGCTTACACTTTGTGAGCAATTCAACAATCTTCGTCCGGGGTCAGCTATTTGTTTGCAAGCAGATTTACAGGCGGTAGGTATGGAATGCCATCTTATTGAACAAATAAAAGAACGCTGGGGTAGGCTTGATGCATTGGTAAATAATGCATCTCGGTTCTATAAAACCCAGGTGGGCGAGGTGTCTATCTCTGAATGGGAAGACTTGATGAATGCAAACTTGCGGGCGCCTTTCTTCTTATCACAAGCAGCAGCGCCGTTACTCGCAGAAAATCAGGGCAGCATCGTGAACATTACGGATTTGCATGGTGAGCGCCCCTTAAGTGGATATCCCGTGTATTCTATTACCAAAGGGGGACTGTTAATGCTCACAAAGGTGTTGGCTAAAGAATTGGGCCCACGTATTAGGGTGAATGCCGTTTCTCCAGGCGCGATTATTTGGCCAGAAGGGCAAAATAGTTTATCGGAGAGCGAAAAACAAAAGTTGGTTGATCATTTGGCATTGAAAAAAGACGGAGAACCAGCCGATATTGCCAGAGCTGTTTTATTCTTTATAAAAGAGGCTCCTTATGTCACGGGGCAGGTGTTAACCGTTGATGGTGGTCGATTATTAGGTGATAACTGAGCATGAATTTTATTCGGGAGACATTTAAGTCTGCTTACCAGGCGAGAGCTTATCCTAATTACTGGGATCTCATTGCGCTTCTATTTGTGCTAAGTGCAATAGGACTATTTGCTTGGGCGGGTAAGCAAATGGCAACGCCTTATCAGCTGGGTCAGGTGATTCCGATTTCGCTAAATCCCGCTGTATTGCCTTTTTACGCGATGCGTACGGTTGTGCGTATGTTAATCGCGCTTGTTTTTTCTTTTTTATTCACATTCACTTTTGCGACATGGGCAGCCAAAGATCGTCGTGCTGAAAGGCTCATTATTCCCATTATTGATGTACTGCAATCTGTACCTATATTAGGTTACTTGTCTGTCACGGTGGCGGGTTTTATCAGCTTATTCCCGGGCAGTTTATTAGGCCCTGAATGCGCCGCTATTTTTGTGATTTTTACGTCTCAGGCATGGAATATGGCATTGGGGTTTTATCAAACGGTACGCTCGGTGCCAGCTGATATTAATGAGGCTGCTCATATGTTTAGATTGTCAGCATGGCAGCGTTTTTGGCGTATTGATGTGCCTTTTTCTATGCCCAGTTTGTTGTGGAATACCATGGCTTCGATGTCTGCAGGTTGGTTTTTTGTGGTAGCCTCTGAAGCCATCACTGTTTCTAATCAACAAATTCTATTGCCGGGGATTGGTTCTTATATTGCTGTTGCAGTTCGTGCAGCAGATGTGCGCGCTATCCTGTACGCTATTCTAACAATGTTTATTGTGATTTTGATTTATGATCAATTGTTATTTAGGCCGCTTGTATCGTGGGCCGAAAAATTTAAGGCTGAACAAATTTCTACAGAAAGAGTCGCTGAATCTTGGGTGGTTGATTTGTTTAGGCATACGCGTTGGGTGCGCCTGCTTGGACGTAAGATCATTCATTTATTCGATTTGTTCGTGAATATTAAGTTTTTCCATAGGCGAAACCTACGTATGAGCGTGCCAGCTACTGAGGAAAAAGTGCGTCGTTGGTTCGGTGTGCTATGGATGTCCCTTGCGGCGGTGTTATTTGCGCTGCTGCTTTTCTTCCTGAGTCGTTATATTCGTGAAAACTATTCTATGGGCATGGTGGTTGAAGTTTTTGCGCTTGGATTAATTACAGCACTCCGTGTATTCATTATGATTGTGCTGTGCTCGCTTATTTGGGTGCCTGTTGGTGTGTGGGTGGGGTTGCGACCACGCGCCGCGCAGCTGATACAGCCAATCGCGCAATTTTTAGCTGCGTTTCCGACAAACTTACTTTATCCATTGGTTGTACCTTTTATTCTTTATTTCCACTTAAATCCAAACTTATGGCTGACGCCACTGATGATATTGGGCGCGCAATGGTATATATTGTTTAATGTTATTGCAGGTGTCTCTGCTTTGCCGAAGGATCTGATACAAGCTGTTGATAATTTAGGTGTAACAGGCTGGTTGCGTTGGCGGAAGTTATTTTTGCCCTGTATTTTTCCGTATTATGTCACAGGTGCAATGACAGCAGCAGGGGGTGCGTGGAATGCGAGCATTCTGGCAGAGGTGGTGAGTTGGGGGCAAGTTGTACTTACCGCAAAAGGGCTGGGTTCTTATATTACCCTGTATACAACAGAAGGGAATTTCCCTTGTATCGCCTTAGGTATTGGTATGATGTGCATGTTGGTGCTGCTTTTTAATCGTGTGGTGTGGCGTCCATTGTATCTTTACGCGGTGAATCGGTTTTTATTGGAATAAAAGCAAATGGCAACCCCTATTATTGAAGTGATAAAAGTAAAAAAATCTTTTCGGACGGGCGACCGTCAGGAATTGGTTGTGTTACAAGATATTGATTTACGTGTTTATAACGGCGAAATCATTGCTATTCTGGGTAAATCGGGCTCGGGCAAATCGACTTTACTCAGAATCATTGCTGGGCTCACAAAATCCAGTGGCGGTAATGTGCATTATCGAGGGAAGCCGGTTACCTCACCGATGCCGGGTATTTCAATGGTTTTTCAGTCGTTTGCTTTGTTACCCTGGCTGAGTGTTTTGCAGAATGTAGAGTTAGGTTTGGAGGCGCAGGGTATTGATCGTGCGCTTAGGCGTGAGCGGGCTATTAAAGCAATTGATATGATTGGGCTGGATGGTTTCGAGTCTGCGCTTCCTAAAGAGTTATCTGGCGGTATGCGGCAACGTGTTGGTTTTGCGCGTGCGTTGGTCGTGAATCCTGATGTATTGCTGATGGATGAACCTTTCTCTGCGTTGGATGTGCTGACAGCGGAAAATTTAAAAAGCGATTTACTGGATTTATGGCAAAGCAAAAAAACGGGATTGAACGCCATTATTTTTGTTACACACAGTATTGAAGAAGCCATTACGATTGCTGATCGCATTATTGTTTTTAGTAGTAATCCAGGCACAGTGCGCTCTGATTTGAAAGTGTCTTTGCCGTATCCTCGTAACGATGTGGATCCTCGATTCCGTCATCAAGTTGATCGTATTTATACATTGATGACCACGGAGCCTAAAGGGGATCAGCTTAAAGAAGGGAAATATGATGCGTTGGATCTGGGGTACCGCTTGCCTTTGGCGACAGTGGCGGAGGTGACGGGGTTGCTTGAATTGTTAAATGCGCCAGAGCATCAAGGTAGAATGGACTTGCCCGATGTGGCTGATACCTTAGATTTAGATGTCGATGATTTGTTTCCTTTAACAGAGTTGCTAGAGATTTTGCATTTGGCAACCGTGTCGGAGGGCGATCTCACAATGACAGCAGAGGGAAAAGTGTTTGCTGAGGCGGATATTCTAGAGCGCAAAAGGATGTTTTCTGTACAATTAAAAAAATACGTGCCCTTGGCGCGGTATATTTATGATCAGCTTATCCATCACCCTCGCCATCGTGCCTTAGAAGAGAACTATCTATCCTTACTAGAGGACTATCTTTCTGAAGAAGAGGCTGAGCGCGTGCTCAGCGCAGTCATTGAATGGGGTCGTTATGCGGAATTATTTGCCTATGATTACCACTCTGGTGTGCTGAGTCTTGAGAATCCGCATTAAAGCCTTGCTCCTGACCTTTGAAGTGTACTATGATACGAGCGTTGCTGCGGGGTGGAGCAGTCTGGTAGCTCGTCGGGCTCATAACCCGAAGGTCGTAGGTTCAAATCCTGCCCCCGCTACCATTAAAAAGGCGAGATAATGAGAGAACCCCGAATGGGGTTTTTTGCTATCTGGGCCTAAATACCTGGTTTGGAAAGAAGTCTGATGAAAAAAGTAAGCCCTCTCTTGGTAGAGATGTTAAAGAAACTCGTTGTTTCAATGGGTTACGAGTTTGTTGGTTGTGAGAGAGCGCTTCAAGGTCGGCAAGCTGTCTTGAGGCTCTATATTGATAAAGAGGGTGGCGTGAGCATTGATGACTGTTCGAAAGTGAGTCATCAGGTGAATGCGGTGTTAAATGTTGAGGATCCTATAGAAGGGGGATATCTGCTAGAAGTCTCTTCTCCAGGTATCGATAGGCCGCTCTTTGAGATAGCGCAGTACCAGCGCTTTGTCGGTAAGTGTGTGAGCATTCGACTGTGTATGCCCATTAATGAGCGTAAGCAGTATAAAGGGCTGCTACAAAGCGTAGAAGGCGAAGATATTTATTTGTTAGTGGACAACGTGGCCCAAGCAGTTAAATTGCCATTTGTTGCAATTGAGAAGGCCAATGTGGTGGGTGAGATTCAGAAACGTTAGTTTTGTGTGCATTACGAAATGGTTTGTGGGGTTTTGTCATGAAGAATAAAGAGATTTTATTGGTTGTCGAAGCCGTATCCAACGAAAAAGGTGTGGATAGAGAAATTATCTTTGAAGCGCTTGAGTCTGCATTAAAATTTGCAGCGGAAAGAGGCGGCGCTAAAGGCGATATCTGCGTAAAGATCGATCGTAAAACAGGTGACTATACCACTTTTCGTCGATGGCTCGTCGTAGAAGATGAAGCTGCCGATGATGGTGAAGATGATGAAGATAGCGGCAGTGTCACCATCGGGTTAACGAAAGCAACAAAGCAGAATCCAGCGATCACAGTGGGTGAGTATGTGATAGAACCTGTCGAATCAGTTGCTTTTGGTCGTATTGAAGCACAAAAAGCGAAGCAAGTGATCATTCAAAAGATCTTGGAAGCCGAGCGTGCGCAGTTGGTAAATGCTTATAGAGAGAAGCAGGGTCAGTTAATTATAGGAACTGTCACGCGCGTCACACGTGATTTTGTGATTCTTGGTCTGGGCGGCAATGCAGAAGCTTTGCTGATGCGGACAGAGATGATCCCGCATGAAGCGGTGCGTGTTGGTGATCGCGTCCGTGCTTATCTTTACGATATTCAGGCGGGTAATACAAAAGGCCCTCAAATTTTAGTGAGTCGCATCAAGCCAGAAATGCTCATTGAATTATTTAGAATTGAAGTGCCGGAGATTGCTGAGGAGCTGATTGATATTAAGGCTGCTGCACGTGATCCTGGTTCACGCGCGAAAATTGCTGTAAAAACTAACGATGGCCGTATTGACCCCATTGGTGCTTGCGTGGGTATGCGCGGCTCTCGTGTGCAAGCGGTTTCTAGTGAGTTAGGGGGCGAGCGTATTGATATTGTATTGTGGGATGATAATCCTGCTCAGCTTATCATCAACGCAATGGCGCCTGCTGAAGTGTCTTCCATTGTGGTCGATGAAGATACGCATACGATGGATCTCGCAGTGAAAGCAGAACAGCTGTCACAGGCGATTGGTAGGCATGGTCAAAATGTGAAGTTGGCAACAGACTTAACCGGTTGGACATTGAATGTGATGAGCGAAGAGGAGGCGCAAGCCAAATCAAATGCTGAAGGCAATAAAATTATTTCGCTTTTCCAAGAGAAATTAGGTGTTGATGAAGATATTGCTACTCTACTAGCAAACGAAGGATTTTCCTCGTTGGAAGAAATTGCTTATGTGCCGGTGCAAGAATTATTAGCGCTCGATGGTTTTGATCAGTCGTTGGTGAATACACTGCGAGAGCGTGCGAAAGCTGCTTTACTGACACAAGCGATTGCAGAGGAGCAGGCTTTAGAAACGGAGCCCGCTGAAGATTTGTTGAAAATGGAAAGGATGGATAAACAAACAGCCTATCTTTTGGCTAGTCATGGCATTATCACAAGAGAAGATTTGGCTGAACAATCTGTTGATGATTTATTAGATATCAATGGCATTGATAGGGAAAGAGCGGGTGAATTGATTATGACTGCTCGAAAAGTATGGTTTGATAGCGATAAATAACGAGAGATGTTGGGAGAGAGGTAAGCGTGACAAGTAAAAAAGAAGGCATAACGGTTAGCCAGTTTGCTGAAGAAATTCGCGTGAAGCCAGATCGTCTATTAGACCAGCTAAAAGATGCAGGTATCGAGATCGATGATGTTGACGGGCTAATTAACGAAAAGCAGAAAGAAGCGCTTTTGCGCTATCTGCAGCAAAATCATGGTGCAAAACAGGCGGCCGCATCGTCCAATATTGTTTTAAAACGTGCAACGACCAGCAATGTTAAGCTGAGCAGCTCTCGTGGCTCCAGAACGACGGTGAGTGTGCGTCGCAAACGAACTTATGTTGAGCAAGCGTCAGAGGAAAAAACAGGAGCTGCTGTATTGCCAGCTGAGCAAGCCGTTGCTTCGGTCGAAGCGCCTGCTGTTGTCGAAGAGACGCCGGTGGTCACAGGTGCAGAAGTTGAATCGCCCGTTGTTGTACCAGGATCTAGTCTGCCTGAAGTAGCCGTTCCCGGTGTTGTAGAGGATAAGGCGCCAGAGAAAGCAAAGCCATCGTTATCATCCTTAAAACGGGGCAAGCACCGCGGATCTGAGGATGAAGAGGGTGGTGATAAACAGAGTCGTAAGAAAAAGAGACGCACTTCAAGCGATGGTGCAAGCGAAAAAAACTTCGAAGCATTGCTTGCGCGTGGTACTGACTTGGGTCGTGTCTTTAAGCAAGTTGAGGATGCTGATGATGATTTTCGTCGATCCGGCAAATTTCGTTCGTCTTCATCATCTAAAGTTAAAGTGCAGGCTTTTACAAAGCCAACGGCAAAGATGGTGCATGAAGTAGAGATACCAGAAAATATTTTATTAAGTGATTTAGCGCAGCTTATGTCTGTTAAAGGTGCTGAAGTCATTAAAGTGCTCTTTAAGATGGGTGTTGTTGCAACAATTAATCAAGCGATTGACCAAGAAACAGCAATCTTAGTTGTTGAGGAAATGGGGCATACTCCCAAGCCAGTGAGCTCGGATGCGATTGAGCATCGTTTAGCAAAAACACTCGAAGTGGCAGGTGAGGCTGTTGTGCGCCCTCCTGTGATTACGATTATGGGCCACGTTGATCATGGTAAAACAACGTTATTAGATTATATTCGCACAGCAAAAGTGGCTGCCTCAGAAGCGGGTGGCATCACGCAGCATATTGGTGCTTATCATGTACAAACAGCGAAGGGTACGATTACTTTCTTAGATACACCCGGCCATGCTGCTTTTACGGCAATGCGTGCTCGCGGTGCGAAACTGACTGATATTGTTGTGTTGGTTGTTGCCGTAGACGATGGCGTGATGCCGCAAACAATAGAGGCTATTCAGCATGCAAAAGCTGCCAAGGTGCCGATCGTTGTGGCGGTTAATAAGATGGATAAGCATGGTGTTGACCCGGATCGCATTAAACATGAGTTGGCTGCGCATGAACTGATTCCTGAGGAATGGGGCGGAGAAACGATGTTTGTGCCGATTTCAGCAAAAGTTGGTACAGGTGTTGATAATTTACTTGATTCTCTTTTGGTTCAAGCAGAGATGCTCGAATTAAAAGCCGTTGTAGATTGCCCTGCTCGTGGTGTGGTGATTGAATCTCGATTGGAGCATGGTCGCGGTGCTGTGATGAGTGTGTTAGTACAGCAAGGTACGCTACGTAAAGGAAATGTTATTTTGGCGGGATTTGAATTTGGCCGTATTCGCGCTTTGTATGATGAGAATGGCCGACCTATCGAGAGTGCAGGCCCTTCTATTCCTGTTGAAGTGTTAGGATTGTCGGGTATTCCGCAGGCTGGAGATGATTTTGCGATTGTGCCAGATGAAAAGCATGCGCGAGAAGTTGCTGCTTTCCGTCAAACGAAACATCGCGACATGAAATTAGCGCGTCAAGCACCTAAATTAGAAGATTTGTTGCAGCGCATCGAAGATGAAAAAGCAACATCTACTACGTTGAATCTCATTATTAAAGCAGATGTGTTGGGTTCGGTTGAAGCGTTAAAGCAGGCACTGCTGGCATTGTCGGGCACTGAAGTGAAAGTGAATGTGATTTCAAGTGGTATTGGCGGCATCAATGAGAGCGATGCAAATCTTGCGATTGCTTCTCGCGCAATTGTGGTTGCTTTTAATGTGCGTGCGAATACGGAAGCGCGTAAATTGCTTGAAAGTAATAAAGTGAGCGTTCACTACCACAACATTATCTATGATGTCATTGACTTAGTGAAGAAAGCGATCAGTGGTGCGCTTGCACCTGAAGTGCAGGAGCGTATTGTCGGTCTTGCGCAAGTTCGTGAGGTATTTAGCTCTAGCAAAACAGGCGCGGTGGCAGGCTGTATGGTTGTGGAAGGGTTTGTAAAACGTAATCTTCCTATACGCGTATTGCGTGAGAATGTTGTGATATTCGAAGGCGTATTAGAATCATTACGTCGATTCAAAGAAGATGCTTCTGAGGTGCGTAATGGTATGGAGTGCGGTATAGCAGTGAAGAATTACAATGATATTAAGGCGGGCGATCAAATTGAAGTATTTGAGCGTATTGAAATTAGGCGAGAGATTTAATCGGTGAAACGAGGCTATGAGCGTTCTACGCGCGTAAGCGACTTAATACGTAAAGCGCTTGCGAATATTTTGCTGCAAGAAATGCACGACCCGCAATTTCGTTTTGTGACGATAACGGGGGTAGATGTCAGTCGTGATCTTTCCTACGCCAAGGTTTATGTCAGCACATTGCAAGATGAAAAAAGTGAAATTAAGCAACTCATGGTAGATTTAAATAATTCCACGAAATCAATACGTTATCATCTAGCGAAGGCGGTGAAGTTGCGTATTGTGCCTGAGTTAAAGTTTGTTTACGACGAAACAGCGGCGAATGGTTTTAGAATATCGCAACTAATTGATTCTGCCGTAAAAAATATAAAAGATGAATAGCGTATGGAACAACGTGAATCAATTAACGGTATCTTGTTGTTAGATAAACACGAAGGTATCACCTCAAATCGTGCCTTGCAGAAGGTGAAGCGCCTGTTTAATGCTAAAAAAGCGGGTCACACGGGCAGCTTAGATCCGATCGCAACAGGCATGCTTCCCTTATGTTTTGGGCAAGCAACAAAATTCTCTCAGTTCTTATTAGATTCCGATAAGCATTATGTTGTGAAAATAAAGTTAGGTGAGCAGACCACAACAGGGGATACGGAAGGAGAGGTGATTGCACGCAACCCTGTTCCGCAACTGACGGCTGAAATGGTTGCTTCCACCCTAGCAACATTTGTAGGAAAAATTCAGCAAATTCCCCCGATGTACTCTGCCTTAAAGCATCAAGGCAAGCCTTTATATGCGCTTGCGCGACAAGGGATTGAAGTGGAAAGACAGCCACGCACGATTGAAATATTTTCTTTGCAATTGGACGCGTTAGAAGACGAGTCGCTCATTTGTCGTGTGCATTGTACGAAGGGAACCTACGTACGTTCTTTGGCGGAAGATATTGGGAAGAAGTTAGGTTGTGGTGGTCACGTGAGTGAGTTGCGTCGTACAGTGGTGTCGCCATATGGCGAGGCGCAGATGTATAGTCTTGCTGAACTTGAAGAAATGATGAAGATGGGCGGGTCGTCAGTGCTTAAGTCTTGTTTATTACCGACAGAGACAGCTGTTCAGGTATTAGGTGTTGCGCGTATTTCTACTGTTTCTGAATTCTATTTGCGCACAGGCCAAGCCGTGCGCGTTTCTGTCCCTGAGGGCAGTACGCTTGTTCGTTTGCTAACAGAAGATAGCCGTTTTTTGGGTGTGGGAGAAGTCATGCCGGATGGGCGCGTTAAACCACATCGATTACTGTAGCTATTCACTTCTGAAGTTTTGTTTGGTATATCCCCTCATCCGCCCTGTCGGGCACCTTCTCCCAAAGGGGCTTTGTTGAATAAATCAGAGATACTCTGGGAGACACTCGGTGTAACCGAGCCGCGACCGTGAGGGAGCGTCACTGTGCTATAACTTTTAGCTGAAATTTCTTACTTTATGATATTAAGTGGTTAAAATGTTGCACTGTTATAC
>DATLOT010000041.1:0-110480 GCA_035536095.1 Gammaproteobacteria bacterium | reverse complement strand
TTTTCTCTGTACCTGCTCTCCTTCTTCATCACTCTCGCAACAAGGCGCTTCCGGACGGCTGCCTTCACCTGAAACAGGTATTGCTGGCAAGACTGGTGCTCTGCCCTCAGTATACATGCCGCCTCGGGATGGTGTAGCGGTTATTGGTGAAGCTTCTACTAACCCCAAACAGATCCGCCGAATTTCCTCTTCAGTAAAGACATCATGTTGGGTTTGCATCACGCATTTGGCAATTTCGGTACTCACTGTCAGTGGCAAGCTGTCTTGAAGTTGACGATGGCATCTAAAAATATAAACGGTTGCGAAGAGAATCTCTTTTCTCGTTTGTGTTATTCTATTAAACGCCTCTTTTCTAGATGAATGAAGGCATTCTCTTATCGTACGCACATAAATGTTAGGCATCATATTGAGAGATAATCTAGAATTACGTTCTTCCAGCGCAGCATTAATGTGATATCTTGATGCTTGACTTGGAAGTCGAAAATCGAAAGGAGATGTCTATCATTTCGTTATGATTCTATTCTACGAGCTCGCCACGGTACTAAAAAATTTTCGCCTTGATGGGGCAGTGCTCGTAGGATGCAGTGCTGTGTCAGTGCCAGATGCACCGTCGCCAAACGTTTTGAATGGGCATTTTGGCTGTGCGGTATTTGACGCATAAGGGCTACCGCTCTTTTTCTTGTGATCCACAACAGGCGGTAAACCAGGCGCACTGCCTACTGATTTCCAAGGATCACGCTCACCAGAACTTCGTTTCTCAGCAGTGCTCGCCGTTGCTTTGCCAGATGGCTGTTGTGTTGCGAATAATGTAGGAGAAGTTGCCACCGACGGCGTTGTATTGCGTTTGGCCGCACGCGACATTGTAGGCACATCGCTTAAGCGACGCGCCGGCGCATCCACAGTATCGGAAATATCAGCAGTGACGGACGGCAATGCAGCTACCTCCAATTCTTCTAACGCTACACCATAATAGATCACCACACGATCTGAAAATCCTTGTGCAGCAAGCTGGTGTTCTGTGAAGGAATAACCTGCCCCGTGAAGAAGATCTTTGGTTGGACTTGAAACAACCAAACGTGATACGCCATTTTTACCTGCAGCTTTTGTTATTCTTTCGTCTAGCGCAGGCGTTGCGCCACTGATATCAAATTCAAGTGGCGGGCGAAGTATCGCTACCAAAGGTCCTGTTACGATACCCGCATGCAACCCAAAATCAGGTGTTTGTGTTTTCTCACGAATTTCAGCTTCTGCTTGTAGCATAAAAGAACAGACTAAACGTATTGCAATTGCCGCGTGATGCGCAACAGGATACGGCGCACCCACTACGAACATGACAGCATCACCTACATATTTAAAAATAATCACATCCCTATATTCTGAAGATGACGCAACAAATCTGCGGAAAATTTGAAAAAATGTTTCCATGATTTTAGTAAATTCATCGGAATCATTTTTAGACGATAACCCCGCGGAATTGGTGACATCAATCATCCCAACAGTTGCTTCACGCACTTTTTTCTCAATAGATAATGTTTGTGTAATATGACCAAGATCAAAGTCGCCACTTCGAAGATCAACAGATTCTGCAATCATTCTGACGATTGGAGCTGGCTTTATTTGTTGTAAGGTAACCATATTATTTTGCAATGTTAAGGTTGCATCCTGGTATTTTAATTGTTCTGCATAGACTTGCGAAATAGCCAGGATTAAAGCGTCAAATTCAACGCTATCGTAATACCCGCCCGTTAAGACAAATAATGCGGTGCACACATCATTAACTTTAGCGCACAGCAATAAAGCACTACTATGCTCTTCTTCTCCTACTGCTGTACGAAAGAGAAAATGTTCTTTACCGGTGTCATCTTGCAGTTTACGCAATCGCTGATCTGTTTCTCCAATCTGCGCATCAGTTAATGAACAGCTTTGCCCAGATGTTGCTGTATGTTTAAAAATTTGGTGTTGGTTACCTATATCAAAAGTGTCTGGATCAACGCCCATTGAGACAGTGAAGTTTACTGCCTCAGGACCTAAGATGTGGCTTAAAAACTGACTTCCTTTTGCTGCTTTTCTGTCGTGATGACTTGCTGTGACACCACCACCTAAACGCTTGCGATTATCATCATTATTAATAGGTGCAATCATGACACGTTGCGGTTCAGTCCATACGGTTCCAGCGCGTTCTTCTTCACTTCTAACTTTGTGATCTCTACCTGCTAGTGTTCCTGCCACAGATTCAAGAGATCTAGCTATTGTTTGTAACACTAAGCGAAAAGGAAGCTCTTCATGCGTATCGGAGGAAGTGGTTTTAGTCTGTCCAAATTCGTAAGCAATTCTTTCTTGTCCAACTGCACTGGTGAGTTCTCGTACAATTGCAGCCGCCCTATCTCTTACAGCTTTTTCTCTCGACTGCTGCGTTTCAAAAGTAGCAATTCTCTCTCGATATTGTTCTTCTCGTATACGAGCATCGCGAACAAGATCCGCTATGAGAGTACCGAGAACTTCATTTTTTTGCATGTTTGCTTGTGAGGTATATAGTTGATTGCGAACCTCTAAATTACTTTTTTGTAGCTCTTGCCTTTCCATCTCGATGGCAGCTAATCTGGCTTCCATTTCAGCCAGCCGCTTGGGTCGTTCGTGAAAGGTCGTCCAAAGGCTTGACCCAGGACTAAGAAGCGGTAATCGCTCAGATGAAATCAGACGCAAAGCGCTCGCATATGTTAGCAATTCATAGTGTGCTTCGATGAAAGCACGAATAGCATCTTCTCTGCTCGCGACATCTCGTAGTTTCAAAGAGGCGGCAGAAAACTGATTCATTGCTTGAGCCCACCGCTTTAACTGCTGACGGAAGGATTCTGGAGAATCGTTATAATCTTCAATTGCTTGATCAGCTCCACTTTCCGAGCTACCACCAGCTTCCGAACCCTCTTCTACTGCTGGATTAACAGCTTTTTCATTTTTATCTGCTCTATTCCTAAGCATAATTACATCCTTATCTATCCCTATGTTATTCAATCACCAGCAATCATCAGGTATGTTGCATTGCTCTACACCCTCTTTTATCAAATTTATGTGACGCTCCCTCACGGTCGCGGCTCGGTAACGTTTCAATCACCCGCAATCATCATATTCCCTATTAAAACAGACCCCGTTCGAATGCCGCCGCGAACGTCAACATCATTCCCAACAGCTACAATATCTAAAAACATGTCCTGAAGCTTACCAGCAACCGTGATTTCATGTACAGGATATTGAATCTCACCACCCTCCACCCAAAAACCACTGGCGCCGCGTGAATAATCTCCTGTAATCAGGTTCGTACCGTTGCCCATCATCTCCGTTACCAATAACCCTTTATCCATTGTACGAAGTAAACTTTTTAAATCTTTATCTCCCGGTGAAACAATGAGATTATGCACGCCACCCGCATTGCCTGTGGTTTTTAATTTCAATTGCCGTGCAGAATACACGCCTAATGCATAACTTTCCAGTACACCATTCTGTACAAAAATATTAGGGCGCGCCAGTACGCCATCATTATCAAAGGGAACACTACCTAAGCCATCTGCTAAATAAGGATCTTCTTGAATAGTCATAAAATCTGGAAAAATTTTCTTACCTAAATGGTCCACCAAGAACGAAGATTTTTTATAAAGACGACTACCCGACATCGCAGAAACAAAAAGACCCATTAAACTACGTGCCTCTTCTGCGATAAAGATAACAGGTGCACGCATCGTTTTTAAACGTCTTGCTCCCAGTCGACCCACTGTCTTTTTAGCAGCCTCTTTCGCAATATCAGACATTTTTTGTAGGCGCATCGGATCTAAGGCTGTTGTATAGCTAAAATCTCGTTGCATCTCCTCACCTTGTTTTGCAACAAGCACACAACTCATTTCATGTCGCGTGTGAGGATAATGACCGATAAAACCGTGACTATTTGCATAGAGATATAATGATTCTCCTGTCCCAATCGCCACTTCTTCTGCACTCATTAAACGTTTATCTGCTTGTAGTGCAATAGATTCACCTTCTACACTAAGCGCAATCGCCTCTTCTACAGAGAGCGACCAAGGAAAAGCAAGTGTCAGCTGAGGATAATCAAATCCTAACTCTGCTTTATCAGCAAGACCACCACAAGGATCTTCCCCTGTGAATTTTGCGATGTGACAAGCAGCAAGCACAGCTGCTTTATAAGATGCTGGACTCAGATCTGTGACGCTCGTAGAACCCGTGCGTTTTCCAATATAAACATTAATTTCAATCGCTTTATCCTGGTGATACTCTATTTTTTCAACATCACCATTCCTCACAGAAACAGAGAAGCCTTTATTAGCCGAAATACTCACTTCACATTGATCAGCGCCCGCTTTTTTCGCTTCTTGCATAATATCTTGTGAAACAATTTGTAACTGATCTAGATTAATATCTAATTTTCGTATTGTATTCATTTCATGCCACCAACTGTTAATTCATCAACCCGTACAGTCGGTTGTCCAACACCAACAGGTACACTTTGACCATCCTTTCCGCAAGTACCAACACCAGAATCAAGCTTTAAATCATTCCCTACCATGCTGATTTTTGTTAAAACATCCGGCCCATTGCCGATGAGCGTGACACCCTTCACCGGCGCGCCAATTTTGCCATCTTCGATAAGATAAGCTTCTGCCATTGAAAAAACAAATTTTCCAGAAGTGATATCAACCTGCCCCCCACCAAAATTAACAGCATAAATCCCCTTTTTCACAGATCGAATGATTTCTTCTGGTGAAGAGGTGCCTGCTGTCATATACGTATTAGTCATACGCGGCATGGGTAAGTGCGCATAGGACTCACGCCGACCATTACCTGTGGAAGTTTGCCCCATTAATTTTGCATTACGCTTGTCAGTCATATACCGACACAATATACCATTTTCGATAAGCACATTATTTTGTGTAGGTGTGCCTTCATCATCAATATTTAAAGAACCACGACGATTCACCAAGGTACCATTATCCACAATGGTGCACAGTGGGCTGGCAACTTGCTGCCCTATTCTACCGCTATAAGCAGAAATACCTTTGTAATTGAAATCGCCTTCTAAACCGTGCCCAACCGCTTCATGTAATAAGATACCTGGCCAGCCAGGACCTAATACCACAGGCATTGTGCCAGCAGGTGCCTCTATGGCTTCCAGATTCACAATAGCCTGATGCAGCGCTTCATCAGCATATTGCATACTTAAGTTATTTTCTACAAAGTACTGATAATCAAACCGCCCGCCTCCCCCTGCATATCCCGATTCACGCTTGCCATTTTGCTCGATAATCAAACTGATATTAAATCTCACCAAAGGGCGTATATCAGCAGACAAACAGCCATCGCTTGCCATCACTAATATTGTTTCATGTTCAGCAGCCAGGCTCACACTCACTTGAATAATACGCGGATCTTTTTGGCGAATATAGCGATCAACCTCTTGTAATAAGGTCACTTTCTGTGTCTCAGATAAAGAATGCAGTGGATTCACAGCGGTATAACAGTGATGCGCCGGAGAGTGATGATACGCCTGAATACTTTGCTCGCCACCTTGTTTTGCAATACTTCTTGCCGCATAAGCAGCTTGCTGTAACGCAGGCATGACAATATCATCGGCGTATGCAAAACCTGTTTTTTCGCCACTGACAGCTCGCACACCAACGCCGCGATCAATATCAAAACTCCCGCCTTTAATGATGCCATCTTCTAATATCCAAGATTCAGAATAAGAAGACTGAAAATATAAATCTGCATAATCAACTTGGCGGCGACCAATCAATTCATTTAAAACTTGCTGCAATTGTGCGTCTGTCAGTCCAGTTGGGTCTAGCAAATCATGTTGCACTGTTTTTAAAATATCATTCATTGTTTATACCTTAAAGTTTCGCATCTTGTAATACATGTGGCATCGGATACGCAAGCGTAGACCCTTCTTCGCGCAAGAGCAACTCATGTTGTGGGTAAGGTGGCTTAATACCGTGCGATGAGAATTCATCCCAAATAGTCATGAGCACAGTAGACATCACACTCATTCTGGAAGAAACTTCTCGGATATTCACAAAATACCGCAATTCAAATGTCATTAATGCATCACTGATGTCTTTTAAAAACACTTC
The DNA here is from genome assembly GCA_035536095.1 of Gammaproteobacteria bacterium. Lineage (GTDB taxonomy): Bacteria > Pseudomonadota > Gammaproteobacteria > DSM-16500 > DSM-16500 > Aquicella. The sequence goes on along the minus strand of DATLOT010000041.1, from coordinate 104,343 downwards.
GTGACGAGGATGAGACAGAATATCTTTGTGATTTTGTAAAATATTTTTGATCAGGGTTTCAACAAAATGTGGATCATCATGCCGACTGATTTTTATAATAGAAATGCAGCGTACAATATTATCCTTTGCCGTCCAGTTAATAAAAGATTTGTTAAATATCTCTGCGTTAGGCACAATCAGCTCCATGTTGTCCCAGGTATTGACAAGCACAGCGCGACTACCGATATGCTTCACTTCCCCTTCGACACCTGATATTTCCACAATATCGCCTACGCGCAAGGGGCGTTCTATTAAAATCAGGAAGCCACAAGCAAAGTTATTCGCAAGATCTCTTAACCCTAAGCCTACGCCAAAAGCAAACATACCTGCAACGACAGTGAGCGCGTGTAGATCAATGCCCAATACACGCAAACAGATTAAAATACCAGAACAAATCACTGAGTATTGACTGAGTATCGCAACACTGTTACGCAACCCTAAGTCTTGTGTGCGCGATAGTAGCATACGATAAACAAATTCGCGCGTCCATTTTGCCGTCCAATAAGAAAGAGACATCACAACAAAGAGCGCAATTAGATTAAAAGGTGTGATAATGGTATTGGCGACATGTACAAGTTCATAATGCAATAATTGTTTAATGTGCATCACAACGGATGATTGTGCATTCCACCCGTACAGCATAAATAAAACGGCAACACTGGAAAAGAATAAAGCTATCCGTAATATTTTATCTAGGGGTTTTAACAGCGCCTCTGTCAATAACCAACCATTGTTAAAATATTCAATGGTAAGACGGTAACAGAGCTGCATGGTATCTGAAAGCAGCCCTCTTAGCATCAGATAACCAATCAATACAATCAAGAAAATGCCTTCATACCAGGAAACAGTCATGATGAGATTTACAAAGCCAAACAAGCCAATCACCGCGTTACCAAACATCAAAACAGGGATGAGAATACCAATCAATCGCACACTGTTTTGTAAATAAGGGTGACGATTTTCAACCATATGCGACAGAATAAGATGAGGCAATACATGCCAGGATCGCAATAGAAGTATAGAAACAACCATCAGGAAAAATAAAAATAACCGATCGCTCAGAATTTTGAGCTCGTAGATAGCAGGAAGCAAATGGGTAAAGACAGTAAAGGCAGAAATGAGACCCCCTGCCCAGAAAATCCATTTGAGTCGACGATAGAGCCGCATATCGTGTCCTGTTGTGTCGTGCGTTGTTTCTACTAAGCAAAGGCGAGCGATCACCATAATGCTTTTGAATATTAACCACACAAACGAGAGATATAGCATAAAGATAAAGTTCTGCACGGGCACTGAGAAAAAATAAAGCGCGAACAACGAATTGGAAATAATAAATAAATCAAAGGCGTTTCGGTATAGCCACTGCAAGCTTAACCATTTTGAATTTAATTTCTCGCGCCAGCTGGAAGGGGAATTCAATTTTCTCTTAAGAAATTGTCTGAGAAAAAAGAAAATAAACAAAGAAGTGATTTCAATAGAAGCGAAAAATGTCCAAAGCCACAGATTCATATTTTTCGCAGACTGTGCGACATGAGAAGAGAGGCTTTTAACGATATCAAATCCCAGTTGAGGGACCAGTGCAATTTCGCCTCCAATGCCTACCCATGTTTTGGCAGCAAAAGAAGGGAGTCCTTGTCGTAAGGATAACTCTGCCTGTAAGGCCTTATCTAAAGTGACTTTAAAAGCAGCGAGATCCTTTGCGATATGCGATAGCGCATCTATGGCGTCGGTGTACTGATCTTTCAGTTCAACAAGGTGATTCACATAGTTTTGCAACCCATTAGATTTGTTCGATTTTAACTTTACACTCAAGTAGGTGACATGCTTATCCAATACCTTAGCACGGGTGGAAACAACCTCTTTTAAGCGAGCGATTTGTTTATTGAGGGCGTCCACTTGATCATTCATTTCATTTAATAGTGCAATGGAATTGCTTTTGAGAATAGATAATCTCATCTGCTCAATTTGATCTTTGTATCGCGCCAATAACGATTGCACATAGGCATAACTGGCATTTTCATTGGTATAGAAAATATCACGCTCTAGCGCGGCATAGCCTTCCTTATCTACAGTAGGATCGATTGTTGATAATCGAGCATATAAATGATTAAGTTGAGATAGCCAATAATTTTGTTGGTTTTCATAAGCGAGCTCATCTTTCGCCTGTTTTTGTTTAATGTGCAGCAGATTGCGCGACTTTAGTAAGTTGATAATATAATTGTAATTTTCATTTTTTGAATTCCAAATATTATTCGCTGTGCTTTGTAGATCTTGTAAATATTTATTTCTTATTTTTTCAAGGTTCAATAATTTTCTTTGATAGACTAAATCTGTATGTAACTCATTGACATTAATGACATCATGTTGTGTTGCCTTAATCCCAAAAATACTCGATACATTTAACTGATTTTCGATTTCTTGAATGCTTTTTTGCAACCAACTGATCGTTTGTTGGCAATCCGTCAGTTCAATATTAAGTGTATCTAAATTTGATTTTGCAACGGAGATATCTAAGGACGCTTTTTCTAAAAGATTCTTATTTGTATTTGTTATCGTTAATTTTGGGATATTTTTATCATGGCGCTGTAACTGCGCGAGCTCTTGTTCGCCTTGCGCAAGTCTGTTTTTGAGCAAATTGATCTGTTGCGTCGCGAGTTCAATACGATCCATAGAAGGGTCTTTTGATGATGTCTCATCAGCATAACTACAAGAAGTGATTGCGAGTAATAGGATACTTAAGAGTGTTGAGACGAAAATAGACCTTATGTTTTTGTTCATATTACTCCACTGTCACCGGAATTTGAGATAAGACATCATTTCTTTTAAAGCCCATTAAAATGAACAGGCTAGGAAAGCATAAGAGAAAAGAAAAAAGAAAGAATGCTGTCCAGCCTATGGTATGCACTAACCACCCTGCTGCAGGCCCTAACAAGACACGACCGAGCGAAGTAAAAGCAGACAGTAAGGCAAACTGGCTAGCGGTATAACGATGATTGCAAAGTGACATGATGAAGGCAAGCAGCGCAGCTGTGGATAAACCACTACAAAAATTTTCGATAAAAACAGAAGCTAACATAAGAGATAAATTTTTACCAACTGCGGCAAGCAATGCGAATGTCAAATTAGAAAAAGCCTGAGCAAGTCCAAAATATAACAGTGCCGAGTAGAGAGGAAGCCGTGTGAGTATCGCGCCACCGACAAAACCACCTAAGATAACCGCAATAAAGCTGGTTGTCTTATAGGCAAGCCCCACTTCGCTGAGAGAGAAACCCAAGCCGTTTAACATGAAATTTGTTATCAGGGATAGCGCAAGCGCGTCCCCTACTTTGTAAAGTATAGTGAATAATAGTAATATGATGATTTGTTTTTGCTGAAAGAGATTGTCATAGGCTCGCCAAGTGGTTTGCCAAAAATTGTGAGACTGAGACTTTTCAGCTGCTTGGCGTTGATAAGGTGCAGCGGGTAATATGATGGTGAAGAGCGCCGTCACAGCCATGAGTCCTGCCATGACTTCATAGGTGAGTTTAAATCCCCAGTGATCCGCAAATACCAAGCCCAGTCCACCAGCTACCAGTAAGGCAATGCGATAAGCGAATACATAACAAGCTGAACCCATGCCGCGTTCTTCTGGTTCTAAGAGATCTGTTTGATAAGCGGAAATAGCAATATCTTGAGAAGCGGAGAAAAAAGCAATTATCAGCGCAATCATGCTGAGTTGTTTATACTGTGTATGGGGGTCTAATTGCGCTAAACAAAATAAAGCGCAGGCAATCAGAACTTGCGTGACGAGTATCCAAGCGCGACGTTGATCAAGAAAGCGGAACCCGTAGTAGTCCATTAAAGGAGCCCACAAGAACTTGAGTAGGTAAGGCAGTCCTAATAGAGAGAGTGTGCCGATACTGACCAGGTCGACCTGTGCTTCCGTGAACCAGGCTTGCAAAGTTGCGCCAACCAGCACCAGCGGTAGTCCTGATGCAAACCCGACGCTTAACATACTGAGTAGTCGAATATTAAAAAAGTGCTTATTAATACGCATATGATTTACCCAAAGGATAAGTACCTGTAAGATGCTACCATTTTCAGCATTATTTGGGTAGGTTCTTTATTTTTTGTTTTTGCATATGATGCTGTTTGCGCATTTTTCGTAATTGCCACAGTGTGAGCAAAGGACCAGAGACCAAATAGGCAAAAAATAGCAAAAAGAGCATCTCGGCGGGCAATATGGCAACAGCTGCGATAAGAAATACCATTGAAACGATCGTTAAAAAGGGTACTTTCCCCTTAAATTGCAAAGACTTTGTGCTTAAATAGCGCATTGTGCTGACCATCAAGGCAGCAATAAGGGTAGAGAAGATAGCCAATGGAACAGCCATGAAAGAACCTGGTATTTCATAGCTTGCCCCTAACCAGACCGTGCTCGCTACCATGCCTGCTGCTAAGGTCGAGGGCAGCCCTTGGAAGCATTTTTTATCGCCAACTTGCTGCGTATTAAACCGCGCCAAGCGTAATGCTGCTGCTGCCGTGTATAGAAACGCAGCCAGCCAGCCTGTTTTGCCCAAGCCAGACAAAGACCAGCTATAGGACACTAAAGCAGGTGCAATACCAAAAGCGACCATGTCTGATAGGCTATCGTATTGCGCACCAAAAGGTGTTTGTGTATTTGTGAGTCGCGCGACCCATCCATCTAATCCATCTGCGATCATTGCAATAAAAATAGCAATTGCAGCGGTATCAAACAAACCCTTCATCGCTGCGACAATCGCATAAAAGCCAGAAAACAAAGCAGATGTTGTTAGTAGATTAGGTAAAAGATAAATACCCCGTTGAGGAAAACCATCTTCTGTGAACGTAAACGAATTTAGCTTAAACCCCATCTTTATCTCTCCTATCTTTTTCGAATATTTGAATGGCGGCCTCTAATTCTGGATCTAAAGGTGCCACTACTGTAATGCGTTGTGCTAGAGAAGGCAAAGTAAAATCAATCATGTGTGCGTGCAAGAACATACGCTTTAACCCTAATTGACGTGATAATTTATTAAATGCGGGATCACCGTAGCGATCATCGCCTGCCACAGGATGTCCTCGATATTGTGCATGCACGCGAATTTGATGCGTACGGCCGGTCAGTAGCTTTGCTTCCATTAAGGCGGCACCTTTCAATATTTTAAGCGGTCTGAAGATGGTGAGAGCATGCTTTCCCGCTGATTGGACTCTCACAACATGTTTTCCGCCGTCTTGATAATCTTTGTGCAGTGGTGCGTCCACTTTGAGTTCTGAATCTTTCCACTTTCCCTGCGTCAATACCCAGTAGATTTTAACGATTTTTCCTTCGCGTAGCAAAGCGTGCATCTCTCGTAATATGCTCTTTTTCTTCGCTAGTATTAGGCATCCTGATGTTTCTGTGTCTAATCTGTGAACAAGCTCTAAGTTGGGCAGCTTGGGGTAGAGATGTCGTAGCGCCTCCACGATACCAACGCGAACAGTGCTACCAACATGTACAGACATGCCGGATGGTTTATTGAGAATCAAGAAGTTTTCATCTTCGTAAATAATGCGTTCTTCTAATAAATGCATGGTCTGCTGGCTTGGCGGCGCCTGCCTGGCTTCCTCTTCTAGGAAAACGGGTGGCAATCTGACGTTATCTTTCGCGATCAGTCTGTAAAATGGCGAAACACGCTTCTTATTGACGCGAACTTCACCTTTTCTTAATAATCTATAGACGCGTGATTTTGGCATTCCTTTGAAAAAATTGATAAGAAAATTATCAATGCGCTGACCATCTTCTTCAGACGTGATGATATAGTGCCTCACAGAGGTCTTTTTTTGAGGAACTGTACTTTTATTCTCCATTACACCACCGGCAAATTAAATTGAAATAAATTAAATTGATATAAAACTGATATATGTTATATTAGTTGTTGCCCGATGTAGATATTTTCGTTGAAAAAACAAAGGAATATTCTTCCTGTTACGAAAAACTCACCTGAGTACTACCTCGAGGGTAAAAACAGGGTTTTTAATATCCCTAACGGTTGGCTGACATTTTACAGCCATTATGAGTAATTTAGTACTTCTTATGTGAAGTGTGCTTTTTAATAGCACCGATGATAGAGAATAACGTTTTTTTTGGTTAATGAGTGATGCATTTTGTTGATCTGACAGTCAAAATCAGGTCAAACAGTAACACTGGTTTGACTGGGAGACCCCAGAAATCAAGAAGAGAGATAGCAGAGAGGAACGTATCTCCTATTCATCCTGAGCTGAAGTACGCAAATAATTTTGGATGATGATATGAAGAGAATGTTGATTAATGCAGCTCACAAGAACGAAGAGCTGCGCATTGCCCTGGCCACAGGTCAATATTTAGATGAAGTGATTATACAATCCCTTACCCAAGAAGAGAAAAAATCAAATATTTATAAAGGAATCGTGACGCGCATTGAGCCTAGCTTAGAAGCAGCGTTTGTTGACTATGGTGTAGGTCGCCATGGTTTTTTACCATTCAAAGAAATTGCACGTTCTTCTTTTAAAACTTCTTTTGTTGATGCGGGAAGACGACCGGCGATCAATGAAGTCATCGAAGTTGGGCAAGAGTTAATTGTTCAAGTTGATAAAGAGGAACGTGGCAACAAAGGCGCTGCGCTCACGACTTTTATCTCGCTGCCTGGTTGCTACTTGGTCTTGATGCCGAACAATCCCCGTGCTGGCGGTGTTTCTAGACGCATTGAAGGTGATGAACGCGATGAGATTCATTCTCTTTTAAGCTCGTTAACAATCCCAGAGGAAATGGGTCTGATTATTCGCACAGCGGGTAGCGGTCGTTCTCAAGAAGAATTACAGTGGGATCTTGATATCCTATTACGCTTATGGAATGTCATTCAGAAAGCATCTGGTGAGTTTGATGAGAATGGCAATCCCGATCCGCAAAATAGACCGGCTCCCTATTTGGTTTACCAAGAAAGTAATACCATTTTTCGCGTGTTAAGAGACTATTTGCATCGCGATATTGGCGAAATTTTGATTGATCACCCTGATGTTTTTAGAGAAGTGGAAGAGCGTTTAAAGTTAGTACGTCCAGATTTTCTTTCGAGAGTCAGGTTATATAGTGATCCAACGCCCCTCTTCACACGCTTTCAGATTGAAAGCCAGATTGAATCCGCTTTCCAGCGCGAGATACGCCTGCCTTCTGGTGGTGCTATTATTATTGATTATGCTGAAGCGTTGGTTTCTGTTGATGTTAATTCTGCTAAATCAACGAAGGGTGGTGATATTGAAGAAACGGCTTTAACAACCAACTTGGAAGCGGCAACAGAAGTTGCGCGTCAATTAAGGTTGCGAGACATTGGCGGTTTAGTTGTGATTGACTTCATTGACATGACACCTATTCGCAATCAACGTGAAGTAGAGGAAAGATTAAAGAAAGCATTATCTATTGATCGTGCGCGCGTACAAGTTGGTCGCATCTCTCGTTTTGGTTTATTAGAAATGTCTAGACAGCGTTTAAGGCCCTCTTTAGGAGAATCCAGTCGCGTGACTTGTCCGCGTTGTTTAGGTCAAGGTGCAATACGCGGCATTGAATCGCTGGGATTATCTGTTATCCGTATTATTGAAGAAGAAGCGATGAAAGATAATACGGCGCAAGTTCGTGCTATTTTGCCAACTGAAATTTGTGCTTATGTGTTGAATGAAAAGCGCCAAGCAATCATTGATATTGAAAAGCGACAAAACGTGACGATTATTGTTGTGCCGAGTATGCATCTGTTGACGCCACAATATGAAATTGAGCGTGTTCGATTATCGGATGTCACGGAAAAAGATGAAAAACTGGCGAGTTATAAACTTGTTATCAAGCCAGAAGTGTCGAACCAACCAACAGGGACTCAGCCTGCGCAGAAAGTAGCACAAGAAGCAGCGGTAACCTCATTCCTGCAAGCAGAAATACCAACACCACCTGCACCTACAGGTCAGCGTAAAGAAAAAAGTGAACCTGGGTTACTGAAAAAATTGTTTTCTTTCTTGTTTGATAAAGCTGAACCGCAGTCTACCGTTCAGGAAAAAACGCATAAGCCTAGGCATCATCAAAGGAGTTATGGTGATAACCGTTCTGATGCGCAGAATAGAGGTGGTCGCCATCATGCAAACCGCGGCAACCGTTCTCCTCGCCATCGACGACCGGGTTCCACTGGGCAGCCCTATCGTGATCGTGGTTATGAAAATCGTGATAACAGAGAGCATAAAGAGACGAAAGAGAGCAGAGACAATCCTACTAGAGAGAACAGAGATGGTAGAGACAATAGAGAGCATCGACATGCTTCGCGAGGGCCTAGAGAGCGTTACCACAATCGTCAGACACAGGATGTTGCTTCTACTTCACCGCATGTTGCAACGGAAACGCAATCTTCAGTACCAATGGCTCTGTCAGAATCAGCGCCTGCGGTGGTGGTAAAGGAAGCGTTTGTTTCGGTACAAACAACAGCTATTGTAGAGCGTCAAAGTACGCCTGACGTGGCGCCGACCACGCTGCCACCTCAAACAGTGATAGAGACCAGCCCCGCAGGAGAAAGTCGTATCACGCATGCAGGAGAACAACCTGAGCAAGCAGGCGAAAGACCTGCGCAGCATCGCACTAATAGAAGGCCTAAGTCTCGTTATCACTCGCATCGAAGACGTAAGGCAAAGCATGCGGCTCAGAAAGCCACCTTTGGTGAATCGGGTCATCCGCCAGTGGGAGAAGATCAATATAAAAACAAAGATGATGATGAGTAGGTGATGCATGGATAAAAGCTTACTGGAAATACTCGCTTGCCCTTTATGTAAGGGCGAGCTGATCTACGACCAGCATAATCAAGAACTGGTTTGCCGTTTTGATCGCCTTGCCTTTCCTGTCGTCAATGATATTCCTGTTATGTTAGATAGTCGGGCAAGACGGCTGAGTATTGACGAGCTTTAATTAAAAAAGCTACAGTGTATAGATGGGTCTAAAGGACGGTGTTTATGCGCGTGCTTCTTATTGAGGATGACGAACTACTGGGCGAAGGGACACGTAAAGGATTAACCCAGGACGGTTATACCGTAGATTGGGTAAAAGATGGGCATCTTGCAGTGCAAGCGTTAAAATCTGGCACATTTGAATTGGTTGTACTGGATCTAGGCTTGCCTAAAGTACCAGGTATCACCATTCTACAGGGCATGAGAGAGCGCGGCGACACAACGCCTGTACTTATTTTGACTGCTCGTGAATCAATTGAAGATCGTGTGAAGGGTCTAGATAGCGGTGCGGATGACTATCTCACCAAGCCCTTTGATCTCTATGAGCTATTAGCGCGCTTACGTGCTTTACAACGTCGTTTTGCCTCACGTGCAGCACCGTTACTCACACACAAGAATATCACGTTAGATCCAGCCTCCCATACCGTGACGTTCAATGAAGAACTCGTGAATGTCTCAAGAAGGGAATTTGCGCTGTTGCATATATTGCTAGAAAACGTAGGTCGTGTGTTGTCTCGTGAACATCTCACACAATCTTTATATGGTTGGGGAGAAGAAGTGGATAGTAATGCCTTAGAGGTGCATGTACACAATTTACGTAAACGTTTCGGCCAAGAGTTTATCCATACAGTACGCGGTGTGGGTTATACAATAGAAAAAAGTAAAGATGATACATGATAAAATCCGTACGTTACTTCTTACTTATCAGTCTACTCGTTAGCATTACGATTGCTTCTGCCATCAGCGGGCTGGGTAATTATTTGCTAGATGAACAAGTCATACAACCTTATTTGGATGATCAGCTGGTTCGTATTTCTTCTTTAGTCGAAATGCTCAGCCATTTTCCTCATCAGGATGCTGCTATAAAGAACAGCATTATTGATTATCTTAATAAGACACAGCCTCTTCCTGAGCAGCATTTTTTTTTTCAAGTATGGGATGAAAAAGGCAATTTACTGATCCACTCCACGCGCGATCAAATTTCACTTCGGCATGCTAAATTGGGATTTGGTGATTATACTATTGGGGATAATGATTGGCGTGTCTATGTGACTGAAGATAGTAAAACACATACCAAAATGATTGTCGGTGAGTTGTCCAATTTACGTCATGAGTTAGCGGACGATATTGCGCATAGTAATGCAAATATTCTATTAATCACCTACCCTGTTTTTGGTTTATTAGTTTGGTTGATTATTAGCTTTGCGCTACGCTCTATTACACGTGTGACGGAAGAGATTTCCAGTCGTGCGTCTACCCATTTAGAGCCTGTTCAGCTGTCACAAATTCCAGTTGAGATTAAGCCGCTGGTTGCGGGATTGAATCAGCTTTTCATTCGTTTAAAACATGAATTTGAACGTAATAAGCGTTTTGCAGCTGATGCGGCGCATGAATTGCGTACACCGCTTGCAGCACTGAAAACGCATGCGCAGGTCTCATTGAAAGCGACGAATGAATTGGATCGCGTGAAAGCACTTCAAAAGGTGATTGAGAGTGTGGATCGGAGTTCTCACGTTGTTGCGCAGCTTTTGACATTGAGTCGATTAACAGAAGAAGATGCCTTAACGGATCTGAAGCCTTTTGACCTACATAAGCTGGCGATCGAAATTATTGCCTATCTTGCACCTTCTGCTTTAGAAAAAAATATTGAGATTGAGCTGACGCCTCCTCCTAGTCACCCTATTATTCTTGGCAATGATATTGCCATTGGTATCTTGATACGGAATATTGTTGATAATGCCATTCGCTATACCCCTCCTACAGGGGAGGTGAAGGTGAGCATTATTGAAACAGAATCGAGTGTGATTTTCAGGGTACTCGATACTGGAACAGGCATCCCGCTGGAGCTGAGGGAACGTGTCTTTGAACGATTCTATCGTATTTTGGGTACGCGTGCTTCTGGAAGTGGTCTAGGATTGGCCATTGTGAGCCAAATTAGCGAGCTGCACCACGGTATTATTGGGCTAGAAGCGCCTCCTAATGGGGTTGGGTTGCAATTCGATGTAGCATTTCCTAAATATCGCGCTTAAAATGAGTCCTTCCTATACACAATAGAGTAAGGCCATGCTGAAACGACTATTACCCCGCCAGGAAGGCTTCTTTCACTTATTTCAAAAAGCTGCAGATGAGCTGGTCTTGGCTTCTACGGAGTTTACGAATCTGTTGCTGCATCTAGATAACCAGCAGCATTACGTAGATGCCATTGCATTACACGAAGAAGAAGCGGATGTGATTGCGCACCGTACCTTTGAACTGCTGCATAGAACGTTTGTCACGCCATTTGATAGGCATGATATTCATGAGTTGACCAGTAAATTAGATGATATTATTGATTTGATTAACCGTATTGCTCAGCGATTCCCCTTTTATCAGCTGCAAGTCGTTCCTGTAGAAGCAATTAAGCTCTCTGAGCTTTCCGCAGAGGCGACTTCGCATTTAAAGGAATGCATTTATCATCTGCATTCGCTGAAGAATTCTGATGAGATATTTAAATTTTGCAATGAAATCGATCGGGTAGAGAGTCAAGCGCATCAAGTTGTTTTAGCTGGAGAGAAAAAATTATTTATGGAAGAGGAAAATTTTAAACAATTCTTCAAAATGAAGGAAATTTATGCGCATTGCAAGCTTGTTATTAACCGCTGTCAAGACGTTGCCAATATTGTAAAAGGCATCGTGCTCGAGTATTCATAACATGGGACAAGCCACGCCACTGGTTATTACCAGTATTTGTTTAGCACTTATCTTTGATTTCCTGAATGGTTTTCATGATGCGGCTAATTCCATTGCGGCGATTGTCTCAACACGAGTCATGAAGCCGCATTGGGCGGTTCTGTGGGCTGCTTTTTTTAACTTTATTGCATTTTTATTTTTTGGCCTACATGTTGCAACGACCATTGCGACAGGGTTAGTGAATCCAGATGTGATTAATACACAAATTATTTTTTCAGCCCTCCTGGGGGCCATTTTTTGGAATATCTTTACTTGGTATTATGGGTTGCCTTCCAGTTCGTCACATGCGCTCATTGGTGGTTTGTTGGGTGCAAGCATTGCGCGAGCGGGTACGGGACCGTTGAATTATGTTGGCATTGCTAAGGTATTAGCCGCTATTGTCATTTCTCCCCTACTTGGCATGATCATGGGTATGATACTGATTGTGCTCACAGCCAAAGTATTTTTTTATCGCACACCAAAGTTACTAGAAAGCTGGTTTAGGCCGCTGCAATTTTTGTCTTCTGCTTTTATCAGCTTGGGTCATGGTAGTAACGATGCGCAGAAGACCATGGGTATTATTGCTATTTTGCTTTACTCTTCACATCTCTTAGGCGATCACTTTTATGTGCCGGGATGGGTAATTATTTTGTGTAATTTTGTGATTGCATTAGGTACTTGTTTCGGCGGATGGCGTATTGTGAGAACCATGGGAATGAAAATTACCAAATTAAAACCGGTGAGCGGCTTTTGTGCGGACACAGCGAGTGCGATTAGTCTTGCGCTTGCTACACTTTTGGGTGTGCCCGTCTCTACAACACACACGGTGACAGGTTCTATTATTGGTGTCGGCTCTTTGAATGGTTTCTCTGCTGTGCGATGGGGTGTTGCCAAGGACATTGTCTGGGCATGGTTACTCACCATCCCTGCTTCTGGTTGTGTTGCTGCTATTGTTTGGGGCTGTATGCAATTCATCACTTCTGAAGGCACAATGACAATGCGCAGCCAGGCACTTGCGTTTTTACATCATTATCTCTACATTTAGCGCATGCTGTCTGAGTACTTACGTTCTCTTGGCAATGAAGCAGTATTTTCAAAGGCTGCTTTTTTAAATCCCAGGTATCCCATTAGATCTGTTAAGTCAGTGTTAGGGAGATATGGAAATCTGATACCGGAAACAATTAATACACCAGACTGAAGTGCATGTTCGTCGTTAGTTATAATCGGTCCCTCTTTTCCTGGGCCTTGTGTTCGCACATTATTCGCGCTGAAAAATAGTTGGATATCCGCCCGGGCCTTTTCTATATCCCCATTAAAAAATCCTACCTTAATATAAATCTGTTCTTTTGTCCCCTGACCTTTGTCCTCAATATTGAAAAAAACATTCTCACTATTAAAATGAGGTTCCTTGAAGAGATTAAGCATAATATGTATCCTCTGTTTTGTATAAAGTTGTTATTGTTGCAATGTCTGGTTTTCACGTATCACATCCACATGCGCTGGCGGTTTGAAAGAGAATAAGCTTGGCGGTAGAGGAATGTTAATTTCAATATGCTCAAATTGAATGAGTGTGGCATGCCCCAAATTATCCGTTAAACGCATCTGGTAAACTTTATTTTCTTTAAACCCTATCTCGATTTTCTTGAACATGCTGTCATTTTTCTTGGGGAATAAACTGAACCAACGTTCTGCTGTAGGCGTGGAACTGTGACGCTCCCTCACGGTCGCGGCTCGGTTCTGTACAGTGAAATCTTTTTCCAATTGATCGCCAACGTGACTCAATAACAAAGCAGGCGCTTCACCCGTTTCTTTTTTTAAGGATCGAATCGTCACCTGCTGCAGGTCTGCATCGTAAATCCATAATGTCGGTTCGTTAGCAATAATCAGCTGTGGTATGGGTTTTATCACTTCCCAGCGGAATTTACCCGGACGCGCCATCGCCATTTTGCCTGTGGAACGCTGAACAGCTTTGCCATGATTATCAAAAATGGTTTGTGTGAAATGAGCGCGCATGCTACGTGTACTATTCAATAAATCACTGAGCGTTGTTGCAGTGTTTTCTGCGAAAGCAGGCTGCGCTGCAATCAATGCAATGAGAATGATAGAGCGTGTAATGCAGTGCAATAATTTCATGTGATACCTCATTCTTAAAAATAAATACCCCTTCCCCCTCATCCGCCCTGTCGGGCACCTTCTAACCGAGCCGCGACCGTGAGGGAGCGTGCACTGCACTATAACTTTTAGCTGAAATTTCTTACTTCATGATAGAATCATTCAGATTCACGTGACTCCCTGCCGGTCGCGGCTCGGTATCGTGGCTCGGTTCTATCGCACAGCGTTACGACTTCATGTGACGCTCCCTCACGGTCGCGGCTCGGTTTTGCCGGTGCCCGACAGGGCGGATGAGGGGAAGGGGGAAGGGCAATGCCAATGCCAAACCACACTACACCTCTATCGCAGCGTCTCCTACTAAGACTTCTCGAGAGCCCGTCTGATCCATACTACTGACCACACCCGCTGCTTCCATTTCCTCCATGATGCGAGCGGCACGATTATACCCAATACGTAAGCGGCGTTGTATCAATGACGTAGAGGCACGACGACTTTCCATCACAATGCGTACAGCAGCATCGTATAGAGCATCCTGCTCACCCTGCCCTTGTGGTGACTCTCCTGGCAATGCGCCCGCTAGCTCATTTGATTCATCAACGACATCATCTAAATAAGTTGGTTCACCGACGCTTCGCCATGCGGCAACGACACGATGCACTTCTTCGTCAGCCACAAAAGCACCATGAATACGCATTGGTACACCCGCACCAGGCGGTAGATAGAGCATATCACCATGTCCTAACAATTGTTCTGCGCCTTGCTGATCTAAAATAGTGCGAGAATCAATACGAGAGGAGACTTGAAAGGCAATGCGTGTGGGAATATTCGCTTTTATCAATCCTGTGATCACATCCACAGAAGGACGTTGTGTGGCAAGAATCAAGTGTATACCCGCTGCACGTGCTTTTTGCGCGATACGTGCAATAAGATCTTCCACTTTCTTGCCGACGACCATCATCATATCTGCCAATTCATCTGCAACAACCACAATCATTGGCAATGTTTCTAATTGCGTTTTAGCAGATTGCGCGTCTGTGACTAACGGTGTTGGCATGTATAGGGGCTCACCAGCGCGAATGGCATTCTCTACTTTTTGATTATATCCTGCCAAATTTCTCACACCCATGGCCGCCATCAAGCGATAACGTCTATCCATCTCAGCCACACACCAACGCAGCGAATTCGCAGCATCTTTCATATCAGTAATAACGGGTGTGAGTAAATGTGGAATGCCATCGTAAATAGACAACTCTAACATTTTAGGATCAATGAGAATTAAACGTAATGCGGATGGTGTTGCTTTGTATAGCATGCTGAGTAACATGGCATTCACACTTACCGATTTACCGGAGCCGGTGGTGCCTGCTACGAGCAAATGCGGCATCTTCGCAAGATCCACAACCACAGGGTGGCCAGCAATATCCTTGCCTAACACAAGACTGACTGGAGATAATGATTGTTGATAAGGGGAAGACTCGACCATCTCGCGTATGGAAACAATTTCACGATTCTCATTTGGAATTTCAAGGCCAATCACGGATTTGCCAGGTATGACTTCTACAACACGTACGCTGGTCACAGAGAGAGAACGTGCGATGTCTTTAGCAAGGCCTGAAATTTTGCTGACTTTCACGCCAGGCGCAAGCTCCAACTCAAAGCGCGTGATAATAGGCCCTGGGTGCACAGCCACAACATGCACCCCTACCCCAAAGTCAGATAAGCGTTGTTCTACCAGCTGTGACAGCGCCTCGTAAGAAAGGTGTGCAAACGCTTTTTCTGGTACAGCTGCTGGTGGGTTCAGTAAATGAAGGGGTGGTAATGTTCCCGGCGCCATTTTAAAAGAGGGGTCCATCTTTACCATAGCTTTCTTTTTTTCGCTGAGGTTTATCTCAGGTGGAGGTAAAACAGAAACAGGTGGCATGATAACAGATGGCGCGCTTCTTTTTAACACTGGCTCTTTTTTTTCAGCGACTACTTTTTTAGCAACAGGCTCACACGCTTTGCTCTCGGCGCGTCTTAGCTTAAAAGCCTGAAAAGCAGCGTACGCTTTTTGCCAAGGCCAAAGACAAGCTTTGGAAACCCATGCACCAATATGGTCAATGAGCCCTAACCAGGAAAATCCTGTTACAAAGGTCACACCACAAAAGGATATCATGAGAAATATCAATGTGCTGCCCGCTTTATTGAATAAAACGGATAAACTGTTATCAAGGAGGTCGCCAACGATACCACCCGTTGTAGCGGGTAAATAATGGATGGCTTTGAGGTAAAAAGCACTGAGCCCACAGCAGCCCAAGGTGAAAAAAATCCAGCCCAGCGATTTGTAGATCGATTCACGGGGTTTCTCTTCCTTAAGTTCCCGCATGTTCAGCCAGCTGGAGAGTAAGAGTAGAAATGGGAAAAAATAAGCAACAATGCCAAATAAGGATAATAAAACATCACTTAGCCAAGCGCCTACTTTGCCGCCCCAATTGAGTACGGGTCGTCCAATCCCCGTGCTAGACCAGCCAGGATCCATGGTGTGGTAAGAGACCAGAGAAACAAAAAGGAAAATAGCAGATGTCATCGCTAGTAAAAAAAGACCCTCATGGAGACGGTGGCGCATTTGTGGCGAAAGTGGTCTGCGTTTTTTATTATCAGGCATGTGGGATGATCGGTTCTTCATAGTTATAAGTATTTACCTCTTGGAATCCTTCTCGGACTATACCGATTGCACCTCAAGATGCGATTTTTAACATCCCATCTTACATCGAACTTTAAACGTTCTTCAATCGAAAAAGCTCGAAATAGAATAACTATTCCTGCGCTTTTTCTCAATCAGAACGTTTAAATTTCTTGCAAGCTGGGCGTTAAAATCTCGCATTTTGAAGTGCAATGGGTATAATTACACCTTTCCATTAATGAGAAATGAAATAACCATGCCTAATCAACATCGTCGATTAATTATTCTCGGTTCCGGCCCCGCTGGCTGGACAGCTGCGCTCTATGCAGCACGTGCCAATTTAAAACCGCTTTTGATTACAGGGATTGTGCCTGGCGGTCAGCTGAGCCTGACAACAGATGTCGATAATTGGCCAGGTGGTGAAGAAGGCTTGCAAGGTCCCAAACTCATGGAAGACATGCAGAAGCATGCGCTTCGCTTCCAAACAGAAATGATCATTGATGATATTACTGCCGCAAATTTAAAGCAGCGTCCGTTTACCTTAGTCGGTGGCGAGACAACATACACTTGTGATGCACTGATTATCGCGACAGGCGCAAGCGCAAAATACCTCGGTTTATCATCAGAAGAGAAATTCAAGGGGAAAGGGGTTTCTGCCTGCGCAACATGCGATGGCTTTTTTTATCGTAACCAAAAAGTTGTTGTGGTGGGTGGCGGTAATACAGCTGTAGAAGAAACATTGTATCTTGCAAATCTGGCCTCTCATGTCACGCTCATACATCGTCGCGATAAGTTGCGTGCGGAGAAAATGTTGTCTGACCATCTGATGCATAAAAAAGAGTCTAAAAATAATATTGATTTTGCCTGGAACAGTGAAATTGAAGAAATTTTAGGGGATAATCACGGTGTCACAGGTGTGCGTATTAAAAACACGCTCACGGGTGAGACGCAGCTGCTGGATGCGACGGGTGTCTTTATTGCGATTGGTCACAAACCCAATACCGATATTTTTATAGACCAGCTCGAAATGGAAAATGGCTATTTAAAGGTAAAAAGTGGCGCTGGCGTGAATGCCACAGCAACGACCATTCCAGGAGTGTTTGCTGCAGGTGATGTCTCAGATCCGACTTATAGACAGGCAATTACGGCAGCAGGCTCTGGTTGTATGGCAGCTTTGGATGCAGATAAGTACCTAGATAATTTAGGTCTAGTCGGTATATAATAAACCCTTTATGCGATGTTGAGATAGGAAAAGATGCCAAAAGAAGACCAGATTGAAATGGAAGGTACTGTCGTTGACACCCTCCCCAATACCATGTTTCGTGTTGAATTAGATAATGGCCACGTGATATTGGCTCATATTTCAGGAAAGATGCGCAAAAATTATATACGTATTTTGAAAGGTGATAAGGTAACCGTGGAAATGACACCTTACGACCTCACAAAAGGTCGTATCACCTTCCGCCATAAAGAAGGCGCACCTCGTCCAGAGAAGGATAAAGATAAAAATAAAGATAAAGATAAAGACACGGCTGCTTAAAAATATTTGTGAGAATATCGATGCGGTTATACTTTTGTGACGGCCGTTGTGTTTGTGTCTTCAATGAGGAATTTGATTTTATCTTTTTCAATCGTGACTTTCACATGACCACCGCTTCCCAGTTTGCCGAATAGCAGTTCCTCTGCCAGTGGCTTCTTCAGTTCTTCCTGAATCACTCTTGCCATGGGGCGTGCGCCCATTTTCTTATCATAACCATGCTCTGCCAACCAATTACGTGCTTCATTATCAACTTCTAAAAGAACGTTACGTGTTTGCAACTGGCCTTCAAGTTCAGAGATGAATTTATTCACAACAGAAAGAACAATTTTGGGTTCTAGTGCTTTAAATTGAATAATGGCATCTAAACGATTGCGAAATTCAGGAGAAAAGACGCGATTGACCGCACCCATGATATCGCTTTGACCATCTTGTGGTGTAAAACCAATATTAATTTTATCGATAAAGTCAGCACCTGCATTGGAAGTCATAATTAAAATAGTATGTCTGAAATCTGTTTTTCTACCATTCGTGTCTGTTAATGTACCGTGATCCATGATTTGCAGTAATAAGTTATAGACATCGGGATGTGCTTTTTCAATTTCGTCTAATAACACAATCGCATGCGGTGTTTTATTGACGGCTTCTGTGAGTAGTCCACCTTCATCATACCCAACATAACCAGGTGGTGCGCCAATGAGTCGTGATACGGAATGGCGTTCCATATATTCAGACATATCAAATCGTATCATCTCAACACCAAGTGCGCTGGCTAATTGCTTACATACCTCTGTTTTACCAACACCGGTGGGTCCTACAAATAAGAATGAACCAATAGGTTTGCTGGGGTCGCGTAAACCAGACCTTGCTAATTTGACAGCAGATCCTAATGTTTCTATAGATTCATCTTGTCCAAAAATCATGAGTTTTAAATCACGAACAAGGTTCTTTAAAACTTCTTTATCAGATGCTGATACATTTCTTTCGGGAATGCGTGCAATTTTTGCTACCATTCTCTCAATATCACTGACATCAATATTTTTTTTACGATCTTTTTCAAGTAAGAGATATTGAAAAGCGCCGACTTCATCAACAAGATCGATCGCTTTATCTGGTAGCTGTCTATCGGTAATATAGCGTGCAGATAATTTTGCAGCAGCAATAAGTGCTTCGTCAGAGTAAGTAACGTGATGATGTGCTTCAAAGCGTGAACGTAATCCTTTTAAGACTTCAATGGTTTGTTCTATGGTTGGCTCTTTGATATCAATTTTTTGAAATCGCCTATCTAAGGCGTGGTCTTTTTCAAAAATGCTGCGGTATTCTTTATAAGTCGTAGACCCCATGCAAGTGAGTTCGCCGGATGCCAATAATGGTTTAATTAAATTGGACACGTCCATTAAACCACCAGACGCTGCACCAGCACCAATGATGGTATGTATTTCATCAATAAATAAAATCGCGCCGTGCTGTTCTTTTAATTGATGTAACACACTTTTGAGTCGCTTTTCAAAGTCACCACGATATTTTGTGCCGGCTAATAAACTACCTAAGTCCAGAGAATAAATAACACTCTCTTCTAAAATGCTGGGTACTTTTTTATCGATAATGCATTTTGCCAATCCTTCCGCAATCGCTGTTTTACCAACACCTGCTTCCCCAACAAGGAGCGGATTATTTTTACGTCGTCTGCAGAGAACTTGTATAGCACGTTCCATTTCTTCATTTCGTCCAATGAGCGGATCAATTAACCCTAATTTAGCGCGTGCATTTAAATTTGTTGTATAGAGTTCTAATGGGCTTGTACCATCTTCACCATTCCCTTCTGACTCTTCAGAAGAAAATTGGTTAAATTTACTTTGGTCATCACGTTGCAATGTTTTTTGTTTGTTACCATTATTTTGGTTGCCTTGTGAGATAAAGTTAATCACATCTAAGCGGCTGATATTTTCTTGTCTAATGAAATGAACGCTTTGACTCTCTTGTTCGCTAAAAATAGCGGCCAATACGCTTGCCCCAGAAACTTCTGTTTTACCGTAGGATTGCACCTGAAAAACAGCGCGTTGTATCACGCGTTGAAATCCTAGTGTAGGTTGTGTATCGCGGTCATGTACGTTGGTGGGGATAATCGGCGTGGTACGATCAATAAATTCGATGAGGTTACTACGCAACCGACTCATGTTTGCGCCGCATGCTTTTAACACAGCAACAGCAGCTTCATTGTCTAACAAGGCTAGTAGCAAATGCTCAACCGTCACAAACTCGTGACGTTTTGCACGCGCTTCTTTGAAGGCTGCGTTAAGTGTTCGTTCTAGGTCTGTATCTAGCATGGTGACCCTCCTCTACCAGATTTTACCTCTTTATCATTTTGTTCTATTTTTAATCTATGTTATTTTTACAGGCTCTTACTCTTTTTATAGACGATAAACCCACCATTTTCATTAAAGAAAAAATATTTTTTTGAAAGCCCTATTTCGTTGAAAATACATTTATAATGATAGAGCTAAGGACGGCTTTAAAATGATTAAATTGTATGCTAATTTAAATGGAAGAGGTAAAAAAGAAAACGTTACGATCAATAAATATTCATAAAATTACTTAATGTACATTTAATACACAATAATCCCCAAGTAGTGAGCATGATTTTATATAACGCGTTGAATTTTAACGCGGTTTTGTTGCGCGTGCAGGAGCAGGTTGTTCTGCCGCAAGTCCGTCAAAGTGAGCTTTTATCTCATGTGATGGATGATGGCTCTGCCGAAATCAGATGTGCTAACTTCTGTGGCATCAGGCATTAAACGCGCAAAGTCATAAGTGACTGTTTTAGCAGAAATCGCGCCTTCTATGCCTTTTAAAATATAATTAGCAGCTTCTGTCCAACCTAAATGCAAGAGAAGCATCTGTGCGGATAAAATCAAAGAACCTGGGTTTACCTTGTTCTGACCCGCATATTTAGGTGCCGTGCCATGCGTTGCCTCAAAAAGCGCAATACCGTCCCCTATATTCGCACCAGGCGCGATACCAATACCACCGACTTGCGCAGCCAGCGCATCAGAAATATAGTCCCCATTTAAATTGGGTGTTGCAACAACACTGTAGTCGGCTGGTCTTAATAAAATTTGCTGCAAAAAAGCATCCGCAATCACATCTTTAATCACAATGGTCTTACCTGTTTGTGGATTTTTAAAGTGATGCCACGGGCCGCCATCGATGGGTGTGGCGCCAAATTCAGTACGCGCCACTTCATAACCCCAATCACGAAAAGCACCTTCGGTATGCTTCATGATATTGCCTTTATGCACTAAGGTAACAGAGTCTTTGTCATTTTCGATAGCGTATAAAATCGCTGCTTTTGCTAAACGCGCAGTACCTGCTTGAGAGATAGGCTTGATGCCAATACCACAATTTTGAGGGAAACGTATTTTCTTGACCTGCATCTCGTTTTCAAGAAAGGCGATGATTTTTTCAGCGCCCGGGCTGCCAGCAGCCCACTCTATCCCCGCATAAATGTCTTCAGAATTTTCACGAAAAATTACCATATCGGTATGCCATGGTTCCTTCAGCGGACTAGGTACTCCCTTAAAATAACGCACTGGCCGCAAGCAAATGTATAAATCTAACAGTTGCCTTAAAGCAACGTTTAAAGAACGAATACCACCGCCAACGGGCGTAGTGAGCGGGCCTTTGATCGCAACAGTATACTCGCGTATGGCATCTATGGTTTCATCTGGCAGCCATGTATCGTTACCATACACACGCGTCGCCTTCTCGCCAGCATAGATTTCTGCCCAGTGAATCTTCTTTTGACCACTATAAGCTTTCTCAACTGCAGCGTTAACCACATCCAACATCACAGGTGTGATATCTACACCCGTTCCATCTCCCTCTATGAATAAAATGATAGGGTTATGAGGAACTTTTAAAGTTAAATCTTTGTTAACAAGTACCTTCTCGCCCTCGGTAGGAATACGAATATGTTGGTATGGCATATAAATATGATCCTTTTATAGACAATAAGAGGCAAGCGCCGAACCGCGACCGTGAGGGAGTTACTGATGGTTACGCTCCCTCACGGTCGCGGCTCGGTATTTGTGTTAGAATAACTGACTGAGTGAAAAAATCAAACAATGCTTTTTTAGATCACCAGGCTCCCTCATTATATTCTATAACAAATTGATTTTATTTAATTTATTTATAATCTCTTAAAATGTTAAGAAGTTAAATTTGAATATGCTTGAAATGACAATGCAAATGCATTATTATGTAATTAAGAAGCTAATGTTGGAGAATAGCTATGGTTAAGGTGCTGCATTCAAGGTCGACACTGACGGATCGTTATCAAACAACCGTTCCTGAAATGGTTAGGAACGCTTTACAACTTGGGAAACGTGACAAAATTGAGTATGAGTTGAGTGATGATGGTAAAGTAACGATACATCGGGCGGAGGAAGATGATCCTGTGCTCAGTCAGTTTTTATTGTTTATTATCAGCGATATTCAAAAACATCCTGAACATATCAAGCCAATAAATGTTGAACTCTATTTGCGTGCAAAAGCACTTGTGTCAGATGTCGAGATTGACCTTAATGCTCAACTCCCAGATGATAAGGATGAATAATGTCTGGTTCATCCAAAGAACAAAAAATAGTAAATGGCTGGGTACTGTATGCGCACTCAATGTTTATAGATCAATATGAAAAATTAATAGATGAAGTTGAAAAATTGCAACAAAAAAATCCTGTGACCTACAAGCAAAGCAATATAACAAAGCGTCTCGCTGCGGTACAATATTTGATATTTGAGAAAATACCAAAAGACCCTTCCCTCTGCGAATACCGGTTAGGCAACACACTGGGCTCAGAACATAAGCACTGGTTTCGGGCTAAGTTTTTTCAACAGTATCGATTGTTTTTTAGATATCATCGGGAAAGTAGAGTGATTATCTATGCTTGGGTGAATGATGAGAATTCAAAACGTGCATATGATAGCCATGCGGATGCCTATCAAACATTTAAAAAAATGCTGTCTCGCAATCGCCCCCCAACAGATTGGAACAAATTACTTGCTGAAGTAAGGAATAGCAAAAGCAGTTTATTATCCCGGAGTAAATAAAAGGCAATTTTCCCTGAATCATGGTTTGGAAAGAAGAGTCATGGCACTTTCTCATATTATCGTAGGTCTCTCTGGCGGTGTTGACTCTGCCGTGACTGCCTATTTGCTAAAAACAGCAGGACATCATGTAGAAGCCGTTTTCATGAAAAATTGGGAAGGCGATGACACGGATACCTATTGCCCTGCAAGTACAGAGATGGCTGATGCGCAGGCAGTGTGCGATTTGCTGAAAATAGACCTACAACTCGTCAATTTTGCTGACCAATATTGGGAGCATGTCTTTACACATTTTTTATCAGAGTATCGCCAAGGTCGTACCCCGAATCCGGATATCTTGTGCAATAAGGAAATTAAATTTAGAGCCTTTCTTGATTATGCTAAACAGCGGGGGGCAGACTACATCGCAACAGGGCATTATGCGCGTTCGCAGCAAGGGAGGCTTTTAAAAGGATTGGATTCACAAAAAGATCAAAGCTATTTTTTACATGCTTTGGATAAGGATCAGCTAAGACAAAGCTTATTTCCATTGGGTGAAATGAAAAAAACGGAAGTTCGAGCCATTGCCGCAGAGATTGGGTTAA
This sequence comes from Gammaproteobacteria bacterium, assembly GCA_035536095.1. Lineage (GTDB taxonomy): Bacteria > Pseudomonadota > Gammaproteobacteria > DSM-16500 > DSM-16500 > Aquicella. Next base: position 80,609 of record DATLOT010000041.1, on the reverse strand, counting down.
AAAACCATGCTAAAAAAGACAGTACCGGTATCTGTTTTATTGGTGAACGGAAGTTTAAGACATTTTTGAATGAATTTTTACCGGCACAGCCAGGCGTGATTGAGACACTGTCTGGAGAAGAAATAGGTCACCATGATGGCCTGATGTTCTATACGATCGGGCAACGCCAAGGGCTGCAAATTGGCGGCAGGAAAGGCAAGATAGAAAGTCCTTGGTATGTCGTTAGTAAGGATATGAAACGCAACGTATTACTTGTGACGCAAGGCGAAGATAACCCCGCTCTTTTTAAAACAACTTTATCCATGACACAGGTCCATTGGATAGGCGATAAGCCCCCCCTCCCCTATGAGACAGCCGCCAAAACGCGTTATCGGCAGCCTGATCAACGTTGCTGTATCCTGTCCGAGACACAGGTCATCTTCGAGCAACCTCAACGTGCAGTGACACCTGGGCAATCCATTGTTTTTTATGATGATGATTTTTGCCTGGGTGGTGGTATTATTAAGGATTGATACCTCCCCTCATCTGCCCTGTCGGGCACCTTCTCCCGGGGGGAGAAGGCATGCGAGACGAAGCTTCAGAGATGAAGGGTTGGTGAATAATTATTTGATGTTTTACTAGATCGGAGCGGAGATGGATACTTTTACACTCATGGCTATTTCGCCTTTGGATGGCCGTTATAGCGAAAAGGTCAATGAGCTACGTGCAACCTGTAGTGAGTTTGGATTAATGCGGTTTCGCGTGATGGTAGAAGTCCGTTGGTTAGAAGCACTTGCTGATAATCACGTCTTGCCAGATATGACTCCTTTCAGTCCACATGCTAAAAGTATATTAGAAGATATGATTCGCAATTTTTCAACGCAAGATGCCCTACGCATTAAGAAAATTGAGTCCAGTATTAACCATGATGTCAAAGCAGTCGAATATTTCGTTAAAGAAAAAATGAGCGGTAATGCAGAGCTTGCCGCCATCAGTGAGTTCATTCACTTTGGATGTACTTCTGAAGATATCAATAATCTTTCTTATGGACTCATGCTGCAAACTGCACGCACACAATGCATCCTGCCCGCTTTGGATAATATCGTGATGATGCTACGTCATTTTGCGCATGAACATGCTGCACGCCCTATGCTGTCGCGCACACACGGCCAGCCTGCGACACCTACAACAGTCGGGAAAGAAATAGCAAATACCATTGCGAGATTAACACGCCAACTACAACAGCTGAGCCAAATTCCTATTTTAGGAAAATTAAATGGTGCGTCTGGTAATTACAATGCCTTGGCGATTGCCTATCCTGAAATAGAATGGCAACAATTTAGTAAAAATTTTCTTGCCAAATTGGGCTTATCTTTTAACCCTTATACTACGCAAATAGAGCCGCATGACGCAATGTCGGAGTTTTTTGCCGTGTTATTGCGTATCAATACCATTCTCATCGATTTTAATCGTGATACATGGGGCTATATTGCTTTGCATTATTTTACACAGAAGTCTCTTAGTAACGAGGTTGGTTCATCGACTATGCCACATAAAGTCAATCCCATTGATTTTGAAAATGCAGAAGGTAATCTCGGCATAGCAAACGCATTGTTTGAGCATATGATTGCAAAACTCCCCATTTCTCGTTGGCAGCGAGATTTGTCTGATTCAACGGTACTACGCAATATGGGTGTTGCTATTGGACATTCCATGCTTGCTTACCAATCAACCTGTCGGGGTATTGAAAAAATCACACCAAATGAAGCCGTGATCGCAGCAGATCTTGAAAATCACTGGGAAGTATTGGGAGAAGCAATCCAAACAGTCATGCGACGTTACAAAATAGAAGAACCTTATGAAAAATTAAAAGCATTAACACGCGGCAAACCAATTGACCAAGCCATGTTGCAAACGTTTATTCAAACACTCACATTACCAACGAATGTGAAAGAGAGATTATTGTCACTGACGCCAAGTGATTATATTGGTTATGCGGCAACATTAGCTAAGCGGATATAAGGAAAGATCTGTATGCGTTTCTATGAAAGTATGAAGAAAAAGCTTACGCAATGGCTGATTTATGAGCCACCCGTTGCAGAAATGATGCCTTATGATTTTAATCGCTTAAAATATGAAATACGTCCTGGTGATGTATTATTAATTGAAGGGCGTAGCCGCATTAGCAAAGTCATTAATATGATCACACATAGTCCGTGGACGCATGCGGCCTTGTATATAGGTCGATTAAGAGATATTGAAGATCCAGAGATGTTGCGAGCCATTCATCATCATATTGATGCGAAGAGTAATAAGCATTTAATTATTGAGAGTATGTTAGATAGAGGTAATCTCATTGCACCTTTAGAGACATATCAGCATCAACATATTCGTATTTGCAGGCCAATAGGCATTACGCAAAATGATTCCATGCAAGTGATCAAGTATGCGATTTCTTCTTTAGGTCAGCGGTATAATGTGCGACAGCTTTTTGATCTGGGTCGTTTTTTATTACCTTGGTCTATATTGCCTAGGCGTTGGGGATCTAGCTTATTCAGGACCGCTACGGGAGAGCCTGAAAGCGGTATTTGTTCTTCTCTTATTGCTGAGGCATTTGCCTCTGTGCAATTTCCAATATTACCTTATGTGATTTCTAATGAGGCGGGTGTGGCTGTGCATGAAAGCAACCCGTTCCTTATCACACCTAAAGATTTTGATTATTCACCTTATTTTGAAATTATTAAGTATCCTTTGTTTAATCCTGATGAGCCGCTACCCTACTATAGAAGGATGCCTTGGACAAAAATAGGTTTTTCAAGGAAAGATTCAGGTACCTAGTTGGTAGGCTAATACCGAGCCGCGCGCGTAAGCAAGCGTCACTGTTCAAGAGCAGTGACGCTTGCTAGTCATGTGACGCTCCCTCACGGTCGCGGCTCGGTATCAGCATCACAGCTGAACACTTGGTGTTTATTATGGAGGTGATAAGATATGTTTAATAAAAAATGTTTTCCTTTCTTGTTAATGATCAGTCCCAGCATAGCATTTGCTTTCTTTTGTCCTACTAATTTTAATCAGATCAATGTGGGTGATACTTTGCAAACGGTGATTCAACAATGTGGCAAGCCAGATGCGCAAAATGAAACAAAAAAAGCAGATGATAATGTTGCGCAGGAATGGAATTATTATGTGACGCAAGCTGTTGCGTTGAATACCACACAAGGTGGAGAAGGTACTTTAAAAACAACAATTACATTTGATAAAACAGGCAAAGCAATTAATATCAGTGTAAACGGTATTGGCGTCGGCGCATCGTCTATTTGCGGTAATCCCATCCAATTGAATGATACAAAAGATGCCGTGAAAGCAGCTTGTGGTGAGCCTACTTTTATTAATAAACAAGCGCCAGGTGCGGATACTGGTGGCGCACCTAAAGAAACAACCGTTACGCAAATTATTTATAACAAGGTTAACCCACCTAAGACATTAACCTTTGAAAATGGGAAGCTTGTGGGTCAGTGATGTGGCGCTTCAGGAAAAAGAGTGTTTCTCAGAACAAGCGGCTATTTGCCTACTTTTATGATAAACACCTCAGAAGAAGCTGTTTCTTTAGATTCCCACGGGCGGCTGTAGGTCATTTCAATGCGGATATCATGCCCATTTTGAAAAGCAAGGGGTTTGAGCTTAAATAACCAATAATCATAGCCAGGTGCGCCAATTAATTTCGAGGTTGATCGCTCAAAATAATGTTTAACAAGCTCAACAGCATCCGCTGGATACGAAGACAAAGACCATACATACCCTGTCGTAGGGTTAGATTTTAATTTTAAGGTAAAAGCAGGCTGCTTCTCACTGACCACAATGTTTTTATCAGCTTCAGTGTAAACCTGACTCCTTTGATCCGCTGCAAAAGCAAACAAAGAGAACAAACAAAGCATCGTAGCCATTATTTTTCGCATCGTAATTTTACCTTAGACAATATGATTTCTTGAATAGCCGGATCAATCATCGCTTTTACACCTAAGTACCAACAATGCTGATTAGCAAACGACACGCATTTCACAGCATCTTTTTCAGTCATGATAACCGGCAATTCATCCGAAAAAGAAATGTCATTTGCCTTAAAATGATAATGATCCGGAAAAATGTGAGGGATAATGTCGAAGCCAAGCTCTTTTAATAGCGTAAAAAAACGTTCTGGATGTCCAATGCCAGCGACAGCATGTACTTTTTTCTGAGTGTAATCGGATAAGGCTATTTTTGTTGATGGATGAGCCACAGAGAACAAAGCCGTTGGCGCTAAATGCATAGTGGCACCCTCTCCGCCGTGGACCACAACAACATCTGCTTGTTTCACGCGACCTACCGGCTCCCTTAAAGGGCCTGCGGGCAATAATTGCCTATTACCGAAACGCCTCACCCCGTCAATTAAAGCGATCTCGATATCCCTGTGCAATCCATAGTGTTGCATACCATCATCACAGAGAATAATATCGCATGCTGCCCGTTCTAATAAAGCGCGTGCGGCCAACACTCTTTTCTTAGCAATCACAACAGGGCAAAGGGTCTGTCTTAAAAGGAGTAATGTCTCATCACCTATTTTATTCGGTGCGTCTTGGAAAGTAGGCCAGTAAGCTGAATTGTGTCCTTGTCCACTATAGCCACGCGTAATAATGCCCGGGTGATAACCCTGCGCTCGCAATAAATTGGCAAGCCAAATCACAAAAGGTGTTTTCCCTGTCCCACCAAAAGTCACATTACCGACTATGACAACAGGAACATGCACACGTTTGACAGCAAAAATACCAGAACGATAAAGGAACCGCCTAATAGAAACAAGCCACCCAAACAACCAGGAAAATGGCAAGAGCATCACTAATGCATAGTGCAGACGATCTCTATACCAATATTGTGTTAAATCAAGTCGCATATTGCTCCATCAGCGGTGGCTCATTCTGAATGCTTGGTGTGTTAAATTGTAGCGCGTAAAGTTTTGCATAAGCACCATTTAACGCAAGCAGCGTTTGGTGATTACCTATTTCAACAACACGCCCTTCCTCCATCACAATGATTTTATCAGCATGCTCGACTGTTGATAGGCGATGCGCAATAACTAAGGACGTGCGATTTTTCATGAGCTGATCAAGCGCAGCTTGGATATAACGTTCTGATTCTGTGTCTAAGGCAGAGGTTGCTTCGTCTAAAATTAAGATAGGCGCGTCTTTTAAAACAGCGCGTGCGATAGCGATGCGCTGCCGTTGTCCGCCAGAAAGCAAAATACCATTTTCACCAATGATGGTTTCCAGTTGCTGTGGTAATTTATCAATAAATTCCATTGAATAAGAAGCATGAGCAGCGGCAAGAATATCTTCTTTGCTTGCGTTAAAACAACCATAGGCAATGTTATTAGACACCGTATCGTAAAATAAATTGACCTGCTGAGAAACCAACGCGTATTGCTTGCGCAAATTTTTTAAATCATAGGATTGTATAGAAGCGCCATCTAATGTGATCTCGCCGGTATAGTGATGATAAAATCGTGTGAGCAAGCTGATGAGAGTGGATTTACCACTACCTGAACGCCCCACAAGCGCAACAACTTCGCCTGGCTCGATCGTAAAAGAAACATCTTTTAGTACTTCCGTCTGTCCTTCGTATCCAAAGTTGACATGAGAGAAAACCAACCTCCCCTGCGCGCGCGCAATTTTTTGTTCGCCTGAGTCTGCCTCTGGTTTTTCATCTAATAATTCGAAAACGTTTTGTGCGCCTGCCAATCCGCGATACAATTTATTCTGCACCATGGCTAAGTCTTTCATTGGCTTCAATAGTAACAAAATGGCGCCTACCATTGACACAAACCCGCCTGTTGTTAACAGTGAATCTGCGATATCGAATGTGGCAATATAAAGCGTTAAAGAAACAGCCGCCGCCGTAATAAACTGCACGACAGCAGCGCTTAATCCACGCGCAACAACAACTTTCATCTCTCGTTGTCGATTCACCCGAGCAGCGCGGTTAAATTTCTCGACTTCATAAGCTTCACCACCGAATGCGCGTACGACTTTATAATTCTCAATATTTTCTTCTGCGCAATGGTTTAAATCGCCAACGGAATCTTGTATGGTTAAACTAAGACGACGTATGCGTACACTTGTAATCCGCATCACGATTGTCACAAGCGGTGTGATAATTAAATATAAGAGTGTTAATTTCCAGCTAATAGAAAACATCACACATAAAAGGCCAATAATCAAACAAATTGCCTGTATTGCAGAGGTCAACACGTCTGCACTGGCATTGGCAACTTGATCGACTGCGAATAGTAAAATAGATAATACCTGTCCAGATGTTGTTTTGTCGTAAAAGCGTGCAGGTAGTTTTTGCAAATGTGAAAACAAGTCTTGTCTTAAATCCATAATCACATAACGCGAAGCAGAAGCCATAAAATAATTGGAAGCAAAACTGGCCATGCCGCGAAAAATAAAAATAATCATCACAAACAAGGAAGCCCATTCTAAAAAGGCATAATTCTTGGCAACCAAACCTTCGTTCAACAAGGGTTTTAATGCATAAATAAAATAAGCATCAATGCCGGAATAAAGCATGCTGCCCATGGTTGCAAAAAGAAGCGCTACCCAATAACGACGTACATAAGTGAACAACCGCATATATAAGTGAAATGCGTTCTGTACCTTGCGTGGTTTACTATGAAATTTTTGCCGTTGCATTTTTACTATTCTTTATTTAAAAGCTGATATGCTAGCATACATTGGCCGGTATGCATACTTGATGAAAGGAAAAAAAATGAACAAATTAATGTCTATTATAGAAGGCGCTTATGAAGATAGCGCAAAAATCACGGCAGAAACAGTGTCTGCAGAGATACGACTGGCCATTTTAGAATCAATAGAGCTACTAGACCAGGGTAAAGCACGTGTTGCTGAGAAAGTGGGTAATACTTGGCAAGTGAATGATTGGCTAAAAAAAGCCATTTTACTCTATTTTCGCATTCAGGAAAACAGGATCATTGAAGGCGAATTTGCACAATTTTTCGATAAAATACCTGTTAAATTTCAAGAAGATAGCCTTTCTCCCCTTGCTACGGCTGGTGTGCGTATTGTACCGCCTGCTGTGGCCAGACACGGTGCCTACCTGGCACCTCAAACTATTCTCATGCCCTCCTACGTGAATATTGGTGCCTATGTGGATACGGGTACTTTGGTTGATACCTGGGCGACAGTCGGATCCTGTGCGCAAATTGGTAAAAATGTGCATCTTTCAGGTGGCGTTGGTATCGGTGGCGTGCTGGAACCTCTGCAGGCAAGTCCTACCATTATTGAAGATAATTGCTTTATAGGAGCGCGTTCTGAGATCGTAGAAGGTGTGATTGTTGAAGAAGGCAGCGTGATTTCCATGGGTGTTTTTATCGGTCAGAGCACACGTATTTACGATCGTGCAAGTGGAGATATTTCTTATGGTCGTGTTCCTGCGGGGTCTGTTGTGGTGCCGGGCAATTTACCCAGTGCGGATGGTAAATATAGCTTGTACGCTGCCGTCATTGTGAAGAAAGTTGACGCCAAAACGCGTAGTAAAGTTGCATTGAATGAAATATTAAGGATAACTGATTAATGTCTATTTCGCCTGTTATTGATTTAGCAAAAGAGCTCATGTCTCGTGATTCTGTTACGCCCCGTGATGCTGGTTGTCAGGAACATATCGCAACACTGTTGAGCGCAGCGGGTTTTCATTGTGAGCATCTGCGTTTTGAAAATGTCGATAATCTTTGGGCGCGTTATGGTAATCAGGGTCCGTTGTTGGTTTTTGCAGGTCACACAGATGTTGTGCCACCAGGGCCTGTCAATAGCTGGCAATCACCTCCTTTTGCGCCTGACATTCGCGACCACTTTCTGTATGGGCGTGGTGCTTGCGACATGAAAGCAGCCATTGCAGCGATGGTGATTGCGGCGCTTTCTTTTGTTAAACAATATCCTCAGTTTCCAGGATCCATTGCCTTTCTTCTCACGAGTGATGAAGAAGGCCCTTCTTTATATGGTACGAAAAAAGTAGTGGAATTATTGGAAAAACGTGGTGAGAAAATACAATATTGTGTGATTGGAGAACCGAGCACAGATAAAGTGCTTGGCGATCAAGTGCGCGTTGGTAGACGAGGATCTCTTACGGGTTCCTTGACTGTGTATGGTAAACAAGGACATGTTGCGCACCCGCATCTTGCCGTTAATCCGATACACCAGGCAATGCTTGCTTTACATGAATTATCGCAAGTGGAATGGGATAAAGGTAATGCACATTTCCCACCAACGACCTTTCAGTTAACAAATATACAAAGTGGTACAGGTGCGGCAAATGTGATTCCTGGACAATTAGAAGCCTTATTTAATTTGCGTTTTGGTACAGCGAGTCAGGTTTCAGAGATACAACGTCGTTGCCAGGCTATTTTTGACGAGCATCAATTGCATTATGATATGCAATGGACACAGGGTGCTGAGCCTTTTCTCACGCAGCAAGGCAAATTGCTTGATACGGTAAAAGCAGCTATTTTAGAAACCACAGGGGTTGATGTGCGCTTCTCTACAGGCGGTGGCACATCGGATGGTCGTTTTATTGCGCCCACTGGTGCGGAAGTGGTAGAGCTCGGTCTTTCACATGCGACCGCGCATCAGGTTGATGAATGTATTGATGTGCGGGAGCTTGAGAAATTGCGGGAGATTTATTTTTCTATTTTAAAAACTATTTTTTAAAAACGAAATCTCACGCACATTCGGTGCTTAAATAAAAATAGTAAAATCAAATAATTAAGTAGAAATTACAGAAAATTATTCTGCTTGCAACGGCACCCATTCTGGTTTACCCTCACGCCTTATTGGAGAGATGTCCGAGCGGTCGAAGGAGCACGCCTGGAAAGCGTGTATACGTTTACGCGTATCGAGGGTTCGAATCCCTCTCTCTCCGCCAATTTATATACACAGTCGTGGATCAGTTCCCTGCTTGCTGGTTCCATCAACAGACTGAAAAAGCGTTGCAGGGCCGGCGCGTGCTGCTCGTTCAGCGCTTTCTTTAGCCGCTGGCAGTGGTGCTGTTGCATCAGCTTGTCTTGCACCGTTCTCAGCTGTATGCGTATGCAACAATTCAGGGCATTCCATGGTCAACTCCAGCAAAGATAGCAGTGGTAAATGCCCTCTCTCCATGAGCGTGGCTATGATGGCACCTCTTAAGGTATGTGATAGATCGGTAAAATTCGAGGTCAAAAATAAATTAAATTCTTGAGATCCTCTTATTAACAACATTTTTTTATAGGACCTACCTTCTAACATCACAAACAAATCTTGCTCTGTTATCGTACCTTCAAATACTGTAGCCGTACCAGGCAGCGCGACACGATAACGCAGCGTACCATGATCCAATTGAGAACAATAAATGACAGTATTTTTTCTATCAGGATGATTTGGTTGTTTTCCTGAATCATGACTAAAACAGATAGGTTTGTAATCCACGAGATCTTGCAATTTGCGCAGTAAATCCCTGTCATCTTTTGCAGTCGAGCACAATGTACTCAGCCAATCTGCATTCGACGGATTAGTTAATATGCGAAGCACGTCTTCTGGGAAGAAAAGCTTAGCCATCAGGTGGCTGGGTGTCTGCTCTATCTCTGCATCAGACAATTTGCCGATTCTGCGAGCATCAATCTCAAATAATCTGTCCTTCGTTAGTTGAAGTAAGTCTTTAGAAAATATTTTGCTCACTGTCTTGTTAAAAAAGTGAGGAAGAAAAAGTACTTTGAGTAATTCCGCACTCCTTTCTGGCGTATACTCGTCACTAATCATCTGCACGAGTTCGTCTGAAAATGACAATGGAGAAAATAACGCAATAAACAATCGCCTGTCGTCAACCTTAAAGATGTCGGGTGATGTCGGGCGCAATTTTTTAGCTAGGAAATCAGAAAGCGCCTTTTCATGGAAAAAGGTAAATTTCTTTTCGAATAAATCGAAACCCATTCTGTGGGTGGTAAAAGCACGACGGCGATGACTGAAGTTAAACGCCTCATGATTTGCATAACACGTGATATCAAATTTAACGCCACGATAAGTGAATTTAATGGCATCACAGTTAGCAAAGCCGATATATTGCGTGCGTAGATTTTCTATGGGATATTGTTTTACATGATTGACTATTTTCTTCCAGTCACCCACACAAGCAACATCAAGATCTTCTGATTTTGTGTTATAGAAAGGCTTAAGTAGATACGATCCAAGCACAGTAGCTGAAAGCAAAGTAGCTGATAAATCCTCTTTATCCAGAGAGGAAAATAATGAATAAAAAATCTTAATTTCATCCGTTTGCATAACGTGCTCAGGCAAAGCGCTGGCATCTCCACTGACAGCAAACGATTGAGCAGCATGCCGCTTGCTCGCTTTATGTTCTTTCGCATTATATCGATTGTCGAAACAATTTCCTATTGGTGCTAATGGTGTGGGTAAGTGTTGATGTGATGCTTGCATTCTGGCTAACAAGGTATCGTGTTCAGCTACTTTTACCTCTTTTTTATAAGTAGGCGAACGTCTTTCTAAGGAAGCTTGTTCATCAAAATGATCTATCTCATGATAAAGCTGAGACGTCTGATGTAATTCGTCTTCGAATGCCTTATGCCTCGCTATTGTTTGTGAGAGATCTGCTTCGAGTGCAGATCGATACTTCCTTAAGGGAGAAGTATATCCCTTGTCGAATGGGTTTTGTTTTCTTGGGTGATGCCCCGTAATATCTCCTATTATCTGCATGTCTTTTGCTGATAAAGCAGCACCATTTTGATGAGAAGCGAGGATTTTCAGTAATTTTTCTTGAGCTTTTTGTGAGCGAACTGTAGCAACTCTTTCTTGTTTCTTCGCCTGCTTGTCGTAATAATAGACAGTCAATTGTCTATGCATCGTCGTCGAATTGCCCGCAGCTGCTCCGTCTGATATATACTCCTCGACTAATAGATACTCAGCATTATGCGGTGTGTCTGCAATAAACTCTTTAGAGTTTATTGCCTGTGCGCAACGTAATGCTGCCGGTTCAGTAGTGTTGGAACGTACGTGCGAATGCACTGGTAAAGCAGTGGCCATTGCAGGCTCGCCACCAGTGTCGACTTCCGTTTCTTCATCATTCTGAAACACATCATGATCTATCAAAGTCTCTGGCGTTATTTCATCACGCAATGCCAACCTATCAGGTTCAGAAAGTTGAGATATTTTGCGAAAACTGCACTGACGGTCTTCAAGGTATTGTTTTCTCGCTGCTATTGCAGCCGCTTTTTGATCTGCTAAAAACTGTGAGTAAAGTGTTAATGATTCTTCAATACATTTATTCAAAGTAGCCATACGTTTTTTTACTAAACTGCTTGTATATGAAGATAATTCTGTGTATTTTTCCAAAGAGATATTATTTTGACGATACAGTGTCATTAATTCTAATTTGATCGCTTGACTACTCTTTCGTGCATGATCAGCGCATGATGTAAATCTGCCATGGATCAATAGCAATTTTTCGTCGATCGGCATAGCTCGCCTAAAATTTCTAGGGTTAGTTACTTCGCGCACAAAAGTAATTATTTCCTGTTCACAATCTTGACTTAAAAATAAGAATAATTCGATTCGGCTGATTTGGGCGTTCATTTTCAGTAAGAGAAGGTCAGTGCGTAACGCATCTTGTTTGGCATCTGCGGCCACAATAGATGATGCTTCCTTAATAATCGCAGTAATTTCCTCAATATACGTTTCGTATTCCTTAAGCAACTCAATACTATAATCACTGGATAATCTTGCTCCTAATCTCAATGATTCCGCTTTGCATGTCGCTAATTGTGTTGCTATATCTGCCGGAAGTAACTCAACACTATAGTCACTCGGAGGTAAGACTGGTGGTACATCTACCGGTGCAGGCGCTGTTTCAGGAAAAGCTGTTTCCTGATGGCGGGCATAACTGTTTCTATTCTCAATATCTCGGCGTACTTGTGCGCGTTCATTATGTAATGCCAATTCTATGGCTGCTTGCCTATCCAGCATCTGTAGCAATTCACGCTCGTGTTGTAAAGCCTGCTCTTTTTTGGCCGCAAAGTCTAAAGTGGTTTTGATGTCATGTTCTGACTCAAGTTCTTTTATCTTGCTGCATGCCATTTGTATGACATATTCAATAGGTTGTGGTTCAAATGCTACAATTCTTTCTTTGGTACTGAATAATGTTGTGGATGCGATAACTTTGTTGCCCAAGCTTTCCATGGCGCGCAAATATGCCACATAGTAAGTTAAATAGGTACATGCGTGTTCAAAACTATCTTTGTATTGAAGATGGTACCTGTCTAATGAATCTGTGATCAATACTAGAAAGTAGTAATTAACAAGCAGAAGTGAGTCGAGATAAATTCTATCTAGCAGTAAAGTGCTCCGTGTGTTTGCTACTATTTTTTGTAGCAAGCCCTCACTGGTGATAGTGAAATACTCTCTGTCGATAATCAAAGTATCTTGCGATTGCTTTAGTGCTGCTTTAATCGAGCCAGTCGTTAGCATGGCATTGTTTTTTATTTTACCTAACAAGTCTTCAAGACAACCTTTCAATGGTTTAACATTGTATTCTGGGTTGGCGATTGTTTCTAAAATTCTCAAACGTAAACGCTCGATCTGTGCTTGTAATTTGACAGAGTCATTGTAAGGAGGCGGAATATTTTCTAAATCTCGCTTTAGACCATCCCCGTATAAATTATCATGAATTTTCTGATAGTAAATAGAGCTGGTAAACACTTTTCCGAGATGAAATTCAAGGCTAGTCAGCTTGATAACCGTTGCTAATTCTTCTCTTGACATGATGGGAATATGCTTTTTCTCTCCCAATAAAGCACGCAGCCCGTTTTTAATCTCTTGAAGTGAATGCGCTTTAGTAGGTATTTCTTCAATAGCTTTCGTTAGGTTATTATAGAACACAACCTGTGGTCGATCAGGAGTATCTATGATAATGTAGTATGAGTTAACAAACAATCCCTGCTCTGATGTTGTTGGTAGTTTGGACGTTAGAATCACGCCAGGGCTTGATATCGAATAATCTATAGAATAATACAATTCTTTTTGGGATGGAGTAGAGAACAGGTCATGTAACCCTGCTGTCTGACGTAGTATAGCAGTTTCAGTAGGATCGAGAAACTCAGATCTTTTATATATAGCCTGAGCATGAAAGTAACCAAGCTCAGTAACATAATATGGATCCAAACTATTTGGTAGGCACAGTGCATATAAAAATAATTCATATTCGAGTCGATTTTTGTCCTTTCTTTGTTTGCCATTTAAGTGTAGGGCACAGTCGCTTAGTTCTTGTTGGATTTTTCTTCTAACTATATTTTCTTTCTCTGTCAAACGAGAAGTGTTGTTCGGATATTGTTGTCTAAATTTTTTAGACAACAAATAACCGAAAAACTGGTAAAATATTCTAGAACGTTCTTTCCCTTTATTATCAAATTTAGTGTATTGAGTGGATGTGAGGATTCTTTGTTTTTCAGCCGACGGTAAGTCAGCGACTTGTATCGCCGAATGGTAGATTTGTTCTAAGAGATGATTCAATGACTTTGTTTTTTCTGATCCTATCGTGCTATTGGTCGGCAACAAATATTCAAGATGTAAAGCAAGTTGCGCGGTACGCAAAATAACGGATGAAATATTGATGTAATGTTCATCCATCTCGTTACCTAAGAGCTCGCCAATATTTCTAATCGTTGGCGCATCGCAAATAAACCGATAGTCAGTTTTGGCCATGGCGATAAAATCATCGTAAATCTTTTTGGTGTTTATAGAGGATGATATTTCGGATGCTGCTACTATCCCACCCTCTCTTACGCCGCGAAAAAGTTTGTTTCTATATCTGATTAAAGTATGCGGTGTACGGTAGAGTATTCTCGAAAGTTGGTCTTCTGTCATTTGCGTAGGATCTGCATCAACTTTTATAAGTCCATACCCAAAATCACTCGCGCAAAGGTAGACGGGAAAGCTCTTCTCTTCAAAATCTGCTCCGCTTCTTCTTCGCAATGCGATAAGGTTAAAGATATACTGCGTCATATAAAAATCATTGGCTAAAGTCGAGGCTATCTGGGTTGGCAATGCACGATACATTTCTTTCAATAATGCGAAACTGCGATAGCCAGCATCTAGCATTGGATGTGAAGTTCTATTAAAAACGTCGGGCGTTTGAAGAAAAACGTCGGCCCGAAGAAGACTGTCATCCTCTAATGGAAATTTGCACCACAAGGCCAAACAATCGTGCGCGTGTAGAAATAAATCGTTATACAGGATGATCTGATTGTCAACGGTCTTTTGTTCTGCTGTCAGCGCCAGTGCTTGTCCTGCTTCAGCTATTAATGATTCTGTTTTAGTCAGTATTTTTAGAAGGTAGGGTCTGTAGTATGACTCCGTTAGAAAATAAGGGCTGAGTGATTCGCTCTTGCGTAACCCAAGTGATGCTGCAACCGCAGAGGGCGCTTTAGCAGCTTGTACTATCTCTCTACTTTCTTCTTGTTTACCTTTAGCTCGTTTCTTTCCCATGGGCGCACCTCTTTTTTGCATTATTTTCTATATACTTTGCTACGCTGAGGAGTATAGCGGCCTGCTACGCATTTTTCAAACGAGAAGTAGTGTATTAAAAAAAGTCATGTCAGTCTGGCGAATTGCCAACAGACCCTGGTTGTCATTATTTGACACGCGGTTGCGGTTGCAATTAGAATGCCGCTGTTGAAGAACTGCCCTCTCGCGTTAAGGTATGACATATGAAATACAGGATGATGAATATTTTAGAGGGTGATGCCTCATGACGGCATCGCGAACATACAGTCAGCTGTGTGCCACACTCGATGCCGCATCCGACACGGATATTACGCAATGGCTGAATGAAAATCACGAAAATATCAGTGTTGTAACAAATGAATCAGGTAATGAAACATATACGTTTACCAGAAATGATCCTGAACCTGACATTGTGCTGGATCCTGTTGTCACGCTGAAAACATTTCATCGACATGTTAACGAATTAAAATACTCAGAAAAAATCCCGTTTCTTCTCAGGGATAGATTGGTACGCGAAATTGAGGGTGTCACGAAAAATATAGAAGCGTACGGGAAAGAAAATAACGATATTGAGCGTATTGCGGTACGTTTATATACGTCTATGAATGTACTGTTAGAGGCAATTCACCAGCTTGCAGAAGACCCTAATGGGTGGAGTCGAGCGATGCAAGATCATTACTTTGAAGCGAGATCGCAGCTGAAACACGACGCAAACCATCTGCCAGGCCATCGTAACGAATGGATGATGCTGGGTTGTGGCATCATGACTGTCATAAGTCTCGTTTTTTTTATTTTATTGCTTATTTCACCTCCCTTTGTTTGCGCTGCAGCAGTGTCGGCATCGATGACATTATGCCATACAGCAGTTTATGCGGATGCCATCATGCTGGCTATGGCGGGACTGTCGTGTATTGCCCCTTCCGGATTTGTGGCAGCGAGTATATGGGGTCTTTTTGGCAGCGGTCCCTTTTCTGATAAGGGCATTGCTGGCGCTGTCAAGCGGGCTGTTGGTGTGACGGATGATATCTATATCCACTGTCGCCAAAGAGCATCTCATTCCTAGCTGGGCATAATTTACTCATTCCTGCTGTGCGCCGCGATACTTAATATTGACATTTTAATCTATTTTTGTTACAGTGCGGCTGGAAATTAAGTCGAAATAATGATTTTTTGGTGCATTTGGCTGAAACACTCAAATAATTAAAATGAGGAGGGGGATTATGTTTCACAATACTCATCCTGTGAGTGACGATGACGATGCGGCTGGTCCCGCACCAAGAGAAGAAGATGAAGATGAAGATGACGCTCTCCCTGATTACAGCAGTCTCCCGCCTCGCGGTTACAGAGACCTCCCACCTCATTTCGGGCGTGGTGTATCTCGCGCGTCTCCAGAGTACGGCGATCTAGAAGCTCCCTATTTTGACACCGCCGCAGAAGCGAGAGATTTTGAAGGTTATTTAGCTCAAAACCCTGCTGACCCAACCCCTGCGGGCTTTGCGGCTTATCAAAAATATTTAAGATTGCCCGCTGTTGTTAATGATGACGACTTTCAAGCTCGAACTTATGAAGGTTATCAAAATTTTCTCAATTACCTGGTTCGCTTTGCTAACAATCCTAACCCTGAAACGCGAACCTATGCGGCTTACTGTAGAAGTAGAAATACATTTATGGCACCTGTGGTTGCAGTGGTTTCCGCTGAAGACAATCGCAGACGAGCTCGGTATGAGGCTCAAAATGCTGCTGGGAAAAGCCTCATAAACAATCCCGATGATCAAAGATATGCAGCTTATTCCGCTGCTTTTAGTGATGCTTATCGCATCGTTCTTTCCCACACAGATGCTGGTGATATCGCTGCAGAGGCTTATGAGATAGCCTATGAAGTCCGTGCTTGTGCTCAAAACGCGGCTCATTCACATCTACAGGAAAACGAAGGCCTTGTTGCTATTGCTAATAATAAAGACGCAGCTAATCATGAAGATGTGGCTCATGAGCTTGCTTCTCAGGGTATTCGGTGTGCTATTCAGGCTGGTTGGCGGGTAAACGGGGTTCTTATTGCCCCCAATATTATGCGTAAAATTGCAGAAAATGCCTATGCTCGAGCCCGTGATGGTCAACCTATACCTGCACCTGCGGATAGTCATGATTACCGACTCGTTGCTAATGAAATGTATCGCGCTAATATAGAAGATCATAATTCTACCCATCAAATAGCTGATCAAACTGTTTATGAGGATGTTTATCGTCACCTTATGTGCTTGCCTGACAGTGCATTTACTCAGGAAGCTGCTACAGCTGCCGCTCGTGATATTGCTAATGGAGCTGCTAGAAACTATATAGCTGCTCATCCCGAAGCTGCTGCCATTCGTCAGCAAGCTCAAACGGCGCTAGAGGGAGCTGCTCAAACTGCTGCTGATGAAGATTACCGCAGCTATTTCTTAGATAGATATCGTTCTCAGCAAACTGCACAGCAAGCTGCCCGTGAAGCTGCGCATGCAGCTGTTATACAACAGGTTGCTCAAGATGTTGCTGAAAATATGGCTGAAGCCGCGGCTAATCGAGCTGTTCAGAACTATGATGCTGCCGTTCGAGCGACAGCTACACAAGCTGCTCACGATGCTGCTGTTGCAAGATATCTGCTCTCAAGGCGGGATGCTCGTAATCACGAACAAGCCTTGTATGATGCCCGCCAAACTGCTCGTTTTGCTGTTAATAATACTTATATCAATGCTCGTGTTAACAGGGTTGTTAATGGCACCGATATTGCCGAGCAAATTAGTCGAACTGTTACTGGTTCAATTAGTCAATATTATCAAGATCAACAGCCTCAAATTACTTCCGCTCGTGGAACCATAAAGTCTGTGAGTTACAAAACAGCTGAGCTGATAGGTGTGATGGCTCAGGCTATTGCACAGTTGGTGTTGTTGCCGTTTGCGTTTGTGTTTGGTCCGCTGGTTGGTGTGCTTGCGTGGCTGATATACGCTGGTATCTCGTATTACCAGACAGGTAAAGCAAAAGGCACTGCGAAATTTGGTGCGCGACTTTCGCTTTTAGCGCCTTATTTTGTCTTAGAAGGGATAAAAGTTGCGCTCTGGGCAGCGCAACGGGGTGGCTTTCTCACTTTTGTTAAAACATTATTTGAGATGCTCAAGGAATTTGGTGAGCGTCACAGTGTAGAGGAAACAAATTGGGATCCTGCTTGGTATACACACGATCCCATTGAAATATCTTTAAAAGTGGTATTGGGCTTTTTCCAATCTGTATTTGCTATCTCCATCGGTCTTGGACTGTCTTTTGCGCTGATGGGTGTGCTCGTTCCCAGCGCTGTGATGATTGGACTGTTAAATGGGCTCAGAGAGACATGGCGAGGGACAGAAGGCCCGATGAGTGTGCTAACTTTCTGGTTTCGTTTTCCCTTTAATCTTATTCACTCAACCTTAATAGCTGTTTTCACGGGCATATCCTTATCATTACAAGTTGGTAGCATGATCTTTGAACCTAAGGATGGGAGTTATTTGCAGATGGAGCGTGCGCCGGATCGTGGGCTCAAAGGAATCTATGCAGACAAAGAAATGTATATGATGCTCAGCAGCGTTGGTCGATTCCGTCGCGTGACGACAAGCATATGGTATCTTTGGACAGCGGTGGCAAGAAGAGCAAGGGAGATACCCTTTTCTGTCTCAGATGTGCCGCCTCCCCTGTTAGCGTCTGCGCCTGTGGTTGAAAATGTGGCTCAAACAATGAAGATAAAGCGGTTCATTGGGTTTTCCTGCAACGAACGTGACTCCCTCCCTGATAACGCATTCCGTGGGGTGAGAAGTGTTGGTGCGCGAGTGGCAGGTGTAGCAGATGGTGGTCTTTTCCGCCGTCAGAGACGTCACAGGGTTCCTACGGCACCGCAAGCACGACCTCGTTGACGATATATTTTCTCCCGGAAGGGGCGTTGTTGAATAAATCGGAGATGTTCTGTGGAGCACTCGGTGTAACCGAGCCGCGACCGTGAGGGAGCGTCACATGAATCTGATAAAAGCTGGTGTATAACAGTGCAACATTTTAACCACTATAAGGCAATTTAGTATCATAAAGTAAGAAATTTCAGCTAAAAGTTATAGCACAGTGACGCTCCCTCACGGTCGCGGCTCGGTAACGCTATGTGACTCCCTGCCGGTCCCTAGCAGATCAATGCACCACTCGTTTTGTGTAGAAGAGATTGACATTTTGGCCTATTTTTGTTAAATTTCAGCTGGAAATCGGCTATAACATAATGATTTTTTCGTGGATTTGGTTAATAAAGACACAAAGAACGAAGATGAGGAGATGACATGTTTAATCGTAGTAGTACAGCCCCTGCTAGAAAGCTCGCACCTCTTAATCAGGAAGACCATTCAGCAGTGTTTGCGCTACTTCAAGAATACAGTGCGTCAAATCGCAGCGGACGTGCGCCAGTCTTTTACTTGGAAGAATATAATAGTGATAACAATCAAATTACCACAACAATAGCGGTTGTTTGGCTACCAAATGATTCTTGCCCCGAAAGCTTGGTGGAATCCTTTTATCTTGTATTGGGAGAGACTGTTGCTGAGAGCACTCTTGTCTCTGAGCAGAATAAGGTTTTCCAGCAACAGATAGCGATGCTTAGAGAACAGATCTCTTCTAACTTAGCTAAAATGAGAAGCAACCTTACCCCTCCAGCTCACCTGACACTAATGATAAGAAAGTACCAAGCAGCCCTTTCGGCGCTCAATACAATCATTTCTGAGATTAAGATGCCTGATCAAAGTCATTCTGATGCAGTTGACTCCGTACCTGTTGATGCACCTCCTATAGACAACCATGGTACCGCTGCAGCGCCTGTTGTTGAGCAAGTTTCTCCACCAGTTATTACTGATGAAGTTAGAACTGAAGCTCTCGCTGTTGCTGAAAGGGCAGCTGCTGCAATTTTTCGACAGTATGATGATGACGCAAGAAAGTATCTCCGTGACCCTGCTACTCAGGCTGCTAAAGCGGCTGCCCTTCGGATAGTTCCTGATTCTGTCGCTGTTAGTATCGCTGAAGATGCTTGCAACCTAGCTTATCAAGCTGCTGTACAGCAGCAGGCTGATACTGAGGAAGCTCGTCGAGCCCTCGCTGCTCAAACGGCCGAAGAAGCTCCTGCCGAACGAGTTCGACTTCAAGCCGAAGCTGCAGCTGCTCGAGCTTATCAAACGGCTATAAGTAGTGGTTTTTATGACCCTCAACGGCATGCCAATGACGCTGCTCGTGCAATTTTTGTTGCTACTACTGCTCCCGCTGATGTTGTCACCAGATTTGCTGGTGCAGCTGCTCAACTAGCCAGGAATAATTATGAAGCAGCTCAAGAAGCTCAACGCGCAGCTCAAGCAGCTGAACGCGCTGCCGCTCAAGAAGCTCGACGCGCTGCTCAAGCTGAGAATGCCCGCATCGCAAATAATCAAGCTCGCGTTCGTAATGCGCGTCGCACCACCACTTCTGTCGATTACAAAATAGCTGAGCTGATAGGTGCGATGGTTCAGGCTATTATTCAGCTTGTGTTGTTGCCGTTTGGAATAATATTGGGCGCAGGGTTTGGGTTGCTGGCATGGGGAGTATATACTGCCCTGTCGTATAAGGGTGTTAGTGCAGCAGAGGGTTTTGCGCAATATAGCACTCGATTTGGGCTGTTAGCGCCTTATTTTATATTAGAGGGGATGAAAGTAGGACTCTGGGCGGCTCAGAGAGGCGGTTTACTTACTTTTCTACTGACGTTGTTTTCCATGGTCGGGGAATTTGCAGAACTTCATGGAAGAAGAGGTGAAAGACGAAATCCAGAATGGTACGAAGACAATCTCCTCAAGATGTCTGCAAAAGTGGTATTGGGCTTTTTTCAATCTGTATTTGCTATCTCTGTGGGTCTTGCGTTTTCTTTTGCGCTGATGGGCGTACTCGTTCTGGGTGCTGCAATAATAGGGCCGTTAAATGGTTGGAGGGAAACATGGCGAGGAACAGAAGGTCCGATGAATGCGTTAACTTTCTTCTTTCGTCTGGCCTTCAATCTTGTTCACTCAACCTTAGTAGCTGTTTTCACGGCAATCTCATTATCATTGCAAGTCGGCAGTATGATCTTTGAACCTAAGGATGGCAGTTATCCGCAGATGGAAGCTGCGGTAGATCGTGATCGTGCACTTAAAGGATTTGATGTAGATAAAGAAATGTATACAACATTAAGCCGCGTTGGTCGATTCCGTCGTATTACGACAAGCATATGGTATCTTTGGACGGCTGTGGAGAGAAGGAGAAGCGATTTGCCTTTCTCTGAAGCAGATCTCACACCAGCACCTGCTCCTGCAGGAGCTGCTGCTGGTGATATGAATCAGACAATCAGAATGAAGCGCTTCGTTGGGTATTCTTTCAAAGAACCTGATTCTCTTGACCGTACTGCATTCGCCACGATCGAGAGCGTTGGCCGACGGCTGGACCAAACCCGCCAACATAGCGGCAGCCTCTTTACTCGCCAAGGATACGCCAGGGTTGTCAGACAAGCGCCGCTGCGGCCGCGGTAGTAATAGGTATACAGACAAAACCGAGCTGCAACTGTAAAGAAGTGTGTAGCTGATTCCGAAACGTCTGTTGCTAAACAAGCAACGCATTCTCCTTAAGAGTAGGCAGCACATCGAGCGTCTGCGCGTAATGCATCGGGCCGCCACGGAAAGGCGCAAAGCCCGTGCCAAATACCATACCGGCGTCAATGAGATCAGCGTCTGCAACAACGCCTTCCTGCAGACAGGCAAAAGATTCATCTAGCATGCAAGAAACCAAACGTTTTGCAATATCCTCCAATGGTTTGTCGTAAGGTACAATATCTCCTTTAATTTGCTTACCACGCTTATCATACTGATAAAAGCCCTGCCCTGTTTTACAGCCCAAGTGACCCTGTTGTACAACATCAATCAATTGTTGCGGAATAGCCCTGTGGTAATATTGATTCAAATTTTGTGCCACAGAAAGACAAACATCTAAGCCAACTTTATCTGCTAAGGTAATGGGCCCCATGGGCATACCAAAATCCAACATCGCTTTGTCAATGGCAGTCATCGGTATCCCTTCTTTTAAAAGCGCAACACTTTCCAATAAATAAGGCATTAAAATACGGTTAACCAAAAATCCTGGACTACTCTTTACCGGTAACGGTAGCCGATCTATCTGACGTACAAAACTGGTTGCTTGTTCTACCACTGTTTTATTCGTACGCTGATCAGACACAATTTCAACTAACAACATTTTCGAAACAGGATTAAAGAAATGTATCCCAACAATGCGATTAGGTTGCTGTAAATCAGCACCGATTTCATCTAAAGGAATACTGGAGGTGTTGCTTGCTAAAACAGCCGTTGGTTTAGCACGCAATTCAAGATCTTTGAAAATAGCGCGTTTTACCGCAATATTTTCTACGGCAGCTTCTATCACGACATCCGCTTTGCCAACACCTAATCCCGACACATCTGGAATGAGACGATCCATCGCTTGCTGAACTAAATAATCTTCTTTCAGTATTTCTTTAAAGAGGCTATAGGCACGTTTAATCGCCTGCGCAATCACTTCAGGTTTTAAATCTTGCAAGGTGACGGTAAACCCTCTTAACGCACACCAAGAGGCAATATCACCACCCATGGTGCCGGCACCCACAACATGCACGTGATGCACCGCAAAGTCGACTTGTTTTGCTAATCCCTTTAACCTTTCCTGTAAAAAGAAAATGCGCACGAGATTGCGAGACGTCTCGCTAAAAAATAAATTACCGCAGCTCCTTGCTTCCAGGGTATAGGCTTCTTTTGTTTCAACGCCCACACGTTCCCAGTTATCTAAGACGTAGAAAGGCGCAGGATAATGTAAGCGACTCACTTTTTTCGCAAGTTTTTTACGCATCACATGCGCAATGATTTGACGAGGAATTTTTTTATCACAAAAAGCCTGAAGGGCATTCATCTGACGTTTCTCAGGTGCATGCAAAATATAATATTTCGCCGCTCGCACCAGTTGTCGTTTCGGCACTGCTGCATCTACCACACCCAACTTCGCCGCTGCTTTTGCACTTAAGGTGCGACCACTTAATGCGAGACTTAAGCCTTGAAAACAACCTATTATTCGCGGCAAGCGCACAGTGCCACCCCAGCCAGGATGTATGCCTAATTTCACTTCAGGCAAGCCTAGGCGCGTCTTTGTATTATCTTCTGCGACGCGATAACGACAGGCTAAAGCCAGCTCTAATCCACCACCTAAACAAAAGCCACTGATCATCGCCACCGTAGGCATTTTCAAACTTTCTAACTGAAATAAAATGTTTTGCCCGTAGGTTAATATATCAATGGCTTCCGCTGTATTTTTGAATTTTGCAAATTGGGAAATATCTGCACCTGCAACAAAACCACTTTTTTTACCAGATGTTAGCACAACACCTTTATGCATGGTATCAACCATTAAGGCATTCAGAATATGCGAAAGCTCCGTTATCACTGCAGCATCAATGGTATTAGCGGATGCATCCTTTTTATCAAAAATAACCCACAAAATATTATCTTCGTCTGTTTGTAATCGCCAATTCTCGTAGGATTGTGTCGTTTTCATATCGATACTCCAGAAACATTTTCAATTAACATCGCCCCACCCTGCCCGCCACCGATACAGATCGTTGCAATACCACGTTTTGCCTGCTGCCTACGCAAGGTTTCTGCCAGATGCAAAACAATGCGCGCACCACTGGCACCAACAGGGTGTCCTAATGCAATCGCACCACCATCGACATTTAATTTTGCCTGATCCAGCGAACCCAACGCTTGCGATAACCCTAATTTTTGACGGCAGAAATCTTCATTTTGCCAAGCAGCAAGACAAGCTAACACTTGCGCAGCAAACGCTTCATTAATTTCCCAATAATCAACATGTTGCATGTTCATATTTTGCTTTTTAAGAAGCATGTGGGTCGCATACACAGGACCCAATCCCATCTCAGCAGGATCTACACCTGCCCACGCTACATCGACTATCTTGGCGAGGACGGGCAATTGATACTTCTTCACAGCATCAGCACTTGCTAAAAGCAACATCGCTGCGCCATCTGACACTTGAGAGCTGTTGCCCGCTGTGACACTGCCAAATTTTTTATCAAAAAAAGGCTTTAATTGACTGAGTTTCTCCAATGTGGTGTCGTGACGCACACCATCATCTAGCTGATAACAATCGCCATGGTTACCAAAAGTCGCTTTTACCTCTGTTAAATGCTTCTCTTTTTGCGCTGCGATAACCAATTGATGGCTCTGTAAAGAAAACGCATCCATTTGTTCGCGCGTAATATGAAAACGATACGCTAAATTTTCTGCTGTTTGCCCCATACTCAAATTCACAATTGGATCATGTAATCCTTGTAACAAGGCAATCACAGGCTTCAAATAAGTTGGTCTAAACTGCGTCCATATTTTTAATTTTTCTTTCCACCCTTTGGCACTTGATAATTGGGCAAACCAAGCTGTCATGCGCTCATTAAATAATAAGGGCGCACGGCTCATGGCTTCTGTGCCACCTGCTAATACCAAATCATGACGACCGCTGGCAATATCTTTCATAGCGCTATCAATAGCCTGCATGCCAGAGGCACAATTACGTTGTACTGTCCATCCCGGTACAGCATCACCACAACCTAAACGCAATGCAACGATACGACCAATATTTGTTTCTTTAGCACTCGGCATCACGCAACCGATCACCACTTCATCTAGATCTGTTGGCAAGAAAGTGTGACGCGCTAATAATTCTCTCCCAGCTTGCACTGCTAAATCAGACGCTGAAAAAGGCCCTGGTTTGGCTTTTGCCTTCAAAAAAGGCGTGCGCGCACCATCTACAATATACACATCACGTTTCATTGTTCCTGTCATCGTTTTATCCTCAAGCTATGACTTCACTTAAATCAAATGAAAACTCATTTACCTTTATAATTTCAGCACTTAGCCTTTCAAAGGCAAGTAGATTTTTGGCTTCCTGGCTAGAAAGTATATTTGCCGTTTCAGCCGCTGCAATACGCTCTTTTGTGTTTAGATAAGCAGGTATCACCCCTATTTGCACCGCCTTATACACTTTCTTTATCAGCGGCTCCATTGCCGCTGCTTGTGACAATGCGAGATCCAGGCGATGCGGTAACTCTGCTGGATCGGTACTTTGATAACAATATTGCGTTAATCGATCCCGTAGGGCAGAAGGTGTTAGCATCGGTGCCACAATAGCCGCGCATAATGAATCGCACGGCGGTCTATAAGCCTGCCCCCAGGGGAATACGATAATCCTTAACAGCCTGCCCAACCAACGCTTAGGAAAATTCTGACAAATGCCATCAAACGCAAGTTGTATCTTATACAAGTTTTGTCGAATCCCCCAACAAACATAGTCGACTTCTGCCATTGGTCTACCGTGATCATGGTAATACTTTAACACAGCAGATGCTAAATATAATTGACTTAACATATCTCCTAAACGCGCTGATAAACGCTCTCTGCGCTTTAATTGACCGCCTAATAACATTAAGCTAATATCTGATACTAAAGCTAAGGCGGCACTCATACGGGTTAATTGCCGTTCCAATCGTTTAATGCGTCTTTGATTTCTGCTTGCGAAAATCAATCGCCCGCCTGTTAGCCCATAGGCAATACTTCTCATCAGGTGGCTGATAAAGTAGCCTGCGTGTGACATCAGCACACGATCGAGTGCTGCAATGTCAACCTCAGGTGCCGACAGTATCGCCATTTCTTGCAGCAAATAAGGATGACAACGTAAAGCACCTTGACCAAAGATAATAAGATTCCTTGTGAGAATATTCGCACCTTCAACGGTAATGCTAATAGGCACACACATATGCATGCTTGCTAAAAAATTACGTGGCCCTAATTGCACCATTTGTCCAGCATGCACATCCATTGCATGTGCAGTCACTTGTCTACACAATTCCGTCATATGGTATTTGGCAATAGCAGATACCACAGAAGGATTAATATTCAAATCAACTGCACCCGCGGTCATCATGCGCGCTGCTTCAATCACATAGTGGTAACCCACAATATTCCCTAACGCTTCTTCCACACCTTCGAAAGCGGCAATCGGTACGTGGAATTGTCTACGTATTTGCGCATAGGCTGTGGTATAACGCGCTGCCATTTTTGCGCAAGCAGTAGAGAGCGCTGGTAAAGAAATAGAACGACCAACAGAGAGGCATTCCATGAGCATTCGCCATCCTGCACCTATTTTTTCTTTGCCACCAATGACCCAGTCTAAGGGGATAAAAACATCTTTGCCGCGCGTGGGTCCATTTAAGAATGCCTGACGTAAGGGATAATGTCGTGTACCAATTTCAACACCAGGATGGGTAGTGGGAATCAAACACAATGTGATGCCGAGTGTGGTATCGCCGCCCAATAATTTTTCTGGATCGTACAGTTGCACTGCCAGTCCTAGCACGGTTGCAATCGGTGCGAGCGTGATATAGCGTTTATCCCACTGCAAACGAATGCCAATGATTTCCTCGCCTTTATAATGACCTTTGCAAATCACACCTGTATCTGTCATCGAACCTGCATCACTGCCCGCATCCGAGCCTGTTAAGGCAAAGCATGGGATATCCGTACCATCGGCCAAACGAGGCAAGTAATGCTGCTTTTGCGCAGTTGTGCCGTAATGCGACAATAACTCTGCAGGACCTAAGGAATTTGGCACCATGGTGGTCACCGCAGCACTTAAACACCGTGAAGCAATTTTTGTAATCACTGTGGAATGTGCAATAGCAGAGAACCCCCTGCCCCCGTATTCCTTCGCAATCATCATTCCGAAAAATTTCTCGCGCTTTAAGTAATCCCAAACAGGCGGTGGTAAATTGTTATCATTGTTCGTAATTTGCCAATCATCCAGCATACCGCACAATACTTCTACTTGCTGATCAACAAACTGCTGTTCTTCTTGTGTTAACTGAGGCTTGGGGAATTCAAACAATTTTTTCCAGTTTGGCCTGCCAGAAAACAATACCTTCTCCCACCAAGTATCCCCTGCTTCTATTGCTTCTTGTTCGGTCTTGCTAATACTGGTTGGTATTTTTTTTCTCAGCGATGGTAACAATGGAGCGATCAATAATTGCTGTCTTTTCTTCTTTAGACAAAAAAAACAAACAGCAGTGAGATACAGTAGCCAAAAAATAACAAAGGGAAGTGCCGAAAAATAACCAAACCAACTGCATGCAAATCCTGCAGCACCGATGATGATCATCCATACCAGCAAAGGAAGTGGAAAAAAAGCCATTGACCATACCAATACTAATATGACAAGCGTACCGACCATTCTTGCTTCCTTGTAAAATTTCAGTAGCGAATTATTATCCTACAACAAACGGCAACAGATTTACTACTCGCTTATTTCTGCTCTCTTTCTCCGCAAGCCTTATGCTACTTACTCACAGATTCTGTGGATAACTCTGTGTATAAGCTCTGATAAAACACGCTAAAACGCTATGCCACAACCGTTTTAACTGAGAGGGCAGTAAATGGACACAAGTAAATACTTTAATATAATCAATGTGTTATATTACACTCATCGGCTTAACCTGTTGATTGAATGCCAAATTAGAACAAAGAAACGAAAATACCCTGTGTTGTGAACAAAACTGATGCTGCGATTGTTAACTAATCTCATTTCCGTAAAATGCCTTCAATTTTTGCATCATCACATGCGCTGGTGATTGTCTCGCAAAAGCGGTCTGTAGATCATCTGTCCATTGACCTGTTTTCAGGTTAACCAAAATAGGAATATGCTTTTCTTGTTTGGGATACAGTGCCAATATCCAGTTAGCATACAGATCCGCATACTGCTTACTTGCATTAATAATAGGCACAGCACTTTCCTTAACACGTAGACGCGTAGTCAAAGGATCGATTTCAAATAGCGCAACCCCCTCGAGTAGCACTTGCCGTATGTCTGGTTGTACTGCATGAATGGCTGGTGGGCTAAAATCAGTTTCTAGCAATAAATGTCGGGGGGGTAATACGTTACGCTGGCCATTGAGTAAACCCAGCAAAGACGCGCCATCAGCCACCTTCAAAGGCAAATGCAATAACGCCAATACAGTTGGTTTAATATCAAGCAAAGATACGCTTTCTGTAACTAATCTAGCCTTCATCTTCACGCCGTAGCGTTTCCATGCGAACAAGGTTCGATATTGCGTCATACTCAACACATCCGTACCGTGACCAACCGATTGATCAACGGGTTCACGTGTCACGCCCATTGTGTAAAATGCAGGGATTGATCGCTTGGGGACAAATAAGGCTGGTTGCGTCACACGATCCCCAGGTAATTCCAATGCTTCACCATGATCTGATAACAGAATAACAACGGCATGGTCTAATAAATGTCCCTTCTCTAATAAAGTAAAAAAATCCTTCACTTGACGATCCACACGTACAACGCTAGCAGCGTAGCGTTCTACGACACTCAATTTCCCTTGTGGGACTGTTGACCACACATAGGGTGTATGCGGTAAACAAAAATGTATTGCCAAAAACAAAGGTTTGCTGTGGTGTGATGTTAATGCAGGCTTTAGAAGGTGAATAAAACTATCTGGATCATAAGTGAAGTAAACAGGACGATTGGCAAAGCTAAAAGGAAACAAGAACTGACCCACTGCTGTATTCACAATGACATTCGATAAGGGAAAATCGTTGAAACTACCTAATAAGAAGTCATTTAATCCAATGGGTGGCGTCAAGCGATGGTCAAATCCCATGTTGTTATCAATGTTGCTAAAACGTGTTTCATCTGTCGCAAACCAAGTTTCATAACCATGGTGCTGCAAAACCCGAGCTAAGGTATCTAAATTTTTTGCCTGTGGTTGTGGTGATAAGACAGAGCGAATATGCGTATGTAAGGGATACTCTCCTGTTAAGATGCTTACCCAAGAGGGAAAAGTTCTAGCCAGTGGTGTCGTAGCGTGTGAGAAAACAACTGCTTCTTTTAAAAAAGAATCGATAAAAGGCGTAGGTATTGTTTTGCCAAATAATCCTGTAAAATCAGGACGTAAAGAATCGATACCAACAATAATAATATTAGGTTGATCATCCGTCGCTGCTGAATAAGAGACTGGTTTTAAAAAATAAGATGCCGCATACACAGCCAACCCCACTGCTAATAACATAATAGCAGCCATTTTCAGGGTAGCGCGTTGCGCGAAGAGCCACTTGGTGAAGCCGAATAAAACACAGATAAAGCACATTATCCAACCGAAGGTGAGCGCCGCTATCACATAAGGAAGGGAAATGCTCGGTATCACAGAAGAAGTGATGATATTAAATTTTGCATTTGGATAAGCGTACTGGTTAATCACCAGGATAGTCATGATGCCGCACATCCATAATATGATACCTGCATAAACGACTTTGTGTTGCGATAGATAAAATAAATGTGATAGTAGCAATGTCATGACTGTGATAAACAAACAAAACAAGGCGTGCACGGCCAATTGAGCGAAGATAAAATAAAAAATACCGGGCAATGCGTTGATTGGCAATGTTAAATGGTTGCTAATATATGTGTCTAGAAATTCATATTGTGCTAAATAATCACGATAGAGTATCAAATAAAAACTGATTTCTATTAATAAAAAAAAGCCAGTGAGTAAGGAAAGATAAAAAAAGAGCTGGCGAAATGATGCGCTATGCATGTGATTTCAGTTCATCTGGATCAAAATCATCGACGGCAATCACTTTACTACGTGCTTCATCAGCTGCCAGATAAAGATGGAATTGCTCATGACTGATAATATTTGTATCGAATGCTGCTTGAGCTTGCTCTCTGAGTGTGTAGCCAGTAATTTTCTCTTCTTTAACAGCCGCTCTGATTATCTTTTCTATGGGTTCTGATGCAATCACTTTCAGTAACGCATCTTGTACATCAGCTAAGCTATTTTGGGGCACAGCTGTTAAAAATGCGCCTTCAGCCAATCGGTCTCTGCTTGCCGATGGATTCAATAAGATCTGAGCAACCTTATGCTTGATTTTATCGTTAGGTTTAGAAAACCGCTGCCCCCAGGGAAAAATCATGACTTTCAATAGCCAAGCAATCGTGCGATAGGGAAAAGCACGAATAAGCCCATCAAAACTTTCTTGAATTTCAAACAAACAATGCAGAGAAGCATATTTCACTAATGCTAAATCTTCTGACTGTTTGCCTTGATTCTCATAATGTTTCAGTACAGCAGACAACAAGTAGAGATAGCTCAGTACATCGCCTAATCTGGCAGAAATGCTTTCCTTACGCTTTAAATTGCCGCCATAGCAAAGCATGCTGACATCCGAGAAGAAAGCAAGCGCTGAGCAAAAACGCGTTGCTTGTTGGAAATAGCGTTTCATCTTACCAGCAGGCGCCCTGACAAATACGCCGCTTGTGATACTCAATACGAGTGTGCGCCACGCGTTAGATAGTGCAAATCCAATATGCCCAATAATAGCATTATCAAAGCGTATCAAAGCTTGCTTCTGATCGTGCAGCCGTACCGCTTCTAACTCTTTCATTAAGAAAGGATGACAACGCATCACACCTTGCCCGAATATAATCATATTGCGCGTTAAAATATTGGCACCTTCCACGGTGATACCAATAGGTGTTGCTTCATAACTGCGACCAATATAATTATGTGGCCCCAAACAAATGCCTTTGCCGCCATGCACATCCATACTGTCTGATGCGACTTTGCGGCCAAGTTCTGTGACATGGTATTTAGCAATAGCAGAAGCAACCGCTGGCTTTTGGCCGGCATCGATTGCTCTCACAGTGAATAAGCGTGTGGCATCCATCATATAGGTTAAGGTAGCGATACGTGCGAGATATTCTTCTACACCCTCAAATTTACCAATGGCTGAATTAAATTGTCTGCGTATTCGCGCATAAGCACCTGTGGTATAGGTGGCCATCTTAGCGCCGCCCACAGAAAATGCAGGTAAGGAAATCGCTCTGCCTGCTGCCAAACATTCCATTAACATCACCCAGCCTTCGCCTACTTTGTTTATACCACCAATGACCCAATCCAGCGGAATAAAAACATCTTTGCCTTGTATAGGACCATTTTGGAAAGGCATATTTAAGGGAAAATGCCTGCGACCAATGGTTATCCCGCGTGTCTCGCGTGGAATAAGCGCACAGGTGATACCAATATCTTCTTTTTTACCAAGTAACTGCGAAGGATCGTATAATTTAAACGCCAGTCCTATCACTGTTGCGACAGGTGCAAGCGTGATATAGCGTTTATTAAAATTAAGTTTGATTCCTAAGGTGCATTTGCCACCAAAATCATCCCAGCAAACGATACCATGATCTGTCATCGACCCTGCATCAGATCCCGCTTCAGGCGACGTTAAAGCGAAACAGGGAATATCTGTGCCTTTTGCTAAACGTGGTAAATAATGTTTTTTCTGCTCTTCCGTGCCGTAATGCAACAACAATTCAGCGGGGCCTAAAGAATTGGGTACAGCAATCGTTGTTGCAGCCACTAAACTACGACTGCTGACTTTAATAAGAATTTGTGAATGTGCATAAGCAGAAAAACCCTTGCCGCCATATTGTTTGGGAATGATGAGTGCAAAGAAACCTTGTTCTTTTAAGTACGTCCAGACAGCAGGCGGTAAATCTAAGCGACGATGTGTAATATCCCAATCATCAATCATCTGACACAGCGCATCTACAGGTCCGTCCAGAAAGGCCTGCTCTTCTGTTGTCAGTTGTGACTGCGGCAAAGCAAGTAAAGTTTGCCAATTGGGATCACCGCGGAACAAATCTCCTTCCCATGTGACCGTGCCAGCTTTAATAGCAGCACGTTCCGTGCGTGACATTGCAGGCATCACAGCAACATAGAAACGGAAAAGGAATTTTGAGAAGAGTTGTCGACGCAAATACTTAATATTGAGTAGCGAAAAAAATGCGAGATAGGTGATCCAACTGATTTGTACACCTACGCTAAACCCAGCGTACTTTGTGAGTAGGGCCAGCAGTAAGGCAAAGCTGATGCTCCAAATAAGCAGAGAAGCACGCCGGTAGGCAAGCACACCAGTCGCTAAAAGAAAAACAACCCACCAAATGAGCAGCATGGACATAGATGTTCCTACTATAGAAATGCCTCTCCTACTCCTTTACAGCGTAAATACCAGGCACGTTACGCAAATTCTCTTCATAATCCAAGCCAAAACCAAAAAGGAACCTATCTTCTGTGGTCATACCAACATAATTGGGTTCAAAGGTGACACCCGGCTCACGCACACGGTTTTTACTCACCAGCACAGCGGTATGGATGGCTTCAGCCTCTGCTTGCTGGCAGTAGTCAATAATAGCAGAGAGCGTTAGGCCGCCATCCATAATATCGTCCACAATCAGTACGGTTCTTCCTTTCAAGGATTGACGCGGCTCAACCAGCCAGTGTAAATCCCCCCCTCGCATCGCACCACGATAGCGAGTGGCGTGGATATAATCTATTTCTAGGGGAAAATGAAGCTTGGTTACTAAATGACCAGTTGTGATTAACGCACCCGTCATCACAGCAATAATGATAGGGTTTTTATCCTGTAGATCCAAGGTAATGGCTTTTGCCATCCGATCTAGCGCTTCATTGATTTCTGTTAGGCTATATAAGCACTCAGATTGCTCAATGATTGAGTGAAATTTTTTAACAAGATCCATATATACACCGTTTAATACCGCCTGCAGTTGAGAATACGGTTTTTGCTAAGCAAATTGCAAGCTATTTCAATAAGCCTTGTCTTTAGGCAGCAAATGACCCAATAATGTAGCAAATATTGAGTGATATGGTGACCTATGAACCAACCAGCAGAGCTAAAAACCATCCGTGACTTTCTTCGCTATGCAACCAGCGTTTTCAATGAAGCAGACTTATACTATGGGCATGGTACAGATAACGCTTGGGATGAAGCTGTTGCATTGATATTGCATACGCTCCATCTACCACATGACATTAACGCAGCTGTCTTAGATGCGCAACTGATTGAAAAAGAGCGCCAGGCTATTTTTCAATTGATTCATCGACGTATCACAGAGCGTATTCCTGTGGCTTATCTGACACATGAGGCGTGGTTTAACGGCCTTTCTTTTTATGTGGATGAGCGTGTACTCATTCCCCGTTCTTCTATTGCTGAACTGATTGAAGAGCAATTTCAGCCTTGGATTGAAGTAGATCGTGTGCATCATATTTTAGATTTATGCACGGGCAGTGGTTGTATTGCGATTGCTTGTGCAAAAGCTTTCCCTGAAGCCATTATTGACGCCAGTGATATTTCAGAAGAAGCGCTAGCTGTTGCAAAAATCAATGCGCTTAAGCATTTTGTTGATGAGCAAGTGCATCTGCATCAATCAGATTTGTTTAACACTTTACCCATACAGCAGTACGACATTATTATCAGTAATCCACCTTATGTAGGTGCAGACGAAATGGCGATTCTTCCTAAGGAATATCACCACGAACCCGCTATTGGGCTGGAGGCTGGCGAAGATGGTCTAGATTATGTGGTGCAAATCATGCGCGAGGCAAAGCACTATCTTAAGCCAAAAGGGTTATTGATTGTTGAGGTTGGCAATAGCGAAGCTGCATTGATGGAACGCTTTCCGGATTTACCGTTTACGTGGATGACTTTCAAAAATGGGGATACGGGGGTTTTCCTGTTAACGGCGGAAGAGTTGAGGGATATGGATATTACGGATGAATAATCTTAGGGTCTGTTGACAATAATTCTGAGCGCGTGAATGGGTTCTGGCATGAGGTCCGCTAGAAGCGCATAAATCTCACGGTGAGCCGCCACTTGCGACATACTATTGAAGTACGATGCCGAAATAATAATAGCAAAATGACGCCCCCCACCCTGATGTCCCGCATGTCCCACATGCTGATCACTTTCATCGATGACTTCTAGGCGGGAAGGCACAAACGCCTTTTCTAAACGTGCTGCTATTAAAAGACGACGGCCTGAATTGTTCATGGTTCTTTTCTCTCCTTCTCCGTTCCCTCAATCCGCCCTGTCGGGCACCTTACCGAGCCGCGACCGTGAGGGAGCGTCACATGAATATTATAAAGTAAGAAATTTCAGCTAAAAGTTATGTGCAGTGACGCTCCCTCACGGTCGCGGCTCGGTTACACCGAGTGCCTCCCAGAGCATCTCCAATTTATTCAACAACGCCCCCACAGATGGACGTTTCCATGTTGTTACTCTCCACTTGGGACGATAAAACGCATGAGATAGACCGCCTGAAAGATACTAAACATAAACAACGCAGCTGTAATACCGTAAAACTTGAAATTGACCCAGGCATCATTACTCAAATAATAGGCTACGTATAAATTAATGCCTCCTAGAATGATAAAAAACACTGCCCAACTGATATTGAGCTTCTTCCACACGATAATTGGAACCGTTCCTTTATTTTCTATCGCGTTTTCCATAAAACGCTGCATAATCGGTTTTTTGGTAAAAAATTGACTGCCAATAATGAACAACGCAAAGACCCAGAAAACAACTGTTGGTTTCCATTTCACAAAAATAGGATTATGAAAATATAATGTCATCCCCCCAAAAAAGACAAAAACGCCCAGGGTAACGAGTTGTTTACGATCCCATTTGCCTAACCAATAACGGCTAGCTAATACCTGTATTAAGGTGGCAATGATGCCCACAACGGTAGCAACATAGATATCATAAAGCTTGAAAGCAATAAAAAATAAAAAGACGGGAAAAATTTCATAGAAAAACTGCATACCCTTATATTCCTTTTTCGACCAGTGGGTATATTATAGCAAGTATGACAAAAAAATCTAAACCTACTGAGCATGATCTCGAGATTTTTCACAATGCTGTGACGGACGCAACGCCACTCAAAATAACGAAAAGACGCCTCCTTTCACCTAAGAAATTGCCTAAATATCCGCCACAACGAGAGCCAATTTATACACCACTTGGCCTGAATGAGAGCAAAGACATTCCAACTGTCGGCGGAGAAACATTAATTACATATAAACAAGCGGATATAGCCAATAAAATACTTCGCAAATTAGGTAAAGGTCAATATACTGTGGATGCAACTTTGGATTTGCATGGGATGACGGTCGAGGAAGCTTTTCAGGCAGTTGACCACTTCTTGCAAGCCTGTTTAGCAGACGGTTTTCGCGTTGTACTGATTGTTCATGGTAAAGGACATCATAGCGATCAACCTACACTGAAGAACAAACTAAACCAGTGGTTACGGCATCTACCTCTTGTACTTGCTTTTTGCTCAGCAGGTCCAACGCACGGTGACCGGGGCGCAATGTATGTGTTATTGAAACGTAATAGAGAGGAGTCAACGATTGGATAAAAAGAGTGCAATTATCATTGGTATCTCTGGCGCGTCTGCTTCGGGAAAAAGCTTACTTGCAAACACGATTGTTAATGAATTAGGCTCTGATCAAGTCGTTGTGATCTCCGAAGATTCTTATTATAAGGATCACAGCAATATTCCCTTAGAAGAACGCACAAAAATCAACTATGACCACCCAGATTCTATTGATCATGAATTGTTACACCAGCATTTGCTGCAGCTGCAGGCCGGAGAATATATTGAGGTTCCCATCTATAACCATGCGATGCATGTACGCGAAAAAGCGACGCGTTCTATTGGGAAACACGCCATTATTGTATTAGAAGGTATTTTGCTTTTTGTAGAACCTGACTTAAGAGAGCTCATGGATATTCGTATTTTCATGGAAACCTCTCTGGATATTTGTTTTATTCGCCGCTTAAGACGAGATACCACAGAAAGAGGTCGTTCCCTGGAATCTGTTCTCAAACAGTACGAAGAAACAGTGCGTCCTATGTATTTACAGTTTATTGATCCCTCTAAACGCTACGCTGATTTAATCGTCCCACGCGGCGGCGGCAACCGTATTGCCATTGATATGATCAAAGCGAAAATGCGAGAATTATTGGGAAAGCTAAAGAGCTAAAATGCGTGCTCTTGAACAGCATTTTGCTTTACTTAGATTTTTACTTAGATATCGTAGACCAGCTGCGCACCCACCAAGTCTATACCTGTGCCCACACTACCATTCGTATGCACGGCACCTAAAGCTGCAGGCAGCGTGATATTAATAGGCACAGATCGCGTAAACACATGCGCATAAACCAGATCTAAAGCCAGTTTTTTTGCCATCTGGTAACGACCACCAATATTGAAACCAAGTTTTTCAGCATCCGGGAAACTGAGATCACGAAATTGATCATTCGTTGGTGTTTGTTCATATTTCACGGAACCACGTAACAACCATTGCTCACTCAGCTTATAATGCGCACCCAAACTGAAATCAAAGGTATTACGATAATCTTGCTGCAAGTTAACGTTTACCGTCGTCGCTGTTGGTAACATATAATTAAACCCATGGAGATTTCTCACCACACTCCATTGATCATACGAAACCGTACCCATCACTGCCCATAAGCAATTGATATCACGATAAAAACTGAATGTTGTTGTAGGCGGTAATATTAAATTGACCTTAAACTGATTGGTTTCAAAGGTTGGGGCTGTATTATTGACTACAAAGCTACTATAGCCGCCCAGATCCATCGTGATCTTTGAGCGATAGTTTAAACCAAATCGCGTTGCCTCATCCATGCGATATAACACACCAATATGACCACCCATGTTCCAATTATTCACTGAAATACGCGCAAAAGAATCGCCTGTTGTGCCACCCAAGCCCGCGGGTCCTTGCGTACGCCCAAACTTTTCTTGCTGGAGTGCAAAATAGTGGAAATCAGGACCTAAACCAATCGACCATTGGCTATTTATTCTTGCTGCCAAACTGGGCGCAATATCAATTGTTCTGGTATAAATCCTATCAAGGTCGTAGCGCACAACCGATCCTGGGCCGTAATCTTCCATTAAACCCCAAGCAGGCACAACACTCAGCCCAAAAGCGTAACGACCGAGAAATGGAAGCGAATAATGCACAGCGGGTAACACAGAATTTGAATAAGATGAAGCCTTACCAACACCAGCAAAGCTAAAAGCCGCACCAAAAGGGCTCGGCGCTGTGGAAGTACCATGGAAGGTTGTACTTTCATACACATCAATTGCTGAACCTGTAATCTGTTGCGGTAAGTCAACCAAGCCGGCTGAGTTGTACCAGTTCGTCCCTGCATCTTCAACAACTGCCGCATCGCCAGAGTCAGCCAATACAGAAGGACTTTGAAATTCTAATTTATAGCCAGCTGCATGCGCATTTAAGGCACACAAGGCGAGCAAACTAAAAAAACTGGACTTTAACTTTAACAAAACACATGCTCCCTATGCTTTCTGATACATGGAAATATCCCTGTACGTACATAGTAGCTGAGTAAATAAGCAAACCTCAAGGGGTTTACTAAAATAATAGCCTTGGATGTAATGACAGCCTTCTTTTCGTAGAAATTGTAGTTGCGCCTCTTCCTCAACCCCTTCTGCTAAGGTGGTGACATTAAGTGCTTTAGCCATTGCTAAAATAGCGGACACGATTGCCATACTCTCTTTGTTAGCAGGAATATCTCTTACAAAGGATTGGTCAATTTTAATTTTATCAATTGCAAAACGCTTTAAATAACTGAGCCCCGAATACCCCGTACCAAAATCGTCAATCGATAGACTCAAGCCTATTTTCTTGCATTCAGATAGCAAATTGACTACTTTTTCATTAAGGATCGCTGTTTCAGTAATCTCTAATTCTAAAAATTTCGCATCGAGACCCGTATAAACTAATGCTCTTTTAATCACATCAAGTACGTCATCTTCTTGTAGTTGTTTTCCCGCAAAATTGACAGCGACTTTGAGATGCGGAAAGCCCATCTGATGCCAAATTTGCGTCTGTTGACAAGCTTCGCGAAGCACCCATTCACCAATTGGCACGATAAGTCCTGTTTCTTCAGCCATTGGTATAAAATGCGCAGGTGAAATGAAACCATGCACAGGATGTTTCCAGCGTATCAGTGCCTCCATACCATGGATCGTACCAGACTTTACATCGACTAATGGCTGGTAGTAGAGTAAGAATTGGTTATGTGAAAGCGCATTGTGTAAGTCGTTTTCTAAAGCCAGTTGCTTTGGGGTTTGCGCATTAATTTCTGAACGATAATATTCAATACGATTACCACCAAATTGCTTTGCCTGTAGCATAGCCGCTTCTGCATTGATTAAAAGAGATTGCGCATTATCACCATCTTGCGGATACCAACTCACACCCACGCTTGCTGTTAAATTGACAGATTGCTCATCAAGAAAAAAGGGCTCCTTCAATATGGCAAAAACATCTTTTAATTTATTTTGATCTTCTTTAGGATTGAACGAGGATAATAGGATATTAAAAGTATCTTTACGCGAAATAGTGATCATAGCGCTTAGTTTATTATCCTCTGAGGAAAAAGGTGAAAAAACTTTATTTAATCTATCTTTCATGGACAGCAAAATAGTATTATTTGCTTTTGGACCAAAGCTATCATTGAGCACTTCCATCCTGTTTAAAGAAAAACAAATCACAGCAAAATTTTTATTGTCGTTTTTAGATAAAGCAACAAGATCATGCAAATAATTCATAAATAAGCGCTGATTAGGCAGTCCTGTTAAAGAGTCATGGTTTGCTTGATAGCTGACCAAAGAATTTTCTAATTTTAACTTAAGAGAATCTTTAAACCATTGCGTGCTGCGTTTATTGATCAGCGCCATAAATACCATGTAGATAGTAGAAAAAAGCGCAACAAGTTTATAAAACAACAATCCTTTCATCAAACACCACGTGATCAGTGGTATCACGATGATCGTCAGCGTTGTTAAACAAAGCGACACAACACCAATGCTGCCCATGGCATAGCCTGTGGAAATGAGAAATAACACAATAAAAGCGATATACTGTCGCGTGATATTCTCTGGTATGATGAGCACGCTTAAGCCCCAAGCTGCCGCACAAAAAGACATTGCCAATGAATAGGCAAGCAACCATGTGTGCAAACCATAAGAATCTTTATACTTACGATAAAAGAAATAAACCCCTGTTAACGTGACTAAAGCAAGATTATAAAATATAAACCAAGCTGACAATATCCACGTCGGAACATAATGGTAGAAATTAAAAAAGAGTGCTATGCCAACAGGTACACCTGAAATCGTACCAGGTAGACAACCCTGATAGAGATGCTCAATCAACTCGCTTTTCACTTGCTGATCGATCGTAGATCGTTCTTCATCCGTTATTTGTTTTTGATTAACTTCAATTTCCATCACGCTCATCCATGAGAAGTCAGACGACAAACCATCCGGCCATCGCTCGCGCTGTTATGTACTAACAGGCTCTTTTTTACCTTGCGTTACTTCATAACAGCTATTAAATCGCTCTAATTTTACACCAGGCTGTATCGCAATGACATAAGAAGAAATATAGCCAGGCACACCAGCCAGTGGTTGTTGACCATCCTGGGTAGCATAATCATGGTAAATAATCCTATTCGATAAACGATAGAGATTATACTCATAAACAATCCGCTCGCTTGCTTCGCTGGTAAAATCAGTGCAAGCAAAAGGATAACCCATACTGGCTAGCATCTCTCCTGATGACAAAGCAATGGCTGTCGCCAGATGCTGTCCGCGATATGCTGGCGCAACAGCCACCATAAACACATGGGCAACCTTTCCCTTGATAAATTGTTTTCCTGATACCAGTGGAGAAAGTAATTTATCTAACAAAGAAAATAAAGGTGTTAATTCAGGATATTGACGAAGATTTGGTTCAAAAGGGCTAGCCATATCTTCTACCAGACTACAAGCAATCACGTTATTGCTTCTGTCAACAGCCACCTGACTTAATCCTTCTTCCACACATTTACTCACAACAGCACGTGCAAATAAGGTGTAATGCGCTGTTGGAACATTCAAGTATTTGGTAATCGGCTCGCTTTCGCAGAAGCTCTTTGTAATTAACGCAACGGTGGAGTCAATATGCTCAGATTGGAGCAAACAGATTGTGTACTGACCACTCTTTCTCTCGACATTCATAACCTTCTCCTTCTCGTTTTTCAAATCACCAATAAATTCATTGATCAGTTTCCTACTGACGTTTGACAACACACAAATTGTTGCCCTGTCCCCTGTTATCATGAGTTGATATTTTTTAGCAATCACCTGGTTCGGTTTAGGAAACATAATATTAAAGTGATAAGGATAGTATACCTGATCTGAGCCGTATATTTTCACTAATTCTTCGTATAAATATCGAGCATTATCTATGTTTTCTGAAACCATTTTTGACAACTTATCACAATTTTCATGCAATTTTAAAGAATGTAGCGCATTATGGAACATCAGTACATTCAAGCCCGAACGTGAGCCCGTGATCGTGACGTCACTGATATTACCAACATAATCCACGCTTCTTTCAGACTGTTTCTCAAATGATTTTTCAAAAAAATCTTTAGTTGCCAGAATAATACCGCAAGGCTGCGAAAGGCCAGGATACTTATGTGCAGAAACGGCGAGTGTATTCACACCAAGCGCATCAAAGTAATTTGTAACTTCACCGAAAGGTTTCAAAATAGGCAGTAAAAATCCTGTTAACGCACCATCCATATGAATGGTGAATAACGGCTTAGGATCAAAACCATGCAATACCTCTTTCATCCCTGCCACATCATCAATGGCACCTGTGACTGTCGTACCAATATTGGCAATCACAATAATGGGGCTATGGGGATGTGCACTTAAATGAAAGGTAATTTGCCTTTTAAAATCGACAAGATCAATGGCACCATCGGCATTATCAGAAACAGGACGGATATTAAAATGCAATATCTCTGAAACCTTAGGCACGGAATAATGCGTCGCGTTTTTGGCATAGAAGATAGTCGGTGTTAAAATCTGTTTAATGATATCCTTTAATTGATGAATGTCTTCTTTAATTTGCAATATATTTTCTAAACAAATATTTCTTTTCACATAATCATCTAAGGCAATTTTAGATAATGCTGACAGTGCAGCTTGTTCTTCTTTTTCTTTTAGTTTGACTACATTATCTTTCTCAATTAATTTCTCCATAGAAGAGTTAATCAAAAAACGCTTAGACCACCATAGGCTTGCGAAATTACCCTCCGTTCCGCCTGTTGTAACGTACCCCCGCAGTTTATTAGGTCGCATACCATAATATCGTTCAAGGATAGTAATGACTTCTCGCTCATGTTTTTTGACCTCTAGCAGAGACGTTTCTGAATCTTTAAAAGGGTCGCCTACATTGTTCAATAAAATATTTGCAATTGTACCCGATTTGATCCCCAGCGCTTTGTTGTTAATTGCACCCAAGAAAGTTAACAAAGAAACGGGATAACCAAGTTTATGTGAAGCGAGCCACTCTAAATAATGTAATAGCGCCTTATAATCATCAGTACGATAATTACCAGATGGCGGGGTGCGTTTTCGTCTAAACCATTTTCTCCACATAACTTCCTGATTTCTTAAGTAAAAATGTAAAGCGCTTGATATTTATTATCTCACATCGCACAATGAAATTGTTAACAAGTAAATTTTACCGTCTCAAATGAAGCACATGGAGATGAAAAATGTACTTAAAAATCAAAGCATTGGCAATTTGCCTCCTCTCTTTGGCGCTTTTTATAGTGATAGTGAATTTTTTACCAATAAATGGATCCTTGGTTAAAATATCACTAATTGCGACAGGCACATCATTACTCACTTTTTTACTGATTCTCCTGTTACTCAATAAACATCACGACAGAAAGAATCAAGCAGAAAAAGATTTTTATGAAATCATTGAAGGTGCACAAGCATTATTTATTGGCTTTGACACAATCAATACACTCAATAGAGAAGAAATCAATCGTTTGAATGAATTGGTGGCAAATCAAACCATTGAAAAAAAATCTATTGAACGTGCACTCGCGCAGTTGCAGTCGCAAGCGTCAGAAAATCATACGACGCAGGACAACATATTCCTCGCACAAGCTTCCTTTTACGATGTTGCAACTAAAATAATTAATCATGCGAAAAGACATCATCAAATATTGGCCTTTCTCACGATTAGCCTAGAGCCGCACCAAGAGATATCAGCATTATTGGATAGCCAAAATGAAATATTTGTTTCAAATGAAATCGGGAAACGACTATCGCATATACTGCGTACTGATGATGTGATAGCAAAAACAAATGATTATGAATTTACTATCTTATTGAATGACATTAAACAAGCCAAGTTTGCAAGTACTGTTTCAGAGAAATTACTGGAACAATGCACAAAATCCATTAAAATTAATACACGTGAATTTCCATTCAAAACATCAATTGGCATTAGCGTTTATCCCAATGATGGATCCGATCTTAATGATATGCTAAATAACGCAGATCATGCATTAATTCAAGCAAAAAAAGATCAGAGACAGCATTATCAATTTTTCTCAGAAGAGCTGGATACGCTTGCAAAAGAATTCATGTTACTTGAATCTCTTTTTAAGAAGGCTATTAAAAATAATGAATTGGAATTATT
This sequence comes from Gammaproteobacteria bacterium, assembly GCA_035536095.1. Lineage (GTDB taxonomy): Bacteria > Pseudomonadota > Gammaproteobacteria > DSM-16500 > DSM-16500 > Aquicella. The sequence goes on along the minus strand of DATLOT010000041.1, from coordinate 38,426 downwards.
CTATCAGCCTAAATTACGTCTTAAAACAGGAAAAATTACGGGTGTAGAAGCGCTGATGCGATGGGAGCATGCCACGCTCGGCAAAGTGACACCTAATCAATTTATACAGCTTGCAGAAGAAACGGGATTAAGCATGCCCATTTGCGAATGGGCACTCACAGAGGCGTGCAAGAAAAATAAATATTGGCAAGAAGAAGGCTATGAGCATTTGACTGTTTCTGTCAATTTATCTCATAATCAATTCTTACATCCCACATTAGCGCAGGTCGTTCAGAGCGCATTATCCCGTAGCGGGCTACATCCGCAATATTTAGAATTAGAAATAGCTGAGAATGTGATAATGGATCAGCCTCATGCCAGTAAAACTATTTTAGACAGTCTAAAAAATATAGGCGTTCAAGTATCCATCGATCATTTTGGCACGGGGTATACCTCTATCAGCTGCCTTAAACAATATCCTATTAATTTATTGAAGATAGATCAGAGTTTTATTAAAGGATTGCCCCAGCAACCTGATGATATCGCGATTACGAATGCTTTTATCAGTCTTGCACACCATTTAGGTATGGAAGTTGTTGCAGAGGGCGTTGAGACGGTCGAGCAAGTGCAGTATTTATCACAACAAAATTGCGATATTATCCAGGGATTCTATCTGGGTCATCCTGTGAATGCAGAAGGACTCGCCAAGCAGTTGAAAAAAATAAAAGAAGGTGTGTTGTTTTAAATATTTAGCTTTTTAAAAATCTATCTAAAGCTTCGTCATCTAACACAGGCACACCAAGCTCTCTTGCCTTATCCGCCTTCGAGCCAGGGTCTGCACCTACAATCACATAGGTGGTCTGCGCGGAAACACTACCAGAAACACGGGCACCCAGAGACTCTAATTTCTCTTTAATTTCTGTTCTAGAAAAATCGCGCAACGTGCCTGTGACTACAAAACGCATGCCCATTAACGGCAGATGCTTCGTTTCAGCAATCAACGGCCAATGTACGCCCGCCCCTTGTAACTGTTGAATAACCGTTACATTATGCGATTCTTGAAAGAAATGAACAATATGCGCTGCCACCACAGGACCCACCTCCGGGACGGACTCTAGCATATCTGCTGATGCTGCTAGCAAAGCAGGCAATGCTCTAAAATACATTGCCAGCTGTTTCGCTGTCGCCTCTCCAACTTCGCGAATACCGAGCGCATATAAAAACCGTGGCAAAGTGGTTGTTTTACTTTTTTCAATCTGCTCAAGTAAATTTTGAGCTGATTTTACGCCCATTCTTTCTAAATTCACCAATTTTTCTTGCGTGAGAGAATAAATGTCTGCCACTGTTTCTAATAAATCAACATCAACTAATTGATCGATTAACTTATCACCTAAGCCTTCAATATCCATTGCGCGACGTGAAGCAAAATGCTTTATCATCTGTTTTCGCTGTGCCTTGCAATAAAGACCGCCCGTGCAACGCGCCACGGCCTCTCCTGTTACGTGTTCAACGTGGGAATCACAAACAGGACAGCGCGTTGGCATGATGATATTAACGACTTCTCCGACAGATTTTCCCGGTACCACACCAACGACTTCTGGAATCACATCACCCGCACGACGCACGAAAACATAATCGCCAATATGAATCTGTTTTCGCCTCACTTCATCCATATTATGTAATGTGGCATTACTGACCATCACACCATGGACATGCACGGGTTTTAATCGCGCAACAGGCGTTAATGCACCGGTACGCCCTACCTGAAATTCAACAGATTCGATAATTGTTTCCACTTCTTCTGCCGGGAATTTATAGGCAATAGCAAAACGCGGCGAACGACTCACAAAACCGAGTACAGCTTGTTGCGATAACTCATTTACTTTGTAAACCGCACCATCTATTTCGTAAGATAATTTATCTCTTCGGTCAGACAAACGTTTAAAATAACGCTCACAACCACTGATATCATCCACGACTTCAATCAGATCATTGACCCGCAGACCCCACTTCATCAGGCAATCTAGTATCTCACGGTGCGTTGCAGGTAGTTGCCATCCTTCGTGGTGACCAATACCGTAACAATACAGTGCTAAAGGTCGCTTCGCTGTGATACGAGGATCTAGCTGACGTAAACTCCCTGCCGCTGCATTACGTGGATTCGCAAATATTTTTTCTTCCCTTTCCGCAGCTTCTTCATTAAGGCGCATAAACCCTGCTTTGGGCATAAAGACTTCTGCGCGCACATCTAAAATGGAAGGGTAATCTTTACCACGCAAATGCAAAGGTACCATTTTCAATGTTTTAATATTTTGCGTAATGTCTTCACCCGTTTCACCATCTCCACGCGTTGCCGCTTGTGTAAATACACCATTTACATAGCGAATGCTCACTGCAATACCATCTAATTTGGGTTCACAACAATAAGAAACGGGCGTTTCGATTTTTAATCGATCACGTACACGGTGATCAAATGCAAGAAAAGTTTCTTCCGAAAAAACATTATCTAAAGACAGCATAGGAACATCATGCTTGATTAACGGAAAAGATTTCAGCGGCGCAGCACCGACACGTTGCGTGGGTGAATCAGGTGTGAGGAACGTTGGATGCTCTACTTCTAGCTGAACCAACTCCCTGAAAAGTTTATCGTATTGCGCGTCAGTGATAGTAGGATCATCTAAGACATAGTAGCGATGATTATGCTCGTTGATCTGCTGACGTAAGCGATCAATTTCTTCTGCAATAGTCGATTCTTTAGGTTCTTTGATCATGTTATATCTGCCAATATTCTCTTCCTCTTCTCTCCCCTCATCCGCCGGTCGGACCTTCTCCCAAAGGGGCGTTGTTGAATAAATCGGAAATGCTCTGTGAGGCACTCGGTGTAACCGAGCCGCGACCGTAAGGGAGCGTCGCAGTAAAGCGCAGTGACGCTCCCTCACGGTCGCGGCTCGGTAACGTCATTTCCGATTTATTCAACAAAGCCCCCAAAGGAGAAGGCATGCGAGATATCAAGCGCTCGCCAAACTGATCGCCTTCTCAATGTCCACACTCACCAAACGCGATACGCCAGGCTCATGCATCGTCACACCAATTAAATGCTCACCCATCTCAATCGTAATCTTATTATGGCTAATAAAAATAAACTGTGTCTTACCAGCCATTGCTTTCACTAATCTTGTGAAACGCAGCACATTAGCATCATCAAGCGCTGCATCGACTTCGTCAAGCAAACAAAATGGCGATGGATTCAGATGGAAAATAGAAAAAATCAGCGCGATGGCTGTTAAGGATTTTTCACCACCCGATAATAAGTAAATTGTACTATTGCGCTTACCCGGCGGACAAGCCATCATGGTGATACCCGCTTCTAATAAATCTTCACTATTTAACTCTAAGTAAGCTTTTCCACCACCAAAAATAGTGGGAAAGAGCTCTTGGAATCGCGCATTGACTTCATCAAAGGTCTCTTTGAAGCGAGTACGCGTTTCCTTATCAATTTTTGCAATGGCATCTTCTAAAGTGAGAAGACCTGCGTTCAGATCTTCTAATTGCTTATCTAAATATTCTTTGCGTTCTAAACAAGTTGCATATTCATCAATTGCAACTAAATTAATAGCACCTAATCGACTAATGCGTTGGACAATTTGATCTAGTTTTTGCTGCCCTTCTTTAATATCTACTTTTTCAGGTAATTGCTTGAGAATTTCTCCTAAATCAAAGTCTGATTCTTGAATCCTTTCACAAATATCATCTGATTTTACCTTCCAGCCCTGCCACTCTATACGTAAATTCTCCAATTGATTGCGTACACCAAACATATCCTTTTCAATAGATTGACGTTGCTGTTCCAATCGTTGAAAATCATGATTGAGTGTTTCAAGCGAATGACGCGCCTGATTTAACTCAGACTCAATTGTAATATGCGCCTCTAACGCACTCTCTAAAGATGCTTTTAAACTATCAATGGGCGCCATACCTTCTAGCTCGTTCTGCAAACTCGTTCTACGTTCACTTAACGCGCTTAATTGTGTTTGTAAGCGTACGCTGGTCTGCTCCAGAGAATGGCATTGCGATTTTGCTGTTTGCAATCGAATTTCCAGCTCATGCGCTTCCTGTTTTTTCTCATTTGCATTTGCTCGCGTTTGCTGCAAGTTAAGACGCATCTCATCACGTTCAGCAATCAGCGTTTCACGCATTTCAGTGTAATGATGCGAAGAGTCTAGTGCCTCTTGCCACGCTTTTTTCGCTTTATCGTACTCTAATCGCGCTTCCTCTAAGGAAGAAACACACTCGGACTGCTCTGTTTGGAATCGTTCAAACTGCGCTTTTAAATCCGATAACCGCTCGCCTTTCATTTTATGCTGCGCTTTTAACTGCGCAAACTGCGCTTGTTGCTGGTGATACAGTTGCTGTAGTTGATCTCGCTCACTTTCTTTATCAGAAAGCGTTTTTTGTAACTGTACAATCATCTCTTCTTTTGTCGCCTGCTCCTCTTGCAGCACATCGATACGCGCTGTCAATGACTTCAATGCCTGCTCACGCTGCAATACGCCCGCAGAAGCATCTTCTTCTTTGAGCACTTTAATCCAGGATGGGTTTAACCAAACACCCTCTTTTGTAATCACAGATTCATTTACTGCCAGCATCGTACAAAGCTTTTGCGCCTCATCCAATGTCTCTGCAATGTAAACACCTGCTATAAAAGCATCTAAAGGCCAAGGCGCTTTTACTTTTTCTTTTAGTAAGGTGCCAATTTGTTTTTGATTATTTTCTCCCTGCGAATGCGTAGCGGAAAATGCGCACAAATTACCATTTGTGAAATCACCCAGTTTTTCAACAACATCCGTGATATTATCCGCGCAAACAGCTTGCAGACTTTGCCCTAACACCTTCTCAAGCGCATACTCCCAGCCTGCTTCTACTTCAATATGCTGCGCTAAGCGTGTTTTATTATCCAAATGATGTTTTGATAGCCAAGAAGCAATAGAGTGATCCCGTTGGCCGAGTGCTGTCTGCTGCAATGCTTCCAATGATGCCTGCTCGCCCAGTACGCGTTGTAATTCACTACGTAAAAGATTCAATGCGTTATTGGCATTTTGCAAAGTGGATTGTACCGTTTGCATCTGCTGACGTGACGTTTCTAATTGTTCCGCTTGCAACCCTACATTTTCTTCAGCTTCTTCTACTTGCTGAGAACAAACAGCCAATTCTTGATCCAATGTTGTAAAATCAAATTTAGCCTGATCTTGTTGCAGTTGTAGCTGGCGTTTCTGCAAGGCCTGACTACGCTGTTCTATTTGCGACATACGTGTTTGTTCAACCTGCGCTGTCTGTGTTGCTTTCGCTGAAGATTGATTAAATTCATCCCAACGCGTTTGCCAGGTTTGCATCCCCTCTTCAACATCCGCCAAAGCATTTTGCAAGGTATCAACTTCTTCACGGCATAGCGCAAATTGCGGTGTAATGGTTTCTATCTCTTCTTTGCGTTCTATTAATGCATCATCAGCTTCTTCCAGCTGCTCACTGATCGATTGCCAATCATGCCCTGCTTGTTGCAAATCACTTTCTCGTTGCGCCTGGCGCTCTTGCTGATGCGTAATGTCCTGCTCAATACGCGTGATTTCATTTGCTGCTGCATAATAACGGCGTTGCACCTCTTGGAAAATATCTTGCGAAACCCGCTGCTCATTTCGTAGATTGTCTAAATCACGATCTGTGGTGCCTAAATCAGTTTGTCTGGCTTCTAACGCTGTTTCTTCACGTTGAATTTTTAAAGAACCATCCACCAGTTTACAGTCCAATTCACGCCACTCTGCACCGTAAAGTTCCGCACGCAAAGAACGTTCTTGCTCTTTTAGATTTGTATATTTTTCAGCCACTGCTGCTTGGTGTTGTAAATGGCTTAGCTGTTTTTCTAATTCAGTACGAACATCGTTAACGCGTGCCAAGTTATCTTTGGTGTGGCCAATATGCAGTTCTGTTTCGCGCCGACGCTCCTTGTACTTAGAAATACCAGCAGCTTCTTCTATATAAGTGCGCAGATCATCGGGTTTTGCTTCAATGATCCGGGTAATCATATTTTGACCAATAATAGAATAACTGCGTGGACCCAGTCCTGTTCCCAAGAAAATATCAAGCACATCGCGTTTTCGGCAGCGCACCCCGTTTAGGTAATAGCTTGAATCAGCTTGGTTATCAGTATCACGTTTGCGGCTAATCATGCGCTTAATTGAAATTTCAGCATAACCCGCATATTCGCCACCAATGCTACCATCTGCATTATCAAAAATGAGCTCAACTGAAGCTTGCCCTACTGGTTTGCGACCATGCGACCCATTAAAAATGACGTCTGTCGACGCTTCTCCTCTGAGATATTTAGGAGAGCTTTCACCCATTACCCATGTCACAGCATCGATAATATTTGATTTACCACAACCATTAGGCCCAACCACCGCTATCAGATTACTTGGTAAAGCAATCACCGTAGGGTCTACGAAAGACTTAAATCCCGCAATTTTGATTTTAGTAAGCTGCATATGGCTCCTAATGTTGGAAGAAGCTAAACAAAAAACAACTCATCATACCATAGCTTATTGACCAATTTAACCGTCATTTTATACCGTGATGAATATCTTATTATTGTTCTTATTATGCGCAAATTAAGCGTGAGTAGTATTGAATGAATGGCCTTCTATTGACCATAAGTTACTTATTATGTTATAAAGCAGGCTAGACCAACACTGAAAAATAAAGCGAGGTAGTAACAATGTGGGGCAGAACAACAGGCAAAATAGCCGATACATACAATACCGCACCCTCTAGAACAGAGATAGTAGAAGGCATAACAGGCACAGCAACCGCCGCGTATAGCGCCGCACCCTCTAGAACAGAGGTAGTAGAAGGCATAACAGGCAAAGCAACCGCCGCGTATAGCGCCGCACCTTCTAGAGCAGAGGTAGTAGAAGGCATAACAGGCAAAGCCGCCGCCGTGTATAGCGCCGCACCTTCTAAAGATGATATGAAAAGAGGCATCTCAAGTGCGGCAGAGACCGTAACAAACAAAGCAACTACGCTGTATAGAGAGTTACCCTCTGCAAAACAGATAGTAGATGCGGTTTATCGAAAAGCTGGCAAGACACAATCACAACACCCTACTGCCTTCACACTCAAAGGTGACTCATCAGATGACTTTGATGCGTTATTAGAAGATGGTTCCAAAACGAATGCTGCCTCTTCTACAGCAATAGCGGTTGGTAATCCGTACGATAATCTTAACCCAGCTGTTGAATTGCAGCCAAAACCTCGCAGAAAGCCACCAGCTCCACCAGTAGTCGCTGCGACAGTGGTGGCAGAGGTAGTAACAGAGATAATTGACGAAGCGGTAGCAACTAGCAGCAGGCGCTCTCCTACTTGAAAGTAAGAAATTTCAGCTGAAAATTATAGCACAGTGACTCCCTGCCGGTCGCGCTGAGCTATCCCCACAAAATATTGCAGCGATTCATTCGTGAAGCCTGATCTGGCGTGCCTTCTCCCGGAGGGGGCTTTGTTGAATAAATCGAAAATGCTCTGCGAGGCACTCGGTGTAACCGAGCCGCGACCGTGAGGGAGCGTCACATGAATCTGATAAACGATGGTGTATAACAATGCAACATTTATAGCGTTAGAAGGCAATCTAATATCATGAAGTAAGAAATTTCAGCTAAAACTTATAATACAGTGACGCTCCCTCACGGTCGCGGCTCGGTATCACAGCTCAGTTCTATCGCATAGCGCTACAATGCAATCAGGCCGCCCCGCATTGCCAGCTAGGGCTCATAGCTGTTACATTAACAATATGAAAGCTCTTATATTTAACATCCAAGATTATCTTCCCTGGGCTATTGTTGGGCTCGGTATTACTTTTCTGATCGCTGCGCTCTTACGCGTGGCTTTTTTGTCTAGACAGCAAGCTATTTCCCTGGATGAAAAGAATAAAGCCTTAGAAAAAGAAACCAGTGAACGTATCGCCGCAGAAGAAACCAAGCAAAAATTAGAAGTTGCTCTCCTGCAAGGGCAGAAATTGCAGGCCATCGGCACATTGGCTGGCGGCATTGCTCATGATTTCAATAACTTACTCTATGCTATTATTGGGTATGTTGAACTTTCCAGAGAAGACTTGGAAAAGGACAGCCTGATTTATAAAAATCTAGGCAAAGTGCTGGAAGCAACCCATCGCGGGCAAGATTTAATCGCACGCATCTTAGCATTTAGTCGTAAACAACATCATGAATTCGATATATTACCACTCAGAACCACCATTTTGGCAGCGCTTGCATTATTGAAACCCACCATCCCAGCAAGTGTTAACCTGGCATTTACTGCGGACATTAATCCGCATATTTTTGGCAATCAAACGCAACTCCATCAAGTGCTGGTGAATTTAATTAATAATGCTGTGGATGCCATGGATGGAGAAGGTAATATTCACATCACTGTCACTTCTATTCCGCCAGCAGATCCTCTGCTGAAACAGCTTCCTAACGCGTTAGAAAAAGAATATTGTAAGATAGATATTACTGATACCGGTCATGGGATGGATCAGGCGACAATGGAACGCATTTTTGAGCCTTTTTTTACAACCAAAGATGTTGGCCACGGAACAGGCTTGGGGTTATCAATCGTACACTCCATTGTGGAAGAGCACAAAGGACATATGACCGTAACGAGCCAGATCGGGAAAGGCACGCATTTTACGATATTGTTACCACAGCAAGTCGCTGGGGCGACTCGGTAACGCGCGGTTCGGATGAAGAGCTGTGTTTTTAACTGGGAGATAGATCATGGCAAAAATTTTATTGGTGGAAGACGACGACCTTGTCAGAGACATGCTTACGCAAATCTTGGAACGCGCTAAACATCAGGTTATGAGCGCTGTTGATGGAGAACAAGCAACAACGTATTTACAGGAAGAAACACCGGATATCATGGTAACTGATATTATCATGCCTAAAAAAAGCGGCATTACCTTGATTTCGGAAGTGAAGAATCGTCACCCCAATCTTGAAATTATCGCAATCTCAGGTGGTGGGCGCCTAGACCCCACAGGATATCTTGATCTGTCAGAATCATTAGGAGCCTCCGTTTCTTTCGAGAAACCTATTGATAATACAGCATTATTAATGGCAATTGATTTGCTGTTGCATGGGAAGAAGAAATAGATATTCTTCCCTCATCCGCCGGTCGGACCTTCTCCCAAAGGGAGCGTTGTTGAATAAATCGGAGATTGCGTTACCGAGTGCCTCCCAGATTCCGAGATAACAGAATATCAGGCGAATCAGATTGCTGAGATAACATAAATTGAATGCTGCCAGAAGTGGTTGTATCTAGCTGCACCGCACCAATATCTGCATAAGCATGCACAATCTGCTCATGCGGAAAATGATAACGATTATGATAACCTGTTGCATACAACACATACCGAGGATGCACCGCATTGATAAAATCACTCACACCGGATGTCTTGCTACCATGATGTGGTGCAATCAGAATATCTGCTTTTAGTAAATCTGGTGATAAAGCTAATAATCTATTCTCTGCTAATTTTTCGATATCACCTGGCAATAATATTCCCCATCTCCCATTACTCACGCGCAGCACACAAGAACTATCATTATCTAAACCAAGTTGTGATTGATTGGGATAAATAAATTCAAATGTGACACCATCCCACGCCCATTTTTTGCCAGACAGACAATAATCAGCACGCAAAGGGGAGAATTTATCAGGCACGCTTGTTAAAATATGTGAAACAGTGAATGCTTTCAGAAGAGCCGTAGACCCACCGATGTGATCATTATCACCATGACTGATCACTAACATATCAACACGGGATATTTGTTGATGCCGCAAAAAGGGAACCAGTACACGCTCACCCATGTCACGCGCACCACCCATATTAGCACCTGTATCATACACCAAAACATGAGAAGCAGTTTCTATTAAAACAGAAAGGCCTTGCCCAACATCTAATAATGTTAAGCGTATATCATTCGCTTGCAACTGAGTAACAGGTGAAAAAAATAAAATGAATGCCCATATTATACCTAACCATTTTCCAGGCAATCCAGCAGGCATCAGCATGACAATCACACCGATCATTAATAAGAAAAAAGCAACTTGACTGGCAATCGCATGATGCCAAACAGAGACATCCAGATGAGATAGATAAGTTAATATAAACCATAACCCAGCAAGACTTTTATCCGCTAAGTAAAACAACCAAACAGAAAAAGTGGGCAGAATAATAGCAAAGAAAGCAGCAAGCAAACAGAAAGGTAAAATAAAAAATTCTAACCAGGGAATCGCTATTGCATTCGCAATAAAAGACAATAATGCAATTTCTTGAAAAAAGAGAAGTGATAAAGGTAATAATCCTAAAAAAATAGTCCATTGTATTTGATAAGATTTCCAAAACCGAGGTAACTTCACTCTGCCGCTCGTCGCAAAAATAATCAAAGCAATGGTGCAAAAAGATAGCCAGAAACTCTCACTCAATACATTAAGCGGGTTGATCACTAATACAATCAACAACGCCACAGACCAGGCATGCCATGCTACTATCTGTTTCCTGGCAATCAAGCTTAGCATCACAACAGAAAGCATGATAAAAGCACGTGTACTGGGCAGAGAGAATCCTGCGAGTAACACATAGAGAAATGAAACGACAATAACAGCATAGGCAGATGCAATTTGCACAGGCATCAATAATAACAATGATTCCGAACGACGCCATATTGCGTTAACAAGAAAGTAAATAAAACTTGCCACAATACCGATGTGCAGTCCTGCTATCGTCATTAAATGATGCGTGCCTGTGTTTCCTAACACAGACCAATCTGATACATCCACACCAGAACGATCGCCTATGATAAGCGCTAGTAGCCACGGTGCAGTGCGTGAATGCGGTAAACAAGCTTGTACTTTTTCTCTTAAATGTTCCCTCAGTTGATCAACGATAAATAAATGGGTGTTTTTTGAAATGAGAGCGCTATCTGACTCTCTTAGCACATAACCATATGCTCTGATGCCATTTGTTAAATACCACACTTCTTCATCTGAAACACCGATATTTTTGACACCATGAATACGATTTATCTTTACTGTGAATCGCCACCGTTCGCCAACATGGCAATGCTTGGCTGTCCTCCAACTTAATTTTATACGCATCAACAAAGGGTGTCTTTGATTGTTTATTTGATAATGATCCATTGCGAAAAAAAAGGTTTGGGAATGGAGTTGTATCGCGGGGAGGTTGGCGATATAACCCTCTATTGTTACTGGTTTATCTTCTACCTCCTGCGGTAGATTGACAGATAATATATTGTTGATGTGAATGAATGCGAAAATAGCACCAGCGAAGAAAGCAGGTAGCAACGAGAGTAAAAAATACTTTTTCCTAAAGGGGAAAATAATGAGTATACTAAATGCAAATAGTAAATAGAGATAAAAAATAGGAATGCGCGTTGTATTTATTTGCGCAAAAATATCGCCGAGTAAGAAGCCAATGGCTAGTAGGAACATTATTAATCTCCGATAATTTAAAAACAAATACCCCCTCATCCGCCCTGTCGGGCACCTTCTCCCGGAGGGAGAAGGCATGCGTTGTTTACGCAAAAGAGGCAACGATTTATCTCCGAGGCTTCGTTTCGAGGGCATGCGTTGTTCACGCAGAAGAGATAACAATTTATCTCCGAGGCTTCGTTTCGCATGTCTTCTCCCTCCGGGAGAAGATGCCCGACAGGGCAGATGAGGGGATATCAAATAACATGACAAGCTTGTTCATATATTTGATTCATCACGTCATCAATTTGTAATAAAACCTCATTATTCCAAAATCGTATTACATTGAATCCCAATCCATTCAGAAATTCAGTTCGACGCTTATCATAAGCCCGTTGTATATCCTCATTGTGTTGTCCACCATCAATTTCAATGATAAGTTTTTTCTCTATGCAGATAAAATCAACAATATATGAACCTAAGGGACACTGCCTGCGAAATTTTAAACCCATGAACCTACGCGACCGCAACCGACTCCAAAGCCTGATTTCACCAGGCGTACTGTTTTTACGTAATGCTTTTGCATTAATAAGCAAAGTCATTTTTATTGTCCTTTTAAAATATCCCCTCATCCGCCCTGTCGGGCACCTTCTCCCGGAGGGAGAAGGCATGCGTTGTTTACGCAGAAGAGATAACAATTTATCTCCGAGGCTTCGTCTCGCATGTCTTCTCCCCCCGGGAGAAGATGCCCGACAGGGCAGAGGGGAGTATATCTCAGGCGGGGGTTCTTGCTATTTCCGCTAGCGCAGAAACAAAATCAGGGGAGTCATTTAAACAGGGGATGTAATAAAAAGCTTCGCCGCCAAGCTTAAACCACTGCTCACGCGTGCGTATATCAATTTCTTCTAAAGTTTCTAAACAATCAACAGCAAAAGAAGGACTCACAATAGCAAGTTTCTTAATCCCTCTTCTCAATAAATCCGGCAACAACATATCAGTATAGGGCTTAATCCAAGGCGTACGCCCCAGTCTTGATTGGAAAGACACACCATATACACTTGCATCCAATCCTGCTTTCTTCACAATCGCTTCTGTCGTTGCATAACATTGCGCACGATAACAATAGGCATTAGCGCTGTCAATGGCAGGACAAGAAGATATCTTATCACAAGAAAGAGCACAACCACTCTTATCAACATGCCGCTCTGGCAGGCCATGGTAACTAAATAAAACAAAATCAACCGATTGATTCTTTAAAAATTCACCTATGCGTGAAGCATAAGCAGAAATAAAAGCCGGGTGATCATAAAACTGATTTTTAATAACAAGCTGCGGCATATTCCACTGGCTGGACAATACATCCATCACCTCTGCAATCGCAGACCCAGTCGCTGCAGCAGCATACTGCGGATACAATGGTATGATTGTTAACGAACCAGTATCCAACAATTGTGGCAACACAGACTTTATACTCGGCTGACCATAACGCATGGCTAAAGCAACATGGTACTCCTCACCTAACTTCTCTCCCACACGTCGCGTTAACGCTTCACTCAAAGACAACAAGGGTGATCCCTGCGTCTGCCAAATTTTACGATAAGCTGCCTGTGTTTTACGATAACGAAAAGGAACAATCACAAGATTGACAAGTAACCAACGCCATATCGCTGGTATATCAATCACACGCGGATCATTCAAAAACGTTCGAAGATAACGACGTATTGAAACGGCATTTAAGCGATCTGGCGTCCCTAAGTTAATCAATAATATAGCTTTTTTCATTAAACAGTGACCAATTTGCCTTCTTCAATACGCAGTACACGCTGCGCTAAGCGCGCAATAGACGCATCGTGCGTCACCATCACCACACTGGTACGCAATGATTTTTGCAGATTAAAAAATAATGTCAACACACGCTCCGCATTGCGTGGATCCAAATTACCTGTTGGTTCATCCGCTAATACACAGAGTGGCCCTGCAACCAGCGCACGCGCAATCGCAACACGCTGACGTTCTCCACCAGAGAGCTGCCCTAAGCGATGCTGCATGCGGTTCTCTAAACCCACTTCAACCAGGAGCTGCTTTGCTCTCTCTGTTATCGTAGCAGGCGCCAATCCTTGCACCAACAGAGGCATACCCACATTTTCTAAAGCCGTAAATTCCGGCAGCAAGTGATGGAATTGATAAATAAAACCTAAATATAAATTACGAAATTCGCATTTTTTATGTTCCGGCAGGGTCTGCAAATCGCAATTATTTAATAGCACCTGCCCCTTGGTTGGTTTATCTAAACCACCTAATAAATGCAACAAGGTGCTTTTACCAGAACCCGATGAGCCAACAATGGCTACCATTTCTCCCGGTTGCACTGCTAAATCAATCTGCTGTAACACATCGATATCTGCAACACCATCCGAATAAGACTTTGCCAGATGACGACAAACTAATACAGGTTCAGTCACATTATTCATAACGTAAAGACTCCACTGGATCCATCTTCGAAGCCCGCCAAGCAGGATAAATTGTTGCGAGTAAACTTAACAGCAATGAAACAATACTGATTGATAACACATCACTGACTTGCACTTCAGAAGGCAGGTAATTAACAAAATACACACTCGAAGACAAGAACTGCACATGAAAAAGAGATTCAATACCATTGACCAAACTCGTCACATTCCAAGCTAAACATAAACCACCTACTACACCAAGCAATGTACCTAAAATACCAATTATACTACCCTGCACCATAAATATACCCATTATCATACGTGGCGTCGCACCAAATGTTCTTAAAATCGCAATATCGGACTCTTTCTCACTAACAACCATGATTAACGTCGACACCAAGTTAAACGTTGCAACTGCAATAATCAGCGCTAAAATTAAAAACATCATTGTTTTTTCTAACTTAACAGCATGAAAAAATTCACCAAACTGATCGCCCCAGGTTGTAACACTCGCACCGCCTGATAATTGTTGTTGTAGCATCTCTGCAACAGCAGGTGCTGCAAAGACATTCTGAATGGCAAGATGCAATCCCGTGATATGTTCTCCGAGTCCAAATAATTTCTGTGCATCCACTAAATGTATGAAGCCCATTCCCATGTCAAAACCAAACCCACTGCCCGCCTTAAAAATACCCACAACGGTAAATTGTTTATAACGCGGTACCACACCCATCGGTGTTAATGAAACCTGCGGCGTCATCACAGTGATTTTATCACCCAGGTTTGCGTTGAGCCGATCTGCTAAATTTTCCCCTAGCACAATACGAAATTGACCTGACTTTAAATCGCTTAACTCACCACGCACGACTTTATTGGAAAGCTCTGAAATATATTGTTCTTGTTCTGGCAAAATACCTGTGATTAAAGCAGGTTGATTAACGCCCGAATAATTGAGCAGCACCTCACCTGTAGCAAAAGGCGCCGATGCTTTAATAACAGGAAAGTCTTTTAAGGTATGCTGCAATTCACGCCACCCAGAGATATAACCACTTACGCTACTTACCGTAATAGGAGAAACCATACTAAAGACACGTTTCTTGATCTCACGATCAAAACCATTCATCACAGACAACACTGTAATCAACACCATCACGCCGATGGCAATTCCTAGCATGGAAGCCAAGGAGATAAAAGAAATAAAATGATTACGACGCTTCGCTCGCGTGTATCGTAATGCAATAAAAATGGCTGCTGGCCTAAACATCGGGTCTTTGCGCTCCTGTAAATAAAGCAAAAAAATTCTCTGTGGTTTGCGTTGCAAGCTTTTCTTCCGTCATACCACGTAATGCTGCGAGATACGCTGCGGTGTAACGCACAAAAGCAGGTTCATTGGGCTTGCCTCGATGTGGATTTGGCGCTAAATAAGGCGCATCTGTCTCGATCAACATGCGGTCTAGGGGCACTTTTTCTGCCACTTCTTGCAAGTCTTGCGTGTTCTTAAAAGTCACAATACCGGAGAATGAAATATGAAAATTCATGGCTAAGCAAGCTTTAGCAATATCCCAATTTTCCGTAAAACAATGCATCACGCCACCAATGTCTTGCGCGCCTTCTTCCTGCATAATACGTAAAGTATCGGCTTGTGCTGCGCGTGTATGAATAATAAGCGGTTTGCCCACTGTTTTAGCCGCACGAATGTGATTCCTGAATCGCTCTCGCTGCCATTCCACATCACCTTCCGAACGGAAATAATCAAGACCCGTTTCACCAATCGCTACAACTTTTGTATCTTGCGCCAATCTCACCAATTGCGCACAATCTGTTTCTTCTTCTCTTTCATTAGGATGCAATCCAACAGAGGCGCCAACGCAATCATAGGCTTTTGCTGTTTCCAATAATGCTGTAAAATCAGCTAAACTAACGCATACATTAAGCAGATAACCCACACCATTCTGCTGCGCTCTTTCAACCACTGCTGTCACATCCTCTCCGTTGCGACTTAATAGATTCAAATGACAATGTGAGTCAACTAAGAACATGATACGCCACACTCCTTGAATCGGATTAAAATGTTTTCTAATACGAGTTGATTATTCAAGTTAAAACCCGCGAGTAATTGACAACGCAGCGAATGCAGATAGGTCATCAAAGAAATATTCTTTTGCATATCACTACCCTCTTTGATTTCCTCTAGCGCTGAGACCATATTGATATTCGTCAGCGAATCTGAGCCTGATAACTGCATACGCAATACATCCATTATCCATGCTAAACTCAAATCAATGTAAGTCAATGTCTCTACATCACTTTTTTGTGCCGCGATCTGCAATGGGTCCGCTTTACCTAACATCACGCGATGCAGGTCTTCAAATATTGTTTTTCTCAATACCAATTGTTTCTCTTTCAAATAGGCTAATGCAGTGAGTGGCGCACCATGCGCCAATTTCAGGGCAGCAGATAGTTCCTGCGGTTGTTTAACACGTTGCTCACCCAACCAAACCTCCGCTTGATGCTGCGAAGGAAGCGCAAAATCCACACGCTGACATCGGCTACGTACCGTCGCAGGTAATAATCCGGGGCGATGACTGATTAGAATCAACATAGCACCTGACGCGGGCTCTTCTAGTGTTTTTAATAATGCATTAGCTGCATTGCTATTCATTGCTTCTGCAGGATGCAATAGCGCGATACGTAATTCACCTTGCAAAGAAGTGTGGCTGAGAAATGCTATCACTTCACGAATTTGATCTATCTTAATGGCATCGCCATTTTTTTCTGGTTCAATCCAACGCACATTGGGATGTACTCTGCCTGTCAGTAAAGAGCAAGCGTGGCAAGCAGATTCTTTATGCAGTTTACCCTTCTCTACGGCAGATACCTTATCGCGACAAAAAAAGCCTTTTACTAATTCATCTGCAAAATGCACTTTGCCAATGCCCGCAACACCATTGAACAATAATGCATGCGCTAATTTCTTCTCATCCTTAAGATGCAGTAAACGAGACCACACTGCCGTTTGCCAAGGATAAATCACTTATGCGTTCCTCTCACAAAATTGATGTAATACCCTCTCGAGTTGCGCATTCACTTCAGACAAAGAAGCATTTGCATTGATCACTTTAATACGATCAGGATACTGCTCGGCTCTTTTTAAATAAACCTTTCGAACACGCGTAAAAAAATCGCGATGCTCTTCTTCAATCCTATCTTTCTGGTGGCTTCGCTTCTCAGCACGCGCAAATCCAACCTCAACAGGCAGATCCAGTAGCAAGGTAAGTTGTGGGTAGCATTGCGATACAACAAGTTTATCCATTATTTCAATTTGCTCCATCGACATACCACGCCCGCCGCCTTGGTAAGCATAGCTTGCATCCACAAAGCGATCACTCACCACCCATTTACCTGCAGATAAAGCTGGTATAATACAAGTTTGAATATGTTGCGCTCGCGCTGCGAACATGAGGAGCAATTCCGTCTGCGAGCACATGGTTTCTGCGCTCTTTGGATGCAATAATACATTTCTAATCTCTTCTGCCAGTGCTGTGCCTCCCGGCTCTCTGGTAATCACAACAGTTTTACCCACTTGGGTTAAATAGGATTGAATAAAGGCCATTGCTGTACTTTTGCCAGCACCTTCTGTTCCTTCTAATGTCATAAAACAGCCTGTCATGACTTGCGACCATTAAAAATAATGTTTAAATAAGCATACACCTTCGTTTCATTGAAGTACGGAGCAGAGCGCATCTGCTTTCTTGCTGACACAGCAACATAATGAGCAGCCAATGTTTTAGAAAACTGATGACTGCCCTTATCCTTTACAACAAAATAATAAAATGCATGCACCGCTGGATGCATAGCCGCTTGTAAAGAAACCCAACCTGGCATTGCAATCGGCGTAGGCGTCAACCCCTTGCGTCTATAGGTATTATAAGGCGTATCTTCTAATAAATCTGCTTTATAAATCGTACCCCTGTAACGCTCCCCCAATCCAAAAATGATCGTTGAATCAATTTGCAAAATCATACCAGATCGCAAGCGATTCATAATCACCCCCGCGATGATAGGACGCTCACTGTTTAAATAAGCTTCTTTTTCAACAAGAGACGCAACAATTAACGCATCATAAGGATTACGATAAGGCAACCCAGGTGCACGATGCGCCCAAAGCGCATTGAATCGATATTGCATGAGATTAAAAGCACGCTTTAATAACACAATATCCGCCGTACCTTTAGTAAAATAATATGTTTCAGGGAAAAACTGCCCTTCTGGTGAGAGCGCAGGCTGACCAAGCAAAGACATCACTGCCGCATCTGTTAATGGTGCCGTCTGATGAACCAGCGCTTCCGTTTGATTCAGCTGCGCACGCACCTGATGGAATGTCCAACCTGGTACGATCATAAACCGGTGATAAACCAATCCTCTCCCTGTTGTGAGCTGCCGCCAAATGGAAACGGGGCTAGACCCTTGTGGAAATTGATACTCTCCTGCTTTTAATTGCTCGCGAGGATGCAGACTAGTATAGACAGAAAAAAGATAAGGATGCTCAATCACACCTTGCTGCGCTAACTGCGCCACAACAGAGGATTTTGAAGTCCCTTTCACCAGTTCGTATCGATACCCTGATTTCGCATCAATCACAGAGATGAATAAAGAAGCGAAAGCAAGCATACACAGAGCGCCGCACAGCGCAATAAACAAGCTAAAACTAAATAAATAGAACCGCGATATTTTCATAGGTTAGTTGCGCCAAGTGCCCTCATCCGCCCTGTTGGGTACCCAGGACAGAACCGAGCCGCGACCGTAAAGGAGCGTCGCTGTTCGACAACGGTGACGCTCCCTTACGGTCGCGGCTCGGTTCAGAGATGAATAATGACCAAATTCTTAACCGATATTCTACACTTTTTTGAAGATAAGCGTACCGTTTGTACCGCCAAAACCGAAAGAATTAGATAAAGCAACGTCTATACGCATCTGCTGTGCCTGATGCGGCACAAAGTTTAAGTCGCAACCTTCACTGGGATGATCTAAATTGATTGTTGGTGGCGCAACCTGATCGCGAATAGCCAGAATACAGAATATAGCCTCTACTGCACCCGCAGCACCCAATAAGTGCCCCGTCATTGATTTGGTCGAACTGACCGCTAAACAACGCGCATGATCACCAAAACTACGCTTGATGCCCATCACTTCTAGCTCATCACCTGCCGGCGTAGAAGTACCATGTGCATTCACATACTGTACGGCATCAGGCAACATACTCGCATCAGCCAATGCAACGCTCATAGAAGCTGCCCCTCCCTTGCCTTCTGGGTCTGGGGAAGTCATATGGTACGCATCCGCACTCATACCAAAACCAACTAATTCCGCATAAATACGCGCACCACGTGCTTTGGCATGCTCGTATTCCTCTAGCATCAACATACCCGCACCATCCCCTAACACAAAACCATCGCGGTCTTTATCCCAAGGACGGCTTGCTTTCTCTGGCGCATCGTTACGCGTGGAGAGCGCACGCATCGCAGCAAAGCCCGCAATACCAAGCTTTGTTGTTGCCATTTCAGCAGCACCCGCCAACATCACATCAGCGTCACCGTAGGCAATGGCTCGTGCTGCCGCACCAATATTATGTGTGCCTGTTGTACAAGCAGAAACCAACGCAATATTAGGGCCGCGCATACCATATTGTATGGATAAATTACCGCCAATCATATTAATCAGCGCACCTGGAATGAAAAAAGGAGAAACACGACGAGGACCTGACTCGAGCAAGGTAGCATGATGTCGTTCAATGCTCGGTAATCCACCGATACCAGAGCCAATAGCCACACCCACTCTGTGACCATTTTGCTCCGTTATTTCTAAACCTGAGTCTTGAATAGCTTGTATACCTGCAGCCATACCAAATTGCACAAAGAAATCTCGTTTTCTTGCTTCTTTCTCTGGCATGTACTGGGTAGGATCAAAATGCTGAACACGACTGCAAATTTTGCAACTGAGGTCAGCCGTATCGAAATGATCAATAAGACGAACACCACTTTTGCCAGCTAAAATAGCCTGCCAAATCGTTTTGACATCCAGCCCTAAAGACGAAATCGCACCCAAACCTGTGACTACTACGCGTCGTTTATTCAAACTAAGACCCTCTTTCCTAAGTGTTCAACAGCACTTATTCGGCTTTAGCATCCATATGATCGGCAATATACTTAACAGCATCTTTGATGGTAGCAATTTTGCTAGCATCTTCATCAGGAATCTCCATCTCAAACTCTTCTTCAAAAGCCATCACGAGTTCAACTGTATCTAATGAATCCGCACCTAAATCATCAACAAAAGAAGCATCTATTGTCACTTCACCATCTTTTACACCCAGTTGTTCAACAACAATTGCTTTTACGCGTTCTTCAACATTCATAATCACTGCCTCACTATTAAATAAACATGGTAAAACATTTTTCGCTAGTGTATTCAAAAACCAACAACTTGCAAGTGCTTTTAGGCCATATATAAGCCGCCATTCACGTGTAAAGTATGGCCTGTGATATAACTTGCTGATTTAGATGATAAAAACACAACAGCCGCCGCAATATCCTCTACTGTACCGAGGCGCTGCATAGGAATGCGCTGAAAGATCGCTTCTCGTTGTTCCTCTGTTAACGCACGCGTCATGTCTGTTTCAATAAAGCCTGGTGCGACCGTATTCACAGTAATATGCCGTGATCCGACTTCCAGCGCCAGCGCTTTACTCAAGCCCAAGATGCCTGCCTTGCTTGCACAATAATTTACCTGGCCTGGATTGCCTGTGGAACCCACGACAGAGCCAATATTGATAATGCGGCCCCATCTGGCTTTTAGCATATCTTTAATGCAACTTTTTGCAATTTTAAAGACAGCATTGAGGTTTGTTTCTATCACAGAAAACCACTCTTCTTCTTTCATACGAAGGAAAAGATTGTCCTGTGTGATCGCTGCATTATTCACGAGTATGTTAACAGCCGTATAACGCGCCTTCACCGCTTCCATCAGCGCTTCAATCGAAGCAGGCGCTGCGACATCAAGCACCATACCCTCACCTTGCAGACCTTCAGCTGCTAGTTGCGCAGTGATTTTATCGGCACCCGCTTGTGTGGTTGCTGTTCCGATTACAGTAGCGCCTTCTCGCCCTAAGGCCAGCAAAATAGCCTGACCAATGCCACGGCTCGCGCCTGTAATAAGTGCAACTCGACCTGTATGTTCCATTTTCATTATCCTTAGGTAACAACTTGATGAAGAACAGCTTCAATCTGTTTGATGTCGGACGTTGACAGTAATGCCAAGGTGTTGTCTATTCGTTTATTCAGTCCCGTTAGCACTTTGCCAGGGCCGCATTCGATAATCTGAGTCACCCCCATCTCAATCATTTTTTGGATGGTCTCTACCCAACGTACGGGCAAATACAATTGCTTTGTTAATCCTTCACATAATGATTCTGCGCTAGTATATTGAATAACATTAACATTATTAATAACAGGTATACTGGTTTTTGCAAAAGAAACGCCTGCTAATGCTGCTGCCAACTGCGACGCAGCAGGGCGCATCAATTCACAATGCGAAGGCACACTCACGGGAATTAAAGTCGCTATTTTAGATCCTTTTTCCTTCGCAAGAGACAGCGCTGCCAATACAGCAGCACGATGCCCAGCAACAACAACTTGCCCAATGCTATTAAAATTAGCGGGCGAAACCAGTTCTGCTGTCGATGAGACAGCCTCACAGATTGCTTTTACATCCACATCTTCCAAGCCAATAATCGCACCCATTGCACCAACATCGGGCAACACAGCCGCCTGCATAGCACGGGCACGTGTTGCTACCAAGGCAACCGCATCAGCAAAAGGAAGGGCTTCTGCACAAACCAGCGCGGTATACTCACCCAAACTGTGGCCTGCCATACAAGCTGGCTTAGCCGCCATTCTGGGCGCTAAGATACGCCATACAGCAACAGACGCTGCTAGCAATATTGGCTGCGTGTAGGTTGTTTTATCCAGCTGTTCTGCTGGACCATGCTGACTGATCTTCCACAAATCTTCACCAAAAATCATTGATGCTTCTTCAAAGGTTTGCTGCACTTCTGTATATTGCGCAGCCACATCGCTCAACATACCGACCATCTGCGAACCCTGCCCAGGGAATACAACAGCAAATTGATGACTCATTTTTTTTAACCTCTAATATTTAACAAGTGCCGATCCCCACGCCAATCCACCGCCAAAACCTTCCATCATCAGCATCTGTCCGCGCTGTATACGACCATCGCGTATTGCTTTATCTAAGGCTAAGGGAATGGAAGCACTGGAGGTATTGCCTTGCGTATCTAGCGTAATCGCCACCCGCTCCATTGGCAAATCCAGCTTCTTCGCCATTGATTGTATAATCCGAATATTCGCTTGATGGGGAATCAGCCAGTCTACTTCTGATTTTGCCATCTGATGCGCTGCTAAGGTTTCATCAAATAACTCACCCAGCTTGAGCACTGCCAGTTTAAAGAGCTGGTTACCTGTCATTTTCATGGTTTCCCACTGCTCAGATTGCCTATTTGGCGCTGTTAAGTAGAGCACATCTTTATGCGTACCATCTGCATGTAAATGTGTTGATAAAATACCAGGTTCACTACCAGCGCCTAATACCATCGCCCCCGCGCCATCTCCGAATAAGACACACGTTGCACGATCTGTCCAGTCCACAACGCGCGACATCACTTCACTACCAATGACCAATATGTTGCGACAATACCCGGTGCGAATATACTGATCTGCAATACTCACGCCATACATAAACCCTGCGCAAGCCGTTGCATTCAAATCGAATGCAGGACAACCCGCTATTCCTAACCGTTCCTGCAATAAACAAGCGATACTGGGAAAAACCATGGGTGGCGTGGTAGAGGTGACGATAATCATATCAATATCACCAGGACGGAGATTAGCCGCTGCTAGTGCTGCCCGCGCCGCTGCCTCTGCCATAGAGGTTGCATCTTCGTGTTCTGCTGCAATACGTCGCTCTACAATGCCTGAACGTTCCACAATCCAGTCATGCGACGTTTCTACCATTTTCTCCAAATCATAATTTGTGAGCACCTTATCCGGCAGGTAGCTTCCTGTTCCTAGAATTCGACTATACACCATTCAATAATTGCTCCACTTCGTGCCTAATGCGGTCCGGCACATTCTTTTCAGCACTCACCTTCGCTTCTTCAATTGCTCTTGAAAATCCCAGGACAGAAGCACCGCCGTGACTTTTGATCACCACACCCTGCAAGCCAATAAAACTGGCGCCATTATAGCGCGCAGGGTCAATGCGTTTTGTAAAAGATTTTAAAATGGGTTTCACAAGCAGCCCAACTAAGCGGGTGAATAAATTACGCATAAAGGCTTCTTTAATCATACGACCAATAAAAATGGCCACGCCTTCGCTGGTTTTAAGTGCAACATTCCCCACAAAGCCATCACACACAACCACATCCGCCTCCCCACGATAAATGGCATCTGCCTCAATATAGCCTGCGTAGTGAATCCGTTTCAGCTGGGATAAGAGCTGTGCTGTCTGTTTTACTTGCTCATTGCCTTTAATATCTTCTTCACCAATATTGAGCAAATAAACGCTTGGGTTAGAGATATTATCAACAGCAGAGGCCAGCACAGAGCCCATCACAGCAAACTGAACTAAGTCCTCTGCGCGAGAATCAACATTCGCACCCAAATCCAGCATGCGCATGTTCTTCTGAGGATTAGCCGTTGGGAAAGTAGAGATAATAGCAGGACGGTCCACACCAGGCAGGGTTTTTAAGACAAACCGAGCAGTTGCCATCAAAGCACCTGTGTTCCCCGCGCTCACACAAGCATGTGCTTCTCCCGATTTAACGAGATTAATAGAAACACGCATGGAAGAGTCCTTTTTCAAACGAAGCGCTGAAGCAGGTTGCTCGTCCATTTCTACACGCTGAGAGGCGTGACGGATGCTTAGGCGATCAGCCCACATCCCTTCCTTGCAATGTGATGCTATTACTTGAGAAAGCACAGCTTCATCGCCAACCAAAATCAAGCCAAGAGAGGGGTGTTTAGCTAAAGCTAACAAAGCTGCAGGCACAGTCACAGCAGGACCGTGATCACCGCCCATCGCATCAATTGCAACAACTGTCCTTCCTGCCGTCAAACTGATTACTCTTCGTCTGCATCTTTTTTAACAGGCTGCGCAACAACTTGGCGACCCCTGTAGTAGCCATCTTCTGCTACGTGGTGTCGACGGTGCGTCTTACCTGTTGTAGAATCATTGGATAACGCAGTAGTTGTTAATCCATCATGTGAACGACGCATACCACGTCTGGAACGGGTAACACGACTTTTTTGAACGGCCATAAATAACTCCTCACTCTAAAAAATAACAAGACCCGCAGATTACTGCTTGCGGTCTTTTAATGACACCAATACCTGAAAAGGATTTTTCTTTTCCTTCTGCTCGTTAAGCGAACTCATCTGTGACGCATTCACTTTACACTCTTCCAATGCGTGCCTTGCGATAATCGGCAACTTCAACATGAGCTCATCCTCAACGGCTTCCCGTAATGCTAAACGACGGGATGCTACCGTGAGCACCGGTTCATAAGAAGCTGGCAACGCACCGGCCTCATCCAATGAATTCACCACACCCAACCTGAAGTGCGAATGAATAGCATAAACAAAGGGATCCATGCAACGCTGACATTGTAAATGAATGGTCGCCTCTACGGCACCCTCCACAAAAACAATACCTTGTTGATCCTTTCCGAAAGTCAGCACCACGTGAATGGGCTGATCAGAAGGTAGCACATTAGCACAACCGGCGAGCCGGGGCAAATTCGCCATTGATAAGTCGCCCTCTAAGGTTAAATTTTGATCAGAAAACCTAACAGGGTCTATGTATTCAGGTATATTAACAGACATGCGCCCATACTATGGACAAGTTAAACTTATGTCAATTTTAATCTGATCAACCCCTTAAGCTGTTTTTATTTATCATTTTTTTGCTTGATTTAAGGATTTCTTAAGAATCCTACTTTAAAATGCCTCTAGGTAACAACTTATGAGAAGAAACTATGGCTGGTGTGCAGCTTTCACAGAAATTAGAGATGGTCGTTGGTGGTACGCAAGCTAGGATTGCCTTGTCTGCACTCTCCTTTGATGTCGATAAGAGAAATCCAGAAAATGCACTCAGAAGTCTCTTCTTGCTAAATGGCAGAGCGAATATACAACAAGCACTTGTCAAAACCTTTGCTGAAGGTGAAGAAGGGACCGCCCCGGATCAATGGATAGCGCGCGCTCATAACAAAAAACTACAGGCCTTGGAAAAAGAAATAGCGGGTGTAATAGATTATCTCAATACCCAATACTACCACTTATCCCCAGATCAAAAAGCAGCCTTAGACAATTTGAAGAGGAATAAGCAGAGACGCAGTACCAATCCTTACCACTTCACAGATCCTACCAGTAAGTTTAAGACAGCATATGTTCCTCACGCGCAACTTCGGTTTGTGCAGGTGCGTTTAGCAATAGTACGCGTCCGTCGTGTTTTTAATAGCTTGAAACATGGGTTTCTGAAATCACCAACTGCAATATTAATCTTTAATATCTTAATGTTATCTAACATTTTTGAATTATTACTTGATGTTGCTTTATTGATTAAGCACACCGTAAAACACGATGAAAAAGTGCCTTCTCCATGGAAAAGATTCAAGAGAGCTTTGTGGAAGCAGAACATCTATGGTAATTACCGCTCTTATCGCCTATGGAATGCCCTTATTACTTTTATAACCAACTTGATCACATTCATCGTCGCTGCCGGCGCTATGGTTGGTCTGGGGCTTATCTTACTTAACGGCGCCATGTTCTTTTCCGACTGGTGTATAGACGTAGGCAAAAATTTTGATGCCTATATGTCTTACGCTCGATTGAAAAAGGTTATTGACAGAGCAATAGAAACAGAGGAAGAAAAACCAGCATCAGCACAGGATACGCAATATATCGAGGCATTAAAAGATCTCCGTGCAAAAGCAGCCAAGAAGGCCAACGAGCTTTTTTCAGAGTGGGTATATGTTTCTGCCTGCGCCACACTGACCTTCGCTGGCATGTGCCTTGTACTAACAAACCCTGTTGGCAGCGTTGCCTTTACGGTTGGCGCCATTCTTGCGCTGGTTTTTGCAAGCGTGTTTACAGGTTTAGGAAGACTTTGTTACAAAAAAACCAAAGGATTCCTTTCGGATCAATATAAAGAGTTCAACAAAGCAAGAGAACCCAAGAAAAGTCCTCAGCAGAAACCAAGTTCCTCTTTTGCGGCAACGGTAGTAGCTGTACTTGGCTTACAACGTAAGGCAATGGCTCCCGGTGACGCACTGAGACAAAGAGCAAATCAATGGCAAAAAAGCAAGCAACCTGTTCCGCCTAGCAAGATCAACAGGCTCTTCAAGACAATAAGAACGCAAGATAAGACAGTCAAGACAGCAGTAACGGTAGTACAAACGCCGAGGGTAAGGGTACGCGTATCTGCACCCGCATAAAAATTCGCCTAAATCTGTCCCAAAACCCAAACCTTTGGTGCTCATTCGGAGGAGATAAAATTCCTTTCTCAAACCCCTTGCTATCTCCATCAAGATATCTTATCTTGGTTACTAAAGGACGGAAAAACAACTACATGTAGTGGTTTTTTAACCAGCAAACCACAACCCTGCCTTTAATGTTGCCGTACTGAATTGAATTGTTTGATTATGATACGATGGAGAAAGTAAGCATGAGCATGGATAACAAATCCACATCACCTACCCTGGCCGCCCTTGAACCGCATTATATTGCCCCAGGCTTACTGAACGTCATTCGGCGCGATGGTACCGTTGTGCCATTCGATGGCGACAAGATCACGCTCGCGCTCACCAAGGCGTTTTTGGCCATCGAAGGCGAGTCAGCGTCTCATTCTAATCGTATACACGAAAAAGTATCAGATTTGACCAAAAAAATTACAGAATCCTTCATGAGGAACTTTCAAAGCGGTGGCACCATTGGGTTAGAAGAGATCCAAGACCAAGTAGAACTCGCGCTGATGCGCGCTGAGGAATACGGTGTTGCAAAAGCCTATCTGCTCTACCGAGAAGAGCGTAGACGCGCACGTGAAGAGCAACAAGGACATCAGACTGTACAAAGCATCAATACTTCTGGGCTACACGTCACATTATCAGATGGCAAGGTGATCCCACTGAATATGGCAAACTTGCAAGCCCAGGTGAAGCAGGCCTGTGCGCAGCTCGATAATGTTGATTCACAGTATATTATCGACGATGTAAAACGAAACCTGTTTGATAAAGTACCTGTGGGTGAAGTCGACAAAGCGCTGGTGATGTCGGCGCGCACACTCATTGAAGAAGAGCCTAACTACACTTACGTTGCGGCACGTTTATTACTAGACAGCTTACGTGGTGAAGCACTGAGCTTTTTGGGGCTACAGGCCAGCGCAACGGCCAGCGAAATGCAGCAACTTTATCCTGCCTATATGAAAGCCTATTTAGCAACGGGCATTAAACATGAGTTACTAGACCCCCGCTTACAAGACTTCGACTTAGACCGGCTCTGTGCAGCCATCCGCCCTGAGCGTGACTTACAGTTCACCTATATTGGATTGCAGACACTCTATGACCGTTACTTTATTCATTATGAAGATATTCGCTTTGAGTTACCGCAGATGTTTTTCATGCGCGTTGCGATGGGGCTTGCGCTGCAAGAATCCGAAAAAGAAAAACGCGCCATTGAGTTTTACCACGTATTGTCTTCGTTTGATTTTATGAGTTCAACACCTACCCTATTTAATGCGGGTACACCACGTTCTCAGCTTTCCAGCTGTTACTTGACGACAGTACCTGATGATTTAGATGGCATTTATGAATCGCTCAAAGACAATGCGTTGCTCTCGAAATATGCGGGAGGTTTAGGCAATGATTGGACGAATGTGCGGGCAATGGGTGCACGCATTAAAGGAACCAACGGTAAATCCTCTGGGGTTATTCCATTCTTAAATGTTGCCAATGCAACGGCGATTGCTGTTAACCAAGGCGGCAAACGCAAAGGCGCTGTTTGTGCCTATCTGGAAACGTGGCATAAAGATATTGAAGAATTTTTAGATTTACGTAAAAACACAGGTGATGAGCGACGACGTACGCACGATATGAATACAGCAAACTGGATACCCGATTTGTTTATGCAACGCGTTGGACAGAACAAGGACTGGACGCTCTTTTCACCGAATGATACACCAGACTTGCACGATCTGTATGGTCGCGCCTTTGAGAAAGCCTATATTGCTTATGAAGAAAAAGCAGCGCGCGGCGAAATTAAGAATGTTAAAAAAATCTCTGCTGTTTCATTGTGGCGAAAAATGCTCACAATGTTGTTTGAAACGGGTCACCCTTGGCTTACCTTTAAAGATGCTTGCAATATACGTTCTCCTCAGCAACATACTGGTGTGATACATAGTTCTAACCTGTGCACAGAAATCACGCTTAACACTTCCGCAGAAGAAATTGCTGTTTGTAATTTGGGTAGTATTAATTTAATTGCCCACATGACGGAGCAAGGATTAGATAAAGAAAAATTACAACGCACCGTTAAAACTGCGCTGCGCATGTTAGATAATGTGATTGACATTAATTACTACTCCGTACCAGAGGCAAAAAACTCTAATTTCAAACATCGCCCCGTTGGAATGGGTTTAATGGGATTCCAAGATGCTTTATACAAATTGCGTATCCCCTATTCTTCTGACGAGGCTGTTCGTTTTGCAGATACGTCGATGGAACTGATTAGTTACTATGCCATTTCCGCCTCTGCTGATTTAGCAGAAGAGCGTGGCACCTATTCTTCTTATGAAGGCTCGCTCTGGAGTCAAGGTATCTTACCTATTGATTCTATTGCCTTGCTGAAAAAAGAGCGATCAGACAATTTAGAGATGGATCAAAGTCAAACATTAGATTGGCAGACATTACGTACGCGCGTGAAGAAAGTGGGTATGCGCAATTCTAACGTGATGGCCATTGCACCGACTGCGACGATCTCCAATATTTGTGGTGTATCGCAATCCATTGAGCCGACTTATCAAAATTTATTTGTGAAATCGAACCTTTCTGGTGAATTCACGATCATCAACCCTTATTTAGTCAACGACTTGAAACAAGCCGGTCTGTGGGACGAGGTAATGATCAATGATTTAAAATATTATAATGGCAGTGTTGCTAAAATTAATCGTGTCCCAGAAACAATCAAGAAAATTTATGCAACGGCTTTTGAAATCGATCCTATTTGGTTAGTTGAAGCAGGATCGAGACGACAAAAATGGATTGACCAGGCGCAATCGCTTAACTTGTATATGGCGCAGCCTTCTGGCAAGAAAATGGATGAGTTGTATCGCCATGCCTGGGTGCGCGGCTTAAAAACAACTTATTATTTGCGTAGTATGGGCGCAACAAACACAGAGAAAGCGACCGTGGATGATCGCGCATTGAATGCTGTTTCCAATAACGCCGAACCCAAAGCATGCTTAATCACAGATCCAACCTGTGAAGCGTGTCAATAACATTTTAAAGAGGGAGAATAATCATGGCAGCAAGCATAGCAGGCCCAGTCAGTATCACAGGTCTTGAATTACCAGAAATGGGTGCAGCTCGCATACGGGTTGATGATAAGCAAATTATAAACTGCCACGCGGATCTGAACCAACTGGTACCCTTTAAATACAAATGGGCTTGGCAAAAATATCTGGATGCTTGCGCTAATCACTGGATGCCTAATGAAATTAATATGTCCGCTGACGTTGCTTTATGGAAAGACCCTAATGGTCTGACAGCAGATGAGCGATTGATTATACAACGTAATTTAGGGTTTTTCTCCACAGCAGATTCCTTGGTTGCAAATAATCTGGTATTAGCTGTGTATCGTTTAATTACGAATCCAGAGTGCAGACAATATTTATTACGACAAGCGTTTGAAGAAGCGTTACATACGCATGCTTACCAGTATGTGATTGAAAGTTTAGGGATGGACGAAGCAGAAGTATTTAATATGTATCGCGAAGTACCTTCTGTTTCACGCAAAGCCGTGTGGTCATTAAAATATACGCAAAGTTTAAGCGACCCCACCTTTCAAACAGGCACACCTGAAACAGATCAGCGTCTCTTAAGAGATTTAATTGCTTTTTATGTGATTTTTGAAGGCATTTTCTTTTATGTTGGCTTTACTCAAATACTCTCGATGGGACGTCGCAATAAAATGACGGGGACAGCGGAGCAATTCCAATATATTTTACGTGATGAATCCATGCATCTTAATTTTGGTATTGACGTGATTAATCAAATTAAAATTGAGAACCCGCATCTTTGGACACCTGCTTTCAAGCAAGAAGCGATTAACATGATCAAAGAAGGTGTGGAGTTAGAATACGCTTATGCGGTGGACACCATGCCACGTGGTATTTTGGGACTGAATGCAGAGATGTTTAGGGATTATTTGCAATTTATTGCAAACCGTCGCTGTTCACAAATCGGATTAGACCAACAATATCCGGGCACCACAAACCCCTTTCCGTGGATGAGTGAAATGATTGATCTGAAGAAAGAGAAAAACTTCTTTGAAACACGCGTAACAGAATATCAAACCGGCGGCGCGTTAAGCTGGGAGGATGAGAAGTAGAACCGTACTACCACATTATAGGTACTCATCTCTAAAGCCAAACTTCGCATATCTTCTCCCTTCGGGGGCTTTGTTGAATAAATCGGAGATGGCGTTACCGAGCCGCGACCGGCAGGGAGCGTCGCATGACTAACAGGTGCCACCGCTCAATAACAGTGACGCTTGCTAGTCATGTGACTCCCTGCCGGTCGCGGCTCGGTTGCGTGGTTCGGCTTCCCGGATCGGACCCATGCATCGTATTGATTAATAATAATTATTTTTTATTGAAGTACAAAAAAGATGCACCTTATTAGCAACTTCAAAACCAGACTAGCGACATGAATCCTTTTTGCCGAAGGATTGATTGATGCTGCCAAACAAGAGATACTAGTGGCATTCTCAAAGGTGAAACATTATGTCACGGTATCTCGACCCAAAAGCGGATGTGGTTTTTAAAAAAATATTTGGTGATCATCCAAAACTATTAATTAGTTTTTTAAATGCACTGCTTCCACTGCCTGCTGATGGTGCTATTGTCGAATTGAGTTATTTGCCAAATGAGCAAGTACCAGCAATTCCTGAATTTAAGCACACCATCGCTGATGTGAAATGTACGGATGCACAAGGACGAATATTTATTGTTGAAATGCAGATGAGTTGGACAGACCATTTCAAGCAACGATTACTATTTGGCGCAACACAAGCGTTTGTCAAGCAATTGGAAAAAGGCGAGGAATATCGATTTCTTCAACCGGTTTACGGTTTAGGCATCGTTGCTGAGATCTATGAAAGAACAACACCAGATTGGTATCATCACTATCAAATGGTGAAAAAAGGGGATAGCAACCATAGTGATGTGATTGAACATTTACAACTTGTCTTTATTGAGTTACCTAAATTCCCTGTTCAATCTTCTCAAGAAAAAAAGCTTCGGTTATTATGGTTACGATTTCTACGAGAAATTGATGAAAAAACAAAAACGGTTTCCAGTGATCTTCTTGAAGTGCCAGAAATAGCACAAGCTGTGACATTTGCCGAAGAGTCTGCTTATACGCCAGGTGAACTTAGTCTTTATGAAAGTTACTGGGATCAAGTGAGTCGAGAAAAAACACTTATCTCAGGCAAATACGCCGAAGGGAAAGCTGAAGGGAAAGCTGAAGGATTGGTTGAGGGAGAGCAAAAAGGCATTGAGAGAATAGCCATCAAAATGCTAAAGGCTAGCAAACCAATTCATGAAATTAGTGAGTTCACAGGCTTATCTCAAGATATGATAGCTAAGCTGAAAGACGCTTTATAATTTATCGACGACATAAAATCTCATTGCACTATCTTTTATCAGATTCATGTAACGCTCCCTCACGGTCGCGGCTTGGTTACACTGAGTCCCTTCCAAAATAGAGATTTAGCAGCTTGGCGAAAACTTATCCAAATATACCCATGAATTTAGCGTAATCCATTCAACAAGTTACACTCTAGATGTGTTTTATATATACATATAATGATATTTTAATAAAAATTACCCTATAATGGTTTATAATGGATCAATAACAATAAATATAATCAAATAAAACCAGGAGTGCGTGGTTCAGCGATCGTCTCATAACTTATAAAAAAAGATGGGGGCAATATGCGAGCAAGACACGAGGAGCCTACGGAGGAAATGTTAAGGCAACTACCAGAAGATGCCCATGTTTCTGTTTGTGTGATAGACCTTCAAGGAAGAGCACATCTTCTTTCAGGGAAAATAACACACTTAGAGCCTGGCGGCGGCGTTGAGTTGAATGGTAGTGAGAACCAACGGTTTCTTGTGAATCAAGTAATATACTGGAGTGACGATATCGAATTCAAAAATGATCTTTCATATCTGCTTCGTACACTATGTCATGAAAAAATGGAATATGTAGACTTATTTAATCAAGTTAAAAATAAATTTGAAAAAATTAATAATGCACATTTTGATGAATTCCAAAGAAGAGACCCCGAGCAATTTTTTCTGGATCATGTAGTGAAAATATTATTACTGGCTCAGATGATGGGTAAACCTGCATTTAAATGGATGAGCGATCAATTAGCTCAAACGGTTCTGCCTCTGGAACGATTATTGGATGGGATGCCGAAAAAATTTCCAAGTGAAATTCTCCTGTTTTTAAAAGAGTTTTTTGAAGAAAATCACCATCAGATAATGACAAAAGAGGGTCTTGCAAATTGGAAAAATATTCTGACCGGCATTTCAGTACAAATACAATTAGAAAAGATGGACCAGCATGCCGAACATGATAAATCTTTTTTTGGAAAATATGCTGCTAAATTAGAGGAAATACAACGATCCTGCTCTGGCAATGTAAAGAAATTTTCTGAATCCATTAATGATGCTTTATTGAATTTGATATATGATGCGTTACATTTAAGTCCGGAGGCGCGTAATCGAATTGACAAGCGAAACCTATTTAAAGTGATCCCATTTGATCAATTTTCAGCACTTGCTCTCGAAAGAATATCAATGCTCGATTCAGATCCACACGCCGCTATATTGGTAGAGCTGATTAATCGTTATTTAACCGAGGAATCAATTGATGCTTTCCTACATGACGTACATCAAACATCGGATTCCGGCGCAGCACTGGCAGCACATAATGCGAATATAAGAGCTATTTTAACCAATAAAAAAATCAATCCGGAGCTAGCATTACAGTACACAAAAACTTACGAGTTTTCCTATATTCCTTCAGGATATGAAACTACATATGACCGTTTACAAGCAGCACAATATTTACATGAAGTATTACCAGACCTTCTTGCAAAAGCAAGAACAGCAGAAGAAAGCACCTATGACAAAAAACAAAAATCTCAATTTAATAGCTTGATAAAGAGAATAGAGACATTATTGGAAACTGACACAAAAAAATATTATGCGGAACCTAACCTAGGAATTTTAAAATCTATCAAAAAAAATATTAATGCATTAGGAAATAATGAAGCAATAAAAGAAAATGAAGCATGTCATGAATTTCTAGATATTTCAAAAAAATTTACAGAACAATTTGAAAAATTCTCTGAACAGGAAAAAATTTCTTCCGATATACCAAAATCAGCAATTAGAAAACCTGCACATTTTCGTATTGAACAATGGGATAAGGAAAAAGCAAGCACGTTGTTTTTAGGCAATGAAGTAGATTGCTGCCTTGCAGTTGGCAGTTCCAAATTTCCTGCCATTATCCAGAGGATTATGGATGATGCCATGCTGTTTCATGTTGTTGTTGATTTAGAGACAAAAAAACCTATCGCCCTCACTTGGCTTTATTTGGCCACTGATAAAAATAATGATATTCATCTTGTCGGAAATTTTATTGAGATAAAAGCAAAATATGGTGCAAATGAAGAAGCGAGGAGAACAATCATTAATGCACTGATGCATTATTCTGGCGAGATATATTGCAGGGATAATCCTGAAATTGAGGGATTTATTATTAATGAGCTCACATATGGTTGGAATAAAGAAAAAATCGATTTTACAGAAAAGCCAGTTACACTGATTGATAAAGTGGGAGGCGCATTCTCTCCGGATGTACCTGCTGAAGAACGTGCACGATGGGGAGGAGTATTGACTTGTGATCGATATTATTTGAACTCCCTAGAAAGAGCACTTTATATGCAGACAGCAAATTTCCATGTTTATGACCAAAAACAATTAACAGATGAACAAAGACAAAAATTTTCCTCCATTGAGGAAAAAATTTTTCATATCGTTCATAAGCATGTAACGCATCAAAAAAAATTAAATCATGATATTTCAAATGAAGAATTAATTCACGTTATTACACCCCTAGTTAGCGCAGAAATTCATGGAAAGATGGGAATTTTTTTTGACGACACCCCGAAAGAAAAATTATCTTCAATTTTGGATGATGTCTATCGTGTTATTATTTTTGGTGTGCCGCGCAGCGAATCACTATTTTTTCGACCTAATATAGATGCAATAGACAAATCAAAATTACTTGAAAAATGGATAGCGCTTAAAAATAAATGCCTTGACCAAGAAGAAGTTGAAACACTATTACAATTAGAGATAACTTCAGAAAATTTTTTCAAAAAAGTAGAGAAATTATTCATCAGCGAAACATCTCCGAATTGGAAAGAATTATTAGGGAGCAAAGAAAACGTCATGCAACTGGTATCTCACCTGGATAAAGGAATCATAAATATACTTTCCTTTCTTGAAGAAGAGAAGATAAAAAGTAAATCCATACTCATGAATATCCTTCATGCAGAGTCTAGGAAACATATCATTGAGAATTTAAGCGACATAAACAAGTCTATTATTAATTTAAAAAATAAAGGATTACTATCAGATGAAATCATAGAAGCTATTTTTAGAAAACCAGGGTCAGCAATGCTCCTGTCTGACGGACTGGTTGAGTTGGAAGAAAGAAAAGCATCAACGCCAAGAAATAGAGAAATACTTTTCTCACACCCTGACATTGCAAAACAATTAGCAGTATACCTTTCCTACATGGAAAGACAAAAACTTGTTACGGCAGATAACGTGGATTTAATCACCAGGTGCGGAGTAACGGAATCGTATTTCTTATCAAAAGAAATACAAAAATTAGAATCATCAGAACTATTGACGCCAGAAACACTACAATTAACGATTCTTTTAGAAACATCAGACATTCAAGAGAGAAAAGGATTTCGCTTTGGATCTCATATCCTGATTTTATCACTGTTAAAAAACAACTTGCTCACACCTGAAAACATTAAAAAACTTCGCGGAAACTTAGCGGATATTGGTCATAACGAAAAATGCTTCAACTTATTAGACGATAGAAATCTTTTAGACCAAAGCACATTTGATTATATTATTCAGAGTGATAGCTCAGAGAAAAGATTCTTTCACCATGATTTTAGTTACTTTCTAGATGCTGAAACAATAATGTTTTTAAAGGAAAGACAAATTTTCGAAAATAATGCTATGATTCTTAGCAACAGGAAGAATATTGGATCGCTCATGAGAATAATTTCTCTTTTAGAGAAATTAGAAGGATCCACACCAGCGCGCATCAAGATTCTCACTGAGAATATAGAGGATGTGAGTTTATTAGGACTATCAATTGATAATCTTCGACATTATGGCAGCAATTTGATAACAAAAGAAAATATTATCGCACTCGTTGAAAATATGCATGATGGAGATAAATTATCAAAAACATTTTATGGATTAAACGCTTCAGGTTTACTAACACCTGAAAATCGCACAATCATGGTTGAGAATAAAAAAAATGCTGACATTCTATCTGAATTTTTTGTCATCTTGCATGGAAAGAAGCTATTAACACCTGAGAATCGTCAAGCACTTGTGATAAACGCAGATCGCCTGACTGAACTAAAAGATAGATTTGTTTTTCTTGCTAAATCAGGCAAATTATCAAATGAAAGTATTCAATTGTTGTTGCAACCGCAACCCCAGTTAGCTCCACCAACTACTGCCAGCCTCTTTAAAGAGGGATCCGAACCTACCACGCAAATTAGCAAGGATACGGATCTGAAAAGTCATCGTTAAAATCGCTACTCCGGCCCGTTCATGCCAACAACAGCAAGCAGGGTCTGCATCTCAAGATGTAGATCATCGTATTTTTTCTTAGCGTCAGCTGTTGATGCACTTTCGCTACGCTGCGCCTTACTGTCTTCCGCTTTCGCAAACTCGTACTTTTCCTTGGCCTGCACAACCGCACCCTCCACCTGCATAATGCGCTCACCAAAGCGCTCCGGATCTTGCTCCGCAGCCTCAAATAAACCAGAAACATACACACTCGCTTCGAGCACCGTCTTACAATAGGCCGTTTGCGGGGAAACGGTTTCACATAACACCCCTTGCTCCTTTAGGAAACGCGGATGCTGCACTAAATAAGTATAAGACGTTTTATCAACACAGCCTGTTAATAACAGGCATAATAATGTTGAGAATAACTGATAAGCCTTGTTTCGCATGCCTTCTCCCTAGAGGTGAATTGTTACAGCAATCAAATCATCACATCCCTATTTTCTAAACAGAAAATAAGGCACGCCTTCCCCCGTAATGAGGTAAGCAAACGGCAGCAAGATAAAAATAATACCCGCTATCAGCAAAAACACAACCGTGCTGAACGTAACCATTAAGGGACTGCGGCGATGCTCAATATACTTAATCAACGCCGCAAAAAGAAAACAACCACCGAAAAAAAGGCACGCCGTCCCCAAAAAATTAGAAAAAACACCCACCGGCTCCATCAGATTAGAAGCCACTTCACCCAACCCACTGTCCTGAGTAGGCGCAGCCGCAAAGGCTTGCACCGGCAAAGATAACAAAACATAATTGAAAAGTTTTTTGAGCATGGAAACAGTCTTCGTTCTCGTATAAAGTAACAAGATGACAGCTAATATATCAGTACCCAACCCAGAGTCAACCCTAAAGCAGCCCGTTTTTGATGGCAATACACCCTTTTCTGAGTATATACGCCGCACCCAGGCCATGATACTGGCCAAGCGAAAAACCCTACATCACCTTAGCCATGACGAGCAACAGCGTATTCTGGCGGCAAACAGCCCCTTTGAGCTATATCCACCACAACCTATTCAGCAAAACGGACGCCTCAAATACGGCGTGCTGCTTATTCACGGCCTCCTAGACAGCCCCTTTTCGATGCGGGATATCGCAGAGCAGCTGCAAGCAAAGGGCATACTCTGCCGGGCAGTGCTGCTACCAGGGCACGGCACACAGCCCGAGGACCTGCTCCATGTCTCTCACCAAGACTGGACAGCCACCGTACGCTACGGCATCGCTTCTTTACAACAAGAAGTCGAACAAGTGTACCTCATCGGCTATTCAACGGGTGCGGCTCTCTCCATTCAAGAGGCACTAATAGATAAAAACATTAATGGAATCATAGTGATAGCGCCAGCTGTCAAACTCAAGGCACCCGTTAATCTTGTTGTAGCGTGGCATAAACTCATGAAACGGTACAATAAGAAGCACGAATGGTTGTATCAAACCAAAGAAGAGAATGACGTTAAATACAGTTCTATTTGCTTTAATGCAATTGCACAAGTCAAACACCTTATCAAAAAAGTGAGAAAATTAAGAAAAAAACATTCACTGCACTGCCCAATGTTGATGGTGACCAGCCAAGATGATGAAACTATTTCTAGCCAAAGCGCTGTGACATTCTTTTCACGCTGTAAAGATCCGCGCCACCGGCTTTTACTGTATACCACGCAAGAATCAGTCTATACAGATAACAGAATTGTGATACGCCCCTCGCAGCACCCTGAATTGCACATTGAAAATTTATCGCATATTGGGATTACTTTTTCACCAAGTAACGCCTACTATGGGCAGCAGGGTGCGTATCCTCATGCCTCACTGTTGGCCAATAAAGGCTGTGTTTACGGTGCGTATAATCAGATACAAATTGATTGGTATAGCCTATTGTGGAAGTGCCGTTTGTTAAGGGATAAAAAACAAGAGTTGACCTATAACCCAGATTTTGAGTTTATGGTTGAGATGGTGGGGGGTTTTATTACAGGTTGATATCCCTCATCCGCCCTGTCGGGCACCTTCTCCCAAAGGGGGCTTTGTTGAATAAATCGGAAATGACGTTACCGAGCCGCGACCGTGAGGGAGCGTCACATGAATCTGATAAAAGATGGTGTATAACAGTGCAACATTTTAACCACTTAATATCATAAAGTAAGAAATTTCAGCTAA
>DATLOT010000040.1:0-5939 GCA_035536095.1 Gammaproteobacteria bacterium | reverse complement strand
CCTCACGGTCGCGGCTCGGTCTTGCCGGGCATGCTCGACTACGCGGATGAGGAAGTATGCGCAGTCGCGTTGAGTGTATGTTTTCATGAGTGGATTTTTACATTTTAGCTTTCAAAGGAATGAATAGTATGCCAGCAACAGCACACGAAAGAAGTCTATTATCAAGAACAGCGTTTTTCATCGATAACAAAATAGCTGAAGATGTGTGGTCCTTTAACTGGCTGATTGCGCAGCTTGCTGGTCTCGCATTTGCATTTCCGTTGGGGATATTATTTGGTTTTGCAACGTGGGGCGCTTATGTTTTTGATGTAGATGAAAACGTTGGTGCAATAAAAGGTGTTTTTATTGCGGTCTGCCGATGTCTTTTTTCACTCCCCTATTTTATTTTACAAGGCCTGATGCTTGCGATTCGCTCTGCTTTAAGAGGTGGATTGATCGGCCGAATAAAAGACCGTGGCTTAGGTGCTGTCTATGCTGAGATGAGTAGTGAATTCATAGAAGACGAGAATCTGCTTAATTTTGGGGAAAGAGAAGAGGAAGAGTGGTATTTCCTGCTGGCACCTGCAAGAGCTCTTCTCTATACCATTTATTCTGCGCTTGTGATTATTACCAGTTTTATTGCTATTGCCATGGTATGCGCCACGCTGCTGTTGTTCGCTATTCCGATGGGGATAAGGAACGGGTTTAGAGATACCTTGCCACGTATTACAATGGAAAATGTCATACTCGCCCCATTCTTATTGATATTTAATGTCGTAACTAGCCTACTATCCGCTGTTTTCATGTCGGTCGGGCTGGCGCTGTACTTTGCTGGGCAAATGAATATGTCTCAGCGAGATGTTGCCAGCGCTGAAGAATTTCAGCCTTCTAATGATAGTGATAATCTTCCTCCTGTTTTACGTCATCGTTACATGTACGATATGGTTTATCGTGCTTTCAGGGCAATTGAGACGGATGAGCGGGTAAAAGCTGCTAATAACCGAAACCTGCGTGACAGCACGCCCACTCCTCTGTTTATAGGAGCGGAATTAAGAATTTTATGCCGAAAAATCTTTGCATGTATGTTTTTTATTCATTCGAGTGTTGAAAGGCGAAGAAAAGCAGAACGTGATGGTTCTTATCAAGACAGAGTGAAGAGTCGTAGTCGTGAGTTCTATTCGGGCAATTCCTTTAAGTCATCATATGTTGTTTCTTGGGGAGCGTTAAGAAAAACGCAAGCGAAGGCGCGCGCAGCATTGCTAGAACACTCCGCTCGTCCCATCAATATAGATGATCGCTGGGGATTTCATGGGAAGGCTAACTCGTTGTCAGTCCGGTTCTGGCGTAAGTACGACGCATTGAGAAGAACATGCATACAGCTCGTGACACAGTGGGAACGCGCAAAGACGAGGCGGCATACTGGCTAATTTCACGACCCCAACAAAGCCACCATCGCCATCGCAGCTAACCCAAGTGCTAGGCAGCAGAACTCCATCATACTTTGAGGATCTTTGCTGTGTTTATGAAAGTGTACGTGATGTAGTGTAGAGATATATAAGAAAGTCCCTGCTGCAAAGGCGTTAAAACTTGCGGCAATCAGCTGGCCATTTGTCCCCAATGCATAGGTATCGATAGCGGTACCAAGCGCAATACCTGCTGGCGTCATGATCGAGAAGAAGATAATAATGGAAGTAATGCGGTTTAGTGAAAGTTCGTGCCTCAGTAATGAAACACAGAGTGCAAAGCTCTCGGAGCTCTTGTGCGCAATGATTGCAATAAACAACATTAAAGTTTCAGAAAGTGTCCCGCCTAAGCCAAGTGCAGCGCCTTCTGTAAAAGCATGGATAATGAGCGTGAACACGAGCAAGTAGGGAAGATACTTTTGAGGCTGATCGGGGCAGCGTATAAAAGAGAGGCGTTCAAGAAAGAGAAGCAGTAAAAATCCCAACACGCAGATCGCTTCAGGGATAGGATAGGTTGTGTGTATGTCGATTTGATTAAATCGTGTAATCGCATCTGGCAGCATATGAAAAAAGGCAGCGCCTAAGAAAATGCCACTGGCCAGTGCCTCGCCTAGTCCAATAGATTCCGCATGCTTAAAAGCATGCTTTTTCCTAAGAGGATAGATAACAGCGATGCTTGCTAGAAAAACGAGCAACGCTGCGATGATTTTATATCCTGCTAATAACACTTGTGACCCACGAAGAATGAGAATTTTTACAATCGTAAAGGGAAACAGACTCTGATGCTAGCTAAAATTTCTTCCTGCTATGCAGGGCCTTGTCAAATAAGTCTTCCTGCTGTTGGGCTTTACGGTTGAGAATCTGACGTAAATCAGGGATACTGGGCGGATGCTAGAACTTAATTTGATACAAAAAATTGCTATTTGGGCGTTACCTCTTATCTTTGCAATGACGTTGCATGAGGTTGCGCATGGCTATGTTGCCTATCTGCTGGGTGATCATACAGCGAAATTATCGGGTCGTTTAACGGCTAACCCTATGAAGCATATTGATCTTTTTGGTACAGTGCTGATCCCTCTGTTTATGCTGACTGTGACGAATTTTATTTTTGGTTGGGCAAAACCCATTATCGTCGACTCTCGTAATTTGCGGCATCTGCGTAGAGATTTGGCGCTGGTTGCCCTAGCAGGGCCAGTCTCAAACCTTTTAATGGCTCTTTTTTGGGCGATGATTGCTAAAATAGGCTTGATTGCTCAGGTGGCGGGTAATGGTTGGTTTGGTGTACCGCTTAGTTATATGGGTAGTGCGGGTGTGATGATCAACGTTGTATTAGCTGTGTTGAATCTATTGCCCTTGCCGCCTTTAGATGGAGGCAATATCGTACGCAATTTATTGCCAGCACGTGCTGCGCATTATCTCAGCCTTATCGAGCCTTATAGCTTTTGGATATTGATTTTATTGCTTTTTTCTGGGTTATTAACCTTTCTCATCGCTCCCCCTGTGTACTTCTTAGTAAACGGCATCGGCTATCTGTTTGGATTGTAAGCGCCAGCTGGGTTTGCTGTGCTCCCCCCTTCTTATCCTAATTTGATAGAATAACCAGTATGTCGGATAATAATCGACATACTGGTTGGATATATTGTATATGCATATTGAATTAGTTAGAAAATTGGCAGTCAGTTGGTATTGAGCTGATTGAACAAACAAAGGACGCACA
Organism: Gammaproteobacteria bacterium; assembly: GCA_035536095.1. GTDB lineage: Bacteria > Pseudomonadota > Gammaproteobacteria > DSM-16500 > DSM-16500 > Aquicella. Next base: position 2,780 of record DATLOT010000040.1, on the reverse strand, counting down.
TTTTTTGATGGCTTCTCCTGAAAAAGCATTGTGTGATTACATCAATGCGCTTAAGGAAATATTTCAGGAGGTTGCGCTACTTGCATTATGGCGAGCAAAGTTTTATGAAAAAGCGGCTTTCTATGGTGGAACAGCGTTAAGGATACTGTATGGAATGGATAGATTTTCTGAAGATCTTGATTTTACTTTACTGAAGAGCAGTCAAAATTTTGATCTTTTGAATAAAATAGAGGAAACAGATTTTGAAAATGCTCAGAAAGATGTGATTCCATTTCTAAAAGACAAAGACAGTGTTCTGCTGTGGTCAAAAGACTTTTTTCGTGATGTGGTTAATAGAATCTCTATTGCATAAAAAACCCCGCATGCAGCGGGGTTTTTTGTTTGGCTTGTGACAAGGTTACATCATGCCATCCATGCCACCCATACCGCCCATGCCACCCATACCAGCGTGACCACCGCCACCAGCAGTTTCTTCTTTAGGCGCATCAGTGATCATGCATTCTGTTGTGATCATCATGCTTGCAACAGAAGCAGCTTGCTGTAGCGCAGTACGCGTCACTTTGGTTGGATCTAAGATACCCATTTCCATCATGTCGCCGTATTCGCCAGTCGCAGCGTTAAAGCCGAAGTTACCTTTGCCTTCTACGACTTTATTTAATACAACAGAAGCTTCGTAGCCAGCGTTAGAAACGATTTGACGAATCGGTGCTTCTAATGCGCGTGCAATCAATTGAACGCCGATGCTTTGTGCTTCGTTGTCGCCTTTCACGTTTTTCAACACTTGCATCACGCGAACCAACGCCACGCCACCACCAGGTACCACGCCTTCTTCAACAGCCGCGCGGGTTGCATGTAACGCATCTTCAACACGTGCTTTCTTTTCTTTCATTTCAATTTCTGAGGCTGCACCCACTTTAATCACAGCAACACCACCAGAGAGCTTAGCAATACGCTCTTGTAGTTTTTCACGATCATAATCAGAACTGGTTTCTTTAACACGACCGGTGAGTTGTTTAATGCGATCTTGGATTTCACCGTTGTCACCAGCACCATCAATAATCGTGGTGTTGTCTTTGGTGATGTGAATGCGTTTTGCAGAACCGAGATCCTTGAGTTCAGCAGATTCTAGCTTACGACCCACTTCTTCAGAAATCACTTGGCCATGCGTTAACACAGCGATGTCTTGTAACATTTCTTTACGACGATCGCCAAACCCGGGTGCTTTCACAGCGCAAACACGCACGATGCCACGCATGTGGTTAACAACGAGTGTCGCGAGTGCTTCGCCTTCAATGTCTTCTGCTAAGATTAAGAGCGGACGACCTGATTTTGCAACAGCTTCCAACACGGGGAGTAAATCACGGATGTTAGAGATCTTCTTGTCTGTGATTAAAATATAAGGATTATCTAATTCTGCAGACATATTTTGTTGATTGGTGATGAAGTAAGGTGAGCAATAGCCACGATCAAACTGCATACCTTCTACAACATCTAGCTCATTGTCCAAAGCAGAGCCTTCTTCAACCGTAATTACGCCTTCTTTGCCTACTTTGCTCATGGCATCAGCGATGATACGGCCAATAGCCACATCAGCATTTGCAGAAATCGTACCGACTTGTGCAATGGCTTTGTCGTCTTTGCAAGGAACGGAGAGCTGCTTTAAGTGTTCTACAGCGGCAGCAACGGCTTTGTCGATACCACGCTTGAGATCCATTGGATTATAGCCAGCAACAACAGCTTTGAGCCCTTCAACTAAGATTTGTCGTGTGAGCACAGTAGCGGTTGTTGTACCATCACCTGCTTCATCAGAGGTGTGAGAAGCCACCTCTTTCACCATCTGTGCGCCCATGTTTTTGAATTTGTCTTTGAGTTCAAATTCTTTAGCTACGGTGACGCCGTCTTTGGTGACCAACGGTGCGCCAAATGATTTATTGATGACAACATTGCGACCAGAAGGCCCCATGGTAATTTGCACAGCATCAGCAAGCTCTACTACACCTGCGAGCATTAATCTACGTGCTTCATCTTTAAAACATAATTCTTTAGCAGTCATGATAATATCCTCTTCAATTTATTAATAAATGTTATTCAATCACGCCCATCACATCGTCTTCGCGCATGACAAGGTATTCTTTGCTATCGAGATTGATGTTGGTGCCAGCATATTTGCTGTACAACACTTTATCGCCTACTTTGACTTCCAATGGCTTTACTTTGCCGTCAGTTGCCTTGCCGGGGCCAATTGCAACAACGATGCCCTTTGCTGGTTTTTCTTTAGCGGTGTCTGGGATCACAATGCCACCAGGGCTCGTGGTGTCGGTTTCTTGTGGGTCTATGACAATACGGTCACCCAACGGGCGAATCTTTAAAGCGGATGCGGACATAAATGCCTCCTTTAGTCTATTTTTGAACAAATTTTTTGATTTTCACCCCCTATTGGGGCCGTCAGTACTCCATATGGGGGCTTTTGTACAGAATTCAAGGGGGCTGTCTATCATTCTACTATGCTGGATCTCTTTCTCACGCACCTACGGTGCTTAAAAGCGTGGGATGGTTGGCATCACCCCGGCCTTCGAATGCTACGCTTCGCTACGCATTCTCAGCCGGGGCTATAAAGCTTTCGGTCGTAAACGACCTAATTGCGTTGTTGTTTTATGAGGTCAACCCAAAATTAATTTGGGGCTTTGTTGAATAAATCGGAAATGCTCTGTGAGGCACTCGGTGTAACCGAGCCGCGACCGTAAGGGAGCGTCACTGTGCTATAACTTTTAGCTGAAATT
>DATLOT010000039.1:0-13037 GCA_035536095.1 Gammaproteobacteria bacterium | reverse complement strand
AGTAATCCTAATGTGATGACGAGATAAGCGCGTATGCCAGTGCCAGGGATTACGCTAAAAGATAAGTGTTCATCATCTGTAACATCTACTGAGCCTGAAACCTCAACATCTTTTTTCGGCTCAAAGGATCCCTCTTGACGATTATCGCCACAAACAACAATGATCCCCTCTTCTCGCGCAGCACTAGCTCCTTCAATATTAGCTACATGGGGACTGTTTGGCTTCGGATCGTCATTATCGTTATTTACGCCTTCTACGTTTCTTTGCTCCCGCTCTATCGATGGGTTTCTAACAAGCGTTCTTTGTGTTTTTGGCTCTCCAAGCAACCATTTTTCTATACGGAACACCACATAAGCTGATAAGGGCGATATTGCAGCTGCAATGATGATATTCATAATATAGAATAATTCTGCGTTGGCTGCTGACGCACTAACGAATGTCGCTGCTGCGGGTATTGTAACTGGGGAAACAAAAATAAAAATAAGCAACAAAATAAAAAGTATAATACCAAAATAAAATCCACGAGATCTAAAAAAGCCTCCAGTATACTCAGTATTAGTTGGCAAGCCTTCTTCTGAAGATTCCTCTGATCTTTGATTTCCTGATCCTGTTACTGCTCCTGGCATATCTTTTTCCTCTTTATCATAAAACAATTAGCTTTTTTGATTAAAAAATAAATTTAAAACATCCGTGGTAACCGCAAAAAGCACATTTACCACGGGCTACAGAAATAAATTATCCAGCGGAACTTTGCATACTTTGTCCGGATACCGGGATCGTTGATGCGCTTGAAACGCTCTGCCTACGCTGTCGTTCTGCAAGTAAGCCATTTGTGTTTAGTGCAACCACGACTCCGCTTGACACTGACCCAGGTGGTGCGTTTGCCGGAACCACATTTGGTGTTGGCTGCGGTACTGATGGACCTGCCTCATCGTCGTCGGATACTGACGCTCCTGTTACCTTCGAAGCACCTTCCCCATGTTGCACTACAGCACTGCTAGATGGGTTATTTACATTCGGTGGAGCTGCAGCTGATTCCGGAGTCAAAACGTCTGGCACTGAACCTGATCCCGGTATTCGCACTCCTTGATTGGCACCAACCGAAGAGTTCTGATTATTAGGTTCTATTCGCTCAGATAGCTCCCGAAAAGCTGCTCTAAGCTGTGCAATATCATTCTCTGTCCTTGCAACATGTGCGTCTGCCCTTGCAACATGTGCATCTGCATTCGCAGCACGTTCATCTGATCTCGCAGCACGTTCATCTGATCTCGCAGCACGATCGTTAGCTTTTTTAACCTCAGCCTCAGCTCCCAAGAAACGACGAGCAATAACGCCAGAGACACCACCCTCCGAAATAGATAGCTCAACTGGAACCCTAAATGTTATCACATCATCTTCTTCTATCATTTCTAATCGTTTATCCGTACACTGAAACTTTTTAGAATCAGACAACTTTAGAACTAAATCTTTAGCCTCGTCATGCTCCTTTAGCGTATACCCCATTCGTATAAGCTTGGTATACAAAAGATTATTGATACAAGCAATTTCATTAGCTCTTTGCTGTTTGAAGAAAACGGCACTTTTGAATCCCTCATCAATCGTACACAAAGCATGCATTAGAGAGGATTGGAAATGTCGCAACAACACTCGATCCCACCCTAGAAGAAGAGCAATAGGCCAATAATGATCATGCCTATGGTAAGATCTCAATACTTCGTTATAAAGCCACTTGTGCATCTCATGATGAAAATGGCTTATTTCTCGCAATCTAAGATATCTTTTATCCACATGCGTCTCTTCTGACCCAAAAAGTATCTCTTGGACATCGTAAGCAACGGTTGCTCCTTCTCTAGAGTATATTTCGCATGGTACTGCCTGAGCAGAAACAGAATCTACTTCACCTTCACTATCAGAACTATCATCTATTATAGTAGCCGCTGCTGCAGAACTGCCTGCAGGCGCTTTACCTTTTTCTTTTGCTGCTCGTTGTGTACCTGATCTTGATCTACTCATAGCCTTACCTCCTAAATTTCCAACTTTAGCGTTATTAACAAAACTTTGACCCCATGCATGTGCAAAGGTATTAATATCTGGGCATTTTGTTTCATACTTGGGCAGCGAATTCAAGCAATATTGAAATAAATCCAGTTTCAGCTCCGCAACTTGTTTTGCAGCTTCTCCGAGATTACCGTGTTTTATACGAATACGTGACCTTAACGCAAGCACTGCTTTTGTAGCCACATAGTCGTAAAGCACTTCTCGTTGCCTACCCTGATAACGATCGAATAAAGCAAGGAACTGGCTTGCTTTATACGCATCATAAGCTTTCGCTACTATCTCGAGCACACTAATTGCTATACTGGCGAAAGGTATCACTTGCGCTACAACCTTGATCCCTTCAATCCCAACGTGAAAAATCTCTCTTAATGCACGTAAGAAGGCGCTTTGAAGAGATGTAATAATTGAGTTTGTCGCTGCAAGAAGTTTAGCAAAACTGCTATACACAAGACCTTCAGCACGCAAAGATATTTTTTTATAGCATAGTTCCAACTGAATAATTAAATGGTTACGCAGATCCATTAGTATAGCGACGTCTCTGCCTCTTCCAGGTTCTGCTTTCAGCCTCTTCATCTTATCGTGCATTGCGTTAATTTTTGCAGTCAGGTTCCCTGTCGGTTCGTCTGAAACAGGCATGACAGATCTGTTTATTTTCTCTGCAGTGGCGCTGGCCAACTGCGCAGTAGCATCCGCTTGCTCTCTCAACGCATCCGTTTTTTTGTCTAATCTATCTAATCTGGCCACAGTTTCCATTAATGTTTCCATTAATGTTAACTCAGCCACAGGATCTGACACAGCACGAGCCGTCAACCCACTTTCCGCAGAAGGAACAGGATAACCTCTTGAATCCATTTCGCTTTTATCTCCTAGCTATTGACCCTTGGATCTATAAAGAGATCGCATGAATAGGTCTGAACGTGCGCATTATACACGAACTAACTGGATTGTCTGTACGAGATCGACTACAGATGTTGTAAGAGATTTGCTATTTGATGTGTCGTGTTGGTGGAGACTGTTTCAGCTGAAGGAAATAATTTTTTATAAATCAATATTATAATAAAAAAACAGATAGGCAACACCACAACTACTTCTTTCGTAGACACGTGGTTTATCAAAACTACGTGTTAACAGAGTGGAGCAAGTGGAGCTAGATCATATTTTTATCAACCAATAATTATTCCTACCCATATGAATATACAAATAATCTATTAAACAATAGGTATAACCCCTGAGGGACTACGGCTCGCTAAAGATGATATAGTAATGAATCAATGAAGAGAAAAACTATGCATCATTTCAAAGCATGGCTCATTCTTGTAATCTTCTCACTTTCAATTCCAATTGCTGGGATAACTGTTGGCACTTTAGTTTCACATAGTTATGAAAAAAAATATGAAGAAATAATAACTGAAAGCATAAAAAAAAGTAGCGGTACTGATATCTCGAATAACAATGAAGTTTTAGAGAAAATCAAACTTGACAACATTTGCACTGAATCCGGCCTAAATCAGGAATTAGTTAATGCTTGCAACGAATACACCCCAATCACTTATTTACGTTATTATTCAATCCTAGCATTGGCATTTGCAATCGGTGCAATCGCATTAGTAACAATGATCAGCAAAATAGCGACAAAAAACAGAAAAGCACTTTTTTATTTATTCAGACCAGGGCTTTTTTTGTCTCAATTAATTTCTGCAATTCTTGTAGTATCAAACGCAGCAATTATCATCACCAGCATATATTATGCTGAATCATTTTATATTGGAAGAATCCATGTTTACCTTATAGGGATTCTCGGAGTAGTAGCCGCATATGCTTCATTTGTAGTCTGCATCAAAGCACTTACGCCTATAAAAATCGCAGAAACTAGAGTAATGGGAAAAATATTACCGAAAGAAGAATATCCAAAAATATGGGGGTACGTTGAATCAATAGCAAAAAAAGTAGGCACAACACCACCAAATAATATCATTACTGGTATAGAGCCAAACTTCTTTGTAACGGAATCAAAAATTATCTGCCTCGATGGCGAGGTGAATGGAAAAAGCATATATCTATCGTTGCCATATTGCAGAGTCTTAACCACAACTGAACTAATGGCCATAATTGGTCATGAAATGGGGCACTTCATTGGTGATGATACCGCATGGAGTACGAAATTTTACCCTATCTACAGGGGCTCAATAGACACTATCTACACCTTATATTATTCGTCTAACTCCGAAAAAAGTAATAATAACGGCCTAATTCAAATTGCCCTTCTCCCAGCCCTTCAGTTTATGAATTTCTTTATCACATCCTTTGAAAAAGCAGAAAAAGAGATTGGCAGAGAACGAGAAATTAATGCTGACAACATTGGTGTCAAAATCACATCTCCACTGAATATGGCGAAAGGCCTTTTAAAGGTTCACGCATATTCAAGCGCGTGGGAATTTACTCAAGAAAAAATGAAAGAATCATTACTTAATGGAAAACAAATTATAAACGTATCAACATTTTTTTCAACAGTATGTGGCGCCCTTCCAGCCGATTATCTAAAAGATGAAATCGGCAACACGAAAGCATCACATCCAACAGACAGTCACCCACAATTATCTATACGCCTGACCTCAATTGGCGTTGAGCTATCCACGCTATATGCTTACGGGCTCACCACACCAACATCTGATATCGCCATCGAATTATTTAGCGACCCAACTAAGCTTGAAGAAGCGTTATCTGAAGCAGCGCATTATAGACTTATGCAAATGGGCTATACCCCAACAAAATCAGACAGTAGTGACAATAAAATTAACCCGGAAGAAAATAAACATGACTGACTTCAATGAGTATTACATGGTGATTGCACTTGCTGTTAGGGAAAGAGCTAATTGCATAGGAAGGAAAGTAGGCGCAATTATCGTGAAGGACAACAGGATCATAGGAACAGGTTATAACGGAACCCCGGAAGGAATGCAAAACTGCGAAGATGGCGGCTGCATTAGATGTAAAAAATATCGCAAAAAAAGCCAGTCCTACGATAAATGCATTTGCGTCCATGCGGAACAAAATGCAATGGTTACGGCTGCTCGCTTTGGTCATAGCATACAATTTTCAACAATCTATACAACTTTACAACCTTGTTTTACCTGCACAAAAGAATTTCTGCAAGCAAAAGTAAAGTCAGTTTACTACTTAGAAGAACTAGATAAACCAACAGATGCTCACGAAAAAACAGAAGAAGAGAAAGATTTTGATGAGCAGTATCATATATTGATCAACCGATTTGAAAAACATCCAACCAAAATAGATAAGAACATGTTGGTTGACAGCATAAATAATATAAAAGATTATTTAACAAAATAAATAGTAATGCCTTTCGCTATTATTTCTAAGGCTAGGTCTCGCATACCTTCTCCTTTGGGGGCGTTGTTGAATAAATCGGAGATGCTCTGTGAAGCACTCGGTGTAACCGAGCCGCGACCGGTAGGGAGTCACATGAATCTGATAAACGATGGTGTGGAACAATGCAACATTTATAGCGTTAGAAGGCAATCTAATATCATAAAGTAAGAAATTTCAGCTGAAAGTTATAGTGCAGTGACGCTCCCTTACGGTCGCGGCTCGGTTACACCGAGTGCTTCACAGAACATTTCCGATTTATTCAACAAGCCTCCTTCGGGAGAAAGTGCCCGACAGGGCGGATGAGGGGAGGGATATCAAAATGCAAAAATCTCACTCGATGGATTTGCCTTACGGTTCATAACACCAGCAGAAGCTGCAACGGCACGCAACGGTTCCCGCTTATTCAGACATTCTGCAGAAGCGGGGAACATCAATTTTTCTAGAATTAAAATTACTCTCTTAATTGCAACTCGTTTAAAGATTGCGGTTTCTCATAATACAAAACAATCTCTCTGCCTTTATACTTTATTTTAATAGAGCTTTTTTTCTTTTCAATGAAATTGTAGTCAGTTTTTGGATAAAGAATTGTGCAGGAACTTTTATTTTCATCCAGATAAAATTGATCAGCATCTGCTTGTCCATTCTTTTGGTTGAAATTTTTAGAAACAATTTTACGAGCAGCATTGATCTCGTCTTTATATCCACCACTACTGCCGCTATATATAGTATCGTAATAAAGTAAAAATGGAGGATGCTTTTTATCAAATCGCCCTGAATTAATGATGAAAAAAACATTCCTTTTTAGATAGACTTTGGCTTCAAATTCATAAAGCTCCTGCATATAAGAGCGGGTAGTCAGTTGATCTAAGGTAACTCGTTTAGCAAGCTTTTCTGCTTCCCTCTTAATTTTAATAAATGCCTCCTCACCAAAATCAAGCTTATTATAAGCATCAAAATCTTGAACTAATTTAATATAATAATCGTATTTTTTCCGATTTTTTCCAGATTTAATATAAACACTATTAACTAATTCGCTTTGAAAATTTCTGATAAATTCATCTTTCCCTATACGACCAAAATGGGGAACTGTCGTTAAAAAAGAAAAAGCCGCACGATCCAATTCATTTCTTGCGCTTTTATCGCAAAAAAACCAGTTTTTTAAAAACCATACTAAAAAAGGTATAATAATACCTACAAGGTAAGATAATTTTTCCAGTGTCATCCATCCGATTAGATTCATAGCTAATTCACTAAAATCTCTCATACTGCATTTCGCGAATGCTTATGGTGCTTCAATAATTTCGCATGTCCTGCATGTTTTGGCTGTTTTTTTACATACCCCATTAAAACCTTATCAATACGAGTTTGCCAACCTGTCCCCATACTTTTAAAGTAGTTTACTACTTCAGGACTATAGCGCACTGTGACAGATACTTTTTTGGGACTCTTTTGTAAGCCGCGCTCACCCGGTTTACGCTTTGGTAATGCAGCTAGAAGTTTTGCTGGTAAAACCTCTCTAGCTGGTCGCATAGCGCTAATGTCCTCCCTCTTCAACTCCCTAACATGCCCAGATTTATTGGTCAGCGGTTTCTTTTTCATATCTTTTTACCTCTCGTGAATTAGCTTTTCGAAAACTGATAACTCGCACACCTTTATCAATAGGAGTAAAACAAATCACGTGCAGCCTGTTCTTTAAATACCCAAGAGCAATAAATCGTTTTTCGGGATAATCTTTTCGAATATCTTCGATGTAACTCGCTGTCTCCCAATCGAATTCTGCAGCTTCAGCAAAAGACAATTGGCGATCATTTATATTTTTGTCAGATTTTTTGGGATCAAAATCAATTTTCATTATTTAATTGTAGTTACAGATAAATAAAAAGTCAAGTTGATTATGATAACCAAATTCAGTTTTTTATTATCCCATCTATTTGATTACAATGAATAAAAATAAATATTCCTCCCCCTCATCCGCCCTGTCGGGCACCTTCTCCCAAAGGGGCGTTGTTGAATAAATCGGAAATGACGTTACCGAGCCGCGACCGGCAGGGAGTCACATGAATCTGATAAACGATGGCGTGGAACAATGCAATATGTTTATCGTTGCGCTATGATTTTATCATAAAGTAAGAAATTTCAGCTGAAAGTTATAGTGCAGTGACGCTCCCTCACGGTCGCGGCTCGGTTACACCGAGTGCTTCACAGGGCATTTGCGATTTATTCAACAAAACTCCCGGAGGAGAAATCCGACCATGCGGATGAGGGTTCGTATCTGTTACCTGAAATCTATATAAATCTATCCAAATATACTCACTATGGATAGATTTGTGCGGGAATTTAACGCTAAATCTGCTTAGGTAAGTTTAAAGGAACGGAAGGAAAAAGAAATATCAAACAGCAATGTTGATGATGCCACAGAAGAACAACAAGGAATAAAAAGCTAAAAAAATCTTATTCGGTGGATTCGCCTTGCGGCTAATCCACCTTATCATTTCTGACTACCCTATTTTTACAGATATCCGCGCTGCGGAGGAGAAGATCTTTTTGAAGCAGCATCAATATCGTTGGCAGGTCTCATCACAGACATACCTGCTACTGAAGGCAATAATACCGGTTCGCGAGAAAATGCTGCTGCTCGGCTTCTGCTTGTATCCGTTCGTCTAAGCCCTGCTATTTGGGGTGCACTAGCATCTGTTGCATTTCTTGCTTTCGCTAAACGGGCAACAGTCTCTTTCTGAAATGGTTGGAATATCTTTACCGCGCCAATCATGTGTTCAATGTTCCCATATTGTGTCTCCAACAAAAGACACTGTATTTTCATATTCACAGAAATCGGATTCTCTCCTTCTCCACTCAGCTCTTCAACCATGCGATCCGTATAATTACTGTAGTCACAAGAATGTCTAAAATAAGCTGCCGCCAATCGATCAATTTCTTCAAGTTGACTATCAGTCAATTCATCCTTCGATTGTATTTCATTCCACAAGACATCAGAATGGCCACGCCCAGCAGCACTCAGCGTATCATAGTCCGCTACTAATTTTTGAATCTCTACAAAATCCACCTCGACTTTTTCAATCGCACTTTTAATAACATTCGCTTCTTTTGATAATTGATCCAACATCACATACGATACCCACTCCGCTATACAAGCAGTGCGGTCGGCGGGGGTTGATTCGGGTTTTTTGATAATTCTATTCGCTTTTTTTAGATATTCTTTTTCTTTATCAAGAACAGCATCGAATGCTCTGTATGCGTCAGCCATCAGTGTCGTAGAAGTACAGTATTCCTTATTAAGAGCAGATACTTCATCTTTTAAGCGTTGTTTACCTTGCTCTCTTAGTGGGCGCCATACCATAATCAAATTATTCCCAAAAATTCCGCATTCTTTATCGGACTCCAGAGAAAGAGATCTGAAGTCGTCGATTTTCTTCTCCAAAGTGCTCAACTCGTTTTTTAATTCTTTCACTGCTTGAGAAAAAGTCTCAGCATCTGAATAATCGCGATCTACGAATTGAAGCACCTTATCATGCATTGTGTGAAAAGCAGGCGCAACAGCAGCATAAGCAACATCTGTTGCTTCTTTTTTTCCGTCAAAAACAGGGAAAGACACCCCTGGTACACATGCTGTAATTTGATCGCATATATTCTGTAAGCGTTGACTAAACATAACTCCTCCTTCCATACAATAATTTTATGACTTCTATCAATTTAATTCCCTCCTAGAATTAAAATGGAAGGAAAGATGCGTATACAGAGCTATCGAGCTTAAGCGAATGTGGCATCACTAGCGCTTCTTCTATAACCATAATAAAAGTAATACGTCGTGCAGAATTTTACACGACACAGCGAGTAATGCAACAAAAAAATACCAAGCAGGGTTGATACGATAAAAAATCGCCCAACTTCATGAATAGATAAAGATATTGTTTGTCAAATAATATCTTAACACCCTTGGGTAAGCACAAAAGTGCACCTACCCACAGACCACATTACATATGTGGAGTAGGGGCAGGACCTGCGCCACCTTGTGCTGCACGTTCTTTAAGCTCCTTAGTCTTTCTGGTTATATCGTCAAGTTTTGGCAGCAAATCATTCTTTACTAGTCTACTCTTATTTAATAAGTCAGTTCTGTTTTCTTCTTGTTTGGCTGCACCACCTTGCAAATTAGCTGGCGCGGTTTCAACAAAACCATCCATAGCTTCTATACGCTTCTTCAAATTGCCTAGCCCCTTTCCAGTAACACCAACTAACCCCAACATAGAATCGCTTATCCGTTTAATTTGACGCTCTTTCTCGCTTTCATCCACGCTGACCTTAGTACCATCCACCCATCCCTGCAATTCTTTTTCAGCTTCGCCTAAACGGTTCACAGCTAGCTGCAATGCGGTACAATCTGCTTCTAACTCTTGCATTTTACCGGTCACAGCAGCTGGGCTGGTTAAATCTGCTTCTAGTTTGTCAGTATCTTCAACTGCTTTATTAGCCACTACATCTGCCCCGTTGACAACTGATTTATCCAGTTGAAACTCCTCTAATGCCACAGCAACTGGTCGCGCCTGTGAGCCGCCTTCTGCTGGAGGAGCCGGTTGCCCTTCTGGCGCATCTTCTATTGGAATACCACCTGTCCCTACTAACGGCGGCGCCCCTCTGCTCGGAATATCAGACCCGGCCGCCACAGCTGTAGGCACTACTGCTCCAGCACCCGCAGGCGCTTTGCCTGCCCGCTCCGCTGCCGCCTTCTCCGCTGCCGCCTTCTCCGCCGCTGCCTTCTCCATCGCCGCAGCTCTTTCTTTATCCTTCTCTGCCCTAGCTTTTACCGCTGCATCGTCTGCTTCTTTCTTTTGCTTGTCCTTCTCAGCTTCTGCTTTCTTTTCTTGCTTTAATTTTTCTTGTGTCTCGTTGTATTTACCACTGTATTCCAATATCTCCCTCTGCAAGAAATCAGCGTCTCCTGGTGAGTCCTGCGTATGTCTCACAAGAATCGCTTGGCCATGCGCATCTAAATTAAACGGCAAACCATATTCTTTCGCTAACTCTAAATGCACCCGCATCTCAGCTATTTTCTCTTTAATCTGATAATCAACCAAATTATTAGGATCCGGTAGCACAAGTCTCGGCATGCTAACACCACAGCTAATCGCATGCTCATACACCACCCGCATCGATTTCTTGTAAGCTTCATTCACAACCATTCTACCAAGAATACGGCTCGTTCTGAAAATCTCTACGCGCGGCACAGCATACAAAAGAAATGAATCGTCCTTCTGCTTGATGACTCGCACTTTATGGTAAATGGTGTTCGAATGACGCGTCGTGTCTTTTAATGCACCGTCTGCGTCTCTTTTGTATTTTGCTAATCTCTTTTGATAATGCTCATGATCTTCAAGCGTCATGAATAAACCATCTTTTAATCCCGATGGCTCCTTCCTCGTCGATACCGCATACATCGCACTTTCCGATGCATCAGGCAACTTTTGGTCTGACCCTTCTCCACTCATGGTGTTAACATAAAGAGGCCAGGTAAGATTACCCTTCTTCTTACGATAGATCTCCGCTAACTTGTCTTGAATCGCTTTGATTTGGCGCTCTTCTTCATTTCGCTTCTCTTGTTCTTGCGCTTTCTCAGCGTCTTTACGAGCCGCTTCCGCTTTCGCGTCCTCAGCTTTTTTAAGATCCGCTTCCGCTTTCTTCTTCTGCGCATCTGTCATACCAGCGCCTGAGCTGCTCGAACTCACAGGAGTTGCAGGAGTTGTAGGAGTTGCAGGAGTTGCAGGAGTTGCAGGGTTTCCCACGCCAACGCCAACAGCACCCTCTTTTCTACTATCTGTCATATATAACGTCCCCTCAGTTTTAGGCCTCTATATCAAGTATTAAGCCTATTTTTTGATCTATAATATTTCTATTGTATCCTAAATAGCTTATGGAATTCTTAAATTCACGACCGGTTTAACTCTGTTTAGAAGATTTTGTCGTATAAACCAATAAATCCTCCTGCGTAGGGGTAAAATTGATAACTTCCAATGGGTTACCGTGTTTATCGCCTAACAGTTGGATTTCTACCCAAGCAGCTCGGGTTAGCTTATCAAACCCCACCAATTGAACCGTCCATTGGCGACGATACAGCTCACGCGCCACCACCCTGGCTGTCTGCAACCCGTCTTCTACCGTACGCTCGTGGGAAAAAAGCTCCTTAGGGCAGGCTACAATACAGCTACCGCGGTCAAAAATAAGGTAATGTGGGCTGATTCCTTCTAAGTCCAATCGTATCAATTCTCCAGGCGGATTCAAATCAAAAGCATTCCAGGCTTTTAATACGCCCCAACGTTCCAATAGATAGGAAACATCCACCGCACTAATTGGCCTATCTAGCAATTCAGCCAGTTCAGGCACAGGCAGTTTGAGCTCTAATGCCTCCCATACTTGCGCTTTTAATTTATCCAAGTGATTCGGCTCAGTGGTTGCCACCAAACTTGGCCTGACCGTTAACGTAAACTCTGTTTGCGTCTTGATATCACTGCCCCGCACAGTAGCCGTTATCACAATCACGTACTGACCCGCTGTGTTTTTAGCAGGGATACCCGTGATTAATCCATTCTCCGTACAAATTAAGCCCGCCGGTAACGCGCCGCCATCTTTCAACTCACCACCAAACACCAACGCGCCTCTGTCGCAGGCGCTCATATAACCACACATGTCCAAAGGCCCAAAAGCAGCTTGCTCATGCACAAACTGGGGCGAAATCTCAATAATAAAAACAGGTTGCTCCATGGTGACACCTTAGCAAAAGGATTGCATTTGTTCGATAAAGTATATCTCAGAATCAGGGGGAGAGGAATGATAAAGAATAAGGGCATGCCGCGTTTGCAAGAGATTTGCTATTCAATATCTCACATCGGTCTTACATATCAGCTTCACGCGCTTCACTTTAACGTTGGCGCTGTGTTCGAGACACTTGGTCTACGCCGCCCTTGTTCTCCAAATAGGCCTTCTGTATTTTGTGTGACCCCGCTTGGGACTGGTTGGGGTACATCTGGTGTGTTGCTGGATGCTGACGTTGTTGCTGTGTCCGGGGCACTTTCCCTTTCTTGTTGCACTACACCGCTGCTGAGTGGGTTGTCTATATTCGGTGGAGCTGGTTCTGGAAGTGAAACAACCTCTGGCATCGGATTTGATTTTGGTGTTTGCACACCTGGATTGACGTCGACTGGAGCCATGGAAAGGGGCGGCACAACTGCTGAAAACGGCGCTTGGCTAGATGTTATGCTTTCTGTCGATAACGGTGCTGTGGATACTCTATTATCATTACCTAGTCTTTTTGATTGAAGCGCAGCGGCAATCGCTTTAATTTCTGCGATATCTTTTTCAGCTTCGTGAAGAATCTGGCGTGTAGCGGTAGCCAGAGCCTCAACTCTGCGAATATGGACATCTTCAGCTGTCTTCATATGACATCTAATATCAAATTTCCTCGAAAACTCTGACCCATCCACATCTCCTCTAGATAATTGTCGAAAAAAATCAAGTATGTCGGATTTTTTCTCTAAAAGACGGAATGTCTCTTCAGCAAGCTTTTTATCTAGCACTTTCTCCCT
>DATLOT010000038.1:0-27549 GCA_035536095.1 Gammaproteobacteria bacterium | reverse complement strand
CGACCGTGAGGGAGCGTCACTGTGCTATAACTTTTAGCTGAAATTTCTTACTTTATGA
This sequence comes from Gammaproteobacteria bacterium, assembly GCA_035536095.1. Lineage (GTDB taxonomy): Bacteria > Pseudomonadota > Gammaproteobacteria > DSM-16500 > DSM-16500 > Aquicella. The sequence continues at coordinate 27,491 of DATLOT010000038.1, read as the reverse complement.
TATTAAGTGGTTAAAATGTTGCACTGTTATACACCATCTTTTATCAGATTCATGTGACGCTCCCTCACGGTCGCGGCTCGGTATCGCAGCCCAAGTAAAACTAAGCCGCTACACTTGCCTCAGATGAGAAAGCCACATCATCCAGCTGACCTACAGCATTCATCAACGCCAACAACTCGTCCATTTTTGCTGCATAGCCGCTTTCTTTTCCGTTCATTTCATCGATACGCGCTCTTAACGCTTCGTTCCCATTTTTCAACTCAGCATTTTCATGCCCCAATAACGCAACTCTTTCTCTTGCTTTCTCAAGCTCCGAAAGCAACGCAACAATTTTTTCTTCCAACTTCTTAAATGGATTTTCCGCTATCATATTTTCTTCCTTCTTAAATCGAACCATTGGGAACAAAAGCAACCGGCACATCGACTCCTTCTGAGAAACGAGACCGCACTGCGACTTCTTTATATCCTCTAAAATACTCACGCAACAAGGGGGCATAGCGCTGCCGTGTCACAAAAATAGTACGCGCCGGCTTATGCGCTAAAATAGGCCACGCTTCTTGCAACTGAGCTGCCGTTTGAACGTTTCTATCACCCTTTATATCAAAATTTTTGGTCTGTGGCGGTAATTGTAAATAAAAGCTTAGCTTACTTTCAGCATCTAACATAACAACCTGCCACTGATCCCACGGCCTAATACGTACCGCTTCCTTTTTAAGCGCTGCCGCAAAAGGAACCGCACCCACTTGCGAGAAATACCAAGCAGGTACCAAATCTATCACCAAAAACAATAAAGTAAAAGACAAAATAACAACTGTACCCGCCAGTTTTTGATATTTTTCACGTGAATCATACAGCCAGGATGCAATAAAGAGAATGGCAAAAGGAACAACGGGTAACACATAATAACTCCGCCTAGAACCACTCGCAGTGAAAAATAAAAAGACGCAGAGCAATGTCCATGCCACCCAACGCGGACCATATGCCATTGTACGAAAACGTGATCGCAAGGTAAAAAGCGCCGGCACGAAGAAAACAAACCACGGCATCAGATAAACAGGCAAATAAATAAAATAGGTGTATAGAGGACCCTCGTGATCAAAAGGATGAAAATATCGTAAAATATTTTCTTTGTAGACCAAATACAAACCATTCCCGGTATAAGTTTCCCCACCTATGTAGCTGGAAGCTAAAAAAGGCAAGATATAAATGACTAACGCTGGCAGGATTGATAAAAAGAGCGCTGGACGCAAATGTCGACGCCAGGATTTAGCCAATACGATGTCTACTAATACCCCAATAATCGGTACAATTACACCAACCAGCCCCTTACAAAGCGCAGTCAGCGCAATAATCAGGAAAAAAACCGTATAGTTGAAATATGTTGGTTGCTCACGCTTTGCATAATACCAGGCAATCGCACAGAGCGATCCACCCAGATTCAACATATCTGCACTGCTTGTGCGAGCCCAAAAAACAAAATAAAACGTTGTGAGTAATAACCATCCCGCCAATAAACCAACAGATCGATTTTGTGTACTTTTACCTAATGAATAAATAGAGGTGATAGCCAGCATCCCCGCCAGCACAGAAGGCAAGCGCAGAGACCAGGTTGTCAGCGCTCCGCTTATTTTTGCAACAGCAGCGATCAGCCAATAGGATAATAGCGGTTTATCGTAATAGGTTGCCTGCCCGAGGTAAGGATGCAAAAAATCGTTTCGGTAAAACATACCGAAGACAATATCTGCCCAACGATGCTCTTGTGTCCAAATTTCCCGACTACCTAAGCAGCAAAATAACAATGCTGCGGCAGCTATGAGCAAATACCTCAGCCGAGCTTGTTCTCCCCAGCCTACTAATTTCATGAATTTTTTCCCAAAAAGAATCCCCAAGGATACTCGAAATGCCAGGGGACTATCAACAAAGAGGGGTGGTAAAAAATTACACAATAAACCGCTTGCCTAAGTACTGAATAAAGTAGACAATCACCACTTTAAACTAAGCATTTGAGGAAAGCGGAGTATGATGACGCTAGAAGGAAGCATCGTTGCTATTGTGACACCCATGCACACTGACGGCTCCATTGATAAGAAGGCGCTGGCCGAACTGGTGGACTGGCATATTCAATCCGGTACCGCAGGCATTGTCACGACAGGCACTACGGGTGAATCTGTGACGCTCGATGCTGATGAACAATACGATTTAGTTTCAACGATTGTAAAGCAAGTGAACAAACGCATGCCTGTCATCGCTGGCACCGGCACAAGCAGCACCAAACAAACGCTGAAGCTGACAGAAAATGCAAAACGCGCAGGCGCTGATGCTTGCTTGATTGTCACGCCGTCTTATAACAGACCGCCACAAAATGGCATGTATGCACACTATAAAACCATTGCAGAGCAAGCCAAATTTCCTATTATTTTATACAATGTACCCAGTCGTACTGCGAGTGATTTACTACCAGACACCGTAGAGCGGCTTTCAAAGGTACCCTATATCATCGGCATCAAAGAAGCGACTGATGGTATAGAACGTATGCGAGAGATCATGTCACGCTGCGGCAACGATTTTCTTGTTTATAGTGGCAATGACAGTAGTGCGTTAAGCGCAATTGGCATAGGTGCGCGAGGTGTCATCTCCGTAACAGCTAATGTTGCACCTCTTAAAATGCAACAAATGTGTTCAGCGGCGTTAGGTGGAGAGCTAGATTTGGCTGCAAAACTGGATGCGGAATTAGCGCTACTACACAAAGATTTATTTATAGAAGCCAACCCTATTCCCACCAAATGGTGTTTACAGCAGATGGGTAAAATTGGAAGTGGTATTCGGTTACCACTCATACCTCTCAACGAGCAGTACCATGCTCGCTTAAAGGCGGCTATGCAGCACGCTGGTATTTTGGAGTCTTAAAACATGCGTTTATGTATCTTATTGTTATTGTTCACATTATTATCAGGCTGTAGTTATTTTTCTTCTCATCATGTTTTTGAGAATCGCAATAAACATTACCTGAAGGAGCAGAGCATTCCGCCATTGCGCATTCCACCGGGTATTTCCTCAGATGCTTTCAATAATGAGTACCCCGTTTCTAGCCGCCAATACTCGCATGCCGCAACGGATGTCAGTATTAAGCCGCCTGGGCTTTCTTAACACTAGCAACTTGAGATGTGGGAGGATATACTCCCCGCACTTGAGATCGCGGGTTTTAACAGCCAGATTGCAAGAAATTTAAACGTTCTGATTGAGAAAAAGTGGAAGATGCCCGACAGGGCAGATGAAGGGATGCAATGGAGAGGTACCGAAGCGGTCATAACGGCGCCGACTCGAAATCGGATGGGGAGGAAACTCCCACGTGGGTTCGAATCCCACCCTCTCCGTACTATAGTAGGTGAAGAATTTATCGGCGACGAGACATCGTCTTGCATAGCTGGATGAACTCCGCCATCTCCCAAGGATTAGCCTCAGATAGTGGCTTAATGGTGCGGTCGCAAGTGCAATGGCGATTCCGTATAGGAAATAAAACAGCGGATGATGCGTGCCTAGCATGGATTTCGGCTGAGGGTTTTTCATCCATGATTTCAGCTGGAGGTTCTATACCCATCTCTTTTAAACTATCTCGCGCTCTTTGATGCCCATTATCAATTTCCAGCACTCTGAGAAAACATCTGCGCGCGCGTTCTCTAAAATCACACCTAAATTCAAAAAGTTCAGGAAATTCAGGAAATTCAGGAAATTCAGGAAATTCGGGAAATTCGGAAAATTCGGAAAATTCAGTAAATTCTTTCATCAGTTGTATACATGCAAGCCCTTTACTATACCAGGCTGGTATATACCATGGATCTTGTGCAATAGCACAATCATAAAGCTGTATCGCGCCTTCAAAATTCTTTGCTCGATACAAGACATCACCTTTCATTTTATCTTCAATTCCGCTACTCGTGCCTTTTAAACCATCTCGCGCTCCTTTATGCCCATTATCAATCTCTAGCACCCTGAGAAAAGAGCCGTGCGCTTGCTCTCTATGGCTAGATGCATCTTGAGGAGATGTTTTCATCAGTTGTGTATGTAAAAACCCTTTATGATACCAGGCTTTTATGCACCTTGGATCTTTTTCAATAGCACGATGATAAGACCGCATCGCATCATCAAAATTCTTTTCTTCGCGAAAGGTGTCACCTCTACCTACATGCCACTCTGCATTTGACTCATTTATCCAATTGACTTGTGTAAGTGGGTATCCAACAAGACGGCGGTTACCACGTAGCACGTAGGGGACGGGGACCTCCGGATGTAACTCAAGCATCTCTGTATCAACAGGTAGGCGGTCACTATGTATGAACGAGATGACGTTCTTCAAGCGTAAATTATTAAGTACCTGTATATGAGAGTAATTCATCATAGAGAGATGTAGCGACGATGGCATTACGTTTATCGCGATCGTGTGAAGAGCATTGGGTATAGCAGCATGAACGGGACTACCTATAATAATGTATTTTTTATCTTTCCCCCTAGTAGATAATATTTGATTTATTGCTTCAGCTGCCTGAAAATCTCCGCTTGTCATTATCCTTGACGCCTCCTCCAATTGAGAATACTCAGATTCAGAAAGATTGGGAGATCTATGTTTATCAAAAATATCCATGTCATCGTCATCGTTAGTCATATCTTTTGATGGAGGTAGCTGATAATAAAATGGAACAACTTCAACTCCAAAAACGTGCAGTATTACTAAAAGCGCAAGAAACGAGATATTAGCGAAACTGCTAGCTTCCACACCGAGCATACCTCTTAATGATACGCAAAAAGTATCAAAATCAGAAGAAAGTAGCGCGCCATCGTCTCTACCAGTTTCTGTTAAAAAATTACCAATAACCACCCCAGTTCTGTTTTCATCTAGCCCAGCAAAAACAACTACTCTATTATCTCTTAAATAATTCTTAAAATTTCCTGTTAGGTACTTATGGAAAGCCGCATCTTTATAGGATGTCCCCAGAAACAATCCTCTGCACGTGTTAATCACACGAGTCATTGCTATTTCAATGTCACTAAACTCTGGCATATGGCCTCCGCAAAAACATTATTATTATGACATACATGGGTATTAGTTAGAGTCCATGTAAATAATAAGATCGTACCATCCTGACTGAACAGCGCTATCAGCAATGACGGTAAAATCTTTAATATGGCTTGGGTTATAATGCTCGCCCAAATCAAACAGAAAATAACGCGATATTTTTGAATAGTAAAGCGGTTGATACATCGCTTTGTGATGATCCTTCGTTTCAATAGTGAGCTGAATATGCTTTATCCCCTTTGGCACATCCGCCACTCTCACCACAAATAACACACGATCAGCCGCATACAACACACTCGACTGAAATGGGATATGCGCCGCAAACGAAAATGGCACGAGCGTATGATACAATGTATGGATTCCCATACTCTTTAATGGCAACACGGGGCTCATTGCATTATAGTTATTGACAATAATAAGCTGATTCAAGAGGGGTACCTTACTCATACTTCTCCAGTCAGAAGCTAATAAATCTTCCTGTGGGTTCAGACTAATATGAGAATCTGCAGAGTATTTTTGTATAACATTAAATTTTACAAATGAAACCAGAGTTACCAGAAAAAGATAAGCCAGTAAACAATATTTTAATTTACTTGCACTGTGATTGATGGCAACTGCCAATAAAAGAATGGTGCCTGCAAAACCACACCACAAATGACGATGGTAAAAATAATGTGGCAATACATAAAGCAGATTCCACGCGTGCTCATAGGATCCATTCAAATCTAACAATAGTGCGTTAACACCAATCAGGCCTAATAAGGTCACCATCATTTCTATCACATAGATTTTTCCCAATGAATAAGCATGATAAGTCGTTTTTCCCACTATCGCCAAGCATACCACCCCTAGGGTTAAGGTAATGATTTGCGCAAAAATACCGTAATTGTGAACCAATTTAAACCCATAACCTAATGCACTCATACCAATCATTGCATCAAAAATACCTGCTATGTTAGTGATGAATGCGATAAGAGACTGTGGCTGAGTATGCGCCATGTAGAAATTTCTAAAGAAAAAACAATAATAAAAAATTTGCATCACACAGCAAAATAACCCCCAAAGGGAGAGGTAGCTATGCGTGTATCTTTTAAAGTAGCGACTCCTAACAGCACAATAAGCCAGAACAGGTAACCCTAACAATGCATAGGGTAGCTTAGAAATAAACAAAAAAGGGAACAATATCACATAACAGAACAGCTTCGCTTGACTAAGAAAAACCCCCTCAAATAACTCGGAAAATACATATAAAATAGGTATCAGACAGGCATAAGATGAGTTAAAAGGAAAGCCAAAATCGATATGAGGAAACAAAGCACACAGCGCCAAAATAGCAACGCGAAAAAATATATTTTTACCAAAATAGTTATCAAAACGCTTGGCTAATAATAAACTCATCATCCCAGAGAATAATAAAATATTTGTCACTTTAAAGAAAAGGGGGAAATTAGCCCTGATATTCAGTATACGACCCAATATAAAGGAAATGAGGCGCGGAGGCGTATTTAAATAGCCAGAATCATCTGCCAGGAAAATTTGCCACCAGGAACGCGCATTGATTGCATTATAATAATAGTTAGTGCCCTCATCGAACCAAAAATTATGGAGTGAGAATGACGTCCAATAGGTGATAACAATAAAGTGCGCAAAATATAAAGAGCAAGCAATCATGAGCATTACGCGCAAAGATAAAAAAGGAGCTAGTATTCTCATTGTAATCACCTTGAAGCAATGTGTTTTTTTAAAGAAAAGATGTAGTTGAGTGTGCGCTTAGTGAGTTTATATTTATTTTTTAAACTCCCACCACCTTTTGCCTCCCCATACACTCGTTTATTAAAAAAGACAGGCAAATGAATAATATTTAATTGATTTTTATGTGCTTGATATAACAAGAAAAGATCTAGGGAAAAATCCAAGGGTGCATTTTTTTTAATCTGAGTTTCGTAAAATTGTCGGGAAAAGAGTTTAGGCTGCGCATTAATATCATCTAACGCTGTTTTCAGTACTCTATTGGCTATCAATTGCATACCAAAGCTAAAAGCAGCATCTAAAAAAGCACGCTTATACCGCTTCCCTTTTACTAAACAAGGCTGCGTCTGTTGCGTTTTATACAAGTCATAAGCTTTCAGCACATCGTTAGGATCTGTCTGCATATCAGCATGCGTCCAAGCAAGCACATCGCCTGTGGCCGCCGCTAAGCCACTGAGTATACCATGACCATACCCCTGATTGTGGGAAACAGTAATGACTTTAAAAAACGGGCTATTTGTTTTTTGTATGAGATCCTGAAATACGGCTGCTGAATTATCTTTGGAACCATTATCCACCAATACGATTTCAATATCATCCCGATCGGTAACAATATTTTTTAACTTATTGAAAATAAACGGTAAATTTTTTTCTTCGTTATAACAAGGCATCACAATCGATAACATTAAATCAATCCTTCAATTTCAATAAATTTCTGCCAATAGGAAATGGTTTTTTCATAATTTTCAAAATCAAGTGGCGTCCCCCAACCAATATAACGCTGAATTTCAAATACTTTTATCTTTAAACCAGCATCAATCGCATGCTGCATCACCTGATCAACATAAAATTCCCCATGAATACGATCGTCAGCAGCAATCATTGCCTCTGCTGCACGCACAAAATCGCTACCTCTTTTAAACCAGAAGGTAGCGACCACAGCGTGGTCCTCCAGTGGTTGCTGGCTAATAGCTTGTTTAACAGACATAGCAAGCGCATTATTTTGATCATCCACGCTGACCCAACCATAAGCTTCAGGTTTGACCAACACCGCTTCATGTTGACGATAAGTAAAAATAAGCGCATCCGCTTCCGTTTTCGCTTTTACAAATGCACCTTCATCAAAGACCATACCGTTATCACATCCAGCAATCAGTAGCGGCGTGTTATTATTAATATATTCCTTGGCCAAGAGACAAGTACTCGCCTGCCCTTCCGTTAAGTCTTTAATGGTGATAAATCTCGCTTTAGGGAAATGCGCGTAAATAGCATTTTCGACGCCATCCTCTCGATGAAATAGACGATCTACATAAATAAGTTGCGTTTCAGCAGACAATATATCTGGTAAGTCATAGGTCGCAGCCACCACCATCGGCACCTTTTTTCCAGTACGACGATCCGTTGTTAAAATCGCTGGCTTATGTTGTTCATAACCGGCATCCACAAAACGTTGTCCGGCTCCTGCCATTGGAATAAGTACATTCACTGAAAGCCTCTCACTGTTTCCATCCAAAATAAAAAGTCGTGCATATCTTGAGGCGTCCCCCACTGGCAAAAATAATCCGCATTCGTAGGCACCCAAACTTTTAACCCCGCTTTCACCATAGCATTGTATGGTAGGCTTGCGTAAAATTCACCATTCAGATGAAGATTATCCTGAATTAACTGCTGACAATAACGTTTTAACAATGCCCCTGTTTTAAAATAATAAACACCTGGCGAGTGCCGCGCTTTTGTTTTATCGCTAGCAAAAGAATATTTTTCGCGAATTTCCAAGAGATTTTCATCTGCATCCACCTGACATGAAGCATACACATTTTGCTGAGGTACAAGATGCGGATGAAAATCAGTATAACAAGGCACGCAACCTTCACAACCACGCGCAGATACCGCTTCTTTAAACTGGTGCCAGTGCCAGTGCTGATAAAAATCACAATAATTAATAATCGCAGGCTCTTCATCAGGAATCAGCTCTGAAGCTAACAGCACATCGTAAACTGGACCTTTTTTCACCCAGTTATCAATAATGAATAATTTTGCACCAGGCGCCAGCTTATGCAAAGTATCGAGATAATCAGGGCGCGCGAGCACATCTTCTTTTTTTAAAATAAAAATGAATGCTGTTTCGTTAGGATACATTTTTTTAACGATCCACTCAATGATTGGCTTACCTAATACTGAAATAAAAGGTTTTAATTCTGTATAACCAGCCGATTTAAAGCGTGAGCCATAACCTGTCATTGGAATAATAATGTTCATTTATTTCACCAGTGATTTTCTATATTTTTCATTTTCCATGTTGGCAATCACAGCCACATCAGACACTGGAATATAACGTTTTGTTAATCCTAAGTCTGCTATTTTTTCATCTAGGTAATGATAAGCCGCTAAGGTTTCTTTTGCAGCTTGTGTATTCGCTAAGCTTTCATCCAACAAGTAAACAACTTGATCGGGGAAAAGCACATGTTTTTTAACAAATGCAAGATCTGCTGGTTGATTGTCCACATCAAATGTTGGCACTATTTTAAAATAATCACAAATCGTCATTGTGACAGTCTCGTGCAAGCAGTAAGCCTCTGTAGCCGTATCGGCTGCAATAAAGATTCCGTGATTCGCTAAAAAAATGATATTAGGATAGCGTTCAGCACAGTTCACTTCTGCAAATTTGGCAATGAGCGCTTTACCCGGATTTGCATAATCAACCCAACTGGAAGTAGGAAAAAGCATTTTACTTAACGCCTTACCTTCCTGACTGCAAGTTAATAAATTAGCATAAATAGAATGCGAATGAACGACATATGGATAAGGCAGCAAGGCATGAAACCCCGTCTCCATTGAGGGTTTTAAAGCTGAACGCGTCTTTACGTTCAAAACAGCCTCTTTTATTAAAGCAGTGACTGCTTCTTCCGATAAATTTGTATTTTTCAGTCGCCGCGCAATACTTTCAAAATTAACCAAGCTAAAACCATGTTGCGGTGTGAGATCTTGCAGCAAGACACCTGACGCTTTCACAGCCATTTGTTGTGAATCTATCTTGACTGAGGTATTACCGCCCGCTCCTTGCACATAGTCTGGCCGCGCACCAATTTGGCGAGATAGCTCAATAAATGCCTGTATCAATTTGTCAGAGATCACGACTCACCTGGTACATCATGATAAAAGTGATAATAAATTGCAGTAAACCCATTTCATTGTCTTCCCACAGAGGACGGATAACCCCCATTTCAGCCAAACTTGGCATAAGTAAATATGCCAATCTATCAATTAATTGGGCAGAAATTTCACCACTCACTAACAATAACTGCTTATCATTATCAGTATACTCATGCGTAAGAATAAGCATTGTCTCAGCAGCTAAGACTTGCACTAACGCATCCACATCAATGGTATTATCAAATGTTAGACGCAATTGCTTTGTCGATTCCAGGGTCAGTAATTCAACAACCATATTGGCATATTTTTCCTGAGGCAGAATATATCTGGTAAAATCCATCTTGCGATGATTAATTTGCTCAAGCACTTTTTCTTTACTATACCCGCGCTTCGCAGCATCGCGGGCAATCTTCCAACCCATTGCAAGCTGCTCATCTGGTTTTAAGAAAATTTTCAAATTAAATAATTCACGTACATTTTCAATAAAAAATGGGTGCAATCCTTCGAGAATCGTTAGTTTATTTGGCTTAATCGGAACATTGTATTCAAATGCGCCTGTATCATGATTATAGTAGCGACGTTGAATAGACTGTCCTTTTTTAAGCTTCGATAAATAATGATATTCCGAATGCAATTCATTGGCCTTAGGATTAAGATGTGTGAGTTGCTGCCATTGCTGATTGTTTCTCTCCCAACGATGCATATCATCGCCACTGATGATGGTGGTGTTTAATGCTGAGAAAACACGACTCAAACTATTTGCTAACGTGGTTTTACCTACGCCTGAGTTACCACCAATCCCAATCAAATACGGTCTAGACGCCAGTGGCAGGTTTCTGTAAAAGTGAATACCTTTTTTATAAATTGTGTAACAACTCAAAAATAAAGAGGTCTGCAGGAGCGTAAATGCAAGATTAAATAATAGTTCCGCAGGAAAATGATTGGCACCTAACCAAGCATAGAGAGTTATACTTGGCCTCTGATGCGACAAGAGACTTAAGTAATCCGACTGAGGCGTCAACCCAAAATAAAGAACATAAGCCGCTTGTAGTAGAAAAAAAAGCGCCAAATGTTTGTGCGTGTAAGCAATATAAAAATAGCAAAGAAAGGGGAAAGTCCATAAATACCAACCCGGCATTGGCTGCAGCAGTAAAGTCATACTGCTAAAAGCAAAGCCTAAAAACATAATAAATACCGTACGACTTTGAATCTTAAGGTGACAGGCGGTAAAAAAGAGAATCAAGTAAGCTGCAGGTATTAAATAAAATTGCGCATCATTTATCTTTGGCGCCAATGCCAATATTTTCCTCTGCGCCTGATTATTAAAAATCATTTCTAAAAAAGCAGTTGACTGTATATAAGGCAAATTAGGCAATAAAAAAGCCAATATTGAAATAGCAATAGCCAAACCTTTCTGCCCTTTTGTAAAAGGATGAAAGAAAATATAGATAGCAAAGAAGGGATAAGCAACAAAAATGCTGGTTTTAATAGCAATAGCAAAACCCAAACTTGCAAAAGCGAATAATACATTTTCCTTAAATAAGAAATAAATACTGATAAATAAAACAGCAATAGGCAAAATATCCAATTGACCATGCATGTAGGTAATATAAAAACTCAAAGGAGACAGCCAATAAAGCGCGAGAATTAAAGTCAAATTAGCTTCTTTCAACCAACGTACCAAGATCAATAAGATGGTCGTATCTGCTAGCAAGAGTGGTAATCGATAAGTCAATTCATCTGAAAAAGCATTTCCAAAAATAAGTTTGGGCAATGCCATCACATATAACATCAAGGCAGGATAGGGAAAATATTGACTTAATCCCAGTGAATAAAAATGTTCGTAAGGATCAGCACCATGGTGTTCAACAAAGTAATTGATAAATGTAGCAAAGTAATCAGATAAAAAATAAGACGCAAACAAAGCACTGAGCAATAATTTTAACATCACGCCACTGATAAACAGTGGATGTAAAAAGATACTTTTTACTTTATTCTGACCAAGCTTATCGTATAAAAAACGAGGCAGCTGAATTTTTTGCAACAGAACGGAATACAAGCAATTTCACTCCTAAATAATTTGTGCAGGTGCTCACACCAATCACCAGCACATTGGCAATCCTTGGATCAAACGTAAAAAATTCCACCAATAATTTCAAACAAACAAGGGAAAGCATCAGTGATGCAACATAAACCGAGCAATAACGTAAAAATTGTCGGGACGACTGTTCATCCACTCGGTAAGTCCAACGTCTATTTAATGGATAACCTACAAAAACACCCGTAATAAAGCCCAATCCAGAAGCTAATAAGTAAGGTGTATTGAAAGAGAACAATCCATAAAAAAGTAGATAATTGATCGCAGTGCAAATCACACCAATCATGCAAAAGCGTATGAATTCACTGGGAAAAAACTTATTCATGTACCAACTCCACTTGGTAAACACCCAAACCCAAGGCTTGCGCCCCTTCTATATCTTTGGTAAATGAATCCCCAATCATAATTGCTTTACCAGCCAATACATTGAGACGACGTAATGCCAATTTAAAAATAGAGGGATGAGGCTTCTCACTACCCGCTTCTTCAGAAGTCACGACATACTGGATATAAGGCGTCACTTGCAATCGTTGTAATTTCTGAATTTGCACAGCCGCTAGCATATCTGTTACCACACAAACAGCAACGCCTTGCGCTTGGCAACGTACTAAAAAATTTGCCGCAGCTTCTTCCAATTTCATTTCAGAAAGGAAAGCTTGCCAGTATAATGCCTCAAATTTAAGTGCTAATACGTAGCTCTGCGGTATGTTTTTGTCCTGAAAAAGCTTTTGCAGTGCAAATAGTCGGGAACGGCAGGCGCTTTGCGGATAAAGTGCTCGAGTAATCTCTTCACGGGCTTTTTTGTATAAAGTAAAAAACGCTTCACGACTAAAATGTGTGGCTACTTCATCAACATAGCACTGCGCAATAGCATAGTCATGGGCTGGCTGGTAAAGATACAGCGTATCATCTAGATCAATCAGCACTGCCTCTACGCCATCCAATGAAATATCGGGAAATTTAATTTTCATAATTTATCCATTGCTCAGGATATTTAGTACATACAGCATCTAGTTGCACTTTTTCTTTTTGCAATATCGCTTGAAATTCTTGCGTACGCTCCAATGGATGATGTTGTAATTCAGGAGCGACCAAGCAAATTTTAAAACCGGCTTCTTTTATCGCTTTAAAATTTTTCTGTGTCAATGGCATCTGCGTAAAACAATCAACCCAAATCCAGCGCGCTTTAGCTGCGAAACTCAGAGCATAGGCCAGCGGTTCCCTTTCCGAGAATCTCACTGCAAGATTATCGGGGCTAAAACCTGCAATACTTCTCGCAAACGCTTCCTCGGCATACATTGCAAAATAAGGCATCGATAAATCTAAAAAAAACCAATCCTTGATCTTATGTGCCTGCATGAGTGCAATACAACGCTTTTCTATGCCTTCGGTTTTAACATTGAGGATCATTGTGCCATCATTTTTCCATACGGACAGCAAATCCACAAATTTTTCTGGCAAAGGGTGCTCATGGTGACCAAATGGATCATGATGCAATATCAAATTGTTTTGATCATAGCGTATGTCGAGCTCAATACCATAAGCATGTGGCACATTTTCATATTGTGCAGTTGTATTAATGCGATGTTGAATAATTTGCATATTCTCAATCCGTTTGTAAAATTGGCTCTGATATTGCCATCAACTCAGGACGCAGTTTTTTGTTAAGTGATTTAGCGAAAGCGATAGCAGGTTTTTCAACAGAATGATGTATTAATTTTGCCAGTAGGGTCACAACGATAATTGCGCTGAGCAATAGGATATAGCTATTGCTTATCCCTGCCTCTCGTTTAAGCAGAATCATAACGGTACCCCCAAAAAACCAATGCATTAAATACAGGGGGTAACAACAATCAGCAATCAATTGACAAACGACATTTAATTTAGCAAAAAATTTACGCAGACAGAATGCTGCGCAGAAAATAGCATACCAGTAGAAGAAAATAGGTCGATCATACCCCATATCACGAACCAATAAGGGGTATATTTTTTGGCAAAGTACCAATGTAGTAGAAAAAATCAGCAAGGCTAATGAAAGAAAAATAACAATTTTTCGATAGGAAAGCTTAACAGAAGAGAAAAAATATACCCACGAACCTAAGTTAATGTACAAAATAAATGAGAGAATCCTCAGTGACCATGTATGATGCGCTAAGGCAGCCAATGAAGCGAGCGCTGCTAATCCCAATTGCAAACCAAACAGTTGACTTATTGTTTTAAATTTACCGACGACAAAGCAGAGTAGATAAAAATATATTTCGATGGGTAGCGTCCAAAGCACGCCTGTCATGAGCTGCTGTATAGGAAGCAACAAGACAGTATTCTCGAAAATAGCATTCCCATTTATCGCCATATGCAGCACATAGTACCTAACCGCACACATCAGTAGCATCACAACTGCTAACGCAGGATAGATTCTAAAAAAACGATTGAGTAAAAACTGCGTCCTGGTGTATTTTTCTAGCATGCTTGGAATGAGAAATCCTGTCACCAAAAAGAACAAACACACACCTGAAGCACCTTCAGAAAATCCATGCGTCAATTGAGAAACAAATACATGAATAAAATTGACATCTTTGAGAGACAAAATAGGTTGCAAAGAAGCAATACTGCCGAATTCAGGCGATAAATCAATTTTGTCCGAAGTGGTCGCCCCAATAAAATGCGCTATCATCACCAGTAGCACTGCTATCATGCGCAACCAATCTAACCAATCACTTCGTTCCATTACTTTAATGCGCTCCATTTAACTTGCCTTAGCAACTTTTGGCATTATGCCATTGCTTTTATTCTCGATCCAGCTGTTGATAACGCGGTTTTGAAGCCGAGCCGCGATCGTGAGAGCTCAAAATCAAAAATAGCTTGTTTTGATATAACTGTTTGATTTTTAAGCAATAGGAAAATTGAAATAAGTATCAGGATAAGGCTCATCCTTAAGCGTAAAATGCCACCACTCTTTTTCGTAAGGCTCGAAACCTGCTTTTTGCATCATGCTTCTTAAGAACAAACGATTATCCTTCTCTTTTCCATGAATCTTTGGACTCAAGGCATGAGAAAGCTCGTCCATAAAATCAAAATGTGTACCCATTGCCATTTCCTTAGGCTTGCCATCATTAACAGGCAAATGCACTATCGTTAAATCAACTGTACTGCCACGTGTATGGCCGGACTTCGCTGCAACATAACCCAATGCAAAAAAATCTGCTTTATTAACGTTGGGATAATACTCTTCTTTCATTTTTTGATCGTTTTCATCTTCACTCCATGCAATAAAATCGTCGACAGCGGTTTGTGGTCGATAACAATCATACACTTTTAAGCTTAAATGCTGTGGCAAAAGCTGTTGCTGCAATTGAGATAAAGCTTGGGCTGCTTCCCGAGTCAAAATACACTCTGCGGCTTCATACCCTTTGATAGGCCTACCGATAAAATTATTAGTCGTAAAATAGCGGACATCCTGAATAATGCTAGCATCTACTTCTTTTAAATAAACAAAGCCTGTTGGTAATGCCATACACTTCCCTCCAAAGAAAATGCTACATAACACAATAAAACAAAAATAAGCTGACTTCATTTCCATTTATACCCATCCAGCTGTTGCACACTCATCACTGAAGAGGCATTATACTCCTTAATACTCCTTTAGCAACAATGCAAAATACGCAAGGAAACAACATAATGGGAAAAACCACTGCTAAGTCAAGCAAAGCGGATGTGATCGTCGCGCTACAGGAACTACTTAGACAAAAAACAGTAAAAACACAAGAAGATATCTGCGTTGCGCTAAAGAAAAAAGGGTTCCCCATTAATCAGGCGAAAGTCTCTCGTTTACTGCATAGAATAGGCGCAGTTAAAATGACCGAAAACGAAGAAACTGTCTACTGCCTGCCTGCAGAACAAATGACTGTTTCCCCCAAAGACACGCTAAAACAGCTTATCCTAAATGTTTCACACAACGAGACAACCGTTGTTATTCAAACCGCGCCAGCATCCGCACAACTGGTTGCAAGACTCCTCGACTTAAAGCAGCAACCCGCCATTTTAGGAACCGTTGCCGGTGACGACACTATCTTCATCGCACCCGTTTCTGTTAAAGAGATCAAAAGCTTGTTTGAACAAATTTATCGATCACTGCTGGCTTAAGAAAAAACCATTTCCACCGGCTCTCCCCCGTCTTACATTCATGCAGCCTCAGTGAGGCGACCCAGGGAGGGGAGCTCTGAAATGACAGCGCTATCATGTTGACATTTTGATATATTTCTTATAGAATGCGCCAAAATAAGTCTAAGAATGAGGCGTCTTTAAATGGGAAAGAAACGAGCCAAAGATAGGGATAGGCAAGAAACGAGCAAGGAAATCGTACAAGCCGCTAAAGCACCGCCTGAAGCTGCCGCATCACCTGATCCACGCAATAGCGAACCACTCATCCCTTATTTCTTAAATAATCGATACTACAAATCGTATTCTTCAAGAATACTGGCTAAAACAGAGTCATTACTCGCCGAAGTCAGGCAAGTACTGGCTCTTATAACAGAAAAAAAGACCGTTTCAAAAAGCGATCTTATCAAAATTTATGATGATTTGTTTCGGCATGTGCATGATTGTTTGGCTCTGTGGTGCAAATTTCCATTAAAATATGACAATCTTGCTTTAGCGCATCCCATAGCTTCTGATGGTAACGACAGCGCGCTAACGCGCTCCACCGTTTTTGATAGCGCATCACATCCGCTCTTGGATTCTGGCTACCGTAGTTTTGAATTATTAAAAGAAGTGTATCGCATATTACCAGCTCCCGCAGCCTCAGCGTTGGCCACTGATTTTTATATGACGCAGTATATGTTTAACCTGATCACATTGCGAATAGCGAACAAAACAGATTTTGAAGAAAAAAACTTTCCTGTATATGCCAGCGCAAGTGATTTTGGATATGGGATCGTTAAGGTTCAAACAGATCCTAAGAAAATGACAGAAGATCAACTTATCAAAATACTCCATCGCACACCGTATACGTTAATCAGATACAAAGATGACCTTTTTCACGGCGTAAGAGAGGATAGAAAAGCATCCGCAGTACTATTTTCTAAAATCAAAAAAAAGCTTTACGATGATTTTATCGTCCTGGCTAAAGCTGACTATCAGTTTATTTGCGATGCTCAAACGATTAAAGATATTGGCGAGCTCCTGGGCGACGAGATGGATAACCATTACATCAATATTTCATCCGTTATTTTGCGTACCGCGCAACTTGCTTTACACCTCCAATATTTACTGCCTAATGAAGAAGCAGAACCACTTAATAATCTCTTCCAGCAAATCTATCATTCGGCAATAAAAGTTGCTGATTTACCGTCTAATGAAAAACAAAAAATTCTCGAATCCACTGGGCGCACTAAATTTACTGATATAGAGGTACAACGTTCTAAAATATTTTATCATTTTCTCGCTTTTTTATTCTCTAAAAATATTTCCAAACATTTTTTAGATGATTCTGAGTTGTCAGATAAAGAGCGGATAATCAAACATAAAATTGATCAAGAGCGCACGGCTTTTACCAAGGTGCAGCTTGCTAGACCAAGCAACATGAAATCAAGCGACAAACATCAACTCGATTATGAATTATTTTCATACACGCTGCGCTTACAAAATCATTTGGACCCCTATCATTCCACTCATAATAGCTACTTCAATTATCGGGCTTCCTATAACAGAACGCAGTTTGTTGGTCCCGAACAAACTGTTGCGCTAAATATTCTTGACGCTGCATTTGACGACATCTCTTCTCAAAGAAAAAGAGAATTATACTACTCTGTCGACTATTCAATATCAAGTCCAGGCGTGATCCGAATGCGCAATACACCAGGAAAAGCAGATCAAGCAGCATTTCCTAACTCATACTACATTATCGTAGATAACCCTACGCGACCACTTGTTTTGTTTTATAATAAATTAATGAAAACACTTCAAGAAATACCAACTACTGATAAAAATATACCTGGTGCAACACATTCCGCTGAACAGATCAAGAACGCGTTATCTGATCTATTGGAAGGCAAAGACCATATTCCCCTTTTATCAAGAGAACAATTAGCACAGGTCATCGCGCTGACTCATTCTGAATTTCACCTTAACCAAACGTTTAGAAACTATAAAAGAATTTTTCATAATTTATACGGGGATTATCTCAAAAAAGATTTAGACAATATTCCGGAGCCTTATAATAAAGATTATGAATTACAAGCGCAGATTGAGCGCCTACGTTTACAAATTGCAACAATCATCGCTGATCCAAGCTACGATGTTAAACAGCTAAACTATTCTTTCGAAGACTTATTCGGCAAAGTAAAAAATAATACCATGATAACGGCCGACTCGGCAAAATCAGCATTAAAGCAAACATCAAATACGTTGATTATTGATAGAGAATATTTCACCCTCATCAGCAAGGGTTTGTTACAAGAAACACTTGCGAGAACACGGAGCTCTTTACCGCTAGACAGAATTTATCTCATGTCACTTCTGTTTCTTAATTACGATTTACAAGTATTGATAGCAGATGCCTCAGAGAGATACCAACTTCAATATGAACATAGCTTTGAACACCTATGTACTTATTTAACTTACTATGTAGCTTATTTACAGGCTATAGAAAGTTTAGGCATCAAAGTTGCCCTGGCCGTAGAATTATTCTCTGTCATGGAGAGAATTGTCACATTTGAATTACAGCCCGTTGGACACATCATCAAAGTAACACGCAGCAAGATAAAAGAACTTGAGGCACAACGCGATATCGAAGCCGCTTTAGACTTTGCAGCGAGAGAAACGCAGACTTTAGAAAACGAGCATGAATTGTTAGAGATGGAGGATAGGCAAGCAGCCATCGCATTAGCCATGCATAACGAACGCGAACAATCACGACGAAACATTGAAAATAGAAAGAGCCGTGAATTCAGTCAGGAAACCTATTTTCCTGAAGAAGCGGCTGCACCTGCTACAAACCTGCCAGTCTTATCCCCACTAGAAACACAATTAGCGACATTCAGGGCGAGATTATTGGCATTACAAACAAGATTATTAGATCATTATGAGATTGAATTAATCGAAGAATATGAAACGTATATCAAGGAAATCACTGCAGTGATTGAGGAAACACCATCTACTGCAGACACAGATGCCACACAGAAAGAGCTATGCGCTGCGCTTCTAATACTGAAAGTGAATGCGCAAATCAGTCGGGTCGAGATATTCTTATTTTTAAGTCAAGATTGCGAGCAGAAAATAGTTAATTTTGTGCGTAAAGTAACTAACCCTAAAAACTTTATGCGGGCTATGCCAGTCAATGAGTCATTGAGTGTCATCCATAAAAGATTTAAATCTTGTGCTGCTCATATGCTGAGTGGTAATCAAGTTATCAAACTAGCATTGATGGCTCTCTATCGTAAAGGGCATCTCCCTCTTTCTCAGTACAAAACATTGTCCTCATATGTAACCAGCTTAGTAGAAAAACGTATGACTACTTTGAGTAAATGTATTGAAACATCATTAACACTTTTCTTGCAATTCTTAGCACGTCAAAAAATGCTTTCTATAGAAGCGAGAAAAAAACACCCTAAAAGTCGTCAATGCAGCATTCGCAAGATATCTCAACCCTCCGAAGCAAATAGCTTAGGATGTAAGAATGAAATGCCTGCAGATACTTTGCAAGATGTTGATATGGCTTCAGATGATGAAGAAGTTGAAGTCGCCACTGGTAGTGAACTCGTAATGAAACCCTCTGCCTTACCGGTGAGTTCGCACGCACATTCGAGCACCGCCGTAACAGAAGCATGGACTGATCCACAAGAAGAAAATTCTAGAGATTTTATTGCGCACACGTCGCGTAACGCCACATATCTGTTGGTAGAAGAGTACAAAACAGATCAAGCGGCTGCAGGCGATTCGGCTACAATGCGCAGACAATTGGCTGTGCATTACTATGACAGAAAGACGGATAGACAAAAGAAGATCGCTACCGTTAAATCACAGAAAGCGCAAAGAAAATTATTGAGCGTCGTGGCCTCTCATGAAGAGGATGCCGCTTTATCAGGAAAAGCCTTGGAAATAATAGAAAAAACCACTCGGCATCACCCAACAAGACACGACCCCTTTAACAAAGAACCTGCCTCGCTAAGCAAGCATCGACGCGGACTTGAAGCAGATTTGTTACAAACAATGGCGGAGCATACGGCATCGCAAGAAGCATTGCGTCAAGCGTCTGAACTTTTCCATGAGGTAGATCATTTTGATGTGAAATGTCATCTGGCAAAGCGCTCACCTTCTTATAACAAAGAGGCAGAGCAAGCGCAGTACAATGCCTTGGTAAGTAAAATGCAAGAATCAAGTCAGCACTTGCATATCTCATTAGAATCCGTAGCAGATTGTTTTGATCATAGCTACGCTGCTGATGAACATGAAACGAGTAAGGAGTGTTTTACCGAATCTACTGCTTTCACTGGAGATGTCAGCGCTTTGCCTGAGCACATTATGCAAACGGATGAAATTAAGATTTTTTATTCATTATTTTACTTCCTGGATAAAAAGGATTTGTCAGCTACTTTGCTTGGATCGCATCTACTTAAGCCTTTCTATAACACAAAATCAGAAGATCTTGATGTTGCCTGTGTGGGTGACTGGAAGAAAATAGTCGATCATGTAAACCAATATCCAGTAGAAAATCTACGCACGCAACATATCGACTTTGCTAACTGTCATGCCATTAAATTCACTTATCTTGGCGTTAAATTTGATATCACGTGTTATGCAAATCATGAGGCGTTTAACTTCAGTCATCGCCGTCGTGCTTTTACGACCCACAGAATGGGTTTCGATTTATTCGAAAATAAATTTACCTTTTTCCATGAAAAGGCGCTTTCTGATTTCCTAGCTAAAAAATTGCGCCCTACATCACCCGACATCTTTAGGGTTGACGACAGGCGATTGTTTATTGCGTTATTTTCTCCATTGTCATTTTCAGACGAACTCGTGCAGATGATTAGTGACGAGTATACGTCAGAAAGGAGTGCGGAATTACTCAAAGTACTTTTTCTTCCTCACTTTTTTAACAAGACAGTGAGCAAAATATTTTCTAAAGACTTACTTCAACTAACGAAGGACAGGTTATTTGAGATTGATGCTCGCAGAATCGGCAAATTGTCTGATGCAGAGATACAGCAGACACCCAGCCACCTGATGGCTAAGCTTTTCTTCCCAGAAGACGTGCTTCGCATATTAACTGATCCGTCGAATGCAGATTGGCTGAGTACGTTGTGCTCGACTGCAAAAGATGACAGGGATTTACTGCGCAAATTGCAAGATCTCGTGGATTACAAACCTATCTCTTTTAGTAATGATTCAGGAAAACAACCAAATCATCCTGATAGAAAAAATACTGTCATTTATTGTTCTCAATTGGATCATGGTACGCTGCGTTATCGTGTCACACTTCCTGGTGCGACTGCCGCATGCGAAGGCACGATAACAGAGAAAGATTTGTTTGTGATATTAGATGGATCCTATAAAAAAATGTTATTAGTTCAAGGATCTGAAGAATTTACTTTATTTTTGACCTCGAAATTTACCAATCTCTCATCCACATTAAAAGGTGCCATCATAGCCACGCTCATGGAGAGAGGACATTTACCACTGCTATCTTTGCTGGAGTTAACCATGGAATGCCCTGAATTGTTGCATACGCATACAGCTGAGAACAATGCAAGGCAAGCTGATCCAGCAGTATTAACGCCTCACGCTGCGCCACAACTTGTTGACACATTAGCAAATCCAACGGGCACGTTTGATAGCAACCCACATCATCAAGTCATACATTCCTTAACCAATTCCGCAGCGCTTTTTCAACCTGCTGATAAAAGCAAAACATGCGAAACCGAGCCGCGACCTCGAGCTACCGTTCCTGCCGACTCTGACCCCCGCTCCACACCCCTGGCCTCGAGCACCACCACAGTACCTAAGAAGCACAAGCAGCCATCCAGGAGCCGGAGGCCATAATAGCGATAAGATCTTCCCCTTCACCCGATATTTCTGTACAATGCCCCCTCTTTTCACTGGCTTAGCACCAACAATGGGATAGTAAATATGCAACAGATTGATCAACTGGTTCACGCAAAATGGATTATTCCCTGCAATCAGGCTAATGAAGTGTTAGAAAACCATGCACTGGCTGTGCATTCAGGCAAAATTATTGCCATTTTACCAAGTACAAAAGCGAGTCAAACGTACACCGCCCAGGATGAACGCCACTACACCACACATGCGATCACCCCCGGCCTGATTAACAGCCACACCCACCTTGCCATGAATGCTTTTCGTGGATTGGCAGACGATTTAGAACTCATGGACTGGCTTAACAACCATATTTGGCCAGCAGAAGGAAAATGGGTCAGCGAAGCGTTTGTCTACGACGCCTCACTACTCGCCATGGCTGAGATGATTCGATGCGGCACCACTTGCTTTAATGATATGTATTTCTTTTTAGATGCAACGGCAAAAGCAGCCATCTTGGCTGGCATGCGCGCGCATATTGGTATGACTATCATTGATGTTCCCACAGCATGGGCAAAAACCACGGAAGAATACTTTGCAAAATCAATTGCCTTTTACGAGGAATACAAAAATCATCCTTATATCACGCCCACACTGGCACCACACTCCACTTACACCGTCTCACGAGAAAATTTGATTCGTGTGAAAGAGCTCGCTGAGCAATACGATCTAAAAATAAATATTCACTTACAAGAAGTCGCACATGAAATCACCCAATCCATGTCGGCATACGGCAAAACACCGCTCGGCCTTTTAGAAAGCATTGGGATGGTAACACCCAACTTGATCGCTATCCATATGACGCAGATCAGCGATGCAGATTTTGAAATATTAACGGCTTGCAAACCCAATTTAGTACATTGTCCCGAATCGAACATGAAGCTTGCAAGCGGTGCTTGTCCTGTTAACCGATTATTAAATGCAGGAATCAATGTTGCACTTGGCACGGATGGCGCCGCTAGTAATAATGATCTTGATATGCTAAGTGAAATGCGCAGCGCCGCTTTTCTCGGCAAATTAGCCGCGCAAGATCCCAAAGCCATTCCCGCACACCGAGCTTTAAAAATGGCAACACAGCACGGCGCGAAAGCATTGGGTATCGATCAATTTGTAGGATCATTAGCGCCTGAAAAAGCAGCTGATTTTATTGCGATCGACCTTGAACAAATTGAAACGCAGCCCTTGTACCACCCTATTTCGCAGATTGTGTATGCCGCTTCACGGCAGCAAGTGACTGATGTTTGGGTAGCAGGCAAACAACTCATGAAAAATAGGCAACTGCTTACCTTAGATGAGAAAGAAATATTAGCGAAGGCTAAAGATTGGCGAAATAAGATTAGCGCTTAGAGATAAACATTTTTAATCAATAAACAGAGGTAATTTTTATGCAAACTGAAAGAACGTTATCCATTATCAAACCAGACGCTGTTGCAAAGCATGCCATTGGCGACATTATCAGTCGCTTTGAAAAAGCAGGCTTACGTGTTGCAGCTGCAAAAATGGTGCATATGAGCACTGCCCAAGCAGAGGAATTTTATGGCGTACACAAAAGCAGGCCATTCTTTGCTGGATTGGTTGCATTTATGAGCTCAGGTCCTGTGCTCGTTCAAGTCCTTGAAGGCAGCAACGCTATTGCAAAAAACCGTGAGATCATGGGCGCTACCAACCCTAAAGAAGCGGCACCTGGCACCATCCGCGCTGACTTTGCTGAGTCCATTGACCACAATGCTGTACATGGTTCAGATGCACCAGAAACAGCAAAAGAGGAAATCGCTTTCTTCTTTACACCTAAAGAAATCTTTGCCTATGTACCAGCAGCGGAACTGAGCTAAGCAATGACTTTAGAAGCGACCTTACAAACAGAGAAAGTAAACCTGCTTGGCTTGGATAGACAAGCCATGCAGGATTTCTTCGTGACTATGGGTGAAAAAGCCTATCGTGCAGACCAAGTTCTTAAATGGCTACACTTTCAAGGCGTCACTCACTTTGGAGAAATGACAAACCTCAGTAAAGCGCTTCGAGATCAACTTACCGAGAAAGCCACGCTTGATATGCCAGAAATTATCTATGAAAAAGCGGCAGAAGACGGTACGTATAAATGGCTATTACGCCTACACGATGGTAATTGCATTGAGACTGTCTTTATACCCGGAGAAACACGCGGTACCTTGTGTATTTCTTCTCAAGTTGGCTGCGTACTTAATTGTGATTTTTGCTCCACAGGCAAACAGGGGTTTAATCGCAACTTAACCACGGCTGAAATCATTAGCCAATTATGGATCGCTGTACGTAAACTCTCTACCGCCAATGGCATGCATGATCACCAAGTCACGAATGTTGTGATGATGGGCATGGGAGAACCTTTGCTTAACCTAGATAATGTTGTGCCTGCGCTCAAGCTGATGCTTGATGATTTTGCTTATGGCTTATCTAAAAGACGGGTGACTGTCAGTACAGCGGGTATTGTGCCGGCAATCTACAAACTGCGCGAACAAATGGATGTTGCGCTGGCTGTTTCTTTACACGCACCAAATGATGATTTGCGCGATAAACTGGTACCCATCAACAAAAAATATCCCTTAAAAGAACTCATGCAAGCATGCACTGATTACTTTGAAGAGGAACATAGACGCTCTATCACCATGGAATATGTGATGCTCTCTGGCGTGAATGATACACCTAAGCATGCGCGGGAGCTCATTACGCTACTGTCTGGTATTAAATCTAAGGTCAACCTGATCCCCTTTAACCCTTTTCCCCAAACAGATTATCAGCGATCAGACACACAGACCATTTTAAAGTTCAGAGATATCCTCATGAAAGCAGGTTTAAATACCACAATACGCAGAACGCGTGGGGACGATATTGACGCTGCCTGTGGTCAATTAGTGGGCGAAGTCAAGGATATTACACGGCGCAAGGAAAGAACTCAGCGTAAAGAGCGAATTATTAACACCATTGAATGAGAAAAGGTTGGCGTAAGTTATTTCACAACATACAATGTAGGATTACCCATAAAAGGACAGCCCGTTTCATGACTAACGAATCCTTTACATCATATACAGGTACCGTATCCTTTGGTAGCCGATTAAAAGCCGCTCGCGAAGCTGCTAACATGGGGTATCAGGATGTAGGTGCACAGCTTCGTCTTAATGAAAAATTCATTATTATGATGGAAGAAGAAAATTACCCGATTGACTTACCAACCGCCTTTATTCGTGGCTATCTACGATCCTATGCCAGGCTCTTAAAAATACCAGAAGCAGAAATTAATACGGCTATAGAGCCCTTCAAACAGCAATCGCAGTTTTTTAGTAACCCCTTGCCGCCTGTTGCAGAAACCACTCTGACAAGCAGCCACTATTTTATGCAAATTTTTACTTGGTTGATTGTTTTCACAATCATTGGATTGGTGGGTATTTGGTGGTATAGCCGACAAGACAATGTCGTTCTCGTCAGGCCGCAACCAATTGAAAAACATATGACAAACAACATGTTAGAAAACAATCCTCATCCTATGCAACAAGATAGTACACAAACAGCCGCTATTGCATTGGCTAACACAACACCTACCCCGACACCCTCTACAACAGAAATTAAAAACGATAATATAAACAAAACAATAGAAGATACTCCTAAAGATACAGATCAACAAAAAGCAGCTTCTCAAGCAGATTCTGATGAAGATGATGATTCAGAGACAGCAGACCAACATTAGAAGGAAAAATAAGTGAGCAGTAATGTCCAAGCTGTGCGTGGGATGAATGACATCCTACCATCTGAGTCCTCCCTTTGGCTGTATGTAGAAACCGTTTGCCGCCGTGTGCTACAGGGTCATGGTTATCAAGAAATTCGTTTCCCCATCCTTGAAAAGACAGAATTGTTTAAGCGTTCCATTGGCGAAGTGACTGATATTGTAGAAAAAGAAATGTACACTTTTTTAGATCGCAGCGAGGAGAGCCTGACGCTGAGACCAGAAGGCACAGCCAGCTGTGTGCGAGCGGGTATTGAGCACGGGATACTTTATAATCAAATTCAGCGTCTTTGGTATCGTGGCCCTTTTTTTCGTTATGAGCGCCCTCAGAAGGGCCGGTATAGACAGTTCCATCAATGTTCTGCTGAGGTATTTGGATTAGCAGGGCCTGATATTGATGCTGAGTTAATTGCAATGTCTGCCCTACTCTTAGAGAAACTAAGCATTGGGTCTTACGCGGTCTTAGAAATCAATACCTTAGGCACCCCAACTTCACGCACTACTTATCGAAAGGAACTCATCCATTATCTTCAGGCACATAAAAAGGATCTTGATGAAGACAGCTTACGCCGCTTGGATAAGAATCCCTTACGTATTCTCGATAGCAAAAACCCTGACATGCATGCTCTGCTTTCGCACGCACCCATATTGTTGGATCACCTAGATGCTGAGTCAGCGGAACACTTTGAAAAACTACAAAGTTATTTACAGCATACAGGCATACCTTTCACGGTAAATCCCCGTTTAGTACGTGGGCTAGACTATTATACCAAGACAGTTTTTGAATGGGTGACAACGAAGTTGGGTGCGCAAGGAACCATTTGCGCGGGCGGCCGTTATGATGGACTTGTTGCTCAGTTAGGCGGCAAGCCAACGCCTGCGGTTGGTTTTTCTTTGGGTATGGAGCGCACCATCGCGTTGATGCAGCAAAGTGGGCACGACTATAAGTTAGAGACGGAGCCGCATGTTTATTTGATTTCTGAGAATGATGCCAGTTTTGCAGCCGCATTGAAATTAGCGAATTACTTACGTACTAAAGTTCATGGGTTACGTGTACTGCTGCATTGTGGTGGTGGGCAGATCAAGAATCAGTTTAAAAAAGCGGATAAAAGTGGTGCTCATTTTGCGGTGATTATTGGAGAGCACGAACTCAAAACGCACTCTGTTACGCTGAAGAACTTGCGAGAAGACATCCAACAACAAACGCTTTACCACGACGAACTAGCCGAGTATTTAAAGCTTATCACGACTAAGAAGAAGTAAAATTCATAGAGCTGCGTTGAATAGCGATTTATCTCTAAAGCTAATCGGTAACACTTTTTCTCACGCACCGGTGCTTGAATGTGTAGTGGGTGCATTTAACCCCAGGCTGCGCGCTATTGCGCTTACCTGGGGCTATAAAACTTTCGGTCGTAAACGACCTGATTGCGTTGTTGTTTTATGGGGTCAAACCCAAAATGCGTTTAACTTGAGTAAGAAATTTCAGCTAAAAGTTATAGCACAGTGACGCTCCCTTACGGTCGCGGCTCGGTTACACCGAGTGCCTCACAGAGCATTTCCGATTTATTCAA
>DATLOT010000037.1:0-17199 GCA_035536095.1 Gammaproteobacteria bacterium | reverse complement strand
GCAGTATTGGTGTATATTGCACTTGATGTATTACTATTACTGGATCTGCGGAAAGAAAACAGGACTGTGAAAAGGCCAAACAGTAGCACAAGGGCATGTAACGATACGCTTAACGATCCACTGAGCCGTGATGCCGCTCCTCGGCCGCTATATAGGTGTCGTGGTGCTGCTTCCCCCCTCCCCTCATCCGCCGGTCGGACCTTCTCCCCAAGGAGAAGGCATGTGGGACCGGGCTTCGGAGATCGGGAAAGAAGGCGCGTGAGATAAGGTCTCAGCAGTGCAATGTTTGTGGGAACACACTTTTTCGGATAAGATGCAGACGGTATCGAACGGGAGGTGAAACCATGACAGGTGTGACTCGTCAGGAACGGGCAAATGCGATTCGTTTTTTAAGTATGGATGCAGTGCAAAAGGCAAATGCGGGGCACCCCGGCATGCCAATGGGGATGGCCGACATCGCAGAAGTGCTGTGGCATGATTTTTTACAACATGCGCCCTCGCACCCCGGCTGGATAAATCGTGATCGATTTGTCCTCTCTAACGGACATGGCTGCATGCTGCAGTACGCCTTATTACATTTATCTGGTTACGATCTCTCCATTCACGACCTTCAGCAATTTCGCCAGCTGCATTCTAAAACACCCGGTCACCCGGAATATGGCGATACGCCCGGTGTAGAAACAACAACCGGCCCACTGGGGCAGGGTCTTGCAAATGCCGTGGGCATGGCTATTGGAGAACGCCATTTGGCTGCCACTTTTAATCAACCTGATTTCCCAATCATTGATCACTATACCTATTGCTTTGTGGGCGATGGTTGTTTAATGGAAGGCATTTCGCACGAAGTGTGTTCATTAGCAGGTACATTGGGTTTAGGCAAACTGATTGTTTTTTACGATGATAACCGCATTTCAATTGATGGTGAGGTGCAGGGTTGGTTTACGGATAACACACCATTACGTTTTGAAGCCTATGGTTGGCATGTGATGCCAGCGGTAGACGGACACGCACCAGATGCCATTGCAGAAGCCATTCGCGTAGCACAGTCAGTGCGTGATCAACCAACACTCATTTGTTGTCGCACACAGATTGGCTACGGCGCGCCGCAATTGGCGGGTACGGCGGCAACGCATGGTGCGCCACTCGGTGAAAAGGAAATTGCTGCAGCGCGCCAACAGTTGCAATGGCCACATGCGCCTTTCTTTATCCCTGAGGCAATTTACGCTTCCTGGGATGCGCGCCAAGAAGGTAAAACGCGAGAAGCCACATGGACATCGCTCTTTAATCGCTATCAAGCAAAATATCCTGCGCTTGCGAGTGAACTACTACGACGCATGGCATCACAATTGCCCGATAATTGGAAAGAAACATCGCATGCATTATTAGAAACCATGCATATGCAACAACAATCTGTTGCAACGCGTAAGGCATCACAACAATGTCTGGATTATTTCGCACCGCTTTTGCCGGAAATCATGGGTGGCTCCGCTGATTTAACGGAATCAAATTGCACAAACTGGAAAGGCATGACTGTCTTTTCCAAAGAAACGCCAGCAGGACGTTATATTCATTACGGTGTACGCGAATTTGGTATGTCCGCTATCATGAATGGTATTGCGCTTTATAAAGGTGTGATACCATTCGGTGGCACCTTTCTCACTTTTTCTGATTATGCACGCAATGCAATACGTTTAGCCGCAATGATGCGCCAGCGTGTGATATTTGTTTATTCGCATGATTCTATAGGCTTAGGTGAGGATGGCCCCACGCATCAACCGATCGAACAATTAGCAGGATTGCGCATGATGCCACAGCTTTCCACATGGCGACCTTGCGATACAGTGGAAACAGCTGCTGCGTGGCAAGCTGCACTGTCACACCCAGGCCCAACTTGCTTAATGCTGTCGCGCCAGGCATTGCCGTTTCAGCAGCGCACAGCGCAACAACTTGGCTGCGTGCATCGGGGTGGCTATGTATTGGTGAATCACGAAGGATTGCCTGATGCCATTCTCATTGCAACGGGTTCTGAAGTCAGTTTAGCAGTGCAGGCTGCTGCACAATTATATGTAGAGAAAATCAATGTACGTGTTGTCTCTATGCCCTCACCAGATGTGTTTCTTGCGCAAGACCAAGACTATCAAGAAGCTGTTTTACCAGAAAATGTATTAGCACGAGTGGCAGTTGAGGCGGCTGCCAGTGGCTACTGGTATCGTTTTGTTGGACGGCATGGCAAGGTGCTCGGTATTGATCGTTTTGGTGCGTCTGCACCAGCGAAAGCTGTTTTTGAAGAATGTGGGTTAACAGTGCCGCATCTTATAACAGCAATAAGAGAAGTTGTAGGTGCGGTGAAAGGTGAATGCCATCAGCATGTGTCTAATGGCCATTAAAATAGTTTGTTAATTTTTTAGGAGGTTTGGTATGACGATTCGTGTCGCAATTAACGGATATGGTCGAATTGGTCGCAATATTTTGCGTGCGCATTATGAAAAGAAGTTGCATGCTGATATTCAAATTGTCGCCATTAATGATTTAGGTGATGTGAATACAAATGCTTATCTGACGCGTTACGACACCACGCACGGTAAATTTCCAGGTGAGGTGACTGTTAACGGGAATGAATTAATTATCAATGGCGATAAAATACGGGTGGTAGCAGAGCGTGATCCTAAGAAATTACCCTGGAAAGAATTGAATATTGATATCGTATTTGAATGTACTGGTTTTTTCACCAGCCGAGAAAAAGCAGCGATGCATCTTGAAGCGGGTGCTAAAAAAGTGATTGTTTCAGCACCAGCAACGGGTGTGGATGCAACGATTGTTTACGGTGTGAATGATGGTGTGTTGAAATCAACAGATCAAATTATTTCGAATGCCTCTTGCACAACAAATTGTTTGGCTACAGTGGTGAAGCCGCTTAGCGATACAGTTGGTCTTGTCAGTGGTCTCATGAATACCGTGCATGCTTTTACAAACGATCAAAAATTAATAGATGTTTATCACGATGATTTACGTCGTGCACGTTCTGCTACACAATCTATTATTCCAACGAAAACAGGTGCAGCTGCAGCGGTGGGCCTCGTCTTGCCAGAATTAAATGGTAAACTAGATGGCTTTGCGGTACGCGTACCAACGATCAATGTTTCTTTGGTTGATTTAACTTTTATTGCAAAGCGTGACACAACAGTAGAAGAAATCAATCACATTATCCGGCAGGCAGCAAATGGCCCAATGAAAGGTGTGCTGGTAGTAAATGAGGAAGCGCTGGTTTCGGTTGATTTCAATCATAATCCTGCTTCTGCTATTTTCGATACCGTTGGCACGAAGGTAATAGGAAATTTAGTTAAAATCTTGGCTTGGTATGATAACGAATGGGGCTTCTCAAACAGAATGTTAGATGTTGCTGCTGTGTGGTCACGCGTTGCAACCCTAGGAAAAAGCGCAGCATAAGGAGCTTAGCATGACAAAAGGTCAGATGACAGAAATCATGGAAGTGATTAATCGCTATAAGCCACCCGGTTTTTCGCCAAAAATCGGGATGATCTTAGGATCTGGCCTATCTTCTTTGGCTGAACAAATCACAAATCCTGTTTCTATTCCTTATCAAGCAATTCCTGGTCTGCAAACAGGTAGCGTCAGTGGGCATGCTTCTTTGCTTGTGATGGGAAAATTAGGAGAAGTGCCTGTTGTCTGTTTGCGCGGACGCTTGCATCTTTACGAAGGGATTGGATACGATCCTATCCGTACATTGATGCATATCTTAAAGCACCTCGGGTGTAGCGTGTTTGTTAGTACATGTGCAGCGGGTTCTCTGCGGCCAGAAGTGGGGCCTGGTGAATTAATGATGATTACTGATCATATTAGCTTTCAGCCGGGTAATCCATTGGTGGGAGAAAACGATGAAACGATGGGTTCGCGGTTTGTCGGGTTAGAGAATGCCTATGATGCACAACTGCAAGATGTGATGGTGGCGACGGCAGAGAAGTTGAATATCCCGCTTGCTAAAGGTGTTTATCTAGCAACATTAGGACCCACTTTTGAAACACCTGCAGAGGTGCGCGCTTTTAAGATGTGGGGTGCGGATGCTGTGGGTATGTCAGTTGTCGCGGAAGTGATTTTGGCAAGACATTGCGGATTACGCGTGGTATGTGTCTCTGCTATTACGAATTTAGCAGTTGGGTTGAGCGAAGAGAAAGTCACGCATGAAGGCACTTTGCATTTTGGTGAGTTGGCTGCGCGTAAATTAATTAAGTTAATACCAGCTTTTGTAGGGGATGTGGTTCATGGATTGGATTGATGATGCAAAGGAAAATGTTGAAAAACAAGAATCTGTTGAATTAAACCCGGCGTTGATTCAGCGGATCTTAAGCTTGGTGGATATGACAAGATTGCAAGATGATGATAATGAAGAAAATATTGCCGCCTTTTTAGAAAAAGTCCGTTCTTTCCCTTCTTTGTTATCTGGCCAAGTTGCTTCTGTTTGTGTGTACCCTGAATTTGTGAAACTCGCGGCTTCTGCGCTAATGGGTACAGGGGTAAAGATTGGAACAGTGGCAAACTTTCCGGAAGGAGAAGCGTCACTGGAGGCGACACTCATTGAAATAAATCAAGCACTGATAGCGGGTGCGCAAGAAGTGGATGTGGTAATGCCTTATCGCCGCTATTTAGCGGGCGAGAGAGAGTACGTCTATAATTTTGTGAGTGCTTGTCGTGCGGCGTGTGGTTCAAATATAACGCTGAAAGTGATTTTAGAAACAGGTCTCTTGCAAGATTCTGTGATTATTGCAGCTGCGAGCTTAGATGTCTTCTCAGCAGGTGCTGATTTTATTAAAACATCAACAGGCAAAATACGTGAAGGGGCGACGCTGGAAGCGGCTGCGACGATGTTACTTGCCATTCGTGAAGTGTCTACAAAAATACAAAGACCCATTGGACTAAAAGTCTCGGGTGGGATTGCTGACCTTCAGCAAGCTGCACACTATGTTGCATTGGCAGAGACGATGATGGGCAAGGAATGGGTAACGGTTGATACTTTTCGCATCGGCACCAGTCGGTTGCCCGATATGATGTTGCAGTGGAAACAACAGAGGTGAAGTCATGAAAGAAAAAACGCAGGCGTGGGTTGTCACAATCACAACATCGCTTTTCTTATTCTATATTTTTATTCAGATGAATTTGTTTAATACGATGAATGTGCAGTTACGTTCTGTTTTTCAACTGGATGCGATGCAGCTGGGTCAACTTTTTTCTATGTTTTTTTATTCACATTCCCTCATGCTTTTTTTTGCGGGTAGTTTGTTGGATCGTTTTTCCATGCGGAAGCTACTATTAATCGCTGTGAGCATTGCAACAGCGGGCACCTTTATATTTGCCTTTAGCGCAACATACTGGGTTGCAGCAGCCGGTCGATTTCTCACGGGTGCGGGTGCCGCATTTTGTTTTTTAAGCTGCATACGCGTTGCGTCGCGTTGGTTTCCACCGCAAAAAATGGCTTTTGTGACAGGTGTGGTTGTGACGATTGCAATGATAGGTGGGTTGGTTGCGCAGACACCATTTGCTTTATTAGTAGATTATTGTGGGTTGCGCGAGGCTTTGTTTGTGAATGCTTTTTTGGGGCTTGTTGTGTTGCTGGCCATCTTCTTGATTGTGCAAGATCGGCCTGCGTCTACAGAAGACAATGCGTTGTTAGAGCAAGCGCATCTGAAATCGCTAGGGTTGTGGCGTTGTTTAAAGTTAGCGGCTGGTAATAGACAAAATTGGTTTGGTGGCTTTTATACCACGTTATTGAATTTGCCTGTTTTTATCATCGGTGGTTTGTGGGGCATTCTGTATTTGACAGAGGTGCATCATCTTACGACGGTGCAGGCCTCTTATGCAACGACGGTATTTTTTATCGGGGTGATTTTAGGCTCTTTGATTTTTGGTTGGCTATCTGATGCTATTGCGCAGCGTGTGTTACCAATGAAAATAGGCGCAGTGCTCTCGTTGATTGTGATGCTTTTATTGATGTATCTACCCGGATTATCTTTGTGGTCAATTATGTTGTTATTGTTCTTAATTGGGTTTGTCACCAGCTCGCAGGTCCTCACTTATCCTACGATTGCGGAGTTAAACCCACGTTATCTGACGAGTACGGCATTGAGTATTGGTTCAATCTGTATTATGGCAAGTGGTTTTATTTTTCCGCCGTTATTTGGTTGGTTAATGGAACATTTAGGAAAGCACACGGTTGTGGATGGCGTCACTGTTTACACAGCGGACAATTTACAGCACGCTATGTGGATGATGCCGATTGCGTTTATCGTGGGACTCATTATCACGCGCTATATGCAAGAAACGTTTTGTCGTTCGTTGAAGGAGTAGTGCGATGCCTCGAGCAGTGATTATCATGCTGGATTCTTTTGGTGTGGGTTCAACAGCGGATGCTGCGAAATATCATGATGCGGGCGCTGATACGCTACGCCATATTGCTGAATATTGTGCGCAAGGAAAAGCGGATAAAGCAGGTGTAAGATCTGGTGCGCTACAGTTGCCGAATTTAACACGCCTCGGATTAAATGGCGCGGCAAAAATCAGTCAAGGTGATTTTGTGCCTGGCTTGGACACAGGGGTGACTATCCAAGGTGCCTATGGTTGTGCGGCTGAATTAAGTTTAGGAAAAGATACGCAAAGTGGTCACTGGGAAATGGCGGGTTTGCCTGTGTTATTTGACTGGGGGTATTTTTCGCCGACTTATCCGAGTTTTCCTGACTCTTTGTTGAGTGAATTGATTAAACGCGCGAAGTTACCGGGCGTATTGGGCAATAAGCACGCCTCAGGCACGGTGATTATTGAAGAGCTAGGGGAGGAGCATCAAAAAACAGGTAAACCTATTGTCTATACTTCAGCAGATAGCGTATTCCAAATTGCTGCACATGAAGACTCTTTTGGACTAGCACGTTTATATGAAGTTTGTGAAATTGCACGTGCGTTGGTTGATGATTATCGCATTGGTCGTGTGATTGCGCGTCCTTTTGTCGGAACACCGGGGGCTTATCGTCGCACAGGTAATCGCCATGATTATGCCACACCGCCGCATGAAAAAACCTTATTGGATATATTGGTAGAAAATGGTGGAGAGGTCATTGCGATTGGCAAAGTAGCCGATATTTTTGCGAATCAAGGCATTAGTAAAACCGTGAAGGCAGTTGGTAATCAAGCGTTGTTTGATGCGTTAGTACAGGAAGTAAAGGATGCGCCGGATCGCAGTATTACGTTTGTGAATTTAGTTGATTTTGATATGGAATATGGTCATCGTCGTGATGTCGTTGGTTATGCAAAGGCTTTAGAGGATTTTGATAGCTGGTTACCACGATTGGAAGCAGTGCTGCGACCGGATGATATCGTGGTGATGACAGCGGATCATGGATGCGATCCTACATGGCCGGGGTCAGACCATACCAGAGAGCATGTGCCTGTCTTATTATTTGGTGCTACTGTCGCGCCAGGCCCTGTTGGTATCAGAAAAAGCTTTGCGGATATTGGGCAGAGTATTGCTAAACATTTAGGGCTCCCGCCGCTAGCCTATGGAACGGCTATGTTGTAGACTACCGGGCATTTAATTGATGAGGCTTTAAGATATGGCACTAGAAAATCTCTCTGCAGGAAAACAGCTCCCTGATGATTTTAATGTTGTGATTGAAATTCCTTCTAATAGTAGTCCTATTAAGTATGAAGTTGATAAAGCGAGTGGCATGGTGATGGTTGATCGCTTTTTAGGCACGTCTATGACTTATCCTTGCGAATATGGGTTTATCCCGCATACGCTTTCTGAAGATGGTGATCCTGTGGATGTGCTTGTTGTGACGCCGTTTAAGCTATCGCCAGGTGTTGTGGTGCGTTGTCGCCCTGTGGGTATGTTGAGAATGACGGATGAGTCAGGTAAAGACGCAAAAATATTGGCGGTACCTGTGAGCAAGCTCACAACGCGTTATGCACATGTGCAAAAAGCAGAAGATTTAGGAGAAGATTTGTTGCATGCAATCGAGCATTTCTTTAAACACTATAAAGATTTAGAAAATGGCAAATGGGTTAAGGTTGATGGCTGGGAAGGTATTGACGCAGCCAGAAAAGAGATTATGGACAGTGCTGCACGTGTAACCGAGCCGCGCGCGTAAGCAAGCGTCACCGTCACTGAGACTGTCGCTGTTATCGAGGCCGTTATTGAATAGTGACGCTCCCTCACGGTCGCGGCTCGGTTTTGCCCGGGCCCGACAGAGCAGATGATATTTTTAAGCCACAGCATAGAAGGGATATTAAATGGACTGCATATTTTGTAAAATTGCGAATAAAGAGATACCTGCTACGATTGTTTACGAGGATGAGTTAGTTGTTGCTTTTGATGATATGTATCCAAAAGCCGCGCATCATAAAGTGATTATTCCGCGTAAGCACATTGCAACATTGAATGATTTGCAACCGACGGATGAAGCATTGGCAGGGCACTTGTTACGCACTGTAGCTACGCTTGCAAAGCAATTAGGTATTGCAGAAGAGGGTTATCGGTTAGTTATGAATTGCAATGCGGGTGGTGGGCAAACTGTTTTTCATATTCACGCACATTTATTAGGTGGTAGGCAGATGCAGTGGCCACCGGGATGATTTATGACGCTCGAGGCACATCTTAAAGATATTATCGTAGGCTTAGGAGAGGATCCTCAGCGAGAAGGCTTACAAAAAACACCGAAACGCGCAGCAGAGGCCTTGCAATTTTTAACGCGAGGTTATCATCAATCTGTAGAAGAGATTGTAAATGGTGCGCTTTTTTCTTCTGATAATGATGAGATGATCGTCATTAAAAACATTGAAATTTATTCTTTGTGCGAACATCACTTATTGCCTTTCATTGGTAAATGCCATGTAGCATATCTACCGAACGGTAAAATTCTTGGTTTATCAAAAATTGCCCGTATTGTTGATATGTTTGCGCGCCGCATGCAAGTACAAGAGAATCTGACCAATCAAATTGCGCGTACATTGCATGATGTGACGCAGGCAAAAGGTGTTGGTGTTGTGATAGAGGCGCAGCATCTTTGTATGATGATGCGCGGCGTCGAGAAACAGCATTCTGTCATGAGCACTTCGATGATGCTTGGTTTGCTGCGAGAAGATCCCCGAACGCGTTCAGAG
Organism: Gammaproteobacteria bacterium; assembly: GCA_035536095.1. Classification (GTDB taxonomy): domain Bacteria; phylum Pseudomonadota; class Gammaproteobacteria; order DSM-16500; family DSM-16500; genus Aquicella. The sequence goes on along the minus strand of DATLOT010000037.1, from coordinate 8,034 downwards.
TTTTTTAGTTTGATTCAGTGAGTTGTCAGCGATTTCTTTGACAACAGCATCACGTATTTCTTGCATGATATCTCCAGCAATGTACTGATCAATCAGATTGACTTGTGTATCGAAAAGCGTGAGTGAGCTTCTAGATAAACAGGCTAACTCGCGTCTTTCATTTGAGCGTTCAGAGAACTCTCTAGGCAAGAACTCAAATCTAAGTTTTTTTGCGAGCTTCATGAGATCCTCATAGGGTGTAAATTCACTAGGTTTAAGTTCCATGACTACTTGCATCAGAAATGGATACAAAGCAAGTTCAGGATTGTCCCGTTTGAATTCAGGCTTCAATAAAATCTTATCTACGCTGGGAAATGTTGGGTTACACCTTTCATCAAATTGAATCGACTCTATGCCCCTTTGAACATTGTGACTGAAATTGACATTAATGAAGAATGCAAGCTGTATCAATTTATTATCATTGTTAATCAACTGCGCAGCATTATCAGGGTCAGAAAATATCCGACCCAAAGATGATGATTGAAGAAATGACACCATTGGTAAAAGGCTGAGTCTGTCTGTTACATCAGTGTTCGCGCACTGCGAAAGTAGTGATCTAAGCGCTGTTGGCTCGGATAGGAGAGCACTCATTATCTCCCTTTCTGGTCTTTCTAACAAGTCAGAGAGTGCATTTGTTGTGTCGGTTCTAGGTGCCGTCACTGTGCGCCTCGTTTATTTTTTATAGTAAAATCCTATAGTAAACCAAAATGGCAAAAATTGTCAATATTTTACACAAAATACTGTAACTTATTAAAAATAAAGAAATATTTATAATGCTTGTGCTGTGTATATTGCGATTATTTTTTCACTCTTGTGCGCGTATCAACGGAATTGCCGACATAGATGCCGACCATGGCAGCGCCAAATAGCATGGTGCCAATGTAGATGGGTAATAATCCAAGGATTATAAGATGAGCAATTATTTTAAAATGATGAGAATTTTGTACAATTGAGCCGATGGAAGTGTGCAAGAAATTGTCGCGCAAGAGGAGGTAGTATGCAACAGCGCATACTGTTGCAATGGGGGCGAGCGTTCTAATGTTAAAAAATTTCTCTATTTTCATGGTGATCAATAAAAAACCAAAATAATGCGTCATGACGACTCTATTCTATACAAGATGGCTTAAGGAAGGCTTAAGAATGGTGAATTAATTCAAAAAAATCGTAAGTGTTCACTTCTTTAAAATCCCCTCATCCGCCCTGTCGGGCACCTTCTCCCGGATGGGGGCGTTGTTGAATAAATCAGAGATACTCTGGGAGACACTCGGTGTAACCGAGCCGCGACCGTGAGGGAGCGTCACTGTGCTATAACTTTTAGCTGAAGTTTCTTACTTTATGATATTAAGTGGTTAAAATGTTGCACTGTTATACACCATCTTTTATCAGATTCATGTGACGCTCCCTCACGGTCGCGGCTCGGTAACGTCATTTCCGATTTATCCAACAATGCCCCCTTTGGGAGAAGGTGCCCGACAGGGCGGATGAGGGGCCTACCTAGCGCTGCCTATCTTCTGACCGAAATTAACAATAGAGCCCGCTTTATGATCGTGTCCCCAGCTAACCCTATCCTTTGCAAACAGCGCAATCACCGTTGAGCCCAGTCTAAAGTACCCAACCTCTGCTCCTTTAGCCAAGGACAAGCGATCATGCTGATAATATTGTATTTTATTTGACCTGCATGGCTGATCCATCCAGGTGGTTTGAATACTCCCCACAATGAGGGCGCCTACGAAGATAAGGGCCATCGGGCCTGCTGCTGTGTCGAACAGCGTAATCAAACGTTCATTGCGGCTATATAACTGGGGAATCATTTGGGATGTCATGTGGTTAACAGAAAACAAACGACCAGGCACAAACAAAGACTGCTTTAGTTCGCCGGCCAACGGCATATGTACGCGATGATAATTGTGAGGGGCGAGATAAAAAGTCGCAAAATCACCTCCCTTAAAAAGCGCAGCAAGTGCTGTGTCGCCGCCTAATAAGCTGGTTAAATCGTAATAAAACCCTTTCGCCTGCAATAGGCGGTTATCCTGATGAATTCGCCCTATTTCTGCTATTGTGCCATCAACAGGGGAGGCAATGCTCTCTTGTTCTGGCGCAATAGGACGTAACGCTGGTTTAAGATGACGTATAAAAAACGCATTAAAATTTTCGTAATAGGTTGGATCTTCTATCAACGCCTCTTTCATATTCACACCATAACTGCGAATGAATTTCTCAATAAGCGTATTTTTCAGAGCAGGTACACGCGTCTGCGCGAGCTTACCAGCGCAGACGGATAAAGCGTGCTTAGGTAAGAAGTATTGCAGATAAGGGAACAGTGATTTCATCTGTTCGCTACCTGTTTTCTGGAAGAGAGTATCTGTAAACTTTCATGGAATGCGTCTGCAAATTGTAGTGGAGATAATCCCGATTGAAATAACCCCACCCACTTTCCTTCTGGATTGATCAAAAAGAGCGAAGGCGTGTGCTGCAATTGTGTGCCGTGGTTCGGATCCGCTGCAGAATAAACACCCAGCTGGCTTTGTAATTTACGCACTTCTTTAATGTTACCTGTGACACCCAAAAATGAAGGATGGTAGTTTGTGGTATAACGTTGTAATTGACTCAGCGCATCATAATCAGGGTCAAGCGATACAAAAATAATTTGCAAATCCGCCTGCTGTTGGTGTAACGCAGGATAAGCATGACTGAGCATATTGAGCGTGGCAGGGCAAATGGTATTGCAACGCGTAAACCCAAAGACAACCAAGGACCAATGTCCGAGCAAATTACTTTGCGTGAATTTTTCATGCGTTGTTGTGAGTAGCTCAAACGATTTAATGTCTCGCGCAACAGGAAAAATAAGACCCGATTGATCGCGTAATGCCTCGGCCTGTGCAGGATGATTGAGGTGAAAAATAAAAAGAGATGTCATCAGTGCAGCGCTAATGAAGACAACCGCAAAAACAATTTTTTGAATAGACAATGTTTGTTGATGTGCCATAAAGTAATCTAATTAATCAATAAATGATGATCCAGTAAAATTGCTAAAAATAACCCTGTTAGATAAACCAAAGAATACTTAAATGTCTTCAGTGCGATGGTTGGGTTATTCACTGAAAATTGTAATTTTAAAGCATATGCAACCAAGCCGATGTCGAGCAAGATCACACAAGCAAGATAAAATCGACCGCTCATGCCAATGGCGAAGGGTAACAAACTCCCAGCAACGGTGAGTAAGCTATATAGTACGATGTGTAACTTGGTCGCTGGAATGCCGTGCGTCATTGGTAGCATGGGGATATTTGCTTTTTGATAATCATGGAATCGATGTAAACAGAGTGCCCAAAAATGCGCAGGTGTCCATGTGAAAATAATGAGTACCAGCAACCACGCTTGAGGATCCATTTGCCCTGTGACGGCTGTCCAACCAAGCAGAGGAGGCATTGCACCTGACAATCCCCCGATCACAATATTTTGCGAAGTGGCGCGCTTTAAATACATAGAATAAACAGCAGAATAGCCAATGGCGGCAAGTAAAGTGAGCACTGCGGTGAGCGGATTAACACCGGTATAAAGTATGATAAAACCAAGGCTGCCGAGTACTAAAGCAAAAATGCCGGCGGCGTTTAATGAGAGTTTGCCAGTAGGCAGGGGACGGTGCTTGGTGCGATCCATCATGGCATCAATACGATGATCAATGATGTGATTGAGTGTAGCAGCGGAGCCAGACATAAAAGCAATACCAACAGTCGCGTTAACCCATAACCATGCTGAGATAGTGTCTGTTGCGCCTAAATACATGCCTGCCCATGTGGTAAGTAACATGAGTAACACGACGCGTGGTTTACACAATGTGAGGTAGTCGCGCAAGCTAAGCGTCATGTTGTTTATCCACCATAAAAGTTGCTTTCACGAAACAAGCAATTAAAGAAAGCAGCAGAATAATAGCAACAGACTGATGCGCTAATGCAATCCAAATGGGGCGCAGCCATAGAATATTGAGTATGCCCAGCGTCAGCTGTGCTAACAGTAATCCCATGATGCCATATGCAAAAGCACGCAGTGCGCTGTTTTTGAGTAAGCAAATGCTGAGAATGCTCAGATAAGCAGCGGTGATAGCAGCACCGATGCGATGTAACATGTGGATGGTAATTAAATCAGTATTAAGCTGTTGCCAATGTAGCGTTGGCATCCAAGTGCCTTGGCAAAAGGGAAAATCAATACAAGCAAGACCGGCCGAGTGAGAACTCACCCAACCACCGAGTGCAATTTGCGCGATCACAATTAAGCAAGCTAGAAAAAGCCACGGTTTTGCACGTGTTTGTACTTTGGGAATAAAGGCATGACGGCTTAAGTGTAAATCTAAGTATGTCCACCATAAGACGGTAAGAATAGCGATGCCTGTTAGTAAATGTGATAACACAATGACAGGTTTCAGCTTTTCTGTGACTGTGAGCATACCTAATAAGACTTGTACGCCGAGCAGCCCTAATAAGGTGAGTGCGGTGCATTTCGATCGTAGGTTTTTTGCTTTACGCGTGATGAGTAACCCAACAGACAAGCACAAAATGAGTATGCCCTCTGTGCCTGCAAAATAGCGGTGCGTCATTTCAGTCCACGCTTTTGTGGTATCGACGGGTGTACTGGGGAATCTCTGTATGGCGTCAGTCAGTTGTGTGGCGGTATGTGGTGCCGTAAGAAAACCATAACAGTGTGGCCAGTCCGGACAGGACAACCCTGCATTTGTGAGTCGCGTATAAGCGCCTAAGGTAATCACAATCATAGCAAGCGCGCAGGTGAATAGTGTGAGCGCGCTGTTTTGTCTATATCTCATTGAAATAAATGAATAAAGTTTCAAGTGACACCTTTTTGTACATGATCCCGATTTAAGACAATGCATAGTATCAATAAGGTGAGTGCAAACGCAAACCATTGTAAGGCATAAGCGCGGTGGCGCACGGAGCTGACTGTTGTGACTTGCTGCCATTCAAGCGGATAGGCGGCTGGGTTTTTAGGGTCGATCCGTAATATATAGGGGAATAGCGGGGTGTGCAGAGTAGTAGTCAGCTGAGGCAGGTCGATAAACGCTACACGCAGAGGCCAATGCAAGGGAAATGATTCATGCGTGTGGCCCAGTGTAAAATAAGTTGGCGGCAAGTCCAGCAAACCAGTGAGCGTAACAGGGTTTGTGATAGGACGGAGGGTAGGGAGTTGTTGGCGGCTTATGCCAATAGGTATAAATCCGCGATCAATGAGTATGGGGGTGGATATGCCTGTTGCATAAAAAAGGGTGTAAATTTCATAACCTACTTGGCTGTGGAAGGTTTTGTTATCCAGTAATAATATATGCTGATTGTCGAAGCGACCCGTTAGTGTGATGCGGTAATAACGTTTTTCTGAAATATTGTTGAGTGTTTGTACATTAAGTGGTGGTGCTTCTGTGCGCTTTGCAAAATTGGCCAGTAAGATTTCCTTCTCTTGCGCTCTGGCGAGTTGCCAATATCCGAGCTTCATAAAGCCACAAATGCAGAGAACACCAAGGAACATCAGTTTCCAGTTTTTAACTTTGTATGGCATTTTTTGGCGCATCCCTTATACTACATCCATCATGTGTGACCCAGGGATTGTAGTGCGATGGCTATCATAATCAAAGTGGTGATTAGTTTTTTATTCATTTTTATTTTTTTTTCCTTAGGTAGTGCGCTGTATTTTCTTATGCATGATAAAGGTCAGTCCGATCGCATTGTGAAAGCACTGACTTGGCGCATTGGGTTATCCATTTTTTTATTCATTTTACTGATGGGGGCGTTTTGGATGGGTTGGATAACGCCGCATGGTTTGACGGGAGGATAGTGTATGGGATTTCGTAATTTTGGTTCGTTGTTGATGATTTTTTTGATTTTGATGATGGTATTTGGTACGCAGCGTTTACGAGATGTGGGTCAAGATCTGGCTGCTGCGATACGTAGTTTTCGTAAAGGTATGCAGGAAGAGGGTGATGAGAAAAAAGGTGAAAAATCGTGAATATCAGCGAAATATTGGTGGTCTTGCTTGTTGCCTTATTGGTGTTGAAGCCAGCGCAACTGCCTGAGGCTGCTTTTGCTATCGGTAAGCTGACGAAGATGATGCGGCGCTTGTTTACGAATATTAAATCAGAAATGGATGGTTTGATTGCCTCTGTTGATGAGCCAGAAGAGCAGAAACGTGAGTAATCTGTCGGCGACGCATTTTTTGGTAGAGTTGCGTTCGAGATTATTGCGTTCATTCGTTATGCTGTTTCTGGTTCTTATAGTCGCAACCTATTTTGCAAATACACTTTATCATTTTCTTGCTTTTCCTTTATTAAAGTTTTTGCCGCAAGGACATTTAATTGCAACGCAATTGGCTTCTTCTTTTTTTGTACCTTTTAAGCTCGCTTTTATGGTGTCGCTTTTACTGGCAGTACCTTTTTTTCTTTTTCAGCTGTGGTCTTTTATTTCCCCTGCCTTATATGGCTATGAGCGTCGTTTGGTTTGGCCATTTTTATGGTTAAGTGTGATGCTATTCTATGCTGGTATTGCTTTTTCCTATTTTGTTATTTTGCCGACGCTTTTTCATTTTTTAGCACAAACGGTACCAAGCGGCGTTGTGCTAGCGCCTGATATTAGCGAATATTTTGATTTTACTATTAAATTATTACTGGTTTTTGGTTTTTTATTTGAAATTCCGATGGTGATGGTTTTGTTGATCTCGGTGAATATTGTCTCTCGTGATTGGTTTATTCGTAAGCGATCTTATGCCATTATCGGTGCCTTTATTTTAGGTATGTTGCTTGCGCCACCGGATGTGCTTTCACAAACCTTGTTGGCAGTTCCTATTTGTTTGTTATATGAATTAGGTATTCTGCTTGGGCGTTTTTGTCGTAAGGATTTATCTGCGTGATACCCTTAGATAAAGATGCTATTCGGTCGCATCTTAAACAAGCGGTGCAATTGGTTATTTTCGATAGCATTCCTTCAACAAACGATTATTTAAAAAATGATAAGACGATATCTGATATAACAGTGTGCTTAGCAGAATCGCAAACAAAAGGCCGTGGTCGATTAGGGCGTGCTTGGTATTCTCCAGCCGGGTATAATATTTATCTTTCCTGTGCGTATCCTTTTCAGCGTGGGATGTGTCAACTATCAGGATTAAGTTTGGTAGTCGGTCTGTCTATTTATCAGGCGCTAAGAGCGCATGGCGTGGGAGAATTATTGTCTGTTAAGTGGCCGAATGATGTTTTGTATGATGGAAAAAAAATAGCAGGTATTTTGATTGAGACAGAGATGCAGCGTAATGATACTTGTATTGTTATTATTGGTATTGGTTTAAATGTGAATATGCAAGTTGATCACGATCAGATTTCACAAGATTGGACGTCGCTTTCAATGATTTTAGGTTGTGATATTGATCGTAATGTATTATGTGCTGATTTAATAAATCAGTTGCTTGTAGATATTGCTTCTTTTCAGGAGAAGGGTTTTTCTTGTTTTCACAAACGTTGGCAAGTGGCTGATGGGTTGGTTGGTAAAATGGTACGGATAGAGGATTCACATCGGATAATCGCAGGAAAAGTTGTTGGCGTTGATGCGTCTGGTTGTTTGTTAGTAGATGAGGTAGGCGGAGGTGTGCAGCGCATTGCTTCGGGTAGTATTTTTCTAGTGTAGCGATTCAGCTTCTCATGCACCTACGGTATCTAAAGGCGTGGGGTGGTTGTGCATACCCCGGCCTGCGGATGCTGCGCTCCGCATCTTTAGCTGGGGCTTAAAACTTTCGGCCGTAAACGACATACCCTTATGCATGAGTATTGAATATCCCTGAGGCCAAGTCTCGCATGTCTTCTCCTTTGGGGGCTTTGTTGAATAAATCGGAGATGCCTTGGGAGGCACTCGGTGTAACCGAGCCGCGACCGTGAGGGAGCGTCACTGTGCTATAGCTTTTAGCTGAAATTTCTTACTTTATGATATTAAGGTGCCATTTAACGGTAGA
>DATLOT010000036.1:0-31798 GCA_035536095.1 Gammaproteobacteria bacterium | reverse complement strand
AGTGACGCTCCCTTACGGTCGCGGCTCAGTTACACCGAGTGCCTCACAGAGCATTTCCGATTTATTCAACAAAGCCCCAAATTAATTTTGGGTTGACCTCATAAAACAACAACGCAATCAGGTCGTTTACGACCGAAAGCTTTATAGCCCCGGCTGAGGATTGCGAAGCGAAGCGTAGCAATCCGAAGGCCGGGGTAGTAGCAATCCGAAGGCCGGGGTAGTAGCAATCCGAAGGCCGGGGTAATGACAATCCACCTATGTTTTAAGCACCGTAGGTGCGTGAGCGATCTTAGTTAGTTCTTCAGATTCAGAATACTTGTCTGTGAAGATATGCTCTCACGGTCGCGGCGCGGCTTCGCACACTTTTAATGGCGCGCCACATCCATCGCTTTCTGCACAACCCCCATACAACGTCACAGGATTAGCAGATACTATCGCTTCAGCAGGCTTCGATGCTACTGCCTTGCTTTGATTAGCAAAGTAACGACGTATCTCTTTCATCGTTTCTCGATGTTGCTCGGTCATAGACGGACCGATTCCTTTGAGAGCTCTTTCCAGATCGCTTTCTATTTTAGCATAGTCATTATAGTAAGGCACTAGCATTAACGCAATTTGCTTATTTCCATCTAAAATAGCAGTAATGATAAGCGGGGCTGTGCAGTCACGCGGGAGCAATTTACAATTTGCGACAGGCTTATGTTTTAGTAGCGCCTCTACCATTTCTACGCGCTTGTAGGTAACGGCAATATAAAGGGGGGTTACTCCCATTTTGTCTCTTACATTAACATCAATATTTTCTCTTCTCATTAACACATTAAAAAGGAGCGTATATTTTTCTTTTACTGCGATATGCAAGAGAGTAATTTGAGCGTCACTATCATCTCTATCACCAAAACCTTTATTAATATCGATGCCGCTTGACAAGCCAAGCAATAACTTCTCATCCCTTCCATCCCGCTTTTTCATTTCTGCCTGAAGGAAAAAATCTACTACTCTTCCAAGATGCTCTTTTTCATGAGCTGTTTTAGATAACGTATTTATTTTTATATAATCTTTATCTTTCGATTTGCAGCAATCATCCAGTTTTTTGAAAAAATCAACAGTTTCAGATAGCTCTGCAATCGTTTTAGCTTGATATTTTGATTTTGAACGAAGAGACTCAGGAAGATTTTTTAAGTGATCATCAAAAATCTTCCCCTGTTCGCTCACAACCCCTTCCATGCACCGCTTTATCTCTGCTAACGCTTCTTTATACTCGTCGGTAACAGATATCCGTGCAAAATCCTCCGTTGAGAAAGCCTTTGCCTGCAGCGCACCTTCCGCTTCAAGAAAAGAACTGCTGCTGCTGCGTATTAACATATTGACGATCTCCCAATGCCCTCCAACAGCGGCAGCGGTAATAGGTGAAGGAGATACATCAACATTTGCTCCATATTCCAACAGTTGCTTTACAAACTTCGCATGACCGCCCTTAGCGGCTAAGGTTATTGCAAAGCCATGTCCATCGATTTCCTTATTAACATTGACATGTTTCTCCCTGACCAGCACCTTGAGAAGCGACAAGAATCCCTCACTTGCTGCGAAATAAAAATAATCGCATTCACGAACACGGCTATCCAGACTGTTCGTTAAATTTACGACATGGATCAATAATTGTTCATCTTTCTCTTTATCTATTTTACGAGACATTGCACTATTTACAGCATAGAAAAAATGTTCTATTATTTCGTCACGATCATCTGTTGCAGGCGTTCCCTTACCTAATTTTTCTATTTCTTCAAATTGATAATTCATACAATAATTTTCAAAGTTTTCAGAAGCTTCCCGATAGAATTCGGAGAGTTTACGTAACCTTACAATATTCCTTCTCCCAAAAAATTCTCGCAAAGAAGAGCTCTCAGGAATAACGGCTAGCAGGTTTGAGCGCTCCGTTGTTGTGCCGAAATAGCAATTTATCTCTTCTGTGATTTCTTTCGCTTTCTCCTCACTTGGATCAGGAAACACACCCTCTACCTCAGTATAATCCTTCTGGTGAGATATCAACATTTTCACAATATCGTTATGTCCACCTCTCCGAGCAACATCGATAGCCCGACCGTGAATGTTTCGCTTAATCCCAACATCTACTCCCTGTTCTAATAATTTCTCTACAACCTTTTTTTCACCCATATGAGCAGCAACCATAAGCGGCGTTTGTTCGATGTTACATCTCGCATCATTAGTGTCAATACCTTTTCTACTCATTAATGAATAGAAAAGGACATAAAATTTTTCTTCTACTGCAACATGCAAGAGACTCCATGCAAGAGGACCAAAAGCAGCGTTAATCTGTGTTATATCCATTGCGTCTAGCAAAGAAACCAATAATTTTTGATCGATCTGTCCCTTATTATCCTTCTTTTTCCACGCCTCTTTTTGTAAAAAAAACGATATTATGATTTTATGATTTTCTGTGATAGAAGTCTCTTTACATAATTTATTTATTTTGAGATAGTCTTTTGACTTGTGATAGCTATTAATTTTTTCAAAAAAACCAACAAGCTTAGATGGCTCTTCAATGATTTTGCCTTGAAGATCCAAACGAAGAGATTCAGGAAGACTTTCTAATAAACTGTTAGAAGACCTACTCTCTTCTTCCACACAAGCTTCGTGCGGCACTGGATCTGATTGTGCTGTTATTTCGCCCTCAGGAAAGTGACGACGTATCGCTTCCATCGCTTCTCGATACTTTTGACCAGAGGGTAATAATAAAAGCGCTTCTAGCGGAAAGCCATCAACGAGCGCGTTTACTGCCGCATGAAAATCTTCATAGTAAGGTATGAGCATATCCACAACACCCCACTTCTCTTCAGCGGCAGCCCTACCAATCAGTGAATATTTCCCATTAATATCAACATGTTTCTCATTCACCAAGAAGGCTACCACTTTTGAAAATCCCTGTAATGCTGCGCACGCTAAGTACTTCCACCCTGAATCATCCAAATGGATATCCTTATTTTTTAGTAAACCTAATACAGCGATAGCTAACTCCTCCTCTTCTTCTTTATTTTCATCAGCTGCATCGCTAACACAATTCAGAAAATGCGCTCTTACGATGACATCACGATCCTCTATTGCGGGCATTTCTTCATCTAGAGATTTCATTGCTCCCTTTATTGTTTCTATTCTTTTTATTTTATCAGACTCATGTATCACATGGCACGCGAAGAGTTTTACGCAAAACGAAGAAAGATCTCTCAATTCTTTAATAGGCTTATTTCGAATTTTACCTAGCTCTTTTTCAGAAATGGCGATCGCCTTCAGCAGAAGGCAACGCTCTCCTTCTGAACCAAAGTACTTTTTTATTTTTTTTTCGATTGCTTCCTCTGCAAGCTCATCTTTTTGATAATCAGCTGGTCCTTTAGGTTCAGATCTCTGGAATCTGATACAACTCTGCACTTCTTTTATTATAGCGTAGTCTTTGCACAGGGGTATTAGTTTTTTTACAATATCCCAATGCCCATTCTTAGCAGCAATATAGATAGGCTTGTCCTTGGGAATATCAAATTCCGAAACATCAAGATTCACCCCTATTGCTAGCAACTTTGGTAGCAACATCTCCACAATATCCAGCCTACCTCCTTCAGCAGCCAAATAGATCGGTGCTCTTCCCTCTTTATCCTTGTCATGCACAACAACGTTTTTCTTTATTAACATTTCGACAGCTTTTGAAAATCCAGCTCTTACTGCGGCACACAAGGGAAGTATATCGTTGTAGCCCCGTCTACTAACACAGCGTATCCCCTCTATCAAGCACATAAAGGATTTTTCATTTCCTCCTTCTATTGCATCCGTCAAAAAATATTCTACAATTACTTCATGATCATTTGTCATGACAGTATTCTCATATAACGCTTTTATTCCTTTTTTTCTTTCTTTGTCACTATGCATTTTACAAAAACCATCAAGTTTTTCATAAAATGCAATAAATTCCTCTATTTCTTTAACGCTTTTATCCTGGAATTTTGAAGAAATAACATCAGGCAGACGCTTTAAAAGAGTCTTACGTGCTGCAGACTGATTCTTTTTTGGCACAGACGCTTGCGGTGCTTCATTTTTCTTTTTTTCATCTTCTATTCCTTGCTTTTGTTTACTTTCCTCTCGTTTGCCTTTCAATTCTTCTGCAACAGGTGCTGTATCTGCTGCCTTTTCTTTTTTATCTCCTGCTACGCTTTTATCTTTATCTTTATCTTTATCTTTACCTTTACCTTTACCTTCTTCTATTTTAATTTTGATAGTACTCCCTATCTTTTCCAGATAAGCATTGAGATCTTTCAACTCACGGTTTAATCCTTTTGTCCAAGCTGATTTTATATTCTCAATATCATCATGAGATGGGTTAGAAAGTCTGGCACGCTGATTGATCTGCTCTAACCACTCGTCATCATTAGATTTTGCGGGGGCAGGAGCAGGAGCACTCACCACCTCTCTTGGCGCATCAGGACAGATATATGCCATTATGTGCTCATAATCATGCTTTTCTGCATCTTGAACAAAATAAACATTGTGAGAAAAACGAGAAACTGAAGTAATAAGCTTTTTAATAGCAATAACGTAATCGCCTATTCTCTCTATCTCTTTCTCACTCAGCAAACGATTGTCTCTTGTCTCCTTTATTTTCCCAAGGACAGTGTTAATTTCCTTATAAATAGGATCTGCGAAAGGTTTATAATATATACCATTACGATAAGTAAAACCCATGACTCTTTCAGGTGTATCAACAAGCACACCGTTAAATCGTGATCTTGCTTCTTCTATATTCTCTCTATCTGTCACAATACAACTATTGGCTTCTTGTGCAATTTTCCCTAAAAGGGTATTGCCCTCTTCTCTTGCCTCCTCTCCTTCTTTCCCTAACAACGCTCCAGATTCTTTATGAAAATAAACGCCACTTTCACCATCAGCAAGCGCTGCATGCGTGGGCATATCTTCTGCTGTAATGGTACAAACAACAGACTCTTCTTTTGTCTGTCTTTTAATCGCATGTATCATTGCTCTTAGACCACAGATACAATCATTCACAGGCGGCATACATCTCAATTGATACTCTAAAGAGGCTTCTTGAACAGGAACCTTTTTTTCTATTGTTAAAAATTCTTTTAAACGATTGTAATGATTATCATAATGCACCGTATCCTGATCAAGACCGTAGGACATGATCACATCAAAATTCAATGATTGAGAGATAGAAGCAGCTAGCTTAAGATTTTCCAATGACAATACTTGGCATTCATCAATGACAAGACAACTTTTCTTGATTATCGCTTTGCCATTGACATCAATAGATTGCACATTAATATCAGTACTATTATTCGATTTTAAGAAAGAAAGGTAACCGACATATGCTTCTTTTACAAACTCAAATTCTGCCTCACTGGTATCGCAAAAAACGGACTTTTTTGTGAACCTATCCTTTTCAGGATCAAAAGAAAGAAACATCTGATAAAGCTTACTTCTCAAATAGGAATATTCTTTTCTTTTTTTACCCTCAAAGTAAAGAGACTCCCATTCTGGATATAATTCACCGCTAGTCACTTGTATGCGAGAACGTTTTTTCTTGCCAGTGCCTTTAGCGATATCTTCAACATATTCTCTGATCGACTGACAAGCAAGGCTCGCCTTAAAAGAATCATAATCTCTCTTTGTCAGCCCTTCATCCATTTCAAACGCTTTTCTCTCCTCAAGAAATATATTCCACTTGTATTGCATCTCTCTCGCAAGAGACTCTTCTTTTGTGAGGTAAACAAACAAATTTTTTCGCGGAATATCACGGTCTGCTTCAAAAAGCTTAAGCATTCTCTTGAAAATAATTTCAAACAATACAACCGTTTTACCCGTACCAGCAGTCCCTTTTAACAAGTAAGCTGTGGTTTTTTTATCTGCGCTTTCTTCATTGCTAAATGATGCTTTAATCTGTTGCTGTTTGCCTGTTAAACGAACGAGTTCTCTTTCTCTATCAATAGTGACTTGATCTGCCGTTAAAAAAAAACGACTGATTGCTTTCCATTCTTCTTCAAATTGTTTTAGAGAATCTGGATTTCCTGCTACCCCTTTCTCCTCAATAAAACGACGGATACGTTCTGATCCACCTTCTCGGATAGACGCCAAGGCTTCCCGATAATCATGATCTTCCGTATAGCCTAATATCAGATAACATCGTTTACCGTGAATACTCACAACTGTAAAAATAACTCTCGCTGCATTACGGTTACCACATCTTGCGCTACAGATACGATAAGGACCTATCTTTTCAAGTTCTTCTGTCTGTAGCAAGGAAGCATCATCTAACGGCGCATCGTCTGCTAATTGCAATAGAGAATGACGCTTTGACAACCTACCCAGCGCAAGCGCCAATGGCGCATTATCACCACGCGCTACCCTATCTTGTAATTTTTTAGTTAAGAAAAGAACAGGGACTGTGTCAGCTCTCTCAGGCAATCGTGTATCCATTAAAACCTCGTATTGTTATTTATTTAACTCGCCATAATCGTTAAAAAACCTATTCGTAGCAAGGAACAAATAGACATAATGCCGCTCGGCACTGTACCAAATTCTCAATAAAAGATCAAGGATTATACACATTAGGAAAAATATCACACGTTAAAACACTTCCCTAAATCACTATTCCAGGTTATAAGTAGAAGATCCCTGGGTGCGCCCATCGCTCTGCGAGAATACAATTTATCTATATGAAAAATAAGGAATTAAAATGACAAACACTAACAAAGACGACGCTAAGAAAAAAGCACTCATTGCTGCACTGAAACAACTCGAAACACAGCATGGCAAAGGTGTTGTGATGCGCCTAGGCGATAATATTGATCATGGAGAAATGAGCGTTATCCCAACAAGTTCACTCGCACTGGACATCGCACTGGGAGTGGGCGGCCTTCCAAAAGGTCGTATTGTAGAAATCTTTGGACCAGAATCTTCTGGTAAAACCACACTGACACTTGGTGTCATCGCAGAGTGCCAAAAACAAGGCGGCACAGCTGCATTTATCGACGCGGAGCACGCATTGGATCCGCAATACGCGAAACGTCTAGGCGTAGACACAGACAACTTACTCGTCTCCCAGCCAGATACAGGCGAACAAGCGCTGGAAATTGCAGACACACTGGTGCGATCCAGCGCGGTGGATATCATTGTTGTAGACTCTGTTGCTGCGCTTACACCCAAAGCGGAAATCGAAGGTGAAATGGGCGATCAACACATGGGACTACAAGCGCGACTCATGTCTCAAGCACTGCGTAAACTCACCGGCAATATTAAACGTTCCAATACGCTTGTTATTTTTATCAACCAAATCCGTATGAAAATTGGCGTGATGTTTGGCAACCCAGAAACAACAACCGGGGGCAACGCGCTTAAGTTCTACGCCTCTGTGCGCCTAGACATACGCCGCACCGGCCATGTTAAAGACGGCGATGAAATTAAAGGCAGTGAAACACGTGTCAAAGTTGTTAAAAATAAAGTGGCACCACCCTTTAAACAGGCTGAATTTGATATTCTGTACAACGAAGGCATCTCTAAGGAAAGTGAAATCATAAACTTGGGCGTACAGCTCGCTATCATTGATAAATCGGGCGCTTGGTTTAGCTACAACGGACAACGCATTGGACAAGGAAAAGAAAATGTTCGCCAATTTCTTAAGGAGAATGTTGCCATTGCGGCGGAAATCGAAGCAAAAATACGCGAACTTGTGCTGACTCCGCGAGATAAAAACAACGCGAACATCGCCGAAGAAAGCGTTGCTTAGTGTAACCGCATGTCGCACAGCGAAGAAGGGTTACGACGGGCAATATTACGATTATTGACTCGTCGTGACCATTCTCAACAAGAGCTGTTACAGAAGCTGCTAAAGAAAGGCCATGCCAAAGAGGCTATTTTTCCCTTACTGGCTGAATTTGTCACTGTAGGCTACCTAGACGAAGCACGATACACCCAGAACTATATTGCCGCCAGACGCAGGAAGGGCTATGGACCTGAACGCATTATGCTCGAACTGCAATCTAGGGGAGTTGCACCGGAAGTGATTGCGAAACAACTAGATATCACAGATAATAGCTGGCTAATTGAAATTCAAAGGGTGTGGCGCAAACGTTTTAAAAGCCATGCACCACATGAATTTAAAGACCGGGCTAAGCAAATGCGCTTTTTGCAATACCGTGGATTCACTCAAGAACAGATTGAAACGCTATATGAAAAATAAACAGCTACACCGCCCCATTATCAGCAGCAAAGAAATTCGTAGTCGATTTCTTTCCTATTTCCAACAGCGTGGACACACCGTCATTGCTGGCAGTTCGCTCGTTCCGCATAACGACGCTACCCTTTTGTTTACTAATGCGGGCATGGTGCAATTTAAAGATGTTTTTTTAGGCAGCGATCGCCGCGATTACACACGCGCTGCTTCTTCGCAACCTTGCGTACGCGCAGGCGGCAAGCATAACGATTTAGAGAATGTGGGCTATACAGCGAGACATCACACCTTTTTTGAAATGCTAGGCAATTTTAGTTTTGGCGACTACTTCAAACGCGAAGCGATTGCCTTTGCCTGGGAATTTCTTGTTAAAGAAATGGGATTAGCACCTGAAAAATTGTGGATCACTGTTTTTCAAGACGATCAAGAAGCAGCTGATATTTGGCTGAAAGAGATGAAAGTTGACCCTACACGCTTCAGTCGCTGCGGTGAAAGCGATAACTTTTGGTCCATGGGTCCAACAGGGCCTTGTGGGCCTTGTACGGAAATTTTTTACGATCATGGCCCAGGCATTGCAGGTGGCCCGCCTGGTACACCAGAGGCAGATGGTGATCGCTATATCGAAATTTGGAACCTTGTTTTTATGCAGTATGACCGTTCAGCAGACGGTGTACTCACACCCTTACCCAAACCCTCTGTAGATACAGGCATGGGTTTAGAGCGTATCTCAGCTGTGTTACAAGGCGTGCATAACAACTACGACACTGATCTTTTTCAGCCCCTCATTAAAGCAGCGGCCCGTTTAGCGAATGCGACTGATCTAACGCATTTTTCCTTACAAGTGATTGCGGATCACATTCGTTCTTGTAGTTTTTTGATTGCTGATGGCGTAACGCCTTCTAATGAAGGACGTGGCTATGTGTTGCGTCGCATTATCCGTCGTGCATTGCGACACGGACACAAATTAGGCATCAGAGAAACATTTTTCTATCAGCTTGTTGCGCCACTTGTCTCCGTGATGGGTGAAGCGTATCCCAAGTTAGTCAAAGATCAAGCGTATATTGAGAAAATCTTAAAATTGGAAGAAGAACAGTTTAGCACGACGCTTGCACAAGGTTTAAAGTTATTTGAACAAATCGTTACGGAGCTACAAAACGACACTATTCCCGGCGAACAGATTTTTAAGTTGTACGACACTTATGGATTTCCCGCCGACTTAACAGCCGATATTGCAAGAGAACGCGACTTGTATATCGATGAAGCAGGTTTTGAAATGGCGATGCAAGCACAGCGTCAACGTTCGCGTGACGCCAGCCAATTTACTGCAGCATACACTGTTGCAACAGGGGATAATCCTGCTACTGAATTTACAGGACATGAGCACCCTTCCGCACAACCTGAATCCGAATCCGCAAAAGTACTGGCTATTTACCAAGAAGGCAAATTTAGCGAAACATTAAATGCGGGGCAAAAAGGTTCCGTGGTATTGGATCGCACGAGTTTTTATGCAGAATCGGGTGGCCAAGTCGGCGATCAAGGTATCTTGCGCAATGATCAAGGATTACTTTTTAAAGTGTCTGACACCATTAAGCAGGGACACACACATTTACATCTTGGTAAGCTAGAAAAAGGAACGCTGCGTGTTGGCGATACTGTAGTAGCCACTGTAGATAGCGAACGCCGTGCTGCTACCGTGTTAAATCACACAGCAACACATTTGTTGCATATGGTATTAAAGCAAGTACTGGGTGAGCATGCGATACAGAAAGGCTCTCTGGTGAGCCCTGAGCGTTTGCGTTTTGATTTCTCACATCACGCACCCGTGACAGAAGAAGAGTTGCGTTTTATTGAACATCGCGTAAATGACGCTGTTCGCGCCAATTACGCATCACATGTGCATGTGACAACACCAGAAGAAGCGATTGCAGAAGGCGCTGTTGCCCTATTTGGTGAAAAATATGGGAATAAAGTGCGCGTTGTGCGTTTTGGTCCTTCGGTTGAATTGTGTGGTGGCACGCATGCAGAAAAAACAGGCGATGTGGGTTTATTCAAAATCACCACAGAAACAGGTATTGCGGCCGGTATTCGACGCATTGAAGCTGTTACTGGCGAGGGCGCGCTCTTGTTTTTAGAAAAGCGTGACGCGGAAGCTAAACAAAAAATAGCAGACGCTGAGGCACGCTCTTACACTTTAGAAAAAGAAGTACAGGCATTGAAAGATAAGCTTGCTGGTTTATTTAGTCGAGAATTGAGCGTGCAAGCGCAGTCCATTGCTGGCATAAAAGTACTGGCTACCTGCGTAGATGGTATTGATGGTAAATCACTGCGCCACACGCTTGACCATCTTAAGCAACAGTTGGGCAGTGCTGTGATCGTGCTTGCAACCGTGAAAGATCAAAAAGTTGGGATTGTGGGCGGCGTCACACCAGATCTTGTCGATGTTTACAATGCGAAAGAGATTGTGAATATGGTTGCGCACCAGGTAGGCGGAAAAGGTGGCGGACGTGCGGATTTAGCTGAGGCAGGTGGCAATCAACCTGCCTCACTGGAAAAAGCACTACAGTCGGTATACACTTGGGTACAGCAGCATGCCAAAAAATAAAAACGAGATCACTCCTCCCGAATAGACACAAACGTTCGGCTGCGAGACTGACACCGAGCCGCGACCGTGAGGGAGCGTCACTGATTAATAGCGACTCGGATACCGAGCCGCGACCGTGAGGGAGCGTCACTGATTAATTAATAGTGACTCAGAGAGGATCGAATCAAACAATAAATAAAGAGAAAGGCTTTTTCACATGGCACTCATAGTACAAAAATACGGCGGCAGTTCTGTTGGGTCACTGGATCGCATCCGACATGTCGCTGATAAAGTTTATCACACAAGACAACAAGGCCATGACGTCGTTGTTGTTGTATCTGCTATGTATGGTGAAACAGAGCGACTCATTCAGCTTATTAATGCACTATCACAGTTTCCTGATCCACGTGAATTTGATGTGATTGTTTCAACGGGAGAACAAGTCTCGATGGGACTGCTGAGCATGGCATTACAGGCAAAAAACTGCCCTGCCCGCTCCTTTACAGGGCCGCAAATTGGCATTCAAACGGATCATGTGCACACCAAAGCACGTATTTTAAAAGTTGATACAGATCTCATTAAACGTGAACTTGGCTTGGGTCGTGTTGTGATTATCGCAGGCTTTCAAGGTGTCACGCCTGAGGGTGATATTACTACCCTCGGTCGCGGCGGCTCGGATACTTCTGCTGTTGCCGTTGCAATTGCACTAAAAGCAGATGAATGTCAAATCTTTACGGATGTGGATGGTGTATACACAACAGATCCTCATCTCATTAAAGAAGCACGACTACTACCTTTTATTAGTTTTGAAGAAATGTTAGAAATGGCAAGTTTAGGCGCTAAAGTACTGCAAATGCGTTCGGTAGAATTGGCAAGCAAACACAACATGCCCATCCGCGTACTTTCCACTTTTTCGGATGGTTTAGGAACATTAGTCACTTTTGAGAATAAAACCATGCATAATCACTTAGTATCTGGTATTGCGTTTAGTAGTCAAGAAGCCATTATTTCCATTTTAGGGTTACCGCGTAAAATTGGCATTGAAGGGCTTATCTTAAGCAAAGTGAGTGAAGCGAATATCGAAATTGATATGATCTCTCAAAGCGCTAGCGTACAAGATACCATTGATTTCACTTTCACTGTGCAACGCCGTGAGTGCCCTTTAGCATTAAAAGTCATTGAACAACTGGCAAATGAGCTTGGCGCACTTTCTGTGAATACCAACGCAAAAGTGGCAAAATTATCCTTAGTTGGTATTGGTATGCGCTCCCACACAGGCGTAGCAAGCACCATGTTTCAATCGCTCGGCGCCATTGGCATTCCAATACACATGATTACCACCTCTGAAATTAAGATTTCTGTCATCGTTGATGAAGCGGATTTGAACAGGGGTGTAAAAGCTGTACACCAGGCATTTGAATTAGATAAGGTACCAACACATATTAAATCCCTACCCTTTGAATAGCGCTTGCTGACATTTCACTAAAAAAATACGAGATTGTTTACAAACAGAACAATTTGCGTGATTTTTATACAGATTAACAATAAATTTCTACAAAAAAATGCAAAACCTATTTGCAGAAAAACCTTTTTTTATTTACTATTGCACAGCTTGGATCGGATTTGGTATTTGCATAGACTTCTTCCCAAGCCGGACTTGCCAAAAACGGCAACGGTTTGGAAAGAAGTCTAGTCGGTATCTTAAGACGGGTATAACAGTCAACCGCTTAGCTTATACAAAATTTGAGTGTTTAATGAACACGGGAATTTTATATAAGTCTAAATTGGTCAATGTTAACGCTCTATATAGTACATCAACGACGAAATCGTAATTTAAGCGCTTGATAATCAATGTGAAAGTCTTGATTCATTTGTTTCTCACTAGAAACTGTTAAAATGATGTAGTGGGGTATCATATGAATTGAGTGTGTTTTAACCATATGCAATACGCCTCTAGGACGAACGAGGATGGATGTTAACGACATGGCAGTTATTAGAAAGGAGAGGGATCATGCTGATACTAACAAGACGGGTCGGTGAAACCATTGTCATTGGCGATAATGTTGTTGTCACTGTGCTTGGCATAAAAGGCAATCAAGTACGCATCGGCGTCAATGCGCCAAAGGACGTTTCTGTGCATCGAGAAGAGATTTACAAACGCATTAGAGATGAACAAGAAGTTCCTCCACAAAAAATGGAGGAGAAAGATGCTGCCGCGACGATAACTAAGAAAAAACGTAAAATTGAAGTTGATAAAACTGAAAACAAAGAGTAAAACGTAGATACTTTGGAGAGGTGGCCGAGAGGCTGAAGGCGCTCCCCTGCTAAGGGAGTATGGGGCCAAAAGCTCCATCGAGGGTTCGAATCCCTCCCTCTTCGATATGTGTTGCGAAGGTTTGCGACACAGTGGCATGTTATATTCGTTTTTAGAACGCGCCCGTAGCTCAGCTGGATAGAGTATCTGGCTACGAACCAGGTGGTCGGGAGTTCGAATCTCTCCGGGCGCGTGCTAAAAACGTTTTACTTTTACAAAGCCAAATAGGGGTCTGTTGACAATTTGCTAGGCTGAGCTGAATTTTTTTGATTTGCGAGACCCTAATGTTCCTTAATCTGTTGGAGGTGCAGTGTGGCAGCAACAAGAGACTCGAGAGACCTGAGCAATCAAGGTGACGGCGCTGGTGCTGACACTCCCGTTAGGAATCTTCTTGAATTACCCGAAGACATGCTGTGGTTAATATGGGAATATGTCTTTCCGCTCGATTCATACAATATGATAAAAAGCGTCTCTACTGAATCCACTGATTTTTCTGAGTCCGCTGATTTTGCTTTCGAGCTCCTTGACAATATGCACTTCCAAGACGCAAGTCGCTATCTACAAAGCTGCCAGAGAGTGCGATCTCTACATAAAGAACAGTTTACAGATCTTAATGAACGAATAAAGCCCCTTCTCTCACCTATTGTATCAGCGCTACTCCGTATCGCTGCTGATGGCAGGCTGCACGGGGTCGATAATCTGTTAAGAAGGCGCCCTGGTTTGGTTTATACGAAGAGCAATGCCACCATTCAGGATCACATCGGTCGCTACATTTGCGACGGAAACAACCCCAAAACTGTTTTACAAGTGGCATGGGCTTGCCGAGATTTTAGCCCACGCCCAGAGACTCAACCAGAAATGGTAGAGTGTATAGAAGCGTATATTGGGCAAACGACTTCGCAACACCCCGGGAGAAAAGAGCAAGAAATCGCATTGCAACGAGCAGAACAATTTCCTGAAGGTTGGGAAGTACGAGAAAAACAAAGACGAGCAAAGAACCGTATCGAACTTCAAGAAGTTTTTGCTGCTATTGGTCGATCGAAAAGGGACAGCGATTGCACGGCAGCAATCGAGCGTTTCACTCGACATATAACATCTCAAAACAAGATTAAGACTGGTTATTATTGGGATGAGGCATTCCTCCCGATGGCATTGGATGTATACGCTGAGCATTTTCTCGCATTTGGTAACAGTCACAGCAGCCGTCGGAACAAACTGGCTGCCGTTAAAGTGATAGGTGGGATTCAACGGCGTATGCCAGCTTGTTTGAAAATGAAGTATGCCATTAGTAATGCTCGCATCCCTGAAAATGCATTTCTACCCAATCGACTAGCGCCTCCGCCAGCAGGCACTCAGCTCTACCGGAATACATTTTTTGATCCAACTGTTGGTGATACAACACTCGTTTATAATAATACAAACACGGATACTCAGATGTATGCTCCACTTGACAGCCGTGGAGTAGGCAGTATGATAACGGAAGCACCAATATATCAAGTCCCAGCAAAGTTACTCGAAGCAAAAAATGCCAGCCGCATCACACCAAAGTATGTCAATGTGGGAAGGAGAAGTCGTCTTCGTGAACTCTGGCTTTATAATAACGCATTCGATTTAGACAAGATGCATCCGTCGGAATTTTTTCATTGCTACCCTGAGGTACTGGGATTGTCTTTTGAAGATATGGACAACACTACCCAAGATCGCATTCAAGATGCTCATGATCAAAAGATAGCGGAGAACAAGCAAGAGCTCGTCGAGGGCGGTCGCGTGCTCGGTGGTGATTGGACATATGAGGCAAGAAACGCAAAGTTTGAAAAAGCATATGAGACATTAATCAACCCCACCGATCGTGCAGTGTATGAGTATGTCATAAAGGCTAGCCCTTTTAAGAGAGCCGTTTTTTTAGTACCTAATATGTACATGCGGTGGGGCAACTTCCTAAAAAACGGCTTCCGTTTCACGACTCTCGACACATTTGAAAAAGCGGATATCGAGAGAAGAAGCATGCGGATCACAAGCGCAGTGGCATACCCTGCCATCCGCGCATTGGCAAGCTTATTTGTCTCTGGAAAACAGAACCCATCACCTTCGGATAGGGCAAAATTATTTGGCAACATAGCGTCTTGTTTAGTTTATCCTTTACTGATGCCCTTTACATTGGCTGCGGATATCCTACTCGATCTGGTTTTTCCAATGATAGTACTTGCCCTCTCCTTACCCGTCTGCGTTTTGTTTATTGTAAGCATGACGTATGTTCTTGTTTTGGGAAGCTTGCTCAGCTTGATCCCACCGATAGGATTCTGGATAGGCAGAGAAATGGAGTTGCCTTCATTTAGGCAAGACATGCGCTTTTTAACATTTTGCTCCGGACCTTTCATTGGACAGAGCATAACGCTCTTAATATGGGCGATTGGTTTTGCCGTGCTAGCACCCCTTGCGCTCGCTGTTTTAACGCCTATTGCATTTATTGTAGAGTTTGCAATTGGCTTAAAAAATCTATGCATTGATCTCTTCCATCCAGAAAGGGTCAATGACCGTTTTACGCTCACCAGCAGCTTACTCGCTATTGCAATAAATAATAATGTACTCAGATACCAGCGTATGGTTGCCACATTGTCTCATACTAAAGCCAATACAGACTTAAGCTTTATTTGGCCTGTCGTTTTGATCCCGCTTGCAGCCATTGTAGGTGGTCTTGCGATCGGACTCTTAATCGCGCTGATACCGGGATTTCTGCCTGGCATCAATGCAGGCATAGCGCTTATAGAAGCCATTTTTGGTTTAACATTAACCACAACAACTTTTCCTGTTTTAATGAGCGTTATGTCAACGCTTCTCACACTTGGACTCGGTGAGATGACATACTTCGCGTCAACACTACTAGACAGAAAAATAAAGACGAAGACAAGTACAGTTCAACCGGAAAATGCCGAAGGCGAACAAGATACCTTTCACATTCGGCATCCCAAGACAACACCGCTTCGCGCCAATTCAGTTCTTGCTGGCAGAAAATCAACCCCTGGCTCCAAGCTGCGCGTTCCACACTCATTCAGCACACCAAATCGAGCTGCATAATACCCATCACACTTCAAAATGCGATTTTTAACGTCGGATCTTGAAATAGATTAACTTGACCTATTGAGCGTACTCCTTTAGGATCTACGAGCGTTGCGCCCGTAGCTCAGCTGGATAGAGTATCTGGCTTCGAACCAGGTGGTCGGGAGTTCGAATCTCTCCGGGCGCGCAATTGGATGTAGAACAGAGTGGTATTATGGAAACCTGCCCACATTGCTACCCCTCCCCTCCCCGGCACTTGAGTGATAAGTTAGAAAGCATCTGCCATTTTTATTTAACAGCACCCCTAGATCGCCTCCTGGGTAGTACATTAGCATCGTGGCAATACCATATCAGGCATGGCTTCCTGCATTACTCTGAAAAAATTCGGCAAATCACATTCACTAAGGACATTGACCGGTCCTGCTTAAATAACAGTATCTTGGTGATATGGGATGAAGCAATCAATAGGAATATCGATATCTATAACGTACAGATCAAAGGACAAACCACACAGTATTTTATGCTGCAATATAAAGGAAAACAGTATTTTTTTAATAGCAGCCCACTTTACCTTATTACACAGCAACACAGGCATTTCTGTCGAGCAGAACAATTTGATAATAAAGATACGCTTAAAAAAATGCTCGCCCAACACCAATTACCCTGCCCAACAGGACGCGCTTTTATTTCAGCGCAAAGGGCTTTTGCTTATGGCATGGCGCTTGGCTTCCCCTTAGTCGTGAAACCAACAATTGCTTCTTTTAGCAAGCATACTTCTTTCCCTATTGCCTCCCCTGATGCGTTAAAAAAAGCGATCCGCATTGCAAAACAAGTGAACTATCGCATTTTAGTAGAAAAATATATCAGCGGCCATGCGCATCGCGTTACGATACTGAATAACAGTATCATTGCATCTACCAAGCGAGAGGCAGCCAGCGTCACAGGTGACGGCAAAAAAACCATTTCACAACTTATTGATGAGAAGAATCAACATCCCTGGCGAGGAGAACCTGAGCAACTTAATTGCACCTTACATAAAATTCAAAAAAATGAGTCAGTTAACACGACGCTTAGCAAGCAACAACTGACTTTCGATAGCATACCCGAAAACGGTCAGCGTATTTATCTTGCTACAAAAATCAATAACGGAAACGGTGCAGATGTGACAAATGCAACGCCCTTTATTCATCCAGAAAACCGTACGCTTTTCCTAAATATCCATCGCTTGCTTAATATTCCCTTATCAGCGCTAGATTTTATTTGTGCAGATGTTTCTGTTCCTTGGCAGAAACAATCTTTTGGTATTATCGAAAATAATAGCCTCCCCTCCATCGATGCACACCACTTTCCTTCTATCGGTGAACCAATGAATGTCGCGAAAATGCTGTGGGATTTTGTGCTAGGGAACCTGAGCACTTAGGCAGGCTCAAGATAATCGACGAGTAACTGCAACTGCCGCCGCCCCTTATACTCGTTAATATCCAGTCTATAAGCAGCTTTGATCGCTTGACAACGGTGATTAGGCCACTCGTTTATATTGACAAAAAAAGCGATAGCATCAAACAGCTTATCTGCTTTAGATAAACGTAATTTTAAATGCTTATCACCAACGATACGTTGCTCTAGTATGCGAAAAGTATCGTCAAAAACAGGCTCAGGAAAAGTTTGACCCCAAGGGCCTGCATCACGCAATAAAGTCGCCACCTCGAGAGACATCTCTTCTACCGCTAATTCTCCATCACTCAAAACAGCATGCTGAAGTTGCGCTTCTGTCATTTGCGCTGATACCACCTCGTTAAATATTTCCATAAACCGAGTTAAATTTTCTTTTTCAATGGTTAATCCTGCCGCCATGGCATGCCCACCAAACTTTACAATTAACCCAGTATGTGTTGCATCAATCAGCGCTAACACATCTCGCAAATGCAGTCCTGCGATAGAACGCGCTGAACCTTTCAGCTGATTTCCTAATCCTGGCGCAAAGATGATAGTCGGCCGATTAAAACGATCCTTAATACGCGCAGCCAAGATACCAATCACACCTTGATGCCACGTTTCATCAAATAAGCAGATACCATATGGCAACGACTCGCCTGATGTGAGTTGAATATGATTCATGGTTTCAAGCGCTTGCACCTGCATTTCTTGCTCGATACTTCGACGCTCTATATTGAGTTTATTGAGCTGGTAAGCAATATCACGCGCTTTGATCGAATCATCTGTTAGCAAACATTCTATCCCTAAAGACATATCTTCTAAACGCCCCGCTGCGTTTAATCGTGCTGCCACAGCAAACCCTAAATCACCGGCTACAATATTTCGAAAGTCACGTTCTGCAACTTCAAGTAATGCAACAATGCCCGGCACACACTGCCCTGCTCGAATACGTTTTAAACCATGATGCACCAAGATACGATTATTTTGATCTAAAGAAACCAAGTCTGCTACCGTACCCAAAGCAACCAAATCTAACAAAGCAGACATATTCGGCTGTGGGATGCCTTTTTCCTCAAACCACCCTTGCTGAACCAGCGCACGACGTAACGCTAGCATCACATAGAAAACAACACCCACACCCGCTAAATTTTTGCTTGCAAAGGTATCGCCTCGCTGGTTAGGGTTCACAATGGCATCCGCAGGGGGTAAGGTCGCTGCGGGTAGGTGATGATCGGTGATAACCACTTTCATGCCAGCCGCTTTGGCAGCTTCCACGCCCGCGTGATTTGCAATGCCGTTATCAACGGTGATAATCAAATCCGGAGAAAAAGCTTTTGCAGCCACAACCAACTCTGGCGTTAAGCCATATCCATCCGTAAAACGATTCGGCACCAGATAATTGACTTCTTTCACACCGAAGCTACGCAAAGCACGCATGGCCAATGCAGAACTGGTTGCACCATCTGCATCAAAATCACCGACAATTAAAATGCGATGATTCGCACGCACTGCTTCAACCAGCAAAGCAACCGCAGTTTCAATACCTAACAAGTCTTTATCAGGTATTAACCCTGTAATGGCGTTTGTCACTTCTGCTGTTGATTTCACAAATCTCGAAGCATACAGACGACCAAGCGTGGGGTGCAGCCCTGCCATGTCAGCATCTTGTTGCGGTGTACGACGTATGATGTTTTTACGCATAAATTTTTAGGTTGACCTTATTTTCTTATTATAAGATTCAACAGCGCCTACACTCCAAATACAGCAAGTGATCCAAAGTAAAATGATGGGGAAAATAAATTTGTTACTGACCACAATAATCCCCAGCATAATCAGTGATACGCCACCCCAAAAAGAAGCATAGAGCAATCCAACGGGACCGAGTATCACGCTGAACAATAAAGCAGCAGCTACACTTTTATAAGGAAGTTGGTGAGAATTCATTGTATCATTTCCTTTGGTTAACCGGTCTTAAAGCATACCGTGCATACTTAATCAGCGCTAGAGGCTTGTGACATGACAACACTGAATTTAGATGACAATCAATCCATTTACCAAATACGGGCTTACGAGCCCGGCGTGATGGTACAAGTGAATGACGAGCGCCTGACTCAAAGTTTTATTATTACCCCCTCAAAACTGTACAAGAATTGGGCTCCTCTTTCTGCACACTCGCTCACGCCTGATGCCTTTTCTTTGTTTCTTGATCTCAAACCAGATGTTCTATTATTAGGCACGGGCACTCAGCATGTTTTGCTCACACCTGATATTTATGCCGTATTGATTAACGCGGGCATTGGCGTAGAGATCATGAACACAGGCGCCGCCTGCCGCACCTACAACGCCCTCTCCGCCGAAAACCGGCATGTGGCAGCGGGGCTGATTATCGGTAACACTTTTTCTCACGCGCCTAGCGGCGCTTAAAGGCGTAGTGGGTTTCTCCTAAACCCCAGGCTTGCGCTATCGCGCTTACCTGGGGCTGTAAAGCTTTCGGTCGTAAACGACCTGTGCGTTGTTGTTTTATGAGGTCAACCCAAAATGCGTTTAACTTGAGTAAGAAATTTCAGCTAAAAGTTATAGCACAGTGACGCTCCCTTACGGTCGCGGCTCAGTTACACCGAGCGCCTCACAGAGCATTTCCGATTTATTCAACAAAGCCCCCAAAGGAGAAGGCACGCGAGACGAAGCTTCGGGGTTATTACAATACTTATGTATAAGTGACGCTCCCTCACGGTCGCGGCTCGGTTACGCAGCCAGGCGCCCTCCCCTTCGGAGAAGGCGTGCAAAACTTGGCATCGGAAGTGCGTCGTTACAATTATCGTCTTGGTTGGAAGACTAGGTCTTCTGCTCGTCGACCAGTAAACCAGTCATCAGTCGCGCTACTTGCTCTTGCTGCCGAAGCTCCTTGGTGTATAGTTCCAGCTCCTGCTCGTAGACTTACTCCAAGAACCGGAGCTGGTATACAAGCATCTTTTACAGAATTAAACTTTTCCTCAACGTCTTTAAATAGCGCCTGCACATGCTCAAGGAACAGTGTTTCTCTGTGTATCGCATCTTGAGCGTCTCGGTCAGCCTGCTCCCTCTCAGTGGCAGCAAGTGGTCTAGAAGGTATGCTCCTGTTGATTCCTTCAAATATTTCTACTCTATCCTTTGTTATCATCGCGTCAATATCCGTAGGCTTCATCCCGGTCTGCCTACTGCATATTATGACCGCTAAGATTTTTTCTGCCAGAGATTTCGTTACACCCCTTTGTAGACGGTTAATTGTTTGCTCGGATCCGTTATCGTATCTTCTTGACCCTAACTGAAAACCCTCTTTTAATTTACTGATTATGAATCGTAGAAAATCCTCATTCATCTCTAATTGTTCCTGTGCTGCTCTAGCTGCATTTTCGGCTTCTCCTTTCATCCTCTGGGCTTCAGCCAATCCCCTATCAGCTATAGCTTGCTTCTCTGCCATCTGCGAAAGAAGCTGAGCAAGGTCCTGAGTTTGTTTTTTCGCCGATTCAACTTCCCTATTCGCTCTTTTGGCTGCTTCTTCTGCGTCCTGTCTCTGACTTTGTAAGCCCAGGTATTCTGCTTTCGTATTATCTCGTTCTTTGATTAAACGTTGATTGTGCACCGCAAGGTCGGCCTTCTCTTTGTTAGCCGCAGCAACTTCTTCTCGTGCTTGCTTCGCCTCTCTTGTTGCTTGATCTTTGTCCTTTGCTAAATTAGTCAGCGCTGTGCCCAGCACATTAATCTCGCCTTCCATTCTCGCTTTGTTGGCTACGATCTCGCGCAATTGCATATCAGCGGCAGCCTTCTTTGCCTCGGCATCTACAATTGCTCGCTGAGCCTTTCTCTCGACTTCCTCTTGGCGCTGTGTTGATTGAGCCAATTTACGCTGCATCTCAGCCATACTTGTTCGTATGGTAGCCATTTCGCTTTCAATCCGCACTTTTTCTGCCGCAATCTTATCGGTAGCGTCTCTCTCAGCTGCTTTGGCTCTTTCCTCAGCTGCTTTGGCTTTTTTATCAGCTTCCTCAGCTTCCAATCCGTGCGAGTAAGTCAATTTCCTTAGGGTAGCAAGTTGTTCTTGAGTTTTATCAAGCTCGCCCTTCATGACTGCGGCACGTCTTGCTGACTCTTCGTGAAGGCGTTGATTCTCAGCAAATGCGGCTGTTAATCTGTCATTCATCTCTGTGGCATAATTTCGTGATCTCTCATCACCAGTATTCGCAAATTCCTGCCATGCAACTAAAGCTTTGGCAAGATCGTCACGATTAGCTTCAATAGTAGCTGAATAAGCTCGCGACTCATCTAGTTGAGTTTGTAAAGCAGCTAGCTGAGCTCGTAACTCAGCTACTGATCCAGTTTCCTCCTGGGGTAGCGTGTATGCGGGGAGCTGAAATCTTGCGTTCGGTGCTCCTGAAGTTTCCTCAGAAGGCGGTAGATATGGGGGAAGAAGCTGAGGTTCTGCTTTTGATGCTGCTGGCATCGCTATGCCATTAGTTGGTGGTGTATATGCCGGCGCTTTGCCTGTTTGATTATTGGGAGCCCGGGGAGTATGAGGGAGGGGGGCTCCTCCAAGGGGCATTACTTGTACAGTCACAACTGGCTTTGCGCCGAAAACCTCACCTGTTAGCCGATTGTTTTGTTGTTGGGGGGGTTGTGCTACTGTACCACAAACACCTTCAGGTAAAACAAAATCATCATCACTTAATTCTTCTCTAGCTGGAGCTGTTGGAACTCGAGCGTTTTTTGTAGTGACTGATTTTTGTGTATCTGTTGAATCAGGACCTTTTTTTTTGCCAAAACCAAACATATTAAACTCCCCCTTCTTCTAATTTTAAAATGTGGAAGATTGTACCTCAACAACCTTAAGGAATTCTTAAATTTAAATAATCTGATAAAAAATTCTTCTGCAATAGACTTAATAAAGTTCAAAAATTAATCAAACCTACCTATTTCTAAGATATTTAAATACTCTCTCCCATCCGCCCTGTCTAGCATCTTCTCCGAGCCGCGACCGGCAGGGAGTCACATGAATCTGATAAAAGATGGTGTATAACAGTGAAACATTTTAACCACTATAAGGCAATTTAATATCATAAAGTAAAAAATTTCAGCTAAAAGTTATAGCACAGTGACGCTCCCTCACGGTCGCGGCTCAGTTACACCGAGTGCCTCACAGAGCATTTCCGATTTATTCAACAAAGCTCCAGAAGGCACGCGAGACTTAGTTTCAGAGGCAATCGTTACAGTATGTATGCATTAATTGCACATGCTTACGCGCGATTCAGTTACCCGAGTAGCAACAGCGCGCGAAACCGAGCCGCGACCGTGAGGGAGCGTCACTGTCAAGAAGGTGTTCACTACGACTAAATTTTCGTCTCTTCAAACAAAACATGCATGCCGCTTTTACCTTTCTCTGCATCAAAGGCTCGGCGGTCGTAGGATTTCATCTTCAACTTCTCAGTTGTTTTCTTTTTGTTCTTTGTTGTTGTACGAAACGTACCCGTTGGCTTACCTGCTTGGGTTTTGCCACTGGAAAGCATCTTAATTTTATCACGCATGAGGATACCCTTTAATGAATGGTCTTATTGCGCAAGGCAAGATCTGCTAATACAGCTTCTATACCATGCTTATCAATGGTGCGCATCGCATTCGCGGTGATACGAAGGGTAACAAAGGACTTGAGCGCCTCTACCCAAAAACGCTTTTTTTGTAAGTTCGGCAAGGAACGTCGCTTTGTTTTGTTGTTTGCATGGGATACATTGTTCCCAACAAGCGGACCTTTGCCTGTAATTGGACATTTTTTAGCCATAATTCTGCTCTCTCATTGTGAATCGCTAATAAGGCTGCAAGTTATAGCAGAAACAATTGCCAGAAGCAATAACAGTTATATAGCCGGTACGTACATCTTCAGCTGCCTGGAGAACTGATGCAGGGATTCTATACCCGTGGCATCTGCCTGCTGGCACCACTCTTGTAGGGCATCAAGCAGTTCTTTTTGGCTTGCTGTCGTACGGTTCCAGATATCCTGCAATCTTAGCTTGAACTGGTAAACCACTCGCAGAGATTGAAAATTCTCTAGTAGGTGAGCAAGACGCAAATGTTGTGCAGCCTTAAGAATAGAGTCTTCGCGCACCAATAATGCGCGTGCACGATACAATAATTTCGCACTGGTTTTGCTCGCACGCTTTTTTTCTTCCCGCAAAACAGGCACCATCACATCGCGCGTATAACGTGCCATCACTTGTAGCCGGTAAGAAACCAATGCTTTGAGCGTATCGGTATCAATATGCGTTTTAGAAGGCAACATTCTAGGCGCCGGAATCACACGCTTCGCTTTTGCTAAGCCTATGAATTGCAGTAAGCGAATCACCGCCCAACCGATATCAATCTCCCACCATTTGCTTGAAAATTTGGCAGAGGTTGCATAAGCATGGTGGTTATTGTGTAGTTCTTCACCCCCAATAAATAGCCCCCAGGGCACAATATTACGTGAAGCATCTTTGCTTTCGTAATTACGATATCCCCAATAATGCCCCACGCCATTTACGACGCCCGCAGCAAAAAAAGGAATCCACGCCATTTGTACCGCCCACATGGCAACACCAACAACACCGAATAACAGAATATTGATCACCATCATCAGAGAAACACCTAATGCACTGTGACGAGCGTAAACCTGGCGTTCTACCCAATCATCGGGCGTGCCTTCACCGTAACGTAGTAAGGTTTCCTGATTCTTAGCTTCTGCTTTATAGAGCTCTGCGCCTTCAAAGAAAACTTTCTTGATCCCTTTTGCAACAGGACTGTGCGGGTCTTCATCTGTTTCGACCTTAGCGTGATGCTTGCGATGTATGGATGCCCATGCTTTGGTCACCATCCCCGTTGTTAACCATAGCCAGAAGCGGAAAAAATGACTCACGATAGGGTGCAGGCTGAGCGCACGATGCGCTTGGCAGCGATGCAAATAAATCGTGACAGAGAGAATGGTCAGCTGTGTACATACCATTAAAACAGTCAGATAGCCCCACCAAGGTAGGGGACAGAACCCAAAAAGCGCTGTTAGGATAGTGGACACAGATTGTACTCCTTTCTCGTTGTTGAGTCGCATTATACCACAGTTTTTTCAGTTAAAAGCTAATTTTACATCAGTTTGCTGCTAAGGCCGGGTCAGCGAGTGGCGGAACCTGCGCGTTTGGCAGGTACTGCGCCATGTTGATTCTCTGGTCATGATAGGCCGTTAAGTTACCGTGATGGCCAATACTGACCACCGAACAGTGCGGCAAGGTGGTATGCAGTAAATTATACAGATGCTCTTCATTCTCAAAATCTAACATAGCCGTTGTTTCATCTAAGAAAACCCAGTCTGGCCGATGCAGTAAAACGCGCGCAAAAGCAACACGCTCTTGTTCGCCGGGAGACAATTGCTCTGACCATGTCGCCGTGTCCTGCAGCCTGGACGCAAGATGCCCTAAGCGACAAGCGTGCAACGCCGCCTCTATTTTATCAGCATTCAACGGATGCACTTTATCCGGAAAAGATAAGGCTTCTGCCAGTGTACCGATCGGCATATACAGTTTCTGCGGTAAAAACATCAACTTCTTATCTACCGGCAAGGTGAGCTCGCCCGCAGCATAAGGCCAGATGCCCGCTAGCACGCGGAAAAAAGTACTCTTGCCGATACCCGAAGGACCCGTGATTAAATAATGATGCCCGTGAACCAACACTTCATTCACATTCTGTAGCAGCTTATCGCCACGCGGTGTTTCAATAGAGAGATTCTTAATAACAATCGTGTTTTCTGGATGCTCTTTCAAAAGAACCTGGTTCCTGCTCGTTGTTTTGAGCTCTGCATCAGCAAGGTGGTTTGTAAAAGTGGTGAGTCGTTGGCCGATCGCCTGCCACTGTGCAATCTGCGTGAAAGAATTCACCATAAAGGACAGTGATTCTTGAACGCGATTGAAAGCCTGTAGGCTTTGGATGAGCCCACCCAACAGAAAAACTTTATCGAAATAATTGGGCAAAGCAACAAGCAACGGTAAGACAACCGACAGCTGATTATAGCTCGCTGTAAACCATAGCAATATTTTCTGTCGCAGGATAATGTTGTACCAATTCGATAACACACCACCAAACAGTCCTTCTAAGATACCCTTCTGGTGACCCTCTCCACGAGAAAGTGCAATATGTTCAGCATGCGTACGCAGATCAATCGCAGAGAAACGAAAGCTGGCTTCACGACGTTGCTGCTCAAAGTTAAGCGAGATAAGAGGACGACCTAACTTGAAAGTATATAGCGTACCAATGCTCGCATAGATGATAACAACCCACACCAGATAGCCCGAAATGCGCCACGTGCCCAGAGAGCCTAGCGGCAGCGTCAGCGTGCCTGAAAGTTGCCAGAGCACATAAATGAAAGCCAAGAAAGTTGCGATCGCACTCACCAGCCCCATGGATAAATCAATAGAATGAGCAACTAAAGCGCTGACGTCTTCCTGAAGACGTTGATCAGGGTTATCTGTTTTTTCATCAAACGTTTCTAGGTAGTAGTAACCACGCCTTTTTAGCCAGCGGCTGATGAGTTGCTCCGTCATCCACTTACGCCAGCGTAAGCCAAAAAGCTGCGAGATATAGTAACGATACACGGATGCAACCGTGTAGAAGGCGGCTAGCACAAAAAAAATCACGAGGAGCCTAATGGCGCCGTGACGGTTATAGGCCTGTAACGCATCGTAGAAGTAGTTGTACCAGTAGTTGAAGACCACATCGAGCCCAACCAAGGAGATGGTCATGACCAACATGATTGAAAAAAAGACGTAAGCGGAGATTTTTTGTTGCGATTGCCAATATAGCTTAATGAGTTCCCATAGTGTGTAGTGACGCGACTGCTGCGCAAACTGCTCTGACTCACCCATCCTCAGCACCCCCCTAGAGCAACGTTATTTTTCTACACTTCCCGCTAATTTTCGTCTGCTGAATTTAAATATACTTAAATAAAAAAATTATTGCTAGTTCTACAAAGAAAATAAATATCCCGCAGCGCCCGGCGTAACCGAGCCGCGAGACAACGCTTCAGAAATAAAGAAATTTCGCGTATGCTAGGAAACAAGGAAATATGCTGAGAAAATACGATGAAACTAAAGTACTCCCTCTGTTTACTACCTGCTTTGCTCTGGCTAAGCGGCTGCACCTTCAATCCTTTCGACGTAGACAACCGGCTCACAGGTAACGCGACAGGAACAGCGATAGGCGCAGGTGCAGGTGTCGGCGCTGTTGCGCTTGCAGGTGGCTCTAAGCCGTTGATGTTGTTAGGCGGCATCTTAGGTGGTGGTGTTGGTTACTATTACACAACACTACGCTATGACTCAGGCCCTATTATTCGCAGCGGCGGGCAGGTGTATGTCGTTGGCAGCGTCGTTGGTATTTACGTTCCAACAGACAACTTATTCGAACCCAACACAGATGATCTTCTGCCCCAAGCCAGCCCTGTGTTAGATAGTGTTGCCACAGTACTGTCACGCTATCCCGATAATAATATTATTATTTCCGGTAATACCAGCGGCTTCTATCGATCAAACTGGGAAAGAAAGCTCTCCGAGAAACGTGCTGCTAAGGTAGCAGCTTATTTGTGGAACGAAGGCATTAATCAATTTCGCGTCTCGAGCTCGGCGATGCGCAAGTTGCAGTATGTTGGTTACGGCGATTACTTCCCCATATCGAACGATTACACAAACAACGGCATCCGCACGAACAGCCGTATCCAGATTGTTTCCTATCCCAGCGCCTGCGATCTGCAGTTGGATAAGCGGCATGTCGCCGTTTTCAATGTGGGCGCGGTGAATAATGACGATGACATCGTGAGCGCTTCGCGGTGCACGGGTGAGGATTGTTAAGCACGCCGTTTTTATTATCAGAAATAAATTATTGCCTCTTTAAGCTGCTCCCACACCTTCTCAGGTGGCAGAGTGGTGAAGCAAGGTGGCGTGATCGCGCTGGGTGGTGTCTTGAACTTGCATTTTCGCGCTAAGCAAGGCGAGCAGGCATAGTCCGCGGACAAACAGACCGATCGCGTACCATGCGCGCCCGTGTAAAGAGGTGTGGTGGCGCCGTAAACAGAAACAAGCGGTATACCAAGCGCACCTGCCAGATGCCCAAAACCTGTATCGACAGCAACAGCACCCGCAGCCTCTGCCAGTAGCTGCGCCATACTACTCACGGAAAGTCGCGGCAACACTACTACAGCATCATGATGCGCAGCAATACGATAAGCACGCGCAACCTCAGCATCATTCCCACCACTGATCTTAATGCGATAACCCGCTTCTCTCACAATATCAGCCAATTGCAACCAATACACTTCAGGCCACTGCTTGCTTGCCCACGTTGTGCCGTGTAAAAACACAATATACTTTTCCTTCTGATGGCCAACGGCAAATTGCTCGCGACTTAATCCAAAGTCTGGTGATGTGGTCGGTAACGCATAACCCAGCGCCTGACTACAAAGCAGGCGCATCCTCACAATTGCATGCTGATAAAAATTAACGCGGTAGCGACGCTGATAAGCCACCGCAGCGAGCGCTTCTCGTGCCGAACGCCAATCTAAACCCGCACGCACACCGCTTGCAAAATAAGTTAAAATGGCGCTTTTGACTAAGCCCTGCGCGTCTAACACCAGATCGTACGGCGTGTGCCGTAACTGATCTCGCAGCACACGCAGCCCTGCCCGCGTTTCTTGAGAAAACAAATGTTTACGCCAACGACGCAACTGCACAGGAATCACCTCGCTAACAGAACGGTGCCAGCGCGGAATGTCAGCAAAAGACGACTCTACCACCCAGTCAAAAGAAATACCGGGGATAGCATGGCTTGCGTCTGTTAAAGCAGGCAACATATGTAAAATATCACCCATGGAAGACGTTTTAATTAATAAGACACGCATGCTACACACCCCATGTCTGCATTGCCTCTAACACACGCTGAGGAGGCAAATCGTATAAACAGCGGTAATGCCCCAACGGGCAAGTACGCTTTAAGCAGGGCTGACAATCCAAATTTAGCTTTAACACAGTGGCATTCCCCAGTGGCGGTGTAAAAGCAGGACTCGTCGAACCATAAATAGCAACAATCGGCTTTTGTAGGGCAGCACCCATGTGCATGAGCCCAGAGTCATTCGTCACCAGCCCACTCACAAGAGACAGCAGATCAATGGTTTCATCAAGCACCAGCTTGCCCGCCAGATTTTCACATTGATGATCGGTCAGCACCATGATTTCATCGGTGATCGCACGATCATTCGGTGATCCGAATAACCAAACACGCCACCCTTCTTTGATTTTTTGTTTCGCAACTGCCGCATAATAGTTGGCAGGCCAGCGCTTAGCAGGACCAAATTCTGCACCTGCACCAAGCGCCAAAATAGGCTGATCAGTGCAAGTCAGTTGATGTTTAGCGAGCGTTGCTTGTTGTGTTGCTTGACTCACCTGCAAAGCAGGATAAGAATAATCAGGCAGGACAGCGTCTTTCGCTAAGCCAAGCGCTACCCAACGCTGCACCATTAAGGGATAGCGCTTTTCATCTAATGGTCTCGCGTCATTTAATAATAGCTGACGACATTCACCAACCCATCCCGTACGTTTAGGAATGCGCGCAAACCAGGGTATCAGTGCAGATTTAAAAGAATTTGGCAGCACAATCGCATGATCGAAGCGTTCAGCGCGTAAGGCCTTCGCAATCTGATAACGCTTTATCAATCCAAATTCACCGTGCGCAATGGGTAGTGGAATGGCTTTTTCTACTTCAGGCATGCGACTCAGCAAAGCAAAGGTCCAGGGCGAAGCAAGCACAAACAAGGCATCAGTGGGGTTAGCTTGTTTAAGCAAGGTAAACAAACTCTGCGCCATTACCATGTCGCCTACCCAAGCCGGCCCTATGATTAATATTTTTTTGGACATACCACGCTCGCCTGGCATCAGGACGCCAGAATATAGGTTGTACCACAATAGGGACAAACAATCTGTCCTGTTTCTGTGATAGGTAAATAAATACGTGGATGCGCATCCCACACACGGGCATGCCGCGACGGGCAGGCAAGCGGCAGATCTGCTTGCTTAACATAGTAAGTTTCTTTGGTGCAGGCTTGCTCTGCTTGTGATTGTGCTGACATAAAACCTCCTACAATATCGTCTGAATGCCATCAGACAAGTGAACCGCCGACTGGAATCCAATCATTTTTTTTGCCAATCCCGTATCAGCAAAAGATACTTTAATATCCCCTGGCTTTGCCGGCTCAAAACATAACTCGGCTGGCTTTCCTGTGGATGCGATACAACGCACCACTTCTAACAGTGTACGCGGTGTGCCCGTTGCAATATTCAGTGCACCCGTATAATTGCTTTCAAGCGCCAATAAGTTAGCCGTTGCAATATCCGAAATATGAATAAAATCACGGGATTGCTGGCCGTCACCGTATATTGTCAATGGCTGGTCTTGGTGATAGGCCGCTATCAATCGGCTGATCACGCCCGCATAGGGTGAGGTCGCGCTTTGTCCAGCACCATAGACATTAAAGTAACGCATGGCAAGGCTATCGATGCCGTGGAGTTGCTTGTAGAGCGCAGCATAATCTTCACAATGTTTTTTTTGTAAGGCATAAGGAGACAGTGCCGTTGGTAGTAACATCGTTTCACAACAAGGCAAGACGGCAGGTTGACCATAAACCGCCGCGCTGGAAGCATAGACCAAGCGGATAGGGCGATTCGCTTTGTGAATCGCTTGCAGTACATGCAAGAAACCTAAGGTATTGACTTGCAAGCTATAAGAAGGGTTCTCGATAGACTGCTGCACCGAAGGAATGGCTGCCAGATGCAGCACGGCATCACAATCTTTTAACAAATCTTCTAAGAGAAAATAAGCTAATATATCGCCTTCTATAAAAGTCAGATGAGGATGCGAGAGCGGTAGGTTAGCGGTATCGCCCGATAGCAGATTATCCAGCACCACAACCTCTTTGTTTTTTTCAAGCAGCAATCGCGCGGTATGTGAACCTATAAAACCCGCGCCGCCTGTGATAAGTA
This sequence comes from Gammaproteobacteria bacterium, assembly GCA_035536095.1. GTDB lineage: Bacteria > Pseudomonadota > Gammaproteobacteria > DSM-16500 > DSM-16500 > Aquicella. The sequence continues at coordinate 1,097 of DATLOT010000036.1, read as the reverse complement.
CTTTTTGCATAGTCATTCTATCGGAGAAACCGTTGCAGTCGTGAGAGGGATCCACGTACGGTATAGGCTGATGCTGAGATAAAGTAAGCAATAACCCATCGAAATACCGACCAGCAGGTGATTAGACTGTGGATATAACCACAGCAAACCCATTGTTGCAACGCCCCACAGCAGCGTGATAAGCGCCATGCTGCCACGCAAGACTTTGTTATTCGTGAGGTAGTCAAGACGAGAAGGGTATACATACTTAATAGGCACAAAGCTCAGCACAGCGAGTGAGAGTAAAATCATCATGTTGCTGACCGCGCTCATTTGCCAAAAAAATAAATAGAAAACGGCAATGTTCCAGTAGCTTGGAAAGCCCTTGAAAAAGTGATCCGTGGTTTTAGCATCCACCTGCGTGAATTGATAAGCGGAGGAAAAAGTGATAGCCATCACACAAAGCACTCGCCAATAGGGTGGCAATAATTCGGTAACCAGTAGAAAAAAGCAAGGCACCAGCGTGTAAGTAAAGAAATCCACAATGTTGTCTAGCAGCGCGCCATCAACCTGGGGAACGGCATGTTTGATGTCCACCATTCTGGCGAACATGCCATCTACCGCATCAATTAAAATAGCAACGCACATAAACCACAGTGCTTGGCGTAAGTGATGTTCGTAAATCGCGAGCAAGGCCAATAGCCCAATGCAGGCACCACTTGCGGTGAAAGCGTGTATAGACCAACCTATACAACGTCGCGCAAGGCTGATTTTTTTTACAGCTAAATCATGCGTCAATGCAGTAGACCCCTCTTGTTTTTAACCCGTATGCTTCGATAGGAAACAGAGAGAGTACCAAAAAATGGGCGTATAGTAAAACCAAACCACGGGGAGGGCGGCGTTTTTGTACCAAAAGTGGTCATTTTTATGAGGGCAAATACCCCCCTCATCCGCCCTGTCGGGCACCTTCTCCCAGGGGGGGCTTTGTTGAATAAATCGGAGATGCCTTGGGAGGCACTCGGTGTAACCGAGCCGCGACCGTGAGGGAGCGTCACTGTGCTATAGCTTTTAGCTGAAATTTCTTACTTTATGATATTAAGGTGCCATTTAACGGTAGA
>DATLOT010000035.1:0-6973 GCA_035536095.1 Gammaproteobacteria bacterium | reverse complement strand
AGGGAGCGTCACTGTGCTATAACTTTTAGCTGAAATTTCTTACTTTATGATATTAAGTGGTTAAAATGTTGCACTGTTATACACCATCTTTTATCAGATTCATGTGACGCTCCCTCACGGACGCGGCTCGGTAACGTCATTTCCGATTTATTCAACAACGCTCCCTCCGGGAGAAGGTCCGACCACGCGGATGAGGGGGAAGGGGTAATACATCATCAATAATTATGCCAACTTCCGCCCTAACATTTTCTCGAGCACATGCAAGGGCGCTTGCGCTTCATCCCGCATGGCTTTAACGGGTAGGTAGAAAGTTTGTTCTAAAACATGCTGTCCCTTCATCGCCGCATGTGAAACTTGATCTGTTTGCACAATCCACGTGCTGCCAGCGACGAAGTGCACTTCTTGTTGTTCCACCGTTTGCTGGTATGTCTCATCCGCTTTCATCAGATCATGCATTCTTAGCATGTAGTGATCATAAGCCGTTCTGTAACTTTTGGTGATGCGTAAGAGTCGCAGCAAAGCTGCAATGCCTGGTATGGGCTTGCCGACTTGCGGTATAAATCGCTTTGCCACTTCAGGAAAGGGTTCTCCTAATCGCCAAATACGATCTTCCCCATTCGGATTGATATTGCTAAACACGCGCAAAATACGCTTGCCCTGATTAGGCGCAGAGGGAAACGCATCAACATGTAATCTTCGGTCATCTTTACGAAGCGATGTCTTACGGTTGCCAACTTGAACAGGTCTAAAACTGGTGCGACCGAACGTCAATTGAGGCGTGTATCGCGGTAGTAAATGCTGAATTAAATCAAAGCTATAGCGAGAATATCGATTGAGTAGCGATTTCAGCTGCAGATGCTGTTTATCGGTGAGATTTCTAACACCCCATAACTTGTTGCGTTTGGCACAGTAACCCACATTTTTAGAATGAGGATCCGCACAATCCGGCGTCAGGAATTGTTTTTCTTCATCAGATAAAACAAACGCAAGCTTAGGAAAATATAACACTTGGCCTTCTTCAAAACCCGTCATCGCTTGTTTCTGCGTCGACTCCGGAAAGTAGGCATTCCATTCATCTGTAGAAAGATTTAGTAGCATGGCGCACTCTTCATAAAAAGTAATTTCATTTATCGCGACTGCGCTTCTTTTACTGCATTTTCTATCTCGCGTTGAGACATTTCCCCTAGTACGAATTGCACCGTTTCAGGTGTTGCGCCGTTAGTGGGTGCGATAAAGAAAGCAGGTGTGCCATTGACGCCTAGCGCTTCTCCAAGTGATAAATTATTGTTGATGATCCGTGCGACGGTCGCGCCTTGCATTTCTTTTTTCAGTTGTGCGACATTTAATCCCGTGCGTTTAGCGATCTGGAAAATAAGTGATTCACTGAAAGGTTCCTCTGAAGTGAGAAGCGCGTGCTGAAATGCACCATACTTGCCTTGCTTGTTTGCAGCAAGCGCGGCGCGCGCTGCTGTTAAAGAAAGATCACCGCGTATGGGGTATTCTTTATAAACGATACGCACAGAAGGGTTCTCGCGCACAATGTTAGCAAGTATATCCGCCATGTTGACACAGTGAGAACACTGATAGTCAAAAAATTCAATGACGGTAACATTGCCACGCGAATTTCCCACGACAGGATCACCAGGGTGATGTATCAGCTGATGAATATCCTCAGGCGTGATACTTAACGCGCTTGCTGAAAAAAATAACGAAAGCAGAAACAAAAAAATACTTTTGCGCATAGGATTACTCTCCTAACTGATCTTAGTGAGTTTCTTTATCAATCGCCTGTTTTATCTGTTCATCGTTCATTTGCCCTGGCACATAGGTGATGTTGCTGGTGGCGTTAGTTTTAGCAATGAAAATAGCGGGCGTTCCAAATAATTTAAGATCCTGCGCCAATTTTCTGTTTGCCTCTAATTGCGCGCTGGTGCTCTTATCATTCATATCTTTTTTGAGTTGATCGACATTTAAGCCCGTATTTTTTGCTGTGGTGAAGATCACTTCTTCTGTTAATGGCTTGTTGAGAACCAGTAAAGAATGACTGAATTCGTAATATTTGCCTTGCTTGTTTGCGGCAATAGCAGCGCGGGCAGCAAGCTCAGATGCGGGGCCTCGTATCGGTAGTTCCTTGAAAACAACGCGCAACTCGGGATTTGCTTTCATTGCGCTTTCGATAACAGGTGCCATGCTGACACAGTGTGGGCACTGATAATCAAAGAATTCAACAATCGTTACTTTGCCATTTCGATTGCCTGCAACAGGGTCATTTGCTTGGCGTAAGAGTGCGGCAGAAAAGGCGCCAACATTTTTTTGTGTTTCTTTAATGGTTTTCTCGGCTTCCTGATATTGTTTTTGCTGTAGTGCTTGCATAGATTCCATTAACACTTCGGGATGTGAGATCAGGTAATTGTGCACAACCTGCTCTATTTTTGTTTGCTCAGCTGGACTGACAGGGGCAGCAGCAGTTGCTGTGGCTGCGTAGCTTGCTGTATTTAATGCAATGATGCTGGTAGCGATAGAAAACTTTGTGAGTCGATTCATCCTGATATCTCCAAATGTGTCTGTAGTCTGTGCGGCTGGTGGTGACGCTGGCGTTACCAATGATCAGCTGATTCGCTGCATTATGACTGAATCTGTAGCCACCTATCAAGCGCATTATAGCGCGCTTCTTTGATTTTGGCAGCGAGCGCCTGGCCTTGACAGCCTGTAGCGATGATTTCCTGAACATCGATGGATTTGATCATGCGAGCGGCTTCTTGTAGTTGTGTAGGATTGAAGTTGGTATTTTTGCTCTCTGCGATGGCCTGTACTGCGCTGATAAAATGATTAAATCGTTCTTCTCGCCGGATGCTATCTAAGTGCGTGAGTAGGTCTAGTAATACATCTGCCGATGGTCCCTTCAGAGAGAGCGCTGTTTCATACCATGCTGTTACCAGCACAGCTAATTGTTGATATTGGTGAGGTACGCGGTAGCGGCTGCATAGTGCTTTTACCACTTTAATATGATCCGCTGTGCTGATGGTTTCAGGGTGTGCAGAGAGTAAGCAAGCAAAGCGAATCATCGCATTCGTCGACTGTTTTGCTGCCGCTTTAAGTGCTGCTATGCCCGAACCTTCACTGGCTAAATGGGGAAACAAAACAGCTAAGGCATCGCAGGCGTCAAGCGCTTCAAAAAATTTTTCCGGATTTTTCTCTCCTAGTGCGCGTTCTAGCTCTTTCCAAACACGCTCCGCCACGAGTGCATTGACCTCTCCTTGCTCGACCATATGACGCATGAGCACAATGGTGTCTTCTGCGATACTAAATCCGAATTGCGCATAGCGTGCTAAAAAACGTCCTACGCGTAAAATACGCACAGGATCTTCAGCAAAAGCAGACGAGACATGTCTTAGGCGCTTTGCTGCTAAGTCTTCTTTGCCGTGATAGGGATCGATGATTTCATTTTGGTGCTCCGCCATGGCATTGATTGTGAGATCACGACGCAGTAGATCTTCTGCTAGAGACACCGTGGGGGGTGTCTCAAAGGAAAAGCCTTGGTATCCTGGCTTTGTTTTGCGCTCAATACGTGCAAGTGCATATTCTTCGCCTGTATTTGGATGTAAAAAAACAGGAAACTCCTTCCCAACTGATCGATACCCTTCGCGTAATAATGCTTGGATATCGTCCGACGTGGCGCCCACAATCACCCAATCACGCTCTTTAACCGGCAAGCCTAGTAATTTATCGCGTACGGCTCCTCCGACTAAGTAAATTTTCATGTAGAATAGTACCTTTCATTCTCTAAGTGCACAGTATGCAGAATCAAATTGAAACATCTCATGCCACGGCTGAGCAAGGCCTTGTGATTTCCTATTTTGGGAATAGTGTGGCAGTTGAAGGGGCTGATGGGCAAGTTTTTCAGTGCCATTTGCGACGTAACCAGATATTACCGGTTGTGGGTGATGAGGTGCGATGGCAACGCGAGGGGAGTGATGCGGGTATTATCGTAGAGGTTTGCCCTCGTCGATCTCTGCTTTCTCGCGGCACGCGTAACGGTAAATCACAGCCATTAGCTGCCAATATTGATTTCATTATGATTATGATGGCACCGCCACCCATTTTTTCTGAGTATCTAGTGGATCGCTATATTGTTGCTGCAGAGCTGTTAAACATCCAGCCCGTTATTATCATCAATAAAGCAGATTTATTGGATGCACAAACAGAGCAAGCCGTGAGAGATCGTCTCGCGCCGTATCAACAGATGCAATATCCTACTTTTTTATTAAGTGTTTGGAAAAAAACAGGTTTAAGCGCGTTGTCTGATTTCTTGTGCAATAAATCCGCAGTGTTTGTTGGGCCTTCTGGTGTGGGAAAGTCTTCTGTTATCACTGCGTTGACTAATCAGGTTGTGCGGACGAGCGAAGTCAGTGTAAAAGGCATAGGTAAGCATACAACAACAGCGACGCGTCTTTATCGTCTACCGACAGGTGGCTATGTGATTGATTCGCCAGGAGTAAGGGAATTTAATTTGTGGCCAATTTCTAAACAGGATTTACTGAAAAGCTTCAAGGAGTTTGCGTCTTTTGCGTCCCGTTGTCGTTTCCGTGACTGTCTGCATCTTAAGGAGCCGGATTGTGCGGTGCAAGAGGCGGTAGAAAGTGATAAGATGAGTGCCCAACGTTTGGCTAATTATCACACGCTAATAAATGAATTGTGCAAAAATGACAAAAGTGAGACGCAATGACTTTATCTCATTCCCAATCATATCGTATACGTAGTTTTGTGCGTCGAGGGCAGATAACGCCGGGTCAGGAGCGTGCACGCATATCGGCTTGGCCTGCATTTGGATTGATGATTGATCAAGGATGTTTGGATTACCAAACAGTGTTTGGGCGAAGCGCTGATTGTTATCTTGAAATTGGCTTTGGTTCAGGACAGTCTTTGCTGGCGCTTGCCGCAGCGCATCCTGACTGTGATTATATTGGCATTGAGACGCACAAGCCTGGGGTTGGTGCGTTACTTAATGGTGTGTTATCTCAAGGACTCAGTAATGTAAGAGTTTTTCACGAAGATGCTATCGATGTTCTCGACAAAGCAATACCGGCGGCAAGTTTGCAGGGCATACAGATTTTTTTCCCTGATCCTTGGCAAAAGCGCAGGCATCATGCGCGGCGGTTGATCCAGCCTGATTTTATCAGTCAGGTGATCACAAAATTGAAACCCGCGGGTTGGTTGCATTTGGCGACGGACTGGGAAGATTACGCTAAACATATGCTAGCCGTTCTAACATCCGAGCCAAAGCTGACAAACGTAGCAGGATTGAACCAGTACGCGTCACGTTCGACGCAACGTCCGATAATAACGAAGTTTGAACGCCGTGCCTTAGCGGCAGGGCGTAAAGTATGGGAGCTTCAATTTAAGCTGGCCTTGACCGTTCCTTAAATTCAACTGTGAACCGAGCCGCGACCGTGAGGGAGCGTTATCGGTTGATAGTAGCTCCCCGCCAGTAGATGACCTTGACCGTTCCTTAAATGCAACTGTGAACCGAGCCGCGACCGTGAGGGAGCGTTATCGGTTGATAGTAGCTCCTCACCAGTAGATGACCTTGACCGTTCCTTAAATTCAACTGTGAACCGAGCCGCGACCGTGAGGGAGCGTTATCGGTTGATAGTAGCTCCTCGCCAGTAGATGACCTTGACCGTTCCTTAAATTCAACGCAAGATGGGAAAGTTGTATTTAAGCGAAGGATACTGATATGCAATATGGTAGGGTTCTCGGATTACTTCTTGTGATATTCCTTGTAGGGTGTGCCAGTCAAACAAAATTTTCTTATACGCCGCCGGCTTCTTCTGCAGATCGTGCTTGTATTGATCGCTGTCGCTATGCCAAAACGGGATGCGAGCGCATTTGCCGCATGAAAGACTCTCGTTGTTTTGATCGTGCTGATCGAGCGGCTTATCCGCAGTACACTGCTTATGTGCAGCAGAGGAAGCATATGGGGCTGCCTATTAAAAAGAAGCTAGCGGATTTTGCTGACTATCGTTATTGTAAAGCATCTTGTCATTGTATTGAATCTTATAACACATGCTACTCGGCATGTGGCGGTCGTGTACGGCCTCTATCGTAAGTTGCATTGAACAATAGGGATTTTATGAAAGTGAAAAAAATAGGATGGGGGTTGGCAGCGTATGGTGTCGCGATGGCCGCGCATGCGACTGCGCCTGGGCTTTATCTGGGATTGATGGCGGGGCCTGCTACAAATAATGCCAGCACATCGCAAGTTTATACGGCAGCAAATCCTGCTCTGACAACAACTGCAACGCCTAAAAGTTCTCAATTTGGCAGTCGTGTTTACGTAGGATATAAATTTAACCCCTACGCGGGGTTTGAGGGCGGTTTTAACTACTACTCGAATATTAAATATGACACTAAAGATGTTGACCCTTGCACGGGTGTTTCGCAACGCGTGAAGAACATCGATTTCGTAGGTAAGGGAGAGTTTGATTTTAGGTCATTGTCTGTCTTTGGTAAGCTAGGTGTAGCAGCTTCTTATCTCACGACCTCAGGTGCTTTTAGTAAAGGCCCAGCGGGGGAATGCGGCAAAAATAAATATAGTAATAAGTTTAGTCCAACATTTAGCTTGGGTGTGGGTTATGACCTTGATCAAAGTTGGTTGGTGGATCTCACTTGGCAACGCACGATGGAAGGTGGCTCAGTTGGGAGCATGGATTTTTACGCACTGGGATTATCTTACCACTTCGTAGACAAATACTGCGGGCAGTTCCTCTGTGACGACTGATAGTCGTTATTTTCATCCCCTCATCTGCCCTGTCGGGCATCTTCTCCCAGAGGGGGCTTTGTTGAATAAATCGGAGATGGCCTAGGAGGCACTCGGTGTAACCGAGCCGCGACCGTGAGGGAGCGTCACTGTGCTATAGCTTTTAGCTGAAATTTCTTACTTTATGATATTAAGGTGCCATTTAACGGTAGA
>DATLOT010000034.1:0-4927 GCA_035536095.1 Gammaproteobacteria bacterium | reverse complement strand
CTTGCGTCGAACTTTAAACGTTCTTCAATCGAAAAAGCTCGAAATAGAATAACTATTCCTGCGCTTTTTCTCAATCAGAACGTTTAAATTTCTTGCAAGCTGGGCGTTAAAATCTCGCATCTTGAAGTACGATGGGTATATTATAAAAAAACGTCTTGCAGAGAGTCTTTGTGGAGGATAAAATTCGCCATTTGCATCTTTGTTAAGATCGGAGTGGTACATGAAATTTCAGTTTATTAAAAAAGAGGGTGGGATTGAGGAATTTGATACTGTCTATCCTGTCGCTTGGCTTAAATTAGAGCCACACTATCTTAACAGTTTGCTAGAACAGGAGACACAGCCCATTTCGTTTGCAGCTGCACAACGAGTTTTTGATGAATGTAAGCTGCATGCTGAGGCGCACTGTCGCTTTGGTTCTGACGTAATCAGGGATGCGCCATCCAGTAGAACCGCTACCACTTATAGATATCTGGTTAATACTGGTTTAAGCGGGGATGACGACTATAATGTCATGCGTCAGATAATGGATAAATTAGCGCCAGGAGAGACACCGCTAGCAATTGCACAACGCATACGCTCTGCTCCTGGATCTTCCCCAAAAAGATCCTCCCTTGCGAGAATTCGAGAAACGCTGGGGAAGTTGGATGATACAAAGGAAGCTCCATTTTTAAAAAAATCTCCAAGTGGGATTTCTAGGGGCCGTGCTGTGATCCCGTATCGCTCTACTTATACTTCCGGTCAACGTAGAAGAATTCCGGATGTGCCAAATCAAGAAAAAGCAATCCATGATACCGTAGAGGCATTGCAAGATTATGGTTTAACAGAGCGATATTTACGCAAAAATATTCAATCGCCATTCTTATATTGTGGGGTTCAAAAACACATATTAATTTATCTTGTTACGGGTAGACATCCAATAGAGCAGTGCGCCTCACTCATTTTGCCAGAAGAAATCAGGTTAACGCCAGCGCAAGCAATGAGTGAAATAGAAGATTTAAATGCCCCTATGATTCAAGTCTTAGAAGAATACTATATCCATGGGTTAAGAGGCGTGCACTTGCGTGAGTTTCAGACATTAACAGCTAAACCTTTTTCATATGATGATATACTTACATTTAAGGACTTTGAACGTGAGCGCAAATCAGGGTTATCTGTAGAGAAAATTATTAGCGATATGATAGTTGAACAGAAAAATCACGCCGAATTGACTCAGGGCAGTAGCAGCGACGGAAGTGATGTAGATCGTCTTGTAGCTATGATTGAGGAATATTCTTCTGTAGCGTCTCGACTATCATAGGAAGCACTTGCCAAGGCAGCGCAATGACGTTTTCGTGCAGAAGTAGCGGCTTATCGCAGCGGCAGATAATATAACCTGGCCAAATGCACTGATAATCTGCCATAAATTGTAATAGATGTTTTGCATCTTTTGCTGTGGGTAAATCTGTCCATTTAACCTTTATAGGGAGATAATGTTGTTGGTAATCGATAACATAATCAACTTCTGGGCCCGCATGGTCTCGCCAATAACACAATTTCGCAGTAGGGAGATGCGCGCGGAGTGATCGTATTAATTCTAAGCCAATAAACTGTTCGAATAATCTACCCAATGTATCCGTAGATAATTTTTCACCTTCACGCGCAAGTACACGCCGTATTCCCATGTCAAACAATAAAAATTTCGGTGATTTTGTTAGGCGTTTACGAGATGTTGTTTTTGTAATAGGTTCGATGCTTTCTATTAATAAACAATCTTCCAGAATTTTAAAATATTCTGACATGGTATGTCGGCCTATCCCTAGTTCTTGAGATAATTTATTCATATTTAGCTGATTACCAGATTCAAGCGCAACAAGTTCAAGAAACTGTCCAAAATGATCCAAGTTACGCACCAATGCTTCGCCGCGAACTTCTTCTTGAAGATAGTTGATCGTGTAAGATTCAAGATCAGCTTGTCGTATAGAGGTATTATCATTGAGATAAATACCTGGCAAGCTTCCGTACAATAAAAAAGGTGTAATGTCAGTCATTACAGTGGATAATTCTTCCAACATGAATGGATCAAGATGTAAATTGATAACACGCCCAGGTAGTAAATTGAATTGTGCATGACGACGCAATTTTTGCACGGAAGAACCTGTTAGGATAAATTGCGCTTCTTGTTCATCAATGATTAGCTGAACAATGTCCATCAATGCGGGTACTTTTTGTATTTCATCAATGATAACCAAAGGTCGCTTATGAGAGCCATGCAATTTGCGATACGCTTTAATTTCCTGTCTGATGACATTCGGCGATTTTTCAAGGCGTAGTCTCAGTTCTGGATCCAATAAGGTATAGAACAAATCCGCTTCGCCAAGCTGCTTGAGTAAGGTTGTTTTGCCAACCTGTCTGGGTCCCAATAACAACACACTCCTACCTGCATTGAGTGCATTCCGAAGCAACGTTTCTATGGTACGCTTAATATATTTCATTCTGGTATATTATATGAAATTTGCAGATTAATCTACATATTTAACTGAAATTTGCAGATTAATCTGCAAATTTCAGTGAAAATTGATTGGAGGCAATCAAATTTCAGCGAGAATTGATTGTACGTGCTATTATGATCAAAAATTAATCTATTCTTTAGCGCTTTTCAGCAAGAAACGGAGAATAGCCTACCATCCTCTAGTCGCATCGCAGTTAGACAATTTCCCCAGACGCATCCGGTATCTAAAGGATATAAGTTTGGTTTATTGATCGGCTTTTCTAGTGCAGCCCAGTGTCCAAAAATAATTTTTTCGTTCTCATTGCGTCGCTCCGGTACTTCAAACCAAGGAATGAGACCCGCGGGCTTGTTGGCAATGGTGCCTTTATAACTGAGCATCAGCTTGCCTGACATGTCACAAAATCGCATGCGCGTAAAATAGTTTGTGATGCAACGTAATCTCGCCATGCCTGTTAAGTTATCTTGCCAATAGTCAGGCTCATCACCATACATATTTTCTAAAAATAAAGCTGCCTGATCACTTTGCAGTGCTGTCTCGACTTCTTTTGCTAATTGTGTTGCTTGTGCTGCTGTCCACATCGGCGCAAGACCAGCGTGTGTCATCACATAACCAGCTTCTTGATGAAGTAATGGCCTGTGGCGTAACCAATCAATTAATTCACCACAATCAGGCGCATCTAATATGTCGCCTAAGGTATCACCCGGACGCAATGCGCGTACACCAATAGCAACAGCAAGGAGATGTAAATCATGATTACCTAATACGGAAATTTGCGATTTGCCTAGTGATTTAATAAAACGTAATGTTTCTAAAGATTGGGGTCCTCGGTTCACAAGATCACCGACAAACCATAATCGATCTCGCTGATTGTTAAACTGAATCAGTTGCAGCACTCTCTGGCAAGCGTCGAAACAACCTTGTACATCTCCTATAGCATAGGTTGGCATTCGTTATCCTTTCTCTATTTGATTAGCCAATATCACAAAATCACTGACCGATAAATTTTCTGCACGCGCATCAGGGTGTAAATGACTCACTGACCACATCGCATCACTCATATATGTTTTTAAACTATTGCGTAAGGTTTTACGTCTTTGTCCGAAGGCTTCTCTTACAATAGTAGCAAAAAGAGGGTAATTATTCACGGTATATGGACGTGTTTCATGGGGTATAAGACGGACAATCGTGGATGTGACTTTCGGCGGTGGGCGAAAAGCATCTGGCGGCACGTCAAATAAAAGCATAACTTGCAGATGATACTGTATCATCACACTAAGGCGACCATAATGCGCTGTGTTAGGGGTAGCAGCCAAACGTTCGGCAACTTCTTTTTGTAACATAAAACACATATCTGCAATGATAGCGTGAAATGTTAATAAATGGAAAATCAAAGGGGTTGAGATATTATAGGGTAGATTGCCGAATATTCTTAGTAAACGCGTATCTTGCTTCAGTATCTCGAAATCAAAATTTAACACATCTGCAGAATAGAGTGTCAGTGTGCCAAGCGGCGCACTGGCAGTTTTGAGTTTCTCAATCAAGTCACGATCTAACTCGATCGCTGTTAACTGTTTTGCGATTTTTAAAACAGGAAGCGTTAAGGCGCCTTGGCCAGGGCCAATTTCAATCAGATGTTCTTCTGGTTTGGGAGATATAACATCAATAATGTGGGCAATCGTTTCCTTATCTGTTAAGAAATGTTGCCCAAATCGCTTACGTGGCACGTGCGCCATTAAGTGCGCCACTGCGAAAGCATCGCGCGTGCCGGTTCAAAACCATGTTCGGCGGACTTCTTTATCCAAAAAAGAGCACGTTCTTTATTGGGCGCCACGCCCCAACCATGTAGATACATTAAGCCCAAACTATATTGCGCACTCACTAAGCCATGATCCGCTGCTTTTTGGTACCATCCAAATGCTGCCGTGAGATTGCGTGGCGTGCCTTTTCCTGCGGCATATAAGTAAGCCAATTCATTTTGTGCAAAAGCATCACCGCCTTTTGCGCCTTGGCCGAAATAGTAAAAAGCCCTTTCGTCGCTCTGCTTCACGCCCCGACCCAGTAGGTAACGTACGCCCATTTGTGTATTCGTGTAAGATCGGTTTGGACCATAAACACCGCCTATGTCCATGGTGGGTGCGCAGGCTGTGAGTAGTACGAACAATGATAATGTTAATATTTTCAATATGTTATACATGTCTTCTCTTTTTATTGCTGTGGAAAGTCTGTTATTTTGAATGCGAATAGCTGAATAGTAAAGTGTTCCCTCCCTCATCCGCCGGTCGGACCTTCTCCCAAAGGGGCTTTGTTGAATAAATCGGAAATGCTCTGTGAGGCACTCGGTGTAACTGAGCCGCGACCGTGAGGGAGCGTCACTGTGCTATAACTTTTAGCTGAAATTTCTTACTTTATGATATTAAGTGGTTAAAATGTTGCACTGT
>DATLOT010000033.1:0-43310 GCA_035536095.1 Gammaproteobacteria bacterium | reverse complement strand
CAATGGTGACGCTCCCTCACGGTCGCGGCTCGGTTTCGCGACTCCGTTGTTTTGCGCTTGGTACCAACCCCCTAAGAAATCACCTTAACGCCGTTCATATAAGGCTGCAACGCCTCCGGAATATGCACACGACCCAACGCATCCTGATAATTCTCAAGAACAGCAATCAACGTTCGCCCCACTGCCAACCCCGACGCATTCAATGTGTGAACCAAATCCACTTTACCCGACCCATCGCGATATCTCGCTTTCATACGTCTCGCCTGAAAAGCTTCCGTATTACTACAAGAAGAGATTTCACGATAACAGTCCTGGCCCGGCAACCAGACTTCCAGATCATACGTCTTTGCCGCCGCAAAACCAATATCGCCCGTGCACAATGCCACCACACGATAAGGTAACTGTAAGCGCTGCAAAACTGTCTCTGCGTGCAATGTCATTTCTTCTAGCGCCGCATAAGACACGCTGGGATGCACAATCTGAACCAACTCCACTTTCTCAAATTGATGCTGCCTTAACATACCCCGAATATCTTTACCATAAGACCCCGCTTCACTTCTAAAGCAAGAACTGTAGCAAACATACTTCAGCGGCAATGCATTCTCATCCAAAATCGTATCGCGCACTGTATTGGTAACTGGCACTTCAGCCGTTGGAATCAAGTAATATTCGCTGTCACCAGATAAAGCAAACACATCTGCCTTTAAATTAGGGAATTGGCCACTGCCAAAAAAACTGTCCGCATTCGCTAAATAAGGCACCGCAATTTCTTGATAGCCATGTTCTTGTGTATGCAGATCTAACATAAATTGAATCAACGCACGCTGTAAGCGCGCAATTGATCCGCGCAACACCACAAAACGCGCCCCCGTTAACTTAGAGGCGACTTCAAAATCCATCTCTTGCTGCGTAGACCCTGATTGCAACCCCAAACCCGCACCCAAGGCAACATGGTCTTTAGGCGTAAAATCAAATTTTTTAGGCTCACCCCAAAAGCGCAAGACTTGATTATCCGCCTCACTCTTACCAACAGGCACTGAATCGTGCGTGATATTGGGAAGACGCGCCAGATAATCCTCTATCTCCGCTTGCAAAGTAGCGAATTCATTTTCTATCACTTTAAGAGAATCACTCAGTGTTTTTAATCCACCAAGCGCTTCTTCTACAGGACGACCGGCTGCTTTTGCGATACCAATTTCTTTAGAATAGACATTGCGCTTATTTTGCAGGTCTTGCATCTCAATTTGTAATGCTTTGCGCCTGTCTTCCCAAGCCGTCAACTTAGGCACATCAATAACCACGCCGCGCTTTTGCAACTGCACAGCAACCGTATCGATGGCACTTCGTATCAGCTTGGGATCTAACATCAGGTATACGCCTTCGTAATCACTTCAGCTACTTTCTTACCCATCTCAGCAGGAGAGCGTACAGTGTGCACACCCGCTGCTTCTAATGCTTTAAATTTTTCATCAGCTGTACCCTTACCGCCGGCAATAATGGCACCCGCATGACCCATCCGTTTACCAGCTGGTGCAGTCACACCCGCAATATAGGCCACTACAGGCTTGGTCACCTTGGCTTTGATAAATTCGGCCGCTTCTTCCTCTGCGCTACCACCAATTTCACCAACCATCAAAATCACTTCTGTTTGTGGATCGCTTTCAAATAAACGTAATACATCCACAAAGTTTGTGCCTGGGATAGGATCACCCCCAATACCCACACATGTACTCTGACCCAACTTAAGATCTGTTGTCTGTTTCACAGCTTCGTAAGTTAAGGTACCTGAGCGTGAGACAATACCCACTTTACCCGGCAAGTGAATATGACCTGGCATAATACCAATCTTACATTCACCCGGCGTAATCACACCTGGACAGTTAGGACCTATTAAACGCACACCGGGATGTGAACTTAAACATGCTTTTACATCCAGCATATCTAAAACAGGGATACCTTCTGTAATACACACAATCAGCTTAATACCCGCATCAACTGCCTCTAAAATGGAATCCTTACAAAACGGCGCTGGCACATAAATGACCGAAGCATCTGCTTTTGTCTCTCGATAAGCATCCCTGACGGTATTAAAGACTGGCAGATTTAAGTGACGTTGCCCACCTTTCTCTGGTGTCACACCACCCACCATGCGAGTACCGTAGGCAATTGCCTGTTCTGAATGAAACGTACCCTGCTTACCCGTAAACCCCTGGCAAATCACCTTTGTTTCTTTATTGATTAAAATACTCATCTTATGCTCCCAACCCTTTTGCTGCAGCCTCTACCACTTTCTTTGCAGCATCGGTAAAGCTTGCGGCAGCAATAATATTTAAACCGCTATTATTCAATAATGTTGCACCCGCTTCTGCATTATTTCCTTCAAGTCTGACCACAACTGGCAATGTTGTCCCTATCTCAGAAACTGCACCCATAATACCCTCGGCAATCATGTCGCAACGGACAATACCACCGAAGATATTGATCAGCACCGCTTTCACGTCTGTATCAGACAAGATGATCTTAAACGCCTCGGAAACACGCTCTTTAGTCGCCCCACCCCCAACATCTAAGAAGTTAGCTGGGTTACCACCATGCAGTTTAATCATATCCATGGTTGCCATTGCCAACCCTGCGCCGTTTACCATACAACCAATATCACCATCGAGTGCGATATAGTTTAATTCCCAGTCCCGCGCACGATTTTCACGCGCATCTTCTTGTGTGGCATCGCGCATCGCACGTAACTGCGGCTGACGATACAAGGCATTTTCATCAATCGTCACCTTTGCATCTAAACAGAGTAAATGACCACCTTCCGTGATAACCAAGGGATTAATCTCTAACAAAGCTAAATCTCTTTCTTTAAAAAGTTTCGCTAATCCACTGAGTAAATGAACAAATTCTTTAACGAGTTCTCCCGTTAACCCTAAGGCATAAGCAAGATCACGCCCCTGGAAAGGCTGCACGCCCGCAATAGGATCCACAGCAATCGTCAGAATCTTCTCTGGTGTTTTTTCAGCAACCTGCTCAATCTCCACGCCACCTTCTGTCGAGGCCATGAAAACAATCCGCTGCTTGGCGCGATCCACAACAGCACCCAAATACAGTTCCTTCTTAATCGCACAAGGTTCTTCAATCAGTATCTGATTCACAGGCTGACCTGCCGCTGTGGTTTGGTAAGTCACCAGGTTCCTACCTAATAAAGCACGTACGGTATTGGCGACATCCTCTTCAGTAGACACAAGTTTTACACCACCTGCTTTTCCTCTACCGCCCGCATGGACTTGCGCTTTCACAACCCAACGAGGCGTTCCCATTCTTTTTGCAATGGCAATTGCCTCTTCTACATTGACGGCAACCTCGCCTTTTGAAACAGGTAATCCATACGCTGCTAACAACTGTTTTGCTTGATATTCATGAAGATTCATTTTGATTCTACCTATCTCTATATTGCTAATAACAACCGACTGGGGTCTTCCAACAATTCCTTAATGGTCACCAAGAAAGTCACCGATTCCTTACCATCTATCAAACGGTGATCATAAGACAATGCAAGATACATCATCGGACGAATCACAATTTGACCCTTCTCTACCACGGGACGCTCTTGGATCTTATGCATACCCAAAATCGCACATTGCGGTGAATTCAAAATAGGCGTAGACATTAACGAACCAAACACACCACCATTGGTAATCGTAAAATTGCCACCCTGCATCTCTTCTAAAGAAAGCTTACCAGCACGCGCTTTTTCAGCTGATTCTGCAATCTTTGCTTCAATCTCAGCCATACTCATCTGATCAACATCACGCAAAACAGGCACAATCAGGCCGCGCTCTGTTGAAACAGCCACGCCAACATCAAAATAACCGTGATATACCACATCGTTACCATCAAGCGAAGCATTCACAATAGGAGAGCGCTTTAAGGCCTCCACACAGGCTTTCACAAAGAAGGACATGAAGCCTAAACGCACGCCAAATTTCTTTTCAAACTGTTCGCGGTACCGTGCTCGCAAATCCATCACGGGCGCCATATTCACTTCATTGAAGGTCGTCAGCATGGCGGTGTTCTGACTCACTTCAAGTAAGCGTTCCGCAATACGGGCACGAATACGGGTCATGGGTACACGTTTTTCAGGACGTTCGCCTGCTTGTCCACCCACCGTAGCAAGTACGTCTGCCTTGGTTAAGCGACCAGCAGCGGCCTCTATGCCTTTTTCAGCCACAGCACGACGCGCAGAAGGGCTTAACCCCGGCATGGAAACGGGGGCTGCTGCTTGTGTCGCAGGCGCCACTGCGGCAGGTGCCGACGGCTTAGCCGCTTGTTTAGCAGTTGTAGCATCTTTCCCTTTAGCTGCCGGTGCTGATGCGGTTTTCTCAGCTGCTGCACCTTCTTCAATCACAGCAATCACTTGCTCTGCTTGCACAGTCGATCCCGTTTTATATTTAATTTCTTTTAAAATACCAGTTGCTGGAGATGGAACTTCAAGCATTACTTTATCTGTTTCCAGGTCCACGATATTTTCATCTCGTGAAACAGGATCACCTGCTTTTTTATACCAGGTAGAAACAGTTGCGTCTGTAATAGACTCAGGTAATAACGGAACTTTTACTTCAACGATGCCCATAGTGGCCTTCCTTTATTTTGTTAATGCTTGAATAATCAATTCTTTTTGCTCTTTTTCATGCACAGCATGATAACCCACTGCTGGTGAAGCAGATGCAGCCCTGCCTGCAAAATGTAAGGTCTGTGTTTTACTCAACAAGCCAGTCAAATAAGGCTCTAGGTATGTCCACGCCCCTTGGTTTCTCGGCTCTTCTTGGCACCAAACCACTTCTTTTGCGCCTTTGTAACCAGCCAATGCTTGCCGCATCGCCACTTCCGGGAAAGGATAAAATTGCTCAAGGCGCAAAATAGCAACCTTGTCCATTTTCATTTCACGACGCGCTTCTAGCAACTCATAGTAGACTTTACCCGCGCAGAAGATAACACGTTCCACTGCCTGTGCCGCTATAGTATCTACCTCACCTACCACCAACTGATAACCACCCTTCGTCAAGTCCTCTAACGGTGAAACAGCCAGCGGATGCCGTAAAAGGCTCTTAGGCGTCATCACAATCAACGGCTTACGATAAGCACGCACCATTTGCCTACGTAACAAATGGAAAATCTGGGCAGGTGTCGATGGCATGCACACTTGCATATTATCTTGCGCACATAACTGCAAGTAACGCTCTAAGCGCGCAGAAGAATGCTCAGGACCTTGGCCTTCATAACCATGCGGCAACAACATTACCAAACCACATAACCGACCCCACTTCTGCTCTCCCGAGCTGATAAATTGATCAATCACGACCTGCGCACCATTGGCAAAATCGCCAAACTGCGCTTCCCAGATCACTAAGAAATTGGGCTCCGCTGTTGCATAACCATATTCAAAGGCCAACACACCCTCTTCTGATAGCAGAGAATCCACAATATTGATCTGTGCTTGGTCGTCAGCAATATGCGAAAGCGGAATATACACTTCATCTGTATTCTGATCATGTAACACGGCATGCCGATGCGCAAAGGTACCACGACCCGCATCCTGCCCACATAATCGTATAGGGTATTTTTGGTTGAGCAGAGTCGCGTAAGCCAATGTCTCTGCATATCCCCAGTTAACAGGTACTTCGCCTGCTGTCATTTTCTGCCGGGCTTCTAAGGTCTTTTTTACTTGCGGTTGCACCACAAAACCTTCAGGTAGTACTTCTAGTTTTTTTCCTAACGCTTTGATTTCTTTAATCGGAACACTGGTATCCGCTTTATCTGTCCATAACTTCGATATAAAAGGCTCCCAGTTCACAGCATAAGCATTAGCAGACTTATCTACACTTAAGGGTACTAGCGTTTTATCAGCATCTAAGGCATCCCGATAAGCCTCTGCTAGCGCTTTCTCTGTACCCACCTCAATCACACCTTCCTCTGCCAACTGCTTAGCGTAAATCACATAGGGTGCAGGCATGGCTTTGATCACTTTATACATGAGTGGCTGCGTAGCAGAAGGCTCATCCGCTTCGTTATGACCATGTCGGCGATAGCAAAAGAGATCAATCACAACATCTCGCTTAAAGACCTGCCGATAATCCGCAGCAAACAGCGCGGCAAAGTACACAGCTTCTGCATCATTACCATTCACGTGCAGAATAGGCGCTTCTACCATTTTTGCCACATCTGTACAGTAAATGGTGGAACGTGCATCTTGTGGATTACTGGTTGTAAACCCTACTTGGTTATTAATCACAATATGAATGGAGCCACCAACGGTAAACCATCGCGCCTGGGACATGGTAAAGGTTTCCATCACAACGCCCTGACCCGCAAAAGCAGCGTCTCCGTGAATTTGTATAGGCAACACTTGCACCTTGTTTGTATCTCGGCGACGACGCTGTCTTGCTCTCACGGAGCCTTGCGCAACAGGTGCTACAATCTCTAAGTGTGAAGGGTTAAACGCTAAAGCAATATGCACAGGCCCGTAGGGCGTTTCTCTGTCTGAAGAGAAACCCAAATGATATTTTACATCGCCTGAGTGCGTTGAGGAGACATGCGTACCCTCAAATGCCGCAAAAATCGCTTTAGGTTCTTTACCTACAACGTTCATGAGTACATTCAAACGACCGCGGTGCGCCATACCAATCGTGGCTTCTTTCACACCCTGCTTAGCACTCTGCTGAATAATGGTCTCTAACATCGGAATAAGCCCATCTCCCCCTTCTAGGGAAAAGCGCTTTTGTCCTACGTACTTGAATCCTAAATATTTTTCAACGCCATCTGCACCAACCAACTGTTGCAGAATACGTTTCTTTTCTTCTACGGTTGGCTTGAAGTTAGCCCAGTTTTTTTCGATGCGATCACGGATCCATTCCACTTCTTCAGCACGATTAATGTGCATATATTCAAAGCCAATCGAACCACAGTAGACCCGAGCTAAAGCTTGCTGTATTTCACTCAGCGTCCCCGTTGATTTCCCTAACCCTAAGAAAGAACCCACATGAAAAGTTTGCGCTAAGGCATTGCCATTTAAGCCATAATAATTCAAATCCAGGGCTTGGTTTTCAGTACCTTGATAGAGATCTAAAGGGTCAATATGCGCACGCAAGTGCCCTAATCGACGATAAGCAGAAATCAATTCAGCCACTTTCTCTTGCTGTTGGTCTTGATGAGAAGACATGCTACCAGGCACAACAGCTGCCGCATTGTGTCTGGCTAAAGCCAGAAATGCAGCTTGTATATCGGCATGCGGAACGTCTGCTGCGCCCCGACGCATCCCGTCAAAAAAAGCACGCCACTCTGCCGAGACACTCTCGGGGTCAACCAGATAATCTTCGTAGAGCCCCTCTAAATAAGCCTCGTTCTCACCAAGATAGGAGTCTTGCCGAAGTGCGGCAAAGCTTTTCTCTTGCGCCTTATTTTTTTGCTGCATGTTATTCTCCGCCAGCGTCTATTCTTTAATCATCTCTTCTTTTATGTGATTGATCGCTTCCAGCGGATTCAAATCCTTTGGACAAACATCCACGCAATTCATAATGCCACGGCATCGAAAAGCGCTAAATGGATCTGTTAAATCAGCCAAGCGCTCTGATTTCTCAGTGTCGCGACTGTCTGCAATAAATCGATAAGCTTGTAACAGCGCCGCAGGACCCATGTACTTATCTGGGTTCCACCAAAAAGAAGGACAGGAGGACGTGCAGCAAGCGCATAAGATACACTCGTACAACCCATCAAGTTTTGCTCTTTCTTCGGGTGACTGCAAGCGCTCAGTGGCAGGCGCAGGGATATTGTTTTGTAAATAAGGTTTTGCTTTTTCGTATTGTTGGTAAAATTGCGTCATGTCGACCACTAAATCACGAATCACAGGCAAACCAGGCAGCGGCCGAATGATGATAGGCCCTTCTAAATTGCTCAGTCGCGTGGTGCAGGCTAATCTGTTTTTGCCATTGATGTTCATACCATCTGAACCACAGACGCCCTCACGGCAAGAACGCCTGAGCGTCAGCGTTTCATCGATCTGATTCTTAATCACAAGCAATGCATCTAACACCATAATGCAGTGATTTTCCTTAATATCAACATCAAAATCCTGCATATAAGGCTTTTCATCCACTTCTGGATTGTAGCGGTAGATAGAAAAACGCATACTCGTCAACTCGGTCATCGAGCTTTCTCCTTTCTAGTGATCTGTAACTTCTTCTCGGCTTGTCAATTGGATAGGATCCATATCTTCAGGTTTCATATTAATTGCTCTAAACCCAAGACGCCCCTCATCAAAATACAAAGAGTGTTTTAACCAATGCTTATCGTCACGCTCTGGATAGTCAGAACGCGCATGCGCACCACGGCTTTCCGTGCGTTCATTCGCAGAATAAGCTGTCGCTATCGCCGTTTCCATTAAATTATCTAATTCCAGGGCTTCAATACGTGCTGTGTTAAAGCAATCGCTCTTATCTTTAATAGCAGCATGCTTCAGACGTTCTTTTAGTTCATCCAGCTTCTTAAAGCCAGATTTCATATATTCAGCGGTACGAAATACGCCAAAATCATCTTGCATGACTTTTTGTAGCGCAGTTCGAATGCTTTCTACGCTCTCCCCTTTCTCGTTATGATTCCAACGATGTAAACGGGACAGCCCCTTCTCAATTTCTGTCTTGTGACAATCTTGGTAGTCTAAGCCTTGTTCAATACTTTCTTTAACATGCAGCCCTGCTGCACGGCCAAAGACAACCAAATCAAGTAGAGAGTTGGCACCGAGACGATTTGCACCATGTACAGAAACGCAGGCGCACTCTCCCACAGCATACAAGCCCGTGACGATCTTATCCTCACCCTTAGCCGTTTGCGTTATCACTTGCCCGTGATAGTTAGTCGGTATACCACCCATGAGATAGTGGCAAGTTGGTACAACAGGTATGGCATCTTTAATAGGATCCACACCCGCAAAAGTGATTGCCAACTCTCGAATTGCTGGTAAGCGTGATTTAATCAGCTCTTCTCCTAAATGATCTGCTTTTAATAAGACATAATCACCCTTCGGACCCGCCCCTCGCCCTTCTCGAATCTCAATAGCGGACGAACGGGAGACAATATCACGGCAAGCAAGGTCTTTTTGATGTGGTGCATAGCGTTCCATATAACGCTCACCATCTTTATTAATCAAATATCCTCCTTCACCACGCACGCTTTCACTGATCAGAGAACCAGAACCATAAATACCCGTGGGATGGAATTGCCAGAATTCCATATCCTGTAGCGGATACCCAGCTCTTAATGCCATACCGAAACCATCACCTGTGTTAATGTGCGCATTGGTGGTGGACTGGAAAATGCGTCCTGCGCCACCCGTTGCCAATACTGTTGCGCGGGCTTTAATAAAAACCACCTCACCTGTTTCTATACAGATCGCCGTTACACCAGCAACGCCATCAGGTGTGTTTACTAAATCAACCGCAAACCACTCATTAAAAAAACTGGCTTTTGCTTGGATATTCTTTTGGTAAAGGGTATGTAACATCGCATGCCCTGTGCGATCTGCCGCACAGCAAGTACGGTGCGCTTGTTCTTTACCATATTCTCGTGTCGCACCACCGAAAGCACGCTGGTAAATTTTACCGTTTGATAAACGCGAGAAGGGTAAACCCATATGTTCCAATTCATAGATGGATTGCGGTGCATTTTTGCACATATATTCAATGGCATCCTGATCACCTAGAAAGTCAGAACCAACCACCGTATCGTACATATGCCAGCGCCAGTCATCCGGCTCAATATTGCCCAGCGCGGCATTAATACCACCTTGCGCCGATACCGTATGCGAACGCGTTGGAAAGACTTTAGAAAGGACAGCCACTTTTAACCCCGACTGAGACAGTTCAATAGCAGCACGTAGCCCTGCACCACCCCCACCTACAATCACCGCATCAAAAGTGTGTGTTACCACGCTCATCTTAAACACTCCATAAAATCAAAAGGGCCCAGAAGAAACAGGCCACCAGCGACAAAATAATACCCACATTCAAAACAGAACGTAGCACAAAACACTTCACGTAATCCGTTAACACAGTCCACATCCCTATCCAGGCATGCATCAACAACAACAACACAAAAAGCAAGGTAGCGACCTTCATCGCAGTGCAAGCGAAAAGACCATGCCAAACTGCAAAAGTGATACCGGGATGACAAGCAACATAAAGCACCAGGCCCACCATATAGGCAGCCATAAAAACAGCGGACACACGTTGAATAATCCAGTCCCGCAACCCAGGATGATAGACACCTAACACTGATTTCACCATATCCAAATTCCCGTTAAAATAATGAGCAATGCAGAGAAGAAAAACGTGAGGTAAGAAGTGATTCTACCACCTTGGCGTGAATCACCAATATGTATATCAGATAGTAAGTGGCGAATGCCCGCTACCAAGTGAAAACAAAGCGGTACCGTATATAGCCAAACTAATACTTTAAAAACAGGAGAAGATAACCATTCATGACATTGTTCAAATCCAGACGGCGTTAAAGAACAACTTAGCATGAACAAGAAAAAAGGAATCAGTAAAAATAAAATAACACCCGATATTCTGTGCAAAATAGAAACAATAGCAGGAATAGGGAAATGAATTGTGAAAAGATTGAGATTCTTTGGTCTGGTCTGTCTCACTCGTTTATTTTCCTTGTTCAGAAATTAAAGTCAAAGTTAGCCGACAGTATATTCCCCCACCCCCCTGTCGTAAAGAGGTAAGGAAGCACTTAAGCGACTCGGCATGACCGAGCCGCGACCGTGAGGGAACCTCACTATATGATAACTTTTAACTGAAATTTCTTACTTTATGGTATTAAATCTTCTATAATAATGCCTTCTGGGTAGAGGATACACATAATGGCAGACGAAAAAGCCAAGCTACTGATAAAAGGTAAAACAATAGACTTAGACGTACTGTCTGGCACCTTAGGGCCGGACGTCGTGGACGTTAGCGCTCTTTTTAAAGAAGGTTGTTTTACGTACGATTCTGGCTTTAATTCAACGGCAGCTTGTGAATCCAAAATCACCTTTATTGATGGTGAGAAAGGTATTTTACTACATCGTGGCTATCCTATTGAACAACTCGCGAGCAAATCTACCTTCCTGGAAGTCTGTTATCTGCTGTTAAACGGTGAGTTACCCAATAAACAACAAGAAGAGCAGTTTCGTAGAACAATTACGCATCACACCATGGTGCACGAACAAATTCACTACTTCTTTAATGGGTTCCGTCGAGATGCACATCCCATGGCGATCATGGTGGGTGTTGTCGGTGCCTTGTCTGCTTTTTATCACGATACACTAGATATCAAAAATCCTGAGCATCGCACCATTTCTGCGCTCAGACTCATTGCCAAAATGCCGACTATTGCTGCGATGTGCTATAAGTACACCATTGGTCAACCTTTTATGCAGCCACTTAACCGCCTTTCCTATGCAGAAAATTTCCTACATATGATGTTTGACACACCTTGCGCTGAAAGCCACATTAACCCTGTGTTAGCAAGAGCGCTGGATAAGATCTTTATCTTGCATGCGGACCACGAGCAAAATGCCTCAACTTCCACCGTGCGCTTAGCTGGTTCAACGGGCGCGAATCCTTTCGCCTGCATTTCAGCAGGTATTGGTGCGTTATGGGGACCTGCGCATGGGGGTGCAAATGAAGCAGCACTCAGCATGCTTCACGAAATAGGTAATGTTTCACAAGTTGGCAAGTACATTGCGCGCGCTAAAGACCCCAATGACAACTTTAGACTAATGGGGTTTGGTCACCGTGTTTATAAGAACTATGATCCACGTGCAAAAGTGATGCGTGAGACCTGTCACGAAGTATTAGAAGCTGTTGGCGCAAAGAATGATCCTCTCTTTAAGTTAGCCATGGAACTGGAAAGAATTGCGCTGGAAGATGATTATTTTGTTGAAAAGAAGCTTTATCCTAATGTCGATTTTTACTCCGGTATCACCTTAAGCGCAATCGGGATACCCGCCAATATGTTCACTGTGATCTTCGCATTGGCGAGAACGGTAGGCTGGGCTGCACAGTGGAATGAAATGATCAGCAACCCTTATCGCTTAGGTCGGCCACGACAGCTCTATACGGGACCTAAAAAACGTGACTATATCGGCATAACAGATCGCTCATAATAGGTTGACCTACCCCCTCTCTTCCTGTATGCTCAAACGCGAATGAGAATTATTATCATTTAAAAAGGCGAGTGGCGAGAAAATAGCATGAAATCAACGTGGCAAGACACAACAAAGGCGGTGTCCTTTAAACTCCTGAAGGTGTTTTTGGTAACGAGCGTGAGCCTTTGCTGCGGCTCCCTTGCTCTCTTGGGTGCTTATGCCATTGTCAGTTCCCCTGTTTTTGGTGCATCGTCCTTTATCCTAGCAACTGCCTTTGAAGGACAAATTTACTATGAAGCAATTGGCGATGGGCTCAATCGTATTGCCGACCCTGATCGCACCAACAGAAGCGTGATTGCTCAATTTTTAGATAAATTGATAGAGAGTCGAATTGCATCCGCTGTTCGAACAAAGAGAGAAGAGAAAAAAAGAAAAATAGAAGAGATGACAAAGCTGGAACGCAGCTTTCGTTTTAGCCAAGCAAAAAGCGACGAAATAGAAGCAATGAAAGCAGAGATCAAGCGCTGCGATGATGAGATGACGAAACTCGCTGTGAAAACATTAGAAACAGACAGCGATACACTTGCCAGATACTATCGCGCAAAAAAGAATAAAGATAAGCAGACGCAAACGGATATTGAGACAAAAGCACTCATCTTACTTGGAAAATCTGCTAAAAAATCATCGACAACCTATATAGACAGCACAATCACCACACAGCTAATGAGAAACAGAAGTGCGCTGCGTAACACCATGATACGCAAAGGATTCGCTTTGAAATGCAGTTGGATTCTTTCAATCGCTGGTGGTATCGCCTGCGGATTAACAACTTTAAGCGCTGTATCAAGCAGCATAGGGGTAATGACAACACTCGCGCTGGTACCAGGTGGCGCGTTAATTGCCATTGCTGCTTGCGCTGGCATTGCTTTCACACTACTCCTTTACCAGAATCTTTCTCTGCTGGTAGAAACAACAGATAACCCCCTAAGTGGTTTTTATAAAAAGAAAGAAGAGTCTTATGGCAGTTATGCGCTGAGAACCTTCTCTTTTGTCGTCGTATTCGCACTTGCTGGCTTCTGCACAGCTGCAACGGTAAGCACTTGGTGGTTTGCTGCTAAAGAAGGTGTATTGTTTTTAAAAATAGGCAAACAACTTGCTGATATTATTCGAATAGGCAGCCTTGGCATCTACATATTACCTTCTATGATTTGGATGGTCAGTAATTCACTCTTCTCCCTAGACAAAATCAGACGCAGCGAATGGGGCGTGTTGCTTGGCAAGACCATGCGTACAATCGATCAAACTTGGCAATCAGAAAATATATTGTGTTTTATCAATCCGTTTCGCGTGTATTTATTTATTGATTTCACAATGCATCAATTGCTTTTTCTGGGTCACGTGATCACTGTTGGTTTAATGTCAAATGACTTTCGAATTTTCGGCATCAAATTGAACCCTGTGTTAACAACCAGCCTACTCGCAGCATCAGAAATCCTCACTGATGCGAATTACTTACCCAGTGAAGAAGAAGGTCACAGTCATGCTATTTCTCCGCCGCTTGCTTTGTTGTTCGCACCGGTAGCATTTATCGTTTATACACTCAGAGTACTGGCTGTTGGTTGGGATGTTCTTTTTAGCACTTCACATTCTCTGGAAGAATCGGCTAAAAAAATGAACTGCAAACTGCCGTGGATTGCCTTTAAAGATCATGTGCATAAAGTGATGCATCATGGTCACGGTGATAAAGAACCTTCTCATACTCACTCAACAACAAAAATAGGTCAGTCATTAGACTCTAAAACCCCAGCCTCGCATGCCTCCTCCCTCCGGGAGAAGGTCCGACCGGCGGCTGGGGGGATATTCAAATACGGTCATTCATCTCTAAAGCCCAATCTCCGCATGCCTTTTTCTGCCGAGAGAAGAAGGTGTCTCCGATAAAACAGATGAGAGAGCATTGGGAATGGCTTATGCACCTTGACCAGCCGTCCGTATTGCCTTAGAATCCCTCCGTGTTCTCGTTTTTGAGTCTATAGAAGCGAGTATTGGTCCCTTCGCAACGATAGGTAACAAACCCCGCCAGGTCCGGAAGGAAGCAACGGTAGTGACCGATTCGGGTGCCGGAGTGTGGCGAGTGCTCGCTACTATGGGCTTATTAAGCTCCCAAGGAACGCAACAATATGCCGCAAGACAATTACGAAGTACTCGCCAGAAAATGGCGGCCCCTTTCTTTATCCGAAATTGTAGGACAAGAGCCTATTGTAAGGATATTCACCAATGCATTGCGAGATCAACGTATTCATCACGCCTATCTCCTAACAGGCACGCGCGGCGTAGGTAAAACAACATTCGCGCGTATTCTTGCAAAATGTCTGAGTTGCGAATCAGGCACCACGCCAACACCTTGCGGCACTTGTCACGCGTGCACTGGCATCGATGCTGGTCAGTTTTTAGATGTCTACGAAGTTGATGCAGCATCGAGAACAAAAGTAGAAGATACCAAAGAATTATTGGACAAAATAACTTATCCGCCTTCTGTAGGACGTTATAAAATCTATATCATTGACGAAGTACACATGCTTTCAACACACAGTTTCAATGCATTACTCAAAACTTTGGAAGAGCCGCCTGCACATGTTAAATTTATTTTAGCAACAACAGATCCTAAGCGATTACCCATTACGATTTTGTCACGTTGCTTACAATTCCAGTTAAAACACATTACACCAACAGCAATTCGCGAGCACTTGGCGCATATCTGCGCGACTGATGGTATGCGCTATGACATGCCTGCTTTAGAAAAACTAGCAGAGGCTGCGCGGGGCAGCATGCGTGATGCCTTGAGTCTATTAGAACAAGCACTGGCGTATGGATCTGGAAAAGTGGATACCGCTGATGTGCATGCAATGCTTGGTAGCGTCTCGCAAGAAACACTGCTACCGCTTATCTCAGCATTAGCAGCGCAAGATGGCGCCCAACTCTTCCAAGAAATGACGCAGCTCTCAGCGTGCACAACGGATTTTGAAGAAGTGCTGAATGAATTAATCCACTTATTCCATCAAACAGCCATAGCACAAGTCGCACCTGAAGCGGCTATACATTCAACCACAGCCGTCGCGCTGGCAAAAGCCATTAGCCCGGAAGACATACAAATTTATTACCAAATCGCGCTCTTAGCGAAACGTGACTTTGCTTTTTCGGCCTCTCCACAACAGGCCTTTGAAATGGCCATGCTCCGTATGTTGGCTTTTAAAATACCCGCTACTGTTCAAGACACCGCCCACCCGGCAGTCAAAGCGTCCCCTATGACTGCACCCAAAGCATCACCACCTACGCCCACTCAGCCTACCCCTCCTCCGCCGGTGGCAGAGGGCAATTGGAGAAAAATAATGGCAGCATTAAACCTCACAGGCATGGCATTGGCACTGGCATCTAATTGTACGTTAGTTAAACAAGAAGAAGACAGAATTGAACTGGCATTGTCTGCAACACATCAGCCTATGCTTAATCAAAAGTTAAAAGAACGCATTCGGGAAGCGCTAAACGATTATTTTAAAAAAACCATACAGTTAGAAATTAACATTTCTACCGCTGCGTTAATTACCCCGCTAAAAGAACAACAGCAAGAACAAAATCAGCAACTGACTCAGGCAAAGCAAGAGGCCCTGCAAAATCCTCATATTCAACAATTAATCAACATGTATGACGCTACGATTGATGTTTCACTTCTGACTTAATCTTTGTTAGACTACCACCAGACTATAACGGTATCTTAAAGGAAAAATTTATGGCTATCCCAGAAAACAATGATCTCGGTGACATCGTTAAACGTATGGAAGCAATGCAAGATGCGCTCAAGAATATTCAACAAGAAGTCGCTCAGATGAGCGTTCAGGGTCAGGCAGGCGGCGGCATGGTGATGGTCGCTTTAACCGGTCAATACCACTGCAAAAAAACCGTACTTGATCCAAAAATAGCGCCTACATTATCACCTGAGGATAGACGTAAAATAGAAGAGTTGGTAACAGCAGCAATGAATGACGCTGTTTCCAAAGTAGAACGTAGTCTACGTGAAAAAATGAGCGGGTTCTCCGGCTTCAAACTACCTGAAGGTACGGCTGACGATAAGCAATAAGCAAAATTTATTATGCGCTTTAGTCCATTACTTGAACAGCTTATTGAATCTTTGCGTTGCCTGCCGGGTGTAGGGCCAAAAACGGCGGAGCGTATGGCTTTACATTTACTGACGCGCAGACGCGACAATGGCAAGCGTCTTGCTGAGCATTTATTGGAAGCGATGGAGAATATTCAGCATTGCCAGCAGTGTCGTATTTTCAGCGAAGTTCCGATATGTGAAATTTGTTTGTCTCCGCATCGTGATGCTTCCCTTTTATGTATTGTCGAAAATCCCATTGACGTGAGTGCGATTGAGCGCACCAGTCGTTATCGCGGAAGGTACTTTGTGCTCATGGGGCATCTTTCTCCGCTTGATGGTATTGGCCCACAGGAGATTGGTTTAGGGCAGCTTAAAGTTTTATTTGAAACGGGTGAGTTGCGTGAATTGATCCTGGCCACAAACCCGACTGTAGAAGGCGAAGCAACAGCGCATTATATTGCTGAATTAGCCAAACCTTACCAGATCAAATCTTCGCGCATTGCGCGCGGTGTTGCAATTGGTAGTGAATTGGAATATATCGATCCCAACACGCTGGCGCATGCCATCACTGGTAGAGAGACAATCCTGGGTTAGATTCTCAAATTCTCACGCACCTACGGTGCTAAAAAGCGTAGGTGGGTTGCCATTACCCCGGCCTTCGGATTGCTACTACCCCGGCCTTCGGATTGCTACGCTCCGCTCCGCAATCCTCAGCCGGGGCTATAAAGCTTTCGGTCGTAAACGACCTGATTGCGTTGTTGTTTTATGAGGTCAACCCAAAATTAATTTGGGGCTTTGTTGAATAAATCGGAAATGCTCTGTGAGGCACTCGGTGTAGCCGAGCCGCGACCGTAAGGGAGCGTCACTGTGCTATAACTTTTAGCTGAAATTTCTTACTTTATGATATTAAATTGCCTTATAGTGGTTAAAATGTTGCACTGTTATATACCAGCTTTTATCAGATTCATGTGACGCTCCCTCACGGTCGCGGCTCGGTAACGTCATTTCCGATTTATTCAACAACGCCCCCTCCGGGAGAAGATGCCCGACAGGGCAGATGAGGGGATATTTTTAAAGAGTGCGTGAGCGGTTTTAATTTGTCTGAGAGGTGTTAACTTGTTACGCTGGATAATATTGTGGTTCTGTCTGACCACCACCGCATTTGCTGATCGTTTAATTATAGAACCTGAAGCGGGCCCGCAACCTATTATCGCAGCCATTCAACAGGCGCATCATACCATCCATCTGGTGATGTATGGTTTCACGCATAAACCACTCTTAGAAACATTATTATCAGCGCAAGAGCATAACCGTACTGTTCAAATTTTATTAGAAAAAGCACCCTATGAATCCGCAAGTGAGAACAAAAAAACAATAGAGGCATTTGAAAGGCACCATCTATCGTGGCAAGGCAGCATACCTGATATACGCCTTATTCATGAAAAAGCGCTGATGATTGATGGTAAAGAGGCGATCATCATGACATTCAACTTTACACATTCTGCTTTTAATAATCAGCGTAATTTTGCGTTAGTCGTTGATGACCCATCGACTGTGAACAACATAGAACATATTTTTTCTGCTGATTGGAATCATACCCCCATCCACACTGCAACATCAGTCATATTACTCAGCCCTGATAATAGTCGATCTGGCATTTTGCAATTGATACAACAAGCCAAACATACCATTAAAATTTACGCGCAACATCTCACTGATTACGAAACCATTGGCGCGCTTGCAAAAGCCGCGCGTAAACATAAACAAGTTGATATCATCACTTCTTTACCGCTACGCAGCAGCGCTGAAGAATACCTCACACGCGCAGGCGTTCACCTTCACTACATTAAAAAATATATGATTCACGCAAAAGTCATTATGATTGACGACGACACCGCGCTCATTGGATCCACCAATCTCACACGTTCTTCGCTTGATGATAATAGAGAACTTTCGGTGATCACGACAGACAAAAACATTATTCAGCAGCTCAACAGCACTTTTCACGCAGATTTACAGGAATAGCACTTTTTAAACCGAGCCGCAATACCGAGCCGCGACCGTAAGGGAGCGTCACATGAATCTAATAAAAGATGGCGTAGAACAATGCAACATGTTTATCATTTCGTTATGATTTTATCATGAACTAAGAAATTTCAGCTGAAAACTATAGTACAGTGACGCTCCCTTACGGTCGCGGCTCGGTATCACGGCTACGTTTCACGCAAGTAACATGCGTATTATGTTTATCCTTAGAATAACTGATTCTTGCTCTTCTTTAGACATAAACATAACTCCATCATTTATTTGGAGAGTTAATCCCTCACTCGCACAGCATTTCGATGCTGACGTGAAAAACCGCATAAATTTCAGTCATATGCGCCTTACTCTACAACGTAAACCCTGGATAAACAAACGCGGATGAAATCTTTTCGCAATCAGCATCACTAACACCTTCAGCGCGAGCCACAGCATACCAATGTTTTTCTACAACACTTTCCATGTCGCTTAAAATGCTTTTCGCCTGCTCCAACTCCAGTAAAAACCTTGCGTGCTGAGAGAGGAGATTCTCCGCATTCGCAAAACGCCCCTGACTACCACAAACCATAGCTAAATCACGACGCTCCGTGCTAACAGGCATTGATGGTGTTAAATCATAAGCCGGAGAAAGTCTCCAGTCTTGATCTTTTGCAATCACAGCATGATTACGTGGGTGATCATCCGTATTAGAAATTAATGCATTAAAACACATACGACGGAAGAGTTCAGCAGCATCTTTCTCTGGCTCAGCTGAAATTCGTCTCAATTCTTCAGCAAGGAAAATATAAGACCACCGATCTCTAGATTGATAAGTATCTTCTGCACGCAGGACAGTTAACGCACTTATCATTCTTGCCCGCAAGTATCCCTCCGGTTTCTTCTCACGATCAAAGCGTTTTACTAACAAGACATCTTGTCCACCGATCTCAACAATTTTGCTATCCGCTACTTGCAAACCAGAACGACGTGCTAAAACTAACATCGTTCGTTCAACACGAACTTGGTTCCACTTATCATCAGTCCTATTGAACTTCGCTATCCACAATCCTTCATTATCTTCAACAACAGCTTTAGGACGAGCTCCACCCATAGATGTCCCTATTAACAAAAGATCAGTAATTTGATTATTTGTAATAGCAATAGACACATTTTCTTTCGTGATAACACGATTAGCAATCTTCTGTAATTTACTTAAATCAAGCGTCTGATTAAATTCCCGCTTTGGTGCCGGTGGTAGCAAATTCAAACCAAAGCTAAGCGCCCCCGCACGATCATCTGGTGAAAAGAGAAGATAATCAATCTCGCTAAGCTCTAATTTTCCACTGTGATGTTCAATGATACGACGTCCCCAATAATCAGGACCGGCATCTCGTAATACACCAAATACACCTCTTAAAGCTCTCGTTTCATATACCTGCGATGAAAGTTTTAACTCAACAGGATCTAATGCTACTGCATCTGGCCTCTCTAGATAACGCTTACCATAGACAAAACGACCCAAAGGCAAGCCGCGTTTATCCACTGTCAGCACAAAACGTCCTGCTGTCACCGCCTGCATTTGACCTGGTAGTGTGATATAAACATAGCATTCAGTATGTTCTACTTTAGAAATCATTATCTAAACCTTCATCACGATGCCTTGCTCGTTCACGATCTCTTACCAATGCCAGATGTTGACCTATCTCATCTTTTACAGGATCAGCAACTTCATTGAATGGCTCAAGCAAATCATAGACCCAAAGCAAAGCAACATAGTTGCCTATGCCTGTTGTGAACTTTCCTTTTTCTGCATCAGAAATCACTCGCGATCCCGTGCCAGCCTTTTTGGCTACTTGTTGAATCGTTAAGTTCCGTCTTAACCTGGCTGTTCGCAAATTATTACCAAAATGCTTCAACGCATCCGCCACAGCAAAAGGGGGGGCTTCTAGTAATTTGTTTTTTTGGCTCATAATAGTCTCTCAAGAGCATATAAAATTATTTAACATGCTCTTGAGAGCATATCAATTAAAAGAACCTGTGTCAAGGCTACTGTTGTTAGTATGCTCTCAAGAGCATATTATGCCAGTTAATACGCTCTTAAGGGAACCCAACTGAAACAGCCCGCGCCAGAGCCATTACCCAGACAACAACCCCAGCAACTTCTCATGAATACCATCGAAATAACCATTACTCATCACAACAACATGATCACCAGCCCGTAATTGCGGAACCAGCGCCTTCACCAACGCATCAACATGAGGATAAAGAGCTGCCGGTTGTGGACAGGCACGCAGTGCCTCCTCTAAGCCCCAATCCACTTCCGTGTTTTTACAAACAACCTGATCTGCATCACATAATGCCGCACATAAACTATCTTTATGCACACCCGTGCGCATGGTATAAGAACCAAACTCAAGCACAGCAATCATGCGCGCCGCTTTTCCAATTTTTGCACGCAACCCAGCCAATGTGGTCGCAATGGCTGTGGGATGATGCGCAAAATCATCGTAAACCGTAATATCATTCACCTTCGCTTTGATCTCTAATCGTCGCTTCACATTCTTAAAAGTCGTAAATGCTTCAATCGCCTTTGCAACAGGCACGCCAGCATGCGTTGCAGCAGCTAAAGCCGCCAGCCCATTATGCACATTGTGCATCCCTAATAGATCCCAACGCACCTCACCAAGCACGTCGCCCTGGTGCAACACATCAAAACAACTGCCATCCGCCTCCTTTAACACAGCCTGCCAGGCACCTTTAGCACCAAACGTTGCTGTGGGCGTCCAAACACCTTGATCTAACACCGTTTTCAAATGCTTATCCTCTGCTGGATGAATAATCAAACCATTTGCAGGGATCGTTCTCACAAGATAATGAAACTGTTTCTCAATCGCCGCCATATCGGGAAAAATATCCGCATGATCAAATTCGAGATTATTTAAAATAGCCGTTTTTGGATGATAATGAATAAACTTAGGGCGCTTATCAAAAAACGCACTGTCGTATTCATCCGCTTCAATCACAAAATAAGGCTGTTTGCCCAATTGTGCAGATACACCAAAATTCTCAGGCACACCACCGATCAAAAACCCAGGCTCAAGGCCAGCATACGTCAACAACCAGGTTAATAATCCTGTCGTTGTCGTTTTACCATGCGTACCCGCAACGGCCAACACCCAACGCCCTTGTAAAACATGCTCAGCCAGCCACTGCGGACCTGAGGAATAAGGTATACCCTCTGCCAATACCCACTCTACAGCCGGGTTACCCCGACGCATCACATTACCAATGATCACACAATCCACCTTCTTATCAATGGTGGCAGGATCATAGCCTTCTATTAGCCGGATCCCCTGCTCTTCCAGCTGCGTGCTCATAGGGGGGTAAACATTCGTATCAGACCCCACGACTTCGTGACCACATTGCTTCGCTAGCAATGCAATCCCACTCATAAACTTTCCGCAAATGCCCAAAATATGGATACGCATTCTTTTACTCCAAGACTATCATTTTATTAATTATCCCATTATGATCGAAGTAGGGGTATCCCGCAAAGGATTACTGAACATGGACAGTCAGGGATTATTTGACATTATAATGGACAGCGCCGTTCTACTTGATAAGAGTGGGCATATTATCAACTGGAACATGGGGGCAAGTGCAACTTTTGGCTATAACAAAAAAGAAGCGCTGGGACGTTCTATTAACCTCATTTATGATCGCAATTATTTCTTCCCTAAACTCATCCAAGAAGCCCAGTCTCAACAGAAAAAATGGCAAGCAGAGACTGTCTTCGTTCGTAAAAACGGCGTCAAAGGCACTTGCAAATCCTATTTGCACCCACTGCGATCACAGGAAAATAATAAAATCGCCGCTATCTTATTTCATCACAACGTCACTGCCTTAAAAAACACAGAAAAAGATAATCTCACCACGATTTCTCAGATAGAAAATAAACTAAAAAATGTCACAACACAATTGTGGGATGCCAATATGCTACTCTCACATCGAGCGCAAGAATTGGAACAAGTAGAAAGAAAATTACGTGAAAGCGAATTACGCTTTCACTTACTGGCAGAAAATACCATGGATGTCATTTCACGACACACACCAGAAGGCGCTTATCTCTATGCTTCACCCGCAAGCGAAACAGCACTGGGATTTAAAGCAGAAGAATTGATAAAGAAAAATATTTACAAATTGATACATTACGATGATATCCCAAAATTACGAAAATTATTTACAAAACGTCGCGAAAGCAGCTATAACAAACCCGTTGTTTATCGTATTAAGCGCAAAGAAGGTGAGTTCCGTTGGTTTGAAAGCCATATCCGATTGATCATCAATGAAACCACCAAAGCGATTAATGAAATACAACTTGCCTCCAGAGATATCACAGACCGCGTGTTAGATAAAAAAGCACGATTACGCGGACAACAGCTTGCACATGTTTTCAGATTAAGCACGATGGAGGAAATGGCCTCAGGCATGGCACATGAAATCAGTCAGCCGCTTGCTGCCATTGTCAACTACACACGCGGATGCGTGAGACATTTACAGAATAACGAACACGACCACTATCAAATCACAAATATCATGGAAAAAGCAGCTATTCAGGCAGAGCGCGCAGGCGAGATTGTACAAAGATTAAAAAACTTCTTTTGTAAAGGACAGCTCGTTAAAACGCAATGTAAAATGAACAATGTGATTAAAGAAACCATCAGCTTTATCAAAAATGAATTAACCTTATCGAAGACAAAAGTAGAATGCCACCTCGATAAAAGCACACCCATGATGTTTATTGATAAAATTCAAATCCAGCAAGTCTTGCTGAACTTGATTCAGAATGCGATGGATGCAATGACAGAAAATCATCATAAAGAAAGGCGCATCTATATTGAAACAAAAACCATTTCTAGCGACATCATTGAAGTAAAATTATTCGACACAGGTCCTGGCTTTTCAAAAGAAGCGATTAACAAAGTATTCACGCCTTTTTATACAACCAAAGCACATGGCAGAGGCATGGGACTCGCTATTTGTCGATCTATTATTGAAGCGCACGGCGGACAATTTACGATTAACCCAAATACAGAAGACAGTAGCTGGATTGCATTTTCATTACCTATATCTGTTTAACAATGGAGCGTAAAACATGTCAATACTTGAACCAATTGTCTATATCGTTGATGATGATCAAGCCATGGTAGAATCGCTGACTTGGATTGTAGAATCCATTGGATTAAGAGTGAGAACATATAGCAAAGCGCAAGACTTTGCAGCAGAGCATAACCCTCAGCAGCACGGCTGTTTGCTATTGGATGTGCGCATGCCTGGTATGAGCGGCCCTGAACTCCAAGGCAGACTTAATGAAGAAGGATTGCCAACGTTGCCTATTATTTTTATCAGTGGTCATGGCGATGTCCCGCTGGCCGTCCGCGTGATGAAAGCAGGTGCCGTGGATTTTTTAACAAAACCGTTTAACGATCAAATTTTATTGGAAAGCATTAACAAAGCATTACGGATTGATAAAGCCAATCGCGAGAAAAGGCAAGAAAGCGCACAGGCACGCGCTAAATTCGCTTTATTATCACCGAGGGAAATACAAGTTTTACAAGGTATTGTAGCGGGCAAACCTAATAAAGTGGTCTCTGCTGAACTCAGAATTTCATTGAAAACGGTAGAAGCGCACCGCGCTTCTGTGATGAAAAAAATGGGCGTCCGTTCTGTACCAGAATTGGTTAAACTCGTCCTTACCAATAGCGTTGAGAAAGAACCCGTGGCGGATGAGGCATAGCGACTGCCAATATGATGACTACTTATCTTTGAGGCAGGGAATATTTATTTTTGCTTTTCCAACTGTTTGAAATCCATTAACGCCTCATGCATATGCCGTGATGCGCCGCCACGACTAAACAAACCAGCGACAGCGCCCGCACCAAAGCTAAGAATAACACCAGCACTCACACCGCCAACAACCGTGGCAAAGTTAATCACAGGAACAGAGACACCAATGGCTAATGAAATTTTTGCAAATACCGTTGTCAAAGCAGGCGCTAATGCTGGACAAATAGCCGGGTTGATGACTATTATCGCAGCCAGCAGCACAAGCAATGTCAGCGCCATAAAAAGTAATACCGCAATCCGCATGCTCTTTCTAACATGCCCTGGCGCTTTATCCGCAAATTTTACAAAAGCAGACATTGCCTCAGTCGCATCTTGAAAATGGAGACAACCGTCTTCTTCAATTTCAATCGTTTTTAAGAGCTTCTCTACACATAAGTAAAAATAAATATCGTTACGATAATCCTTTTCTGCTAATTGTAATTCACTCACAAAAGCACGAACACCAGAAGATATTGAATTCTCTTTTCCACAGCAATCTCGATTATCATCTGCAAAACACAACAACTTTCGCATCTTTTGATGAACAGATTTTTTTGCCGCATCAATTGCAGATTCATAAATTTTTTGACAAGCAGGTACGGCACTTTCTTTCATCTCACGCCATTCGAAGCCTTCTTTTCTTTCATCTGCCTTTATTAAAGAACCAACAACTTCTTGAACTTCTTGCGCCACAGGCGTTGAATGAAACGCAAGCAATGATGCCACCATATCTCTTCTTTCTCCAGCTAAGCACTCTTCTCCTTCCAAGAGCTCTTCTGTAATGTATGGCACGAGATCAGCAGGCAGTCTATCGCGAAATGCTGAAAGCAATAATCTAATGATATCTGGCTGATTATTTTTCATTGCAGAATCAAAAAGAATTTGAATCGTATCTTCTTGCAGCGCAAAATATTTTTCATTTCTAATAAGAAACGCTATATCTTCAGGTTTAATCTCTTCACCTGGCTTAAAAATAAATGTTGGCGTGATACGAATACCGCATTCAAGAAAAAGATCTATCATCGCTAATTTGCGTTGCATTATTTCAAGGGGATCATTGCATGCACCCCATTGATATAGATATTCTTTGAAAATTACTTTTTCTTTATCGCAATGAGATGTAATCACATGCTTGAGAAGCGCAAACCCCTCTTTGGATAACGAAGTTAAAGGAAGAATAAGAAGACTGTCTAAAAAATGACGCATTTCTTGATTACACATCCTGCTAATGCAATGCTTATTTTCTAATACAAAATTCGCTCTTTTTTCTATCAAAATCTTAAGATGATCGGCATTGATCGAAGATGGAATTTTCGCACCGTTATCAATTAAGACCTGAGCAGATTCAAACTCCCCGGATACAATAAAGCTAACTAACAGTATATTGATATGATGAAAGGATCTTGAAAGGGAAAAACCCATCTCAAGCGACATCTTTAAATAAGAAACAATACGATGATGCGATATTGGATGCGCTTCATTATCAAAATAGGATTCTAAATGATCATAAAGAAATCCAAATCTACTATCCACATACTTTTGCATTTCTTTATGATGATATTTTTTCAAGCATTCTATTAATACCAGATCTTTCTTATAAAAAGCAAATTGCACCAACTGATTCAGTACTGCATTCTCTATGTCAGCAAAATCACTCTCCTCGCGAGGGACTAATTTTTGAATTTTTTCTAATAGCGTATTATCTTTTAAAAAAACGGCACACTCTAGGAATACAGGATTTTCATTGAAACAAAGTGCAATATATTGCTCATCTGATCGACGAAGAAAGTAATCAAATATTTCTTCAGCCCCACTTTCTGTAGCCCTATTCAACGGTAACACGAAATACTCCTGATACTCCGAAGAAGGAGGATATTTTTGATAGCGCTCCAGATTACCAGCATCATACTGCTCAACAAGCTGTTTCGTGAAAAGAAGATCTTTTTTCTGAATAGCTAATTCCAAGGCGCGCCTAAGATAAACGTCACTCGAAGTCAAAATCATCGGCACGCAATCAATGATTTTTTTAATAACCGCTATGCAACCCTCTCGTGCTGTTTTGAAAAATGGGTAAAATATGTCATTAATTTGTTTTTTATCTATTTTTTCTTTTTCCAGGGAGAGGAAGATTGCTATTCTCTGCAAGATTCTCTCTAATACGCTATGTTCAAATCCCTGCGTTTTCTTATTTTTTTCAGCTTGACACGCAATATCAACGGCGCCCTTGAGAAAATTTTCACAAATGTTAACAAAATGTCTTCTGACTTCTCCTGATAAGCCTTCATTCCCATCAGCGGAAGGAACCTTTCTAAAAGAATCCGCTATTTTATCGTAATCTATATATTTAAGAAGACCCTGTATTATCAACTCTCTATCGCGTGTAATACATTTGTTCAGATCTGTTACTTTATACCCAAAAAAAACGACCAATTTAAATGCTGCTATCAGAGAGTTGACCTTCCGAGACGGGTTCAAATCTTTTTCAAAAAATTCTAATATTCTTTTTGTATTACCTCCGTGAAAAAAGAAATACATGAATGTTGTTTTATGACGCTCAAGGCCAGGGTGAAAATTGCACAAATACGAAAAAGAACCATAATGAAATCTCTCAAGATCCGTCGGAAAATGATCTTGTACTCGGCCTTTAATAGCATTTTCAATCAATCCGAGAATATCATCAGGAGAATTTGCCAGAATAGCGCTTGTTAATAAATTAAAGTAGTCAAGGTTATGAAACCGCAGATTAGTAGCCTGCGGATTAGATAACAAATATTTTATTTCTTCACTTGATTGACGACAAAAAACTGCCAACATCAGAGGGGTTATTCCTTGATAGGATGTTTTCCTACTTTCTTTGAATATCTTATACACATGATTAAATAATCGCTGCTCATTTCTATTCGCTATTTCATCCAATAAACATCTTTTGTCACGATTGATAGCTGATAAGTCATCCAATTTTATTTTTGCTATTATTCTTTCGATCGATGCTGTCTTTACCAAATAAAATGCATTTGGTTCTATTTCTTCTAAATCCGCATACTCTTTATAATAAGTGTTAGAATATATAGTACTCCATAAATGGCCTTTTTTGATCCACGCCGTTACTTGATCTGCCACTTCTAATGAAAATTTATACCGGCTATATTCATAAAACGTCTTTGCAATTTCTTGGCAACCATTACTCTTATGATGAGCGTACTGATAATATTCATAAAATGAAGCAATATATTTTTTACAAAACACCTTATCGAGCGCTTGCCGAAGCTGCTTGCTTGTCCTGTTAGCAGAAATCAGATCTCCCATGCTTAAAAAGCTAAAGATGGTCTCCTGAATTTCAGGGGGGAAGTCTGCGAGTTCATAAGGCTTACCAAGCTGGCGCGGCGATTCAACATGCTCCATCAGCATGCCAGAACTGTCCGCTTCTTCCATCTCTCTAGCGCTAGCCATACACCTTCCTCAACAAGCCTATGAAATGCGCGGATTGTACTCTATTTTAGCAAAAAAATCAAACTGTTATCGCACTCCCCAGCGCTCCCCAGCAGAACCCGTGCTAATACAATGAATTTATGTGATTTCTAAATAAGCTTAGTAATTCCCTGATGGGAGATACCCTAACCACCTTAAGTGTATATAATGAGCACACTTCCCTTTATCCTAATTTTTATTCGCTTTCTTTAGTGAGATGATTACTATCCCCCTAGTGAAAAAGTGTGAAAATTGGGTAAATGGAGAGAGTGGCCATGGACAAGAGAAAGCAGATTTTAATCGTTACAAACGCAATGACGCAAGAAGAAGTGATTCAAATTAAAAACGCAACCATGAAAGAACAACCCACAAAAATAGAAGTGAAACTGAGCCTCGTCCACGTGATACCACGCCTACCCACTTGTTATTTTAGCGTACCCTCCATGGGCGTTGTCGTTGAAAAATGCCACGACGAAGCAAAAAAATCCTTAACAGATGCCGGAAAACTGCTCGGTATTGCAAAAAAAGACCAGTGGCTTATTTCAGGGAAAATACGCACCGATGTCTTACGTCTGGCAAATAAATTGGGCTCTAGCTTTATCTTAGCCAGCGAAGAACAAATCAAGGAACTGCAACGTTCTTTGTTCTTTAAGAATATTCATCAGTATGCGTTAATTCGAAACATTAACCAATTAGAGCGCATTTCATCGCATCTTTGACTTGAATGTTTTCTCAAATCGGTATATTTTTACCGCCATTAGAGATTTGGAGAAAACACATGGCTATATACAATGCGCTCTATGCACAATCTGGTGGTGTCACTTCCGTTATTAACGCTTCCGCTTGCGGCGTGATACAAACAGCACGCTTATATCCAGACAAAATTGGCAACGTTTTTGCTGCCCGTAATGGCATTGTCGGCGCACTGACAGAAGATTTGATCGATACCAGCTTAGAATCAGATGCCGTCATTGCAGCACTACGCCATACCCCTGCTGGCGCCTTTGGATCTTGCAGACACAAACTAGGTAGCATTGAAAAAGACCGCAAAGAATACGAACGCTTGGTCGAGGTGTTCTCCGCACATAATATCCGCTACTTTTTCTATAACGGCGGCGGCGATTCTCAAGATACCGCACATAAAGTATCGCAAATCAGCCAGTCATTAGGCTATCCTGTCACATGTATCGGCATCCCTAAGACCATTGATAACGATTTGCCCTTCACAGATAATTCACCCGGATTTGGCTCTGTTGCAAAATATGTTGCTGTTTCTATTCGCGAAGCGGGTATGGATGTCGCCTCTATGTCACGCACTTCAACGAAGGTGTTTATTTTAGAAGTGATGGGTAGGCACGCCGGCTGGATCGCAGCGGCAGGTGGTCTTGCTGCACAAGAAGAAGGGGATGCGCCACATATTATTTTACTGCCCGAAGTGCCGCTCAATGTAGAAGCCTTTTTAGCGAAAGTGCAAGCTTGTGTAAAAAAATATGATTACTGCGCTATTGTTGTTTCTGAAGGGGTGAAGAACGCAGATGGTACATTCATCGCAGATTCTGGCCTCGTGGATGCCTTTGGTCACAAGCAATTAGGTGGCGTCGCCCCTGTGATTGCAAAGTTAATTAAAGAGAATTTAAATTATAAGTATCACTGGGCTGTTTCAGATTATTTACAACGATCAGCGCGACATATTGCTTCCCAAACAGATGTTGAGCAAGCATACGCTGTTGGCAAAGAGGCTGTGCTCATGGCCTTGGCCGGCAAAAATGCTGTGATGCCTATTATCGTGAGAGAAAGTGATGTTCCGTATCGCTGGCATATTGAAGAAGCGCCGCTGGAAAAAATTGCCAATGTAGAGGTGAAAATGCCTAGCGACTTTATCACTGAGGATGGTTTTGGTATTACCGAAAAGTGCAGACGTTATTTATCCCCCTTAATACAGGGAGAAGATTATCCACCTTACGTGGATGGGTTGCCTGCGTATGTTAAATTGAAGAATATTGCTGTTAAGAAGAAGCTCGAAACAGCGTAAGATAACGAACCTCCTCAATCCGCCGGTCGGACCTTAAACTGGGCTACGTTACCGAGCCGCGACCGTGAGGGAGCGTCACAGTTCTTCACTCATTCCTCGTTTAACACAAAACAAGGAGGTTCAAATAAGATGCGTCTGTTTGAAAAATATAAGACAGTGCACGCTCCCTTACGGTCACGGCTCGGTTAAAACATCCCGCAGCGCTTTCAGAGCCATCATTTGGATTTGGCGAACACGTTCGCGGGTCAACCCAACGGCTTCGCCCACTTCCTCTAAGGTTTGACGCTCATGACCTTCTAATCCAAAACGCCT
The DNA here is from genome assembly GCA_035536095.1 of Gammaproteobacteria bacterium. Classification (GTDB taxonomy): domain Bacteria; phylum Pseudomonadota; class Gammaproteobacteria; order DSM-16500; family DSM-16500; genus Aquicella. Next base: position 13,253 of record DATLOT010000033.1, on the reverse strand, counting down.
TACGAGCACCTCCCGTTGTTTAGGTGTTAACGTCCTCAAACTTTCCTCTAGGCGAGCGTATAAATTCTCATCCGCTAATGCCTCAGCAGGATCAAGCGCATTTTTATCTGGAATAAGATCTATTAAAGATTTATCAGATGAATTTTCTCCAGAAATTTTAATATCTAAAGAAATCATACGCTCGTTTAAATCCATTTTATCTTTTACTTGGTCAAAAGACTTATCGAGCGCATCTGCAATCTCCTGATAAGAAGGTTCATGGTCCTGTACTTTCATGAGTTCTTTAGCTGTCGATAAATATAAATTTAACTCTCTTAATACATGAATCGGCAGACGGATGGTGCGCGTTTGATTCATAATAGCACGCTCAATTGTTTGACGAATCCACCAAGTCGCATACGTTGAAAAACGAAATCCACGCTCGGGATCAAATTTCTCAACAGCACGCAGCAAACCAAGATTTCCTTCTTCAATTAAATCCGAAAATTCTAAACCTCGGTTATAATAATGCCTCGCAATTTTAACAACCAAACGCAGGTTACTCACAATCATCTTCTTACGAGCTTCAGGATCTCCCTTTTTAACAAGACGACCAATTGTGATCTCTTCTTCTGCACTTAACAAAGGAGAAAAACCGATCTCTTTTAAGTAAATTTGCGTTGCATCTTGTGTGGATAGTCTCTGCTGACTATTTTTAACATCCGATACATCATTTTCCTCTACCGTCGCCTCTTCCACAACAGACGACGCATTTTCCTTGCTTTGTTTATTTGAACTTGGTTTTTCAACTGTCTTCTTCTTTACCATGCTCTATGCCTTATGTCCTTATCGCCTAACCAACCTGCAAAGGTAAAACCCATGTTGAAAGCTCATCTAATACTTTATAATGCGTTAAATCGACGTGTAATGGTGTCACAGAAACATAACCCGCATTGACCGCGTAAAAATCTGTACCAGGACCCGCATCTTGCTCAGGACCAGGCGCCCCCACCCAATAAATTTTCCTGCCGCGAGGGTCTGTTTCTTTAATCGTTGGCTCTGCAATATGCCGCGTCCCTAAACGGGTGACTTGCACACCCTTTAATTCAGAAAAAGGTAAATCAGGCACATTCACATTTAAAATGGTATCAGAAGTCAATGGCGTCTCGCGCAACCGCTCAACCAACAACCGCGCCACTTTTGCAGCCGTATCATAATGTTCACAACGTGGCCCTGCCAAAGAAATTGCAACAGATGGCAACCCTAAAAACCTTCCCTCTGTTGCCGCAGCAACGGTGCCTGAATACAATACATCATCACTCAAGTTAGATCCTTCGTTAATACCAGAAACGACAATATCAGGCGTTTCCTTTAACAAACCGGTGACAGCAAGATGCACGCAGTCTGTTGGTGTACCATTCACGCTATAAAATCCATTGAGCGCGGTCACAACACGCAATGGATGCTCCAACGTTAAGGAATTGCTAACACCACTGCGGTTGCGATCAGGCGCAACCACAGTTACATCTGCAATGCTAGATAAGGCATTAGCAAGATAGGTTAGTCCTGGCGCATGTACACCATCGTCATTACTGATTAGAATTTTCATCTGAGTCCTTTTTTAAAATTTGATAAAATGTTTCATCTTTTTTAATCATACCTAATTCATTACGCGCTCGCGACTCCACAGAATCTTTACTATTTCGCAGCCCTTTTACTTGAAACAGCAGCGTTTCATTACGTTTCTTTAGTTTCTCGTTATCTTTTTCTAAAGAGGCAATATCTTTTTTTAATTGCATCATGTTTAAAACACCACCCGGCTCAACCCACAATCTATACTGCAAAAAAACCAGCACACCGACCAAGGCGCTCAACAATAACACTGAACGTAAGGCTACCATTAGCTTTGTACTCGCACATTATTCGTTAGAAGAAACCGAGAAAAAACGGATGAACCTGCATATTTCCCAGCACTGCCCAATTGTTCTTCGATACGTAATAATTGATTATATTTCGCAACACGGTCTGTCCGACACAAAGAACCCGTTTTAATTTGGCCAACTTGTTTTGCAACAGCAATATCTGCAATCGTCGTATCTTCTGTTTCACCTGAACGATGCGAAATCACTGTGTTATAATTCGCTTGCTTTGCAAGCGTAATCGCCGCCAAGGTTTCTGTCAGCGTACCGATCTGATTTGGCTTGATTAAAATAGCATTAGCAACATGTTCAGTAATCCCTTTTTGCAACAATGCTGTATTTGTTACAAATAAATCATCCCCCACTAATTGCACGCGATGACCCAAACGTTCTGTTAATTGACGCCACCCTGTCCAATCATTTTCTGCCATACCATCTTCTATACTGATAATAGGATAATGATCAACCAGATTCGCAAGATAAGAGACAAATGCATCGACAGTAAAAGAACGTCCTTCGCCTGCTAAATGATAAGCACCTTCTCGATACAATTCATTACTCGCAACATCCAGTCCTAAATAAATATCTTGTCCTGCGCGATAACCTGCACGCGTAATTGCTTCTAAGAGAAACTGTAAGGCAACTTCATGTGTCGGTAAATCCGGTGCAAACCCCCCTTCATCGCCCACATTGGTGTTGTATTGTTTTTGTTTTAATAATGCTTTTAAGTGATGGAACACCTCAACGCCTGCACGTAATGCATCGGAAAAAGTAGGTGCACCCGTTGGCAAAATCATAAACTCTTGAAAATCGATGCGATTATCTGCATGCGCACCACCGTTGATAATATTCATCATCGGCACAGGTAATAGATAATGCTGCTGATTACCTAAATATTGATAGAGCGGTTCTTGACGATAAATAGCAGCAGCTTTGGCAACAGCTAAAGATACAGCGAGCATTGCATTTGCCCCTAATTTTTGTTTATGAGTCGTTCCATCTAAACGAATCATCACATCATCAATCTCTGCTTGATTTGTGACCGAAAAACCGGTTAATGCATTTGAAAACGTTTCACAGATGCATGCAGCTGCTTGCTTCACACCTTTACCCAAATAACGTCCTTTATCTTGATCCCTTAATTCCAAGGCTTCCAAAGAACCCGTTGAGGCACCTGAAGGCACAGACGCTCTCCCCACTTCACCTGTGGTCAGTATGACATCTGCTTCTACCGTTGGATTGCCGCGAGAATCTAAAATTTCGCGTCCAATAATCTTTTTAATCTCCGACATCATTATCCCTCTACATCTGTAATACTTCTTTCACAAAAGGTATTGTTAAACGTCTCTGCGCCGCAAGCGAGGCTTTATCCAACGCATCCAAAGCAGCCAATAGCGTACCCATATGCCGCGGACAATGCCGCATCACATACTGACCAACCTCTTCAGATAAGTGAATACCACGACGCTCTGCACTTTGCGTCAATACCATTAATTTTTCTTCATCCGTTAACGCATGTAGTTGAAAAACAATCCCCCAAGATAAACGCGAAACCAAATCCGCAAGTTGCAGCTGAATCATTTTAGGCAAATCACGACCTGATACAATCAGACTACCTGCTTTTTCGTGAATACGATTGTACAGATGAAAAATAGCTTCTTCCCATTCCCGACAACCAGCAATAACATGCAGATCATCTATACAAACTAATGCGCAAGATTCCAATCCCGTTAGAATATCTGGTGTATGACTTTTATATAACTCTCTTAATGGCAGATAAACAGAGGAGAGATGATGTTGCTGCGCATCATGGCAAGATGCTTTCAGCAAATGACTGATGCCCTGATTGCAGGAACCACAGAGATAAATCATACGCTCACCGTGACCAATCGCTGTTTGCTTTAACTTCTCTACAATTTCTAGATTTCTGGCAACATAAAAATTATCGAAGGTCACACCCTCTTTCAAATAAAAAGCTAATGGTAACTGCGTTAATGCTGTAGACATTCACATAACCTAACTTGGTTTTTTAGCTAATGTTTGATTAACTTGGCTTAATATTGCAACAATTAAGCCCTCCGTTGATTTATCCGTAATTTTCCAATTCCACTTTGCATCGTGAAATATCAATTGCCACTGACTGTTGATGATATCCCCCTGCTGATCAATTTCGCCTATCAATAATCCATCCGGCGCATAACGTCTGGCTGCTTTGTTTAGCACATCTAATGACATATTCGCCACATCATCCACCGAAACCAGTTTAACATCTTCTACATCCATGATCGGGAAAATCACAGGTAACCCTAATCTCTTACTTTGCTGACGTAGCAAGGTGTGTACTTCTTCTGTTGCCTCTGAACTGATAATATCTTTTTGCTGGTCTTTGTCGGTTACTACCAGCCAGACCAACAACAACGGTCTATTTGAACCATGACAAACAACACCCGCCTGTTTGAGTAAGCGATTCACATCTTTCTCTTCATAGCGCACATGCAAGGCATATTCAGAGGACTGCGTTGTGGCAGAAGAATAGCTAAATTCTCTCACGTAATAATCAGCCCTATTCAAATTTCGTTTAATAACGGGATGAGAGCCGATATTTTCGTCCCCACTCACCCGCATCAACACCTGCAGGAAACCGTCTTGTACCGCTTGCTCTCGCATTTCATCAGACTGAGAAGCCACCGCCAAATCTGCTTGGTACAGATTTAAGACCTTAACCGCCATAGCCGAACCACTCAGCATCCATGTTGCCCATAACACAACTACCGCAATAGCCCATTGCTTCTTCATACAAATCAACCATCCCAGGCCAGACCCAAGCTTAAATTATAACGAATCTCCTCGCGTTGTCATTGAATAATGAACAGGCTCTATATCGATATTTCCGTGATTCTTGAGGGGAATAGCGGTATAATGCTCGGTGCTTTCAATAAAATTTATTAGAATCAAGCAGTTAGACATAAGGGGTTCATTATGGCGGGTATATTTGTTAGTTAATACAGGCCACAATAAATGAATAAACAACACACAACAACGCGAATAGCAGATATTGCCTTACTCGGCATCTTGTTTTGCGTTTTATTCCTCACCTATCTAGGCGTGAGACCACTGTTTACGCCAGACGAAGGAAGATACGCTGAAATCGCAAGAGAAATGGTCGCCTCTGGCGATTATATCACCCCACATCTCAATCATATTAAATACTTTGAAAAACCCGTGCTCTTCTATTGGTTAGAAGCTGCTGCCATTCATTTGAATGGACTCAGTATGACCTCACTCCGTGCAGTGAACGGATTACTCGCGTTGCTTGGTTGCTTACTGACATACTTCACAGCCAGCAAACTCTACAACCGCACCACTGGGCTGTACGCTGCTATCATCCTTGGCACGAGCTTGCTTTATTTTGTGATGGCGCACATGGTGAGCTTAGATCTGCCTGTCACTGTTTTTATCATGGCTTGCCTCTATACATTGCTTTTAGCAACGCAAACCACCTCTGACCAACAACGACGATATTATTGTTTAAGCGCAGCCATTGCTGCCGCACTGGCTGTACTGACCAAAGGCCTGATTGGCATTGTTTTTCCACTGCTTATTTTCGGCGCCTGGTTAACATTATTAGGACAATGGCGCATGATCAGGCATTTTTCCTTATTGCCTGCTGCCTGTCTTTTTTTTATTATCGCGACGCCGTGGCATTTGCTCGCGCAAGCACACAACCCTGAGTTTTTTTATTTTTATTTTATTGAGCAACAATTTTTGCGTTACACCACCGCAGGAATCGGACACTATCAACCAAATTGGTTTTTTATACCCTACCTGATACTGGGTTTCTTTCCTTGGATTGCCTTTCTCGCACAAGCTATCTTGGATGCGACACCACGATGGAAGAACAGGCATACCCATCAGGTTGAGTTGTTTTTCTTGTTATGGGCAGGTATTGTTTTCGCCTTTTTCTCTTTTTCAAGCTCAAAACTGATTCCTTATATCCTACCGCTTTTCCCCCCACTTGCCATTTTAACAGCGCGATACCTTGCCAGCCCCAATTATCATGGCTTCATGCGAGACCGCATTTTTGTTATCACCTGTGTGTTCACCAGCACCTTGCTCATGGGTCTGCTCATTGCTGCACCTTCTTTAGATACACGCACCATACGCCCTTTGGCTATGACCTTAAAGCCGCTTTTACAACCAGAAGATGATGTAATCACCTACCACCAGTATTATCAGGACCTCCCTTTTTATTTAGAAAGACGGGTCAGCATCCTGGATTGGCAAAATGAATTACGTTTTGGGATGGCACACCAGGATACCGAAGATTGGATGATCGATGATGCTACCTTTTGGAACCGCTGGCATAGTCAAAAACATGTTTTTATGGTGATCAGTTTATCTGAATATCGTGTCTTTTTGATCAATCACCCTCAAGAGAAAGTTTTTGTTTTAAACAAAACGAAGGAAAATGCTCTCGTTAGCAACTTTCAGCCTTTATTTTAAATCTTAAATGAACCCTATTGAGTTATCACACACCATGCGTTATATTAGGGTTTCAATTTATGAAAGGAGGCAGCGCTCGCTGATAAGGATATGCTGATTAAATCACAGCTCATCGGCAAACTCAGCAAAAAATTCCCTCACCTTTTAGAGAAAGACATCGCTTTGGCTGTTAATCATATTATCGAGTGCATGAGCGAAGTACTTGCTACAGGTGGAAGGATAGAAATTCGTGGCTTTGGTAGTTTTAGCTTGCGATTTCGCCCACCACGACGCGCGCATAATCCCAAAACCGGCGAAAAACTCGTCACTAATTCCAAGTATGCGGCACACTTTAAGCCAGGCAAAGAGCTGCGCGAAAAAGTCAATGAAAACCGTCATCTCCCCATTATCGCAGATACAGCAGAAGAAGAATCAGCAGAAGATTAGCCTCCCAGAAGATTAGCCTCCGGGGCTCGGTTACACCGACTACACGGCCTATATAACAGCCAGCGTTACGCCCTGCTGCCCTTGATACTTCCCACCACGGTCCTTGTAGGACGTCCCACACACTTCATCTGATTCTAAAAATAATAACTGCGCAACACCTTCATTCGCATAAATCCTTGCAGGCAAGGGCGTGGTGTTTGAAAACTCTAATGTGATGTGGCCTTCCCACTCCGGCTCAAGCGGCGTAACATTCACAATAATCCCGCAACGCGCATAGGTTGATTTCCCTAAGCAAATCACGAGCACGCTTCTTGGTATACGAAAATACTCTACACTTCTCGCAAGCACAAAAGAATTTGGCGGAATCGTGCAAACACCACCCGTCACATTCACAAAACTACCATCTGTGAAATTTTTAGGATCAATCACAGCGGAATTAACGTTGGTAAATACCTTAAATTCTTCTGCACAACGTATGTCGTACCCATAACTAGAGGTACCATAAGAAACAATCTTAGCACCTTCTCTTTCACGCACCTGATGCGGCTCAAAAGGAGAAATCATATTGTGCGTTTCTGCCATTCTTCTGATCCAATGATCTGATTTAATACTCATCTTTTACTCCTTTTCATGAGAGACGACAATTTTTGGAAAAACACGAGAGTAATCCTTAGGTTGTTTTGCTAACGCTTCTTTTATTTTTTCCGCAATATCATAAAATACCTGCGCACTGGATGACGCAGGAGCAGCAACAAGCAAAGGCTGGCCTTGGTCCGTCATTTCCCGTATCTCTTTTTGCAAGGGAATCGCACCCAGCAACGTTAAACCATACTCTTTTGTCAGTTGCGCACCACCACCTATGCCAAAAATAGGCTCTTCGTGTCCACAAGCAGCACAATGAAAGGTGCTCATGTTTTCTACCACACCCAACACAGGTACGTTTAACTTAAGGAACATTTCATAAGCACGACGCACATCCAGCAATGCGACGTCCTGAGGTGTTGTGACCATCACAGCACCATGAATCGGTATTTTTTGGCATAAAGTCAGCTGCACATCGCCTGTACCGGGTGGTAAATCAACAATCAGATAATCTAAGTCTTCCCAGGCTGTTTCTTCTAGCAATTGCTGCAATGCCTTCCCAATCATAGGGCCACGCCACACCACAGGCGCTGTTTGCTCAATAAGATACCCAATCGACATCGATTGCAAACCATGCCGCTTAATTGGCACAAGTTTCCCGTCCCGAAGCTCGGGCTTCACACCCACAGACCCTAATAACAACGGCTGACTGGGGCCGTAAATATCAGCATCTAAGATACCTACTTTTGCGTTATTTTTAGACAAAGCTAAGGCAATATTCACAGCAACGGTTGATTTCCCAACCCCACCCTTGCCGGAACCCACAGCAATAATCTTTCTCACTGCTTTTGCCAAAATACTCCCCCAACGCCACAGGTTGATATACAATACGTGCGGAGATTATCCCCTTATCACTGATGACTTACAACAATGGAAGCACGACTATGCAGGCAAAACGTAAAATTTTAGCTACCCATGCCCTCCCCTATGCTAATGGGGCATTACATCTCGGGCATCTGGTTGGCACCATCCAGGGGGATATTTGGGCACGCTTACAAAATATGCTGGGGCATGACTGCCTTTATATTTGCGGGAGCGATAGCCACGGCACACCGATCATGATCCAAGCTGAAAAAATGGGCATCACGCCTGAACAGCTCATTGCGCAAGTGCAAAAGGAGCACACGCAAGATTTCGCCGACTTCCTCATTCATTTTGATAATTATCACACCACACACTCCGATGAAAACAAGGCATTGGTTGAGACCATCTTTCATCGACAACTGGCAGCTGGCAACATTCACAAACGCACCATTTCTCAACTCTTCGACCCTGTTAAAGAAATGTTTTTACCCGATCGCTATATCAAAGGGGAATGTCCAACATGTGGTGCAAAAGATCAATATGGTGATAACTGCGAAAGTTGTAGCGCAACTTACTCACCAACAGAATTAAAAAATCCTTATTCTACGATTTCAGGCGCCCAACCCATTGAAAAGACTTCCGAGCATTACTTCTTTAAACTTCAAAACTACGAAGCCTTTCTCAAAGCATGGACGCGATTAGGACATTTACAAACGCAAGTCACACACAAACTAGATGAATGGTTCCACGCGGGTTTAAACGAATGGGACATCTCACGAGATGCGCCTTATTTTGGCTTTCTCATTCCAGGTGAAACACATAAATACTTTTATGTCTGGTTAGACGCACCTGTTGGGTATATTGCGAGTTTTCAAGATCTTTGTAAAAAAAGAAAAGACTTAGATTTTAATGCCTATTGGGGAAAAGACAGTAACGTTGAGCTATGCCATTTTATTGGAAAAGACATTATCTATTTCCATGCCTTATTCTGGCCAGCGATGTTATCAGGCGCTGATTTCCGCACACCGACAAAAATTTTCGTCAATGGCTTCCTCACAATTAACGGCCAAAAAATGTCGAAATCACGCGGAACATATATTAAAGCCAGAACCTACTTAAATCATTTACCGGCAGAATACTTACGCTATTACTTTGCCGCGAAATTAAGTGATAGCATTGAAGACTTAGATATTCAATTTGACGATTTTGTACTGCGCATCAATTCTGATTTGGTCGGAAAATTTATTAATATTGCCAGCCGCAGTGCAAATTTTATTACAAAAAATTTCTCTAGTAAATTAACGTCCACTTGCGAAAATCAAGCACTTTACGATCATTTCGCATCAACAGGTGATGAAATTGCAATACATTTTAATAAAATGGAGTACAGTCACGTCATACGTAAAATCATGGCGCTTGCTGATCGCGCAAATCAGTATGTCGATGAAAAAAAACCATGGACATTGATTAAAAACGCAGAAACACAAGCAGAAGCGCACGCCGTTTGCTCACTTGCTCTCAACTTATTCCGCATTCTCACAATATACTTAAAACCTATTTTGCCTCACACGGCAAAAGAAGTTGAAAAATTCTTAAATGTTCCACCCTTACAATGGCAAGATAAAGATAAACCATTACGCAATCATCTTATCTCGACATTTACACCACTCATCAACCGTATTGACATCAAACAGATAGAGGCACTCAAAATGGCAGCACAAGAAGAAACCGTTAGCAAAGAGAACACACCTGCAGTCACTCCAGAAAAAACCCTTGAAAAACCGGTAGCAAAACCACAAATTTCCATAGAAGATTTTAACAAGATAGACTTAAGAGTTGCACACGTCTTAAACGCTGAGGCTGTAGAAGGCGCGGACAAATTGCTTCGATTACAAGTTGATCTTGGTAATGAAAAACGCCAAATTTTTGCGGGCATTAAGGCGGGGTACCAACCAGAACAATTAATTGGCCGACAAGTTGTGATTGTTGCCAATCTAGCACCACGCAAAATGCGTTTTGGCGAGTCTCAAGGCATGGTTATTGTAGCAGTTGGTGATGACGATGCAGGTCTTTGGCTTGTCAGTCCTGACAAAGGCGCCGTGCCAGGTTCTCCAGTGAGGTAATGATTGTGTCACGATGGCTGGTTGAACAAGCAGATGCCATACTCCCACAAACCCAATGTGGCTTATGTGGTTATGAAGGCTGCATGCCTTATGCTGAAGCGATGGTTTATGATAATGCGCCCATTAATCGCTGCCCGCCTGGCGGCTCGCCAACATTGACAGCACTTGGCGCATTGTTTAACCAAACAATCACCGCTGAATTACAAGCAGGTCTACAAGAAAAACCAGCCACAGTCGCTGTGATTCGTGAAAATGAATGTATTGGATGCACCAAATGCATTCAAGCCTGTCCGGTCGATGCTATTATCGGTAGCGCCAAACAAATGCATACGGTTATCGCCATTGAATGTACAGGATGCGATCTTTGTGTACCTGCATGCCCTGTTGATTGCATTGATATGGTAGCCACCAAAAATAGTGGTATCACACCAGATCAAGTCAAGCAGTCACGCAAACGTTTTTACGCAAAAAAAACGAGAACAATAAAAGAAAAGAGAAATAGTATAAAAAATATCAAATCAACAGAAGAAAGAAAAAAATATATTGTTGATGCTATTCGCAGAATGGAGAAAAACAAATAGGTGTCATTTATGTTAGATAAAAAAAATATAATAAAAACACTCCAGGAGGAAAAAGAAAAAATACGGAAATCGAAAGAAAAAAGAAAGAAAGTTGAATTTACCTTAAATGCCGCTTCGTTCGTGAGCAATTACTCGAGTTTATTGCGAACAATCGTACGCTTACTGATACAAATCGGTTTTGTTTCCTTACAGTTGACTTCGCTTGTTTTTCCTATTCTGCTCGCTAGCCTTTCCATATTGAACAATAGCTTCAGGGCATACTCTGAATTTGCCGCCAGCAAAGAAACGGGGATAAAATATGTTTTTCGCGTATTTTCTCCAGCTGCCTGTGTGGTACTTGCCATTCTCGCTTTATGTCTTTCTTCACTCTCGCTGATATTTACACTTTCTGCTATCTCAATGGGAACACTCACTAGGCTCGCTGACTGCGGCGCAAGTTTATATGATTTTTACGGGGGAGAATGGCGAAAAATAAAAAATGATTTAAGAAAACATAACGAAATGTTTTTTGGAGAATTGAGAGAAACAGGCGATCACTTGCTCGATCAATTATCTCAGGAACGTCATTTATCGGTGCATGATAAAATAAGCAACACGCTTTCTGGTATTTATTACTTAGATCAATTAATCGCACTGAAGAAAAAAGCACTATTTGATAAAGAAATGCAGCTTGCGAGAAGAATACATAAGCTGGTTTCCACATCTCTTTCTTTGGTCGGCTGCATACTTTTCTTTGTTGCGCCAGGACCGGTTGGTGGCGCTATTCTATTAGCGGTCGGCATTCATATTACGCTCAGTAAATTTGGCATGAATCCCCTGACTGACATCCCTGCCACACTGTATGAGCGCTCACAACGTGCCCAATATCACAGTAGCGCTGAAGAAATAAGAAGAAAAATCAATAAGATAGATAAAAAAACGCCCCAGTCTACGCACAACCGATACAGCGCTTTTTACAGTCTAGCCAGGCACGGGCTCCTTTGGCAGTCAAATTCCTCATACAATCTGCCCATAAAACATGTCAATAAGATACGAATAATACATTGATAAATATCGTAAAATATAACTTAACAAGCAGCCTCCTATTAAGGTTTCCTTCAGCTTAATGGGTTAAAATAGAACTATAAACGAGGAACTATTTTATGCCTGGTACAAAATTTGATTTTTTTAAGCCCAAAGATCCAGTCAAGAAAGCTAAAACGGCATTCCTTAACATGGATGCATTTATGGGTCTTTTACAAAAATTCATGCAGTTCATTAAAACAGTAGAAAATATACAAAACTCACCTAAATTTCATTCTATTATTCTTACCATCAGCGGCATTGCAATGTTTCCTTTTATTGTTATTTCGCTATTTGATATTTGGCAAGCATTATTAATGACAGGCGTAAACGAAACGACACAAATGTTTAAGATATTCACATCAATCTCTGGTTTAGCTTTAAAAATTGCAGCTGTTGCTACCTTGCTCATGCCACCCATTATGATTACGATCGGCTCTCTTGCACTCATTGATAAGACAGTTGATGCTACCAGAAGACTCGTTTACTTATCTCAATTAAAAAAAGAACTTGCTGGGTTAGAAGACGAAGCCGAAATAACAAAAAAACGCGGCATTATTCATCGTACCCAAATTGATGCTGTTAGAAGTACGCATGATGCTGTTTTAGTTGCTTGCGGCTTAGTACTCACCGTCGTATTATTTGCCGTTGCGCCACCCGTGACCGTTCTCTTTGCGACAGGCGTCCTTCTTGGTGCTTGCTACGTGTTTGCTGATGCATTCGAAAAAAATCCCCTGATAAAAGCAATACACTGGGGATTGGGCACATCATTTTACTATGATCCACCAAAGGATCAGGAAACACCACATCAGGGGGATACATTTTCTATTGCACAGCGTGTGATGGGTTACTTTGGTAGAGGTGCCGATAAAAAATTAGCGTTAGAGAACAAACCTGTAGCAGAACAAAAACCAGTAGAATTAAAACAGGCAGAAATAAAAACGCTAGAATTGCAAATAGTGAAGAAAAAGGAAATCACTTATACTCATGGCACCACGCTGACACCAGAACCAAAGTCACAGGAAGATCAACCCCCTCATCCTCACCATTAAAATCTCCACACCTCAAAGGCTTTGTTGAATAAATCGGAAATGCTCTGTGAGGCACTCGGTGTAACTGAGCCGCGACCGTGAGGGAGCGTCACTGTGCTATAACTTTTAGCTGAAATTTCTTACTTTATGATATTAAGTGGTTAAAATGTTGCACTGTTATAC
>DATLOT010000032.1:0-13933 GCA_035536095.1 Gammaproteobacteria bacterium | reverse complement strand
CTACACCATCTTTTATCAGATTCATGTGACGCTCCCTTACGGTCGCGGCTCGGTATCGTAGCTCAGTTTTATCGCATAGCGTTACGATGCAATTAGGCCGTTACGGCCGCAAGTTTTATAGCCCCGGATGAGGATTGCGGAGCGGAGCGTAGCAATCCGAAGGCCGGGGTAATGGCAATCCACCTACGGTTAAGCACCGTAGGTGCGTGAGAAGGAATTTATTCTCCATTTTACCAACGCCTTAACTTCCTGTAGCTCTTGAAAACTTCTCTGTCCCCTTCTTCTATGGTGACACACTCTGGAGGGTTATTTTCTTCCGTGGCGAGAGATGAACTTATACCATTTGGAGGAATACCCTGATCTCCTCTTGATGTCGTAGCAAAAAGAAGAGATGAGCTGTTGCTTTGGGCATAAGAGTCTCTATATAACCGCAACCTCCTGGTTGTAGTAACATCCAAATTTTTGCTAGCATCTACTAAATCAAAACGAGCATCTATTAACTCAAAAATTGTTTTACCACTTTTTGTAGAACCAGTAGGATCTGCACCTCGGTTCATCAATTCATTGACAATACCACTGTGGCCATTGGCAACAGCGTAGTGTAATGCTGTATAGCCATAGTCATCAACTCTATTAATAAAGGGGGAAGGGGGTTGTTTTTCAAATGCATTTATCAAGTATCTTGCAACGGCAAGATGGCCTTTTGCGCAAGCGAGATGTAAGCACGATTGACCTTCCTTTGAAAGAGCGCCAATACTTGCATCTTTTTCCAGTAACCACTACACAATGCGAAAATGCCCCTTGTTAGAAGCCGCTAATAGCGGTGTCCAATCATTATCATTACATTTATTAATGTCTGCCCCATATGAAAATAACAATGTTGCAACATGATAATGATTTTGAGCGCAGGCCAGATAAAAAGCTGTTTCACCAGCTGGCGTTGACTGATCAGAGGTTCCCTCATTAGTGAACAGTAAACGGTATGTAGTAATAGAGTCGCCATCATAAGCAGCTTGACATAATGGTAACCATTCTGGTGAATCGGTAGGATTATTTCTAGTTGAAGCACGGAGCATCGTTATTTCCTCGTTATTCTTATCGCGCTATTAAAACATGCTGCAACCATCACGTCAATATTAAGATGCTTAGCCTAACATGCCTCGTATCTTATCCCAGTCTGCTTCTCTTATCACACCAATATGCCTATACATAATCTTTCCCTGTGCACTCACGACAAATGTTTCTGGTGTGCCGTACACGCCCCAGTCGATGGCCACATCGCCTTGCGTGTCCAGCCCCGCCATCACATAAGGATTACCATATGTCTTCAACCATTGTGCAAACGCTGCTGGCGTGTCTTTATAAGCAATCGCATAAATAGCCACGTGGTATTGCTTTGCCATTTTCATTAACATAGGTTGTTCTGCAGCACAGGCGTCACACCAACTCGCACAGAAATTGACGAGACTCGGCTTGCCAGAGAGCGTTTTCTCGGTCAAAAAAGCATGTTGATTACCCGCTGCGACCAAGTGAAAGGCAGGAATCGCTTCTCCAATGAAGGCCGAAGGGAGTTTATCGTGATGCACATGAAAAAGCGCATAGCCAAGCAGGAACAATAACGCAATAATCATAGCAAAAGGCACAATGAGCTTTGTTTTCATATTAAGACTCCCGCCGTTTAAATAGAGCAATAAAGCCGCCTAGCATCATGAGCCCTCCGCCAAACCATATCCACCTGATAAAAGGTTTATAATAAACACGTACAGACCAAAAACCTTGATTTAGAGGCTCACCTAATGCCAGATAAAGATCGCGGAACAGCCCCGGGTGAATATCAACTTTGGTCATAACCATCTGCCTTACCGTGTAAATCCGCTTTTCTGGGTAGAGTGTTGTGACAGGGTGTTTATTTTTGATAACGTCGAACACGCCACGTATCCCTTCATAATTAGCACCATCGGCATTCTCTGTGCTGGAAAAGAAGAAGGTATAAGGACCAAGCGCCATTGTGTCGCCGGGTTTGATGCGAACATCGCGCTCCTCACTTAACAGGCTCGACAACAATATACCAATGATTAAAATCGCAAAACCTGTATGCGCAATCGCCATGCCGGGCGAGCGCCTAGCACTGGGTAATACACTTAACACAATAGAAATGCTTAAAGCTAAACTACACACAGGCATCCATTGTATTTCCCCGCTCACGCCCCATAACAGTGCGATCGCAATCACCATGCCATACAGCATATTTTTTAGGAAAAGTGTTGCGAGTTGGCGGCCATGTTGTTTTTGCCACTCAGACAAAGGACCTATACTCATGAGTAACATTAACAAAAACAATAAGGGCGTCATCACGGTATTAAAATACGGTGGGCCTACGGAAATAACACCGTATTGTAATACCTCTATGATCAGCGGATAGAGTGTGCCGAGTAAAATAGTTAGCATGGCAATGATTAATAAAGCGCTATTGCAGAGTAATGCCATTTCTCTGGAACACGGTAAAAAAGATATTTTTGGGCGTGTGCTTAGTTTAGAGAAATGTACTGCATAGACAATAAAAGTCATGATGCACACTATTGCTAATAGCAACAAAAGAAACATGCCGCGTTTGGGATCATTCGCAAAGGTGTGAACAGAAATCAATACACCAGAGCGTACTAAAAAAGTACCCAATAAACTCAATATAAAGCAAATCAGGCTGAGTAATACCGCCCATGCAATGGCAACGTGACGTTTCTCACAAACAAGCAACACATGAATCAATGCAATACCAGATAACCAAGGCAATAAAGAAGCATTTTCAACAGGATCCCAAAACCAAAAACCACCCCAGCCTAATACGCGATACGCCCACCAACTCCCCAAACTGATGCCCAAGGTGAGAAAACACCACGCTGCTAATGCAAAATGGCGTGTCATCGCTGCCCATGCTGCATCCAATTTGCCTGCGACGAGTCTTGCTTGCGTGAGTGCAAAAACAAGTGCAAACCCAACATATCCAATATATAACATCGGCGGATGCATAATGAACCCAATGTCTTGCAATAGCGGATTTAAGTCACGCGGCATGGTATTTACCAAAAGTGGCGCGAAAGGATCCGATGTGCATACAAGAAAAACAAGAAAACCAAAACTGATCATGCCTAAAAAAGACAGTGTGAGCGCATAACAAATGGTGCGATCTGTGAATGAAAAAACAAATGTCCAGCCGCTTAACACCAATATCCACAGTAGAATCGATCCTTCGTGCGCGCCCCAAATCGCCGTCAGCTTATAGAGAAAAGGGAGTAACGGATGCGAATTAGCAGCCACATAAGCGATAGAAAAATCATCCGTACAGAATGCGATGGTCAGTAGCACATAAGCGGCGAGTACGAACGCGCATTGTGCTAAAGCGAACACTCTGGCTGAGGCAAGTGCATGCACACGGGAAAAAAGGTAACCCATTAGCGGTATCAGTGCCTGTAAAAAAGAAAACCCCAATGCACAGAATAGAGACAGCTCACCGAGCAGACGCACCATCTTAATTTTCCTTTTACCGTAAATCCAGCAAGAACCACCGGTGGTATTTTACATTTATTCGAATAAATTTCAATGAGTTATATAAGTTATCGCAGCAATTCTCGCGATAACCTTTTGATTTTTAATGGGCGATATGATACGATGCGGGTCATTTTTTAACTAAACACGATAGGTGATATGATGGCGGGCGTGAGGGGTTGGGGCACAGGTTTTAGTTCAGATTCATCAGATGATGAAGAGGGGAGAGCAGCGTCATTTATACCGAGTCCAGGTGATGGGTTGGCGTCAACGGAAAAAGAAAAAGCGTACGATAGAGCAAGGAAGGAATTCAATACCACATCGGATCCGACATTTCAGCCCTGCATGGGGGATAGTTTCGATTTGGAGAACCTCCGCCTTATTTTGGATACGATGAGGCGGGAGAAATCTAACCAAAGTAAAGCGGACTTAAAACGAAAAGACGACACGTTTAAAAGAATGAACGATGCAGAAAAGGCATTATATCTTGCTAGCGCAGAATTAACGATGGAGTGGGCAGAACAAGTTGCCAGGGAAGAGGGAGGAGGAGTTTTTCACATATACAGAGAAAGAAGTAACGAAATTGAGTCAAGAAGCAATTTATGGAACAGGCGAGGCTTGCGCCTAGAACAACAAAGTCCACTAGAAGCGAAGCGCAAGCGCATAGCGCTAGAGTTGATGCAATTGAAAATGGCAGAATTAAAAGCTGCAGCAGATGCAGTAGTAGCAGGTGGAACAGTAGTAGAGCAAGTAGATGAAGTGGAAGAAAGAACAAAAAGAGCAGAGGAATTAAGCATATTAGGGGAGCGTTTAAAAGAAGGAGAGCTCGAGAAGTTGCTTGGTCCAAGCACCCTAATAGAACTGAGAGACGCGAAATGCCTTGTCGTGATAAAAAATATATTATCTGATTTAAAAGAAGTGCTCAAAAACCAGCCAGTGGCATTGGAACCGGTTCGGGCATTGGAGAGAGCGTTAAATGCGTTTTGTCTCACAGGTCCATATGAGATATTATCCGCTAAGAAGAAAACACTGAATAATCAGAATAACTTAGCAGCTATAAGACTAAATGAAGCTCTAACGCTTTCTGACATTGACATTGACATTGACATAGAAATTGACATAGCAAACAAAGCAGCATCAAGCGCAGAGCTTGAAATGAGATGGTTGGCAAGTTTAGACGCTGATATGAAACGCGCAATAAAAGAGATTGAAAAGATGGACATTGCGTCTCGGACTGATGATCTTGGTACTGCGCTTGCTAGGATTTTAAGCCATCTAACATTTCTACAACCCGCCATAAATCATCTTGATAGCGAAGAAGAAACATTCATCCAGGAAACAATACGCATAAGAGGAGTATTTTTACGCAGAGCAGCGGATCTTTGGATTGCAAGCGCAAGAGCGAATCTTGAAGAGAAGCAAAACGCATTTCGTGAGAATTCTGGGTGTAAGGAAAGTCGACGTAACTTTATAGCTGCAATAGAAGATGTATATGAATTAAGGATACATCTCGAGCGAGAATCAGCAGCGTTACATGAATTATATGATGAGTTCTACGATGAAATCGCATATGACATGAGATCAATGTCTGATCAGATTGAAACCCATATTAGGGAACAAACCAACAAGCTGTTTAAAGACGCGTATGACATGAGAATTGCTGCGCAGTTGCCATGGTACACAACCCAAGCAGGCTATTCTGCTGAATCAAAAAAGATGAGCGAAGAAGCCGATGCAGCGTACTTAGAAGTATATGCTATTGACAAGGAAAAAGAGAAGTTAGAAGCGCAAGTATTGCCCGATACAGCAAGCAATAAAGAAAAGAAAAAAAGAGAGAAGCAAAACAGACAGCTAGCTAAGAAAAAACGATATGCTGAGAAAAAGCAAGAAACTTCAGAGCTTGGCGCGCATTACACGAAAACACTAGACTCTTTTTTGAAAAAGATGCCTCGCGATGAAATCACGAGCGATCCCGTGCTTCAACCTCAGTTGAATGAGTTCAGAAATTCTCTGGAAGAGACTGCAACTGAGTTACAAAAGATGTGGCATGTCGTGTACGACGTCTTAAAATCGGAGAAGCGCTCAGATTCAGCGCGTGATAAAGCTTATATAGACTTAACAGATCCGGTAGATGATACGCCATCGACGTGCGATGTACGGCCGCTAGATAAGATCTCGACATCGGTAACAGACCAAGCGCTACTTTTGATGGATCGGGTAACGAAAGTTTGCGAGAAAGTTTCTCACGCTAGTCGTGTAGAGCAGGAAATGGAACGTATAGCGTTGATTCTAGCGGCATTAGAAAAAAACGATAAAGAAAAATTAAGTGAAGCAATAGAGGCTGTTAAGAAGAATGATGGTTTTAGAGTTGCTCCTGATGCAACGCCTCGTACAGTCGCAGAGATAAATGCAAACATTGCCGCGCAACAAGAAGTGATAAATGGGGCAAGGGCTGCTATTGAAGGAGTCGAAAAATCCCTTCAGACGGAAACCAATAAAAAGAAATTGCTTAAACAGAAGAAGATGATCGCTGATGCGGAAAAAATAATTGTCGATACAATCAAAGCAGCATTAGAGGAAGAAACGACAGAAACGACAGATGAGGAAATAAACGCGTCTGTAGAGAGGGCTATGGGGTTGCATAAGCGTAACATTATACTAGACAAATTAGGCGCAGTAGGTCAACTCAATAAATGGAAGGGAAGAGAAATAGATCCTGGTTTTAGGGAGTTTAGTCGAGAGCCCGAAGCTATATTATTAGATGGTCTAAGACAGACATATTCACACTTCTTAGCGAAGCTGAGAGCGGAAAAAGAGATAGCGCGGTTTCATAAAGAAAAAGCTATCTCTGTTGTTAATTCCTTAGGCAGAAACATAACATTAGGTGGTGAGCAGATTCCCGCTATTACCCAAGACATATCGTCAGCATTGCAGGATTATCACAAGGATTTACATGTAGCGCTGCAAGATCGCGTAGTGGCGCTGCAAAATGCGACAAAGCATTTAGCAGGGGCACGTGAAGATTGGGGATACTTTGACGTACGCAAGTTGACAGCGTATGCTGAAAATATTGACGGCCAGGCTTTATATAAAAGAAAACTTCTTCTCACTTGTATCGCCCTGGCAGCTTTGTTTGTCACATTCATTATATTGGTGAGTATCAATCCTGGGTTAGTGGCTTCTGCGATGGGCACATCGGCCTCTATTAGTGTGATGTCTGTTGGCGGTGGTGTTGCTTTTATCAGTGGTGGCGCTGCGGTAGTGACGGGTAACAGGACAGGTGCTTCTCGGAAAATGATGAACGGCCCAGTGCGAAAAGCAAAAGAAGCGTCAGCTCGGTGTGCGGTGATTGAAGCGGGAATATTTAATCGCGCTAAAAAACAGTTGAAGAGCGCACAGAAGAACGCTGATTTTGTTGAGCAGACCGTTGCGCAGTTAAATAAGCGTCCCCAGGCGTAATGATTTGATTTGAGTCCAAGGCGTCGTCTCGCATGCCTTCTCCCTTGGGGGCTTTGTTGAATAAATCGGAAATGCTCTGTGAGGCACTCGGTGTAACCGAGCCGCGACCGGCAGGGAGTCACTGTATTATAAGTTTTAGCTGAAATTTCTTACTTCATAATAGTAAATTGCTTTCTAATGGTTAAACTGTTTCATTATTACACAGCATCGTTTATCAGATTCATGTGACGCTCCCTTACGGTCGCGGCTCGGTTACACCGAGTGCCCGACAGGGCGGATGAGGGGAGGGAGATGCTTGTTTTAATTTGCGCCTAACCCCACAGGCGTATAATTCTCATCATGCTTCGCTAATATTTGCGTTGCGACAAACACACCCTGTTGATCCAGATGTCCTTCGGCAATCATCCCCTTTCCTTCGCGAAACAAATCCGGCAAGACACCAACATAGCGCACCCGTATCTCACGTTTTAAATCGCTCGCTATAAATCGCACTTCTAAACTATTTGGGTCTCGTTTCAAGCTGCCAGCTTTCACCAAACCACCCAGACGAAAATGATAATCGGATTTTCCAGCAAGGGTTGTCACTTGAGAAGGGGTTAAAAAAGCATTGATATTTTGTTTAAGTGCATACAACAACAAAGCAGTTGCTAGACCTAAGCCAAATAAAAATAAACTCAATAACCACAGCCGTGTTTTATGGATTTTATTCATATTTTTTATTCTGCGCTCGCACATAGCGTCGCCAAGCACGCCACGGCAAGAACCACTGTATCAATAAAAAAAGCATCACGCTGCTGTAAGCGCTAAAAACATATTTTCCGTAACCACCCATCTCGATAAAATGTATCAGTGTTATCATAAATGCTCCAGCCAATGGTGATTATTGGATAAGGCTGTCAAAGCATACCGTATACGCATAAACAACACGATCGCATAGTATGCTAAAAAAGCAACGATCATCGACAACAGCGGATAAAGCATCGAACGATCAATAGTAGAAGGTGCAAAGATTTTTAACGTCGCACCTTGGTGCAAGGTGTTCCACCAATAGACAGAATAATGAATAATCGGAATATCAACAAAACCAACCAACACCAACATAGCCGTCATGCGTTCAGCGTGTTGTTTCTGAGAGACAGCGGATTGAAATAACATCGTACCGATATATAAAAATAGTAATATCAGTTCTGATGTGAGCCGGGCATCCCAGATCCACCACGTTCCCCACATGGGTTTACCCCACAAGCTCCCCGTGAGCAATGCTAAGAAGGTAAAGCCAGCGCCAATGGACATGCTGTACCGCATCACCAGAAAAGCCAGCTTCAGGCGCCACACAACCCCGCAGAAGGCAGCGCCCGACATCACAGCATAAATAAAGAGAGATAAGAAGGCGGAAGGCGCATGTACATAGATGATTCTGAACCCATCACCCTGTATATAGTCGGCGGGTGATAAAATCAGACCACCAATCATCCCGTATAACAATCCCAGAACGAAAATAATCGTTAAAAACGGCAATAGAACCTGACTCAAAGAGTAGAATTTCTTGGGTGATGTGAGATGAGAAAACAGGAGCCAGACCATACCTTGCCTTTACCGTCATTGTGGATCAAAATGCTAGCAAACTTAACCTGCAATAACAATAAGGCTGATTTGTGGCGGTCAAAGAATGAGCAAATTGCCTGAATAAGTGGGGGGTGAATTTCTTCTCACGCACCTACGGTGCTTAAAAGCGTAAGGTGGTTGGCATTACCCCGGCCTTCGGATTGCTACGCTTCGCTTCGCAATCCTCAGCCGGGGCTATAAAACTTGCGGCCGTAAACGGCCTGGTTATGTCGTGACGCTATGGGATTAACCAAAATTGAACGCATTTTGGGTTGATCGCATAAAACAACAACGCAATCAGGTCGTTTACGACCGAAAGCTTTACAGCCCCAGGTAAGCGCGGTAGCGCGCAGCCTGGGGTTTAGGAGAAACCCACTACGCCTTTTTAAGCACCGTAGGTGCGTGAGAAAAAATCACAATTGAAAATAGTTACAATGGTTCGAGGTAGACATGCAACTCATTGACCACATAAAAGAAGGTCTACGTAATCTACGATTTACTAAGTTGCGCTCTTCGCTTGCGCTACTTGGCATACTGGTAGGGACGGCTTCTGTTGTCGCAATGGTGTCGGGCGGTGAGCTTGCAACACATGAAGCGCTCAAACAATTTAAAGCGCTCGGCACAGATTTGCTTGCGGTCAGTTTTCACATGAACACGGAACAAGGCAAAGTGGTCAGCGGGCGATTAGAAAACCTCACATTAGAAGACGCGACGCATCTTCAGCAAGCAGATCCTGCCATTGTAGAAGTTGCACCCTATACGCAACTATTTTATCCACTATTTTTTCAGGGAGAAACATTAAATAGCGGTGTCCTAGGTGTAACGGATCATTTTGCAACGGTTGTTAACATACACTTAGAAGCAGGGCGATTCATTTCTACGTTTGATAAA
Organism: Gammaproteobacteria bacterium; assembly: GCA_035536095.1. Lineage (GTDB taxonomy): Bacteria > Pseudomonadota > Gammaproteobacteria > DSM-16500 > DSM-16500 > Aquicella. The sequence goes on along the minus strand of DATLOT010000032.1, from coordinate 4,435 downwards.
TATGCTTTTTATTGTGTTGTTGGACAAAACATTGCAGCATTTATCAAACAGCATTCTGGTAGAGATCCCATTGGGCAAACCATACAAGTTGGTAAAAATCATATTTTTGTTGTCGTTGGCATTGCGGCCGCTTGGCAAGAAAACAGTTTTATTTACGCAAATATTGACAATACGATTATGGTACCAATATTGACTTCTACATTAATCTCTCGGTATGCCAATATTGCTAATATTGTGATGCGGTTGGCGCCTTCAGCAGATATTTCACGTGTTGAAACAAATCTTTCCAACAAACTGAAAGGCCTGTTGAATGATCAGCAGCCTTCCTTTAGAAGTGCGAAGGAACTCATTGCCAGTATGGAAAAAGAGAGCGATATTCTGACGATTTTTCTCGGCATCATTGGGAGTATTTCGCTGATTGTGGGCGGCATTGGTATTATGAATATGATGCTTGTTTCAGTCGTATTGCGACGTCGTGAAATCGGCATTCGCTTGGCTGTTGGCGCTAAGCGCAGCGATATTGTTAAATTATTCTTAACAGAAGCCGTGATGCTTTCTTTTATTGGCGGCACTTTAGGCGTCTTTGTCGGTATCTTGGTTTCCTATATTATCGCGCTTTGCTGGGGCTGGGAGTTCGCACTTTTCTTATGGCCACCCCTTGTTGGCTTCACGGTATCCGTTGTAACGGGTATTTTCTTCGGCTACTATCCTGCTTATTTGGCTGCGAAATTAGATCCCATCGAAGCGTTACGGTCGGATTAACAAATCGTACTGAATCCTAATTTTTTGTTTCGCACGCCGTCTATAATGGTCTGAAGTGCAGCAACAGTTTGCTCGCGTTTAGCAAAGCCATCGTGCATCAATATCACTTGCTTAGAATAAATATTATTCAATACTTGGCTAACAATTTTCTGAGTGCCGGGGCGTTCATAATCAAAAGAATTAAAGCCCATCGGCGTTGGTTTCATACCATAAGCACGAATTTCTGCACGAACATGCGCATTTGAAGCTCCAAAAGGATAGCGCAAGCACCTTGGCTTAATGCCAATAATGTTATTCACAATCTCGCTAGGCTCTGAAATTTCAACCTTTAACTGCTTATCCGATAATTTTGTTAACATAGGATGCGTCTGCGAGTGACTTGCAACCACATGTCCTTCATCGTGAATTTGCTTAATGAGTTCCGGGTATGCTTTTGCATTTGCACCCACAACAAAAAAAGTGGCTTTAATATTATTTTTCTTCAAAATCGCTAAAATCTGCGGTGTGAAAGTTGGATTTGGGCCGTCATCGAATGTGAGAGCAATGGTGCCCGGTAGGGGCGTGTTGCGAATCGCATCAACATCATTTTTTTCAACTGCATAGCTAACGGCACTGGATAATAACAACGTTGCTGCAACGATTTGCTTTAGCATACACCTGCCCTCCTATCCTATTCGACGGTTACAATTTTCATTGAATTCGTGCGTCCATGCACACCAATCAGGTCGCCTTTTGTAATAATAACCAAATCACCTCGACTGACCAAGCCTTTATTTTGCAGCTCTTCGACAGCCGCTTGATTGAGGATGCGTCTATCAATCGGCGTGGCATCAAACCAAATAGGATAAACGCCCCGATAAAGCGACATACGTCTGAGTGTTGCTTCATGTCGACTCAAACCATAAATAGGAATATGAGAATTCATGCGAGACATTAACAAAGGCGTCGTACCTGATTCTGTTAAGGCAATAATGACTTTAATATCAAGATGATTCGCGGTGTACATTGTCGCACGTGCAATGGCATGATCCACAAATTCTAAATCTTGATCGCGATAATAACCCCGTATGGAATGAATAGGGCGATGTTTCTCTGCACTTAAACAAATTCTATCCATCGCAGCAACGGCTTTATCTGGGTATTTACCAACGGCTGTTTCACCCGACAACATGACCGCATCTGTACCATCTAGCACAGCATTTGCGACATCAGACACTTCTGCACGTGTGGGGATGGTATTTTGAATCATGGTTTCTAACATCTGTGTCGCGGTAATAACCGGTTTATTAAACCGTTTTGCAATTTTAATAATTTTTTTCTGTGTGGCAGGCAATTCAGCATCGCCAATTTCCACACCAAGATCGCCGCGTGCAATCATCACAGCATCAGAGGCATCAATAATACCTTCTATATTCGTCACTGCTTCTGTACGCTCAATTTTTGCGATAATGCCAGGTTGACCACCTGCTTTTTTTAATAGTGCACGTGCTTCGTGAATGTCTTCGGCGTTTCGCGGAAATGAGACAGCAATATAATCTGCATGTAGACGCACGGCATCTTGAATGTCAGCACGGTCTTTGTCTGTTAAAGCGGCGGCAGACAACCCACCACCCAAGCGATTAATACCTTTATTATTAGATAATTCGCCACCCACCGTCACCGTGCAATGGATTTTCGGCCCTGTGATATGTGCTACACCAAAAACCAAACGACCATCATCCAGTAATAATGTGTCTCCTGGGTTCACATCTTTCAGTAAGTCTTTATAATCTAAGGAAACAGCAGATTCATCGCCTTCTTCTTCACCTAATGCGGTATCTAAGATAAAGGACTGGCCTTCTTCTAATTTTATTTTCTTATTTTTAAAACGACCAATGCGAATTTTGGGGCCTTGTAAGTCCACTAAAATCGCAACCGTTCTCCCATGGCGCGCTGCAATGGTGCGTACTTGATCGATGCGTCGTTCATGCGTACTGATATCACCATGAGAGAAATTGGCACGAAACACAACAGCGCCCGCTAAAATAACCCGCTCCAACATTTCTTCTTTATCCAAAGCAGGCCCAAGCGTAACAACAATTTTAGTGTGCCGAATGTAATCCATAATCCTCTCTAAGCTTCTACTCTGTCTTCCAGTGCAGCAATGACAGGGAGTGTCTTGCCTTCTAACACTGTTAAAAATGCACCACCACCTGTTGAGATGTAGTCAATCTTATCGCTAATTTTATATTTCTCTATCGCTGCTAAGGTATCGCCACCGCCAGCGACTTTAAAGGCTTTGCTTTCTGCAATGGCTTTAGCGATTGTTTCTGTACCTTCTGAGAAAGCCTCTATTTCAAAAGCGCCTATTGGGCCATTCCATAAAATGGTTTTTGCTTTTTTAATAATAGCGACAAAGCGTTTCACGGTATCCGGACCAATATCAAATATTTTTTCTTTATCATCAATCTGCGATACCAGGCGTACTTGCCCTTCAACGCCTTCTGCAAGACGTTCTGCTACGACCACATCAGTTGGCACAGGAATTTCCGCACCCCGACTTTTTGCTTCGACCATCAAACGTTCTGCTTCGTCAATTAAATCTGGCTCGTAAAGTGATTTGCCAACGGTATCGCCCTCAGCAGCTAAGAAAGTATTGGCAATGCCGCCACCAATAATGAGGTAGTCTACTGTTTTTACAAGAGAATTCAGAAGTGACAGCTTGGTGGAGACCTTAGAGCCACCCACAATAGCAACAACAGGATGGGCAGGTTTTTTCATGATTTTTTCTAGCGTTCTTAATTCAGAGAGCAAGAGAGGGCCTGCACAGACTTCTTTTGCATATTTGATCGCACCGTAGGTTGATGACTCGGTACGATGGGAAGTCGCAAAAGCATCCATGATAAAGACATCGCATAATCCTGCGATTCTTTTAGAAAGCTCCACATTGTTTTCTGTTTCGCCGTGCGCGAAGCGTACATTTTCTAATAACACAACTTTGGCATCGCCTACATCCACGCCGTCTATCCAGTCTGTGATGAGGGGGACGTCCATTTTTAACAATTTCGACAGTAATTTTGCAACGGGGGCTAAAGAAAAAGCGCTTTCATCGATCGCGCCTTCTGGCCGGCCGAGATGAGACATGAGCATGACGGTCTTTGCGCCTGCTTTCAGTGCTTGTTTGATGGTGGGAAGCGCAGCTTGAATACGTTGGTCGCTTGTGATTACGCCGTTTTTAAGAGGTACGTTAAAATCTTCTCTGATTAAAACCAACTTACCCTTGAGGTCACAATCAGACATTTCAGGTATTGCCATGCATCACTCCTTAGAAATGTGTTAGAAGGCTCCATTAAAATGGACACCTGTAGGTGAATCTATTGCATAATAAGTAAAAAAACAAGGGGCGCCAAACTGGTTATTATTTTGTAATGCTGCTTGATATCCCCTCATCTGCCCTGTCGGGCACCTTCTCCCAGGGGGAGAAGACATGCGTTGTTTACACAAAGGGGCGGCGATCTATCTCTGAGGCCTTGTCTCGCATGCCTTCTCCCCCTGGGGGCTTTGTTGAATAAATCGGAGATGGCGTAACCGAGCCGCGACCGTGAGGGAGCGTCACATGAATCTGATAAAAGCTGGTGTAAAACAATGCAACATTTCTACCGTTAAATGGCACCTTAATATCATAAAGTAAGAA
>DATLOT010000031.1:0-19184 GCA_035536095.1 Gammaproteobacteria bacterium | reverse complement strand
TGAGGCACTCGGTGTAACTGAGCCGCGACCGTGAGGGAGCGTCACTGTGCTATAACTTTTAGCTGAAATTTCTTACTTTATGATATTAAGTGGTTAAAATGTTGCACTGTTATACACCATCTTTTATCAGATTCATGTGACGCTCCCTCACGGTCGCGGCTCGGTTACACCGAGTGCCTCCAAAAGCGTCTCCGATTTATTCAACAAAGCCCCTCCGGGAGAAGATCCGACCGCGCGGATGAGGGGATATTTATTTTTGCTGCAAAACTACCGCTGCTTAACTGGCCTAAGGCGACGATTATCCTGCCCAGGTTGCTTAGCAGCCCCAAACAAACCCGCTTTCGCTAAATTCAGACCTGCTAGATTACCAAACAACGACGCAGGATTAATCGCACCACCATTTTCCATCGCGCGCAACAACACATCGTATTCATGAACAAACGCCAAAGGTGCCTCTGAAGCAGTTTTCGCATCAGAGAATTTCTTAATGCCTTCCTCAGCACTTTGCATTAATGCATTGTATCGGGGAGAAGTGCCCGCAGCAGGAACATATTTTTTCAGACGATTTAATATCTCACGGCAATTCATATATCTCTTCTCCTCTAAACACAACGCTGCTGCACGAAAATAAGCTTCTTGTTGCTCTGGGTGACGCTGGCGTGCCATTTGATATGTTTCATGCGCAAGCTTCGTATCCCCTAACTTCTCATAAACCAACCCTAGCGCAACCAAGGCATCAGGATACAACCATACCACCTTTAGATTGGCACTCAAAAAATTTGCCATTGCTCTCAATTTATCTACAGGGATTTTATTATTTGGTTTTAACACAAACTGAACGATTTCTTTGATTTTCTCTGGCGCTTCATCAAGAAATGCTTGAGATAAACCACCTACATTCTCTACTTTCATCACGATCTCCTTATTTTTAAACTGATGCGATCCTGCACCAGGTTTTAAACAAAAACACCATCACTCTACAGTCACTGATTTTGCTAAATTACGTGGCTGATCCACATCCGTCCCTTTCAATACAGCAACATGGTATGCCAGCAACTGCATCGCTATTGCATACAAAATAGGATTCAACAACGCATGCGTTGTTGGCATTTGAATCACTTGCGCCTCAGCAAAAGCCGCTTGCTCAGTCAACGCTACCTGATCCGTAAAGATAACCAACTTGCCACCACGCGCACGAATTTCCTGCAAATTAGATAAGTTCTTCTCTAGCAACGCATTGGTTGGCACCATTGCAATCACAGGCATATTCTTATCTACCAACGCTAAAGGACCGTGCTTTAATTCTCCTGCTGGATAGCCTTCTGCATGAATATAAGAGATTTCTTTCATCTTCAACGCGCCTTCTAGCGCAATAGGATATAACATCCCACGACCCAAAAAGATCGCATGCTCTTTATGCGTGAAAGACTTCGCCAGCTGTGCAATCGCATCATCCTGTGCTAACACGGCTTGTATTAAAGCAGGCAATTCATGTAATGCTTTGACAAGCACGCCTTCTAAATCACTATTCTTTGCGTGATGTTCGCCCAAACGCAGCGCTAACAAAAACAATGCAGCGAGCTGCGTAGTAAATGCTTTTGTTGAAGCAACACCAATTTCTATGCCTGCTCGCGTTAGGAAACGCAACCCAGCCTCACGCAACATCGTACTACCAAACACATTGCAAATCACAAGCGTGTTGATAAAAGACATTTTCTTCGCTAACCGCAATGCAGCAAGCGTATCAGCCGTTTCCCCTGATTGCGATAACGTGACAAATAAACTATTTTGCTGCGGTGCAATATCGCGGTAACGAAACTCACTCGCAATTTCAACGGAACAAGGAATACCCGCAATCGATTCAATCCAATAAGCCGCAATCAGTGCAGCATGATAACTGGTACCGCAAGCAACAAGTTGTATATGCGCCGCTTTTGCAAAAGCAGCTTCTGCTTCTGGTCCAAAAATGCCGGGCAATGTGTGATCCGATGTGATGCGATCTTCCAAACAAGCCTGCACGGCAGCAGGTTGCTCCATGATTTCTTTTTTCATGTAATGTCTGTACTGACCACGCGACACCATATCTTGTGAAATAGAAAGCGTATAGTGCTCTCGATGAATACGTTTTTTGTCTAAATCATAGATGCTGATATCGTTAAGAGAAATATCTGCAATATCATTATCTTCGAGGTAGATAAACTCCTTCGTAAGCGCAAGTAACGCTAAGGGATCCGATGCGATAAAGTTTTCATTCTTGCCCTTACCAATCACTAAAGGACAACCCTGACGCACAGCAATCAAGCGATCTGCATGCGCTTTAGAAAGAATACCGAGTGCATAAGCACCTTTTAACTCTTTGACAGCATTTGTCACAGCTGCCAGTAAATCTTGTGTTGTTGAAAAATGATAGTGGATCAGATGCACAACCGCTTCCGTATCTGTCCCTGATAAAAAAGTATACCCAACTTGTTCTAGCTTTTTACGAATATCAGCATGGTTCTCAACAATGCCATTGTGTACTAAAGCGAATGTATCATGAGAAATAAAGGGGTGCGCATTTTCTTCGTTAGGCACACCGTGGGTCGCCCAGCGTGTGTGTGCTACACCGACATTCCCATTAACCTCTGCAGGATTGGCGGAGATGGCGCCGTGCAATTCATCAACTTTACCGCTGACTCTCACTCGACCAAAAGCGCAATTGTTGATGGTCGCAATACCGGCAGAGTCGTAGCCTCGATACTCCAGTTTCTTCAATCCATCTATTAACAGCGTTGCAACGGGTCGCTCCGCAATTGCACCTACAATACCGCACATCTCATCATATTCCTTCTAAAGTTGGCGTATTGTACCCCGAATATTGTCACATTTCAAAGCTGGTCGTTGACCAAGATATTCCCTTCCTCTAAGATCACGACTCGTTGTTTTTATTGAAGGATTTTCCCGATGCCCGCCCCAAGACTAAAAAAAATAATACAAAAAGAAGCTTTTAGTATAGTAATAAATCAAATTATGGGTGTTTTATTACTCACGCTGGCTGCCATCTTATTAAAAGATTTACGTATCGGCGGCTCTGTACTGGCCGGTGGGTTGGCGTACGTACTCCCTAATCTCTTTTTCGTGTTTTGGGTATTTAGATATACAGGTGCCCACCAAATGAACAAATTTGTTGCTGCTTTTTTTGCCGGAGAGGCAATTAAACTTTTTTTAAGCGGAATTTTGTTTTTATATATTGTTAAATACTTACCAGTTAGTTTATTATCCGTGCTCGTCGGATTTGTAGGCGCGATCATTTCTTTTTGGATAGCCTGTATTGTACATTTTTTAAGAAAGTAGTCTGCGCAAGCTTTTAACAGAGGTAGCAAATGGCAGAAGCCAGTAACATTAACCCTGCACAATATATTCAGCATCATCTTGAGCATTTAACGCTCAATTTGAAAACGCTGCATATTGGCTCGGGCGGGGGTTTTTGGACGCTGAACATCGACACGATGCTTGTCTCCTTAGTCGTTGCTGTGCTGGCATTCGCTTCCATGCGCTTCGTTGCCACACGCATGCAGGAAACACCAACAGGCAAGTTACAGAATGCCGTCGAGATTATCATTGAATTTGTTAACAATTCTGTTCATGAAATTTTTCATCACAAGACCGTCTTCTTACCCTCCCTCGCACTGACCATTTTTGTGTGGGTCTTTTTTATGAATGCGATGGACCTGCTGCCTGTCGATTTGCTACCTAAAATCGCAGCACATTTTGGCTTCGAACACTTTAAAGCAGTCCCCACCGCAGACCCAAATACAACGTTTGCGATGTCGTTTACTGTTTTCTTCCTGATTGTCTTGTTTAATCTAAAAGCTAAGAAACACCGTTTGGCAAAAGAGATGCTAACCTTTCCCTTTGGCCCTTATCTATTCCCTTTAAATGTGGCATTTCGCTTAGTAGAAGAGTGCGTGAAACCCATTTCGCTGGCCTTGCGACTTTTCGGCAACATGTTTGCAGGCGAACTCATCTTTATTTTGATTGCTGTGATGCCTTGGTGGGCGCAGTGGCCACCAGGTGCTATCTGGGCCATTTTCCACATTTTGATTATCACGCTACAAGCGTTCTTATTTATGATGCTAACTATTATTTATATTAGCATGGCGCATGATGCGCATTAGATTTTTTTTGTTACACGTTAATTTGAGGAGGTTCCATGGAAATCATTAGTATTATTGGTCAAGTAGAAGGATTTAGCGTATTAGCAGCAGGATTGCTGATTAGCTTAGCTGCGCTTGGTACGGGTATTGGCTTCGGCTTATTAGGTGGTAAGTTTTTGGAAGGTGTGGCACGCCAACCAGAACTTGGACCCATGTTAATGATTCGTATGTTTATCGTAGCAGGCTTACTCGACGCGTTTGCCGCCATCTCTATCGTGATGGGATTATTCTTGTTCTTTGCAAGCAACCCTTTTGTTGCTGCGATTACAGAAGCTGCTAAAACAACGACGGGTGCTTAAGGTGAGGAGTAGTCATGGATATTAATGCCACGATTATTGGACAGTTCATCACGTTTGCGATTTTGGTTTGGTTTAGCATGAAATATGTGTGGCCGCCGATCACTAAAGCAATGCATGAACGTGAAAAGAAAATTGCTGCGGGCTTAGCTGCAGCAGAAGAGAGCAAACGTCAGCTGGCATTGGCAGCGGATCAGTCTGCTTCCATTGTTCACCAAGCAAGGCAAGAGGCAACCAGCATTGTCGACAAAGCACACGCACATGGCATGAGCTTAATAGAAGAAGCTAAGTCACAGGCTAAAATCGAAGGTGCGCGCATTATTGAAATGGCGCAAGGTGACATTACGCGTGAAGTAGCACAAGCGAAAGCAGCGCTAAAATCACAGTTAGCGGATTTGGTTGTCACAGGTGCAGAAAAAGTGATTCGTTTACGAGTCGATTCTGCTGCACATACTGACTTACTGAACCAATTAGCAGAAGAGATCTAATCAGTATGGTAAATGCTTATTCTATTGCAAGACCTTACGCTGTTGCGGCATTTGAAAGTGCGCGCGATCAACAGCAGTTAGCCGCATGGAAGAAATTCCTGAAGCTTGCAGTTTATATGGCAAACCAACCTGAAGTGGTAAAATTGTTAAATGGCTACGATGTGTCTTATGAGAAAATAGCCAGTTTATTTTTAGAGGTATTGGATCAGTACGTTGATGCTTTGCAAAAGAACTTTCTCTTACTACTCGCTAAAAATAAGCGGCTCAACTTATTAAAAGAAGTTGTCGAATTGTTCGATCGTTACTGTGCTGATTTTGAGAAAATGAAAACAGCACGTGTCGTCACAGCGGTCGAAATGACAGAAGATTATCGTCGTAAGTTAACATCCCTACTCACAAAACGTGTGCAACAAGAAGTGGTGCTACAAACAGAGATTGATCCGGCTATTATCGCTGGCGCTGTCATCTATATGGGTGACAGTGTGATTGATGCTTCTGTGCGTGGCAAACTTGCGCGTTTATTTGAAAGTCTATCTCGTTAAAAGGTAATTAATTATGCAAGTAAAACAGTTGAGTCCTACAGAAATCAGTGAGTTACTGAAAGAACGTATTCATGCATTGGATCCGGGTCCGGAGTTTAGAACACAAGGTAAAATACTGGATGTCAGAGATGGTATTGTGACTGCTTGTGGCTTGGATAAAGTGGTGCAGGGAGAACAGGTTGAATTCTCCAATGGCACACGCGGCCTGGCTTTAAACTTAGGTACCGATGCGGTTGGTATCGTCGTGCTGGGTAGCACAGAAGGAATCGACGGCTTATCCGAAGGCCAAGTGGTAAAATGTACCGGACGCGTTTTAGAAACGCCTGTGGGTGAAGCCCTATTAGGTCGCGTTGTCGATGCGCTTGGTAATCCTATAGACGGTAAAGGGCCTATTAAGGCTGATAAATTTATGCCGATTGAAACCGTGGCACCTGGTGTGATTTACCGCCACGCTGTTTCGCAACCATTACAAACCGGATTAAAAGCCATTGACGCCATGGTGCCAATTGGTCGCGGACAGCGCGAATTAATCATTGGTGATAGGCAAACAGGTAAAACCGCTATTGCGATTGATACCATTATCAACCAACGTAACACGGGTGTGAAATGTGTTTATGTTGCTATTGGACAGAAAGCTTCTTCTATTGCAGATGTTGTTCGTAAACTAGAGGAGCACGGTGCATTAGAAAATACTATTGTTGTGGCTGCAACAGCTTCCGATCCTGCTGCGATGTTATATATTGCAGCGTATACTGGTTGCACCATGGGAGAATATTTCCGTGACAAGGGCGAAGATGCGTTGATCATCTACGACGATCTTACAAAACATGCCTGGGCTTATAGACAAATCTCTTTATTATTACGCCGTCCACCTGGTCGCGAAGCCTATCCAGGAGATGTGTTCTACTTACATTCACGTTTGTTGGAGCGTGCAGCACGTGTGAGCGCAGAGTACATTGAGAAAGTAACAGAAGGTCGCGTAACAGGTAAAACAGGATCACTCACAGCGCTCCCCATTATTGAAACACAAGCTGGTGACGTCTCCGCTTTCATACCAACCAATGTGATCTCCATTACAGACGGTCAGATTTTCTTAGAAACAGACTTATTCAATGCCGGCATACGCCCTGCTATTAACGCGGGTTTATCTGTCTCTCGTGTGGGTGGTGCAGCGCAAACGAAGGTGATTAAGAAATATGCGGGTGGTGTACGGTTAGCGCTCGCACAATACCGTGAATTGGCTGCCTTCTCGCAATTCTTGTCTGATTTAGATGAGGCAACACGCAAACAGTTAGAGCGTGGCCAACGTATTACTGAATTAATGAAGCAAAAACAATACCTGCCACTTTCCATTGCCCAACAAGCCACCATCTTGTTCGCAGCTGATCAGGGCTATTTGGATGATGTGCCTTTAAATCGTATCGCTATGTTTGAACAAGAATTAATGGATTATTTACGTTCAGACTACAGCGATTTTGAAAATCGCATTAATGAAACAGGCGCTTTAAATGATGAGGTGACGCAAACACTGCGAACCATCTTAGAATCATTCAAAGCAAATCAATCCTGGGATCAATAGGAATTTTTTATGGCTACCGCTAAAGAGCTGCGTCAGAAAATTCGTAGTGTGAAAAACACGAAGAAAATTGCTAAGGCAATGGAGATGGTTGCAGCCAGTAAAATGCGTAAAACGCAGGATCGGATGGCGGCTGCTTTGCCTTATGCAGAGAAAATATTGAATGTGATCAGGCATATTGCAGCGGGTAATCCAGAATACGTTTCTCCTTATATGCAAATTCGTCCTGTTAAGCGATCGGGCTATCTTGTTGTTTCAACAGACCGTGGCTTATGCGGTGGTTTAAATACAAATCTCTTGAAATTGGTGATGCGTTCTGTTGAACGCGAACTAAGTAGTGGTGTCGAAATAGATTTGAGCTTGATTGGCAACAAAGCAATGGGGTTTTTCAAACGTATTGGTGGGCACGTTGTTGCACATCAACGCGACTTGGGTGATGCGCCTGTGTTGGCTGATTTTATTGGCGTTGTGAAAGTAATGCTGGATGCTTATCGCGAAAAGCGCATTGATGCCTTATATCTTTGTTCAAATCAATTTATCAACACCATGCGCCAACAGCCGAGAGTGCAACAGTTGCTACCCTTGATTCCTTCAGAAGATAGGGAAATTAAATATGCTTGGGATTATATTTACGAGCCGGATAATGCACCTTTATTGCTAGATTTCTTGCTCACGCGTTATATTGAATCGCAAGTGTATAGCGGTGTCACAGAAAATATTGCAAGTGAGCAAGCTGCGCGTATGATTGCGATGAAAAACGCAGGGGATAATGCAGATGAATTGATCTCCGATTTAGAATTAGTTCATAACAAGATACGTCAGGCAGGTATTACGCGGGAATTATCGGAAATCGTCGCTGGTGCGTCGGTCATTTAAGTATTGAGGTGGTAAAATGAGTGAAGTCAGACAAATGAATTCAGAAAAAGTTGGTAAGATTATTGCAATTATTGGCGCGATTGTGGATGTCGAATTCCCAGCACGTGAAGTGCCACGCATTTACGATGCGCTTGTTGCGGAAGATACGGAAAAAAATATCAGACGCGTGTTAGAAGTACAGCAACAAATTGGTGGCAATGTGGTGCGTACGATTGCGATGGGTTCCACAGATGGCTTGTGCCGAGGATTGCCTGTGATGAATACAGGCAAGCCAATCACCGTGCCTGTGGGTCATCCGACTTTGGGTCGTATTATGAATGTGTTGGGCGAAGAAATTGATAACTGCGGTCCTATTAACACCACTCAACATATGCCTATACACCGTAAAGCGCCTGCTTTCGATGAATTGGCTGCATCACAAGAGATTCTAGAAACAGGTATTAAGGTCATTGATTTGGTTGCACCTTTTGCAAAAGGTGGAAAAGTAGGACTCTTTGGCGGTGCGGGTGTGGGTAAGACCGTTAATATGATGGAACTCATTAATAATATTGCAAAAGAACATGCGGGATTGTCTGTCTTTGCCGGTGTGGGTGAGCGTACGCGTGAAGGTAACGATTTCTATCACGAAATGAAAGATTCCGATGTATTGGGCAAAGTTGCGTTGGTTTATGGTCAGATGAATGAACCACCTGGCAACCGCTTGCGTGTTGCACTCACAGGATTGACCATTGCGGAAGGTTTCCGTGATGAAGGTCGAGATGTCTTGTTCTTTGTGGACAATATTTTCCGTTACACCTTGTCGGGTGTGGAAGTATCTGCATTGCTCGGTCGTATTCCTTCTGCTGTTGGTTACCAACCTACATTGGCAGAGGAAATGGGTGTATTGCAAGAGCGTATCACCTCTACCAAAACGGGTTCTATTACGTCTGTGCAAGCGGTTTATGTCCCTGCGGACGATTTAACAGATCCTTCGCCTGCAACAACCTTTGCGCACTTGGATGCGACTGTTGTGTTATCACGACAAATTGCAGAATTAGGTATTTACCCTGCGATTGATCCGCTGGATTCAACCAGTCGTCAGTTAGATCCGCTTGTTGTTGGACAAGAACATTATGATATTGCTTTGTCCGTGCAGAAAACGCTGCAACGTTATAAAGAACTCAAAGATATTATTTCTATCTTAGGTATGGATGAGCTATCTGAAGAGGATCGCTTGACCGTGTCACGTGCACGTAAAATCATGCGCTTTTTATCACAACCTTTCTTTGTTGCAGAGGTTTTCACCGGCACGAAGGGTCGTTATGTACCAATTAAAGAAACCTTGCGTGGCTTTAAAGGTATTTTAAATGGTGACTACGATCATTTACCTGAACAGGCTTTCTATATGGTTGGTACAATAGATGAAGCTGTGGAGAAGGCAGGGAGCTTATGAAGCCTGATGTGTTTCGCTTAGACATCGTGAGCGCGGAGAAAAAAATCTTCTCTGGCGAGATTGCAATGGTATTTGTGACAGGAGAGGAAGGTGAACTCGGCATTGCACCTGGGCATTCTCAGCTGTTAACGCGATTAAAGCCTGGCTATGTACGTCTTGTTTCTACGAACCAAGAAGAGAATGTGTTTTATATTTCAGGTGGCTTGTTAGAAGTGCAGCCTTATATTGTTTCTGTTTTAGCAGATAGCGCGATGCGTGCCGATGATCTGGATGAAGAAAAAGCGTTGCGTGCTCAGGAAGAGGCGCAAAAAATATTATCTGGCAAAGCTACTCGCATTGATGTTGCACGAGCAATGGCAGAATTAGCAGAAGCAGCTGCGCAAATTCAAGTTGCCAGACGGTTTAAACGGTTTAAGAAGCAATAGTTTTTAATGAGAATGTCGTGATGAAATCACACAAAAAACAAACCATACTTGATAGCTTAATGCGCTATGCAACCTCCCTGGGTTATGGGCAAATACATACTAAAATTGATAAAAAAACAGGATTACAGGCTTTTGTCGCGATTCATAGTACCACACGTGGCCCTGCTATTGGCGGCTGTCGTTGTGTACCTTATCACTCGGCAGCAAATGCCTTGGAAGATGCGCTCCGTTTAGGTTATATGATGAGTTATAAAGCAGCCATCAGCAATTTACCGCATGGTGGCGCTAAAGCTGTTTTAATGAAACCTGCAGAAATCAAAGATAGAAAAGCGTATTTTGAAAGCTACGGCGATTTTGTGAATGAGTTAGGTGGTCGTTATATCACTGCTGTCGATAGTGGTACAGATGCACCGGATATGGATGTGGTTGCAACACGCACCTCTTTTGTGACTTGCACATCGTCAGGGCTGGATAATGATCCTTCTTTGGTAACGGCAATAGGTGTCAAGCGTGGTATAGAAGCCGCTGTTAAATTCAAGCTAAATAGAGCATCTGTAGAGGGTATACGGGTTGCGATTCAAGGTGCGGGACACGTGGGCTATTATTTAGCGAAAGAAATGCATGCGCTAGGCGCAAAAATAATGATGACTGATATCAATCCACAGCTGTTAAAACGCTGTGTTGAAGAATTTGATGCCGAGATTTGTCGTCCTGATGAAATTTATCAGGTAAAAGCCGATGTATTCGCACCTTGCGCGCTGGGTGCTGTTCTGAATTTATCGACAATAGGCGCATTGCAGGTATCGATTGTAGCTGGGAGTGCGAATAACCAATTAGCGCACTATCGTTATAGCTCGCTTTTGCAGGAACGGGGTATTTTGTATGCGCCTGATTTCTTAATTAACGCAGGTGGATTGATTCACGTGGCGGCCATGTATGCGCATAAAACGACTGAAGAATCTCACGCACAGATTAGCAACATTTATGAGACAGCTTACGATGTGTTTGAACGTGCCGCCAAAGAAAATGTAGACCCCAACGCGATCGCTATCCGCATCGCGCGAGAGCGCATTACCGAACCGCGACCGTGACGCTCCCTCATGGTCGCGCTGGGTTATCCCACAAAATATTGTAGTCGTTCACCTCTGAAGCCGAGCCTCGCATGTCTTCTCCCTCCGGGAGAAGATGCCCGACAGGGCAGATGAGGGGATTTAAATTTAAACAGGCTTGCATTACGTGGATTTTCCGTGTACAATAGGTAAAATTTTTATATAGATGGACGAGGCGCTTTTTTATGACCACATCAAGAACAACAAGAAACAGCCATTTTTACCAAGAGCTAGGGCTCATCGACGGAAGAGTAACGCCAGAAAAACTTGCCGGCATCACACAAGTGGACATTAGCTATGCATACAAAAAGCGATCTACGTATGTACATCCTGATAAAAGTAAAAAGGCTGAAGCAGTAGCAGCAGAAGAATTTAATAATGCTAAGAAAGCTTATGACATTTTATTTGACCCTATCACTCGCGCGGCATACGATAAAGCACTTTCTGACTCACAGAAAAAATTAAGACGCTATGATATAAAAGATTATGAACACTATCGCGATACATATGCCAGATTAGAAGGTTACCTTGCACCCTTAGCCAAGATATTAGCAGTAACATACATACTTTTTGTACCATTTCTGTTTATTCCGTTTGTTTTTATCAAAAATATCGTGTGGCCTATTGTTCTTCCTGTTCTACAACTTTTACTTATCCCCTTAATAGTGGTTTCCGCAATACTGTTTCCCAATATTGGAATGGACATATTTGTAAAATGGACTATAAGAAAGGCTAAAGAAGGTCTTAAAGAACCAGTGATGAAAAACCCAGCGATGAAAAGCGATCAAGAAAAGATCGAAAATATTGAAGAATTTATTGCTAAAGCCGAAAAATACTTGCAAGAGACAAGTTTTTTAAAAAAAGCACTTGGATTTTACCTTGTAGCATTAGCAACAATAATAGCGATACCAATACTATCTTCTTACCAGTTAGTAAAAGCAATTGTGTTAGCACCCATCAGAGTTGTAACTTTCATTGCAGAAATCATTGAGAATATGATACTAAAATATAACACAATAAAAGAAATAGGATTAAAAAGAACAATCTATTTGACTTATCTGAACGCTACTATTGAAGTAGCAAGGTTCCTTGGCATAACAAAGCCTGCGTCGAAAAAAGAATCTGTCGAAATGGAAGAAAGCAGCACCGCAAAGCTTGGCAGTAGCGTAGGGTCTGAGCGTTCTTCTGGAACACCAAGACCTGAACGATCAAACTCACTGACACACTCAGGTTCAGGCTCAAGCAGCCCTGTGCAGCCGTCCCCTTTAAGAAGATTATCATTCGTCGGCGAACAAAAAAACGAAGTAAAACAGCAAACAGAACCAACAGGGACAACCCCAAGAAGACCCAGCCTGTCCAGTGAGGGTGGTGGGCTCAGCGATATTGACTAGCGCTGACGCTGAAGCTATCACTTTTTCCGTGGTCGCACCCAACCCTCAATACTACGTTGTGATAATTGATGCGTGAGTGTTAAAGCATATGCAGGTGCATCGACAACAAGCGTTGACCCTGCGCCAATTGTCGCACCTTCACCAACCATAATCGGCGCAACAAGCTGCGTGCCCGAGCCAATATGCACCTTATCACCAATCACTGTTTTATGTTTATGAGCACCATCATAATTACACGTAATCGTGCCCGCCCCAATATTCACAGCACAGCCAACGTCACTATCGCCAATATAACTGAGATGATTCACCTTACTACCCAAACCAATCTGGCTTTGTTTAATCTCCACAAAATTACCAATATGCACCTCTGCTGCGAGCACTGTCCCTGGACGAATACGTGCAAAAGGACCAATCACACAAGCTGCGCCAATCTCTGCACCCTCAATCACACTATGCGATCGCACTGCCACATCCTGAGCAAGCACACTCTCGCGTATCACACTATGCGCGCCAATATGACATCCTGTACCAATCCTCACATTGCCTTCTAAAACCACATTCACGTCAATATAAACATCAGACGCTATCTCTACCTCTCCACGAATATCTATACGATCAGGATCAGCAATACTCACACCTTGCTTCATCAAGCTAACAGCCAATTGTCGCTGATAAAGACGCTCACACGCTGATAATTGCACACGATCATTTACCCCTTTTATTTCCGACACACAAGCAGGCTGCACCGTCACTATGGTCATTTTTTCTTTGATCGCTGCCACAATCATATCTGGTAAATAATACTCCCCTTGCGCATTATCTTTATTCAAGAGAGGCAAACACGTTTTTAGAAATGCAGCCGGCGCCAAATAAACCCCTGCATTGATTTCTTGTATGAGTCGCTCTGCTTCATTTGCATCTTTCTCTTCAACAACACGTTGAACCACACCGGACGCATGCCGCACCACGCGACCGTAACCTTTAGGATTGTCTAACACCGCTGTTAACATACCCACTGCACCAGCAGGTGTTTCTTCAATCAGTGCTTTTACTGTTTCTGCGCGCATCAAAGGCACGTCACCAGACAAAACCAACACCTGATCAGCATCATTAATATACGGCAATGCTTGCAGTAAAGCATGCCCTGTACCATATTGTTCAGTTTGTTCAACCCATTGCACAGAAAAATGTGACAACACTGCTTTCACTTGATCACCTAAGTGACCGTAAATCACAATGGGGTGACGATCCGTTGAAACAGCTAATGCCGTTTCAAGCACGTGCGCTAATAAAGGTTTTCCTGCTAATAAATGCAGTACCTTAGGCAACGCTGAATGCATACGCTGGCCTTTGCCCGCAGCCAACACAACGATTTGTAGTGACATAACTATCTCTCTAAAGTCTGTATAAAATCAATCACACGTCGATCAGACATCATCGCCGCGTCCACACACAGAAAAACCACATGTTCTAAACGATCTGAAATCGCATTAATCATCAGCGAAGAATGCGTAATACTTTGCACATCACCCTGTTCAGTTATCATTAAAATAGGATCATCTTCATCGCTATAAGATTGATGCGGTGTTTCAATCAGCAGCATCTGCCAATCTTGGAAAGCGTTTTTATGTTGCGATTTAAACGCATCTACTTTATTTCTTATCAGGGCGATATCAGAAAAATTTAAGCGTCGCGTAGCTGGCATCTCGCGTGATTGCAATCTTTTAGCCATTTGCGTAGCTGGCGCATCATCATCTAATTCGGCCAACTGACGAATCAACGCAAAAATATCGTAATCACAAAGCGCTTTATAATGCTGATAGTAAGTTTCTAAAAACTGTTTTTTAGTATGATGTGGATCTTTTGCAGAAACAATTTCCGCATTAAATGCCTCAGCTGCTATCAGAAACTGTCCTAGCTGAGTGGCTTTAATCGCTGTATAAGGTTGGTAATGGGCTAGGCTTTTAGCAAGCGCAACCAACCATTCCACCAATAAAGCTTCTAAGCCCAATTTTTTCTGCAAATGATAGATGTTGCGCGTCATCAAACGTCTTGCCATTAAATAATGTTCAACAGCACCCACGCCTTTATAAGTAATCCCTAAGCGCTCACCTTGATGAGATTGCACGATCGCCATGCAATGCAGCATCCAATGAAAATCAAATTCACCGTAGCGTACACCACAAAAATGACTGTCCCGCAATAAATAATCCAGGCGATCCGCATCCAACTGTGAAGAGACCACATCCGCCAATACTTGTTTTTCAACAGGCTGGTGCATAATCATTTTCGCTATTTCACGAAATTTTTCTTCTGTGAGATGGTAACGCGGATTCAAACGGTTATAGTGTGAGAAAAAAGCTTGCGTTCCATAATCTGCTAAAAAATAAGGCGTCCAATCTTCATGCCGAATAAGTTTGTCTTTAAAGATACCTTCAAAAGCATGCGAGAAGGGACCGTGACCAATATCGTGCAATAAGGCAGCAATCATCACCAGCTGCCGTTCTTCGTCAACCAAACCAATTTTATGTGCAATTTGGCTGGCAACATAACAGCTGCCCAGGCAATGGTTAAACCGCGTGTGCACGGCACCTGGGAAGATAAAGTCACCCAGCCCCAATTGTTTGATATGCCGAAGTCGTTGAAAATTCGGACTATCCATGAAGGGTTTGACCCAGGCATCTTCCGTAGAAGTAAACTGCATGGTCCCGTGTACGGGGTCTTTTATCACGTGAAAAGGATTTTTCATCGCTTACCTTTTTCAGGCCTTTGGAAAAGACCTACTGTAGCAAAATTAACGCAAAATCAACAGTCCCTATTCCATTTCACCAGTTGTTTGATTAAGCTTGATAACAACAGTCAACATTCCTGTATAAATTGAAAGCAGGCGCAACAATAGGATTCTACTCACTATGGTTAAAAAACGCGGTTTAGGTAAGTCACTAGATGCATTACTTTCTTATCCTAATGCAGAAACACGCCAATCTGTAGAAATTTTAAGCAAAAATAACAGTCCTGCTCAAGAAACACTACAAGAGATACACGTCGATTTGCTGACACGCGGCAAATACCAGCCCAGACGCAACATGGATCCACAAAGCTTAGAGGAATTAGCGCATTCCATTCGCCACCAGGGCGTTATTCAGCCGCTGATCGCCCGTCCTTCCAAGGAAGCGGGGAAGAACAAATATGAGATCATCGCTGGAGAAAGGCGCTGGCAAGCTGCCAAACTGGCAGGGCTCTCCTCTGTACCCGTCATTGTGCGACACATCCCTGATAAAACAGCGATGGCCATCGGGCTGATTGAAAATATCCAACGAGAAAATCTTAATCCTATTGAAGAAGCAGAGGCTTTGGAAAGGCTGATTCGTGAATTTGGTATGACTCACCAAGAAGTGGCCGATGCTGTTGGTAAATCCCGGACTGCGGTAACAAACCTATTACGGTTACGCGCATTGCCAGACACCATTAAAGAGATGATTGCCAATGGGCTAATTGAGATGGGACATGCCCGCACGCTGATTACACTTCCTGCCCACCAGCAATTGGAAGTTGCGCAGCGCATTGTGGCGCAAGAGCTCTCCGTGCGTGAAACGGAGAATGTGATTCGCCATCTGCAAAACCCTAAAAAACCCTCAGAAAATAAACCTGCGGATCCCGATATTGTGCATTTACAAGAAAAGCTGTCACGACAACTCAATATGCGCGTGTCCGTTGCCTGCAATGCAAAAGGCAAGGGAAAAGTTGTTATTCACTATCGCACCCTGCGAGAGCTGGACCAGTTGCTGGCTAAAATTGGTGAACATGCTTAAGGTTTTATTAACAGTTCTCAGCTGCAAGGAACCTGCGTACGTCTAACCTGTTATTTTATAATGTCTTTTTAAATTCTGTCTAAAATAAAAATAGATATGCCCATCAATTGCCTTATTTAAGCAATAGTTAAGCAATCCTGTGATATAATGAAACATAAAGCGAGAGAGATAAGACGAGGAAAAGACTATGCACAATAGGTCAGAACAAGCCGATGTTCTTCTGGTTTTGGAAAGAATAAGAGGTGAGCTAGAGCCGCATAAAACTATACATCATGGAAGAACTCGAAAAAAAAATCGCGACTTACCAAATCTCTTGCCAGAAAATCAAGATAAAGAGACATTACTAGAAAACATTAAAAATGCGATGCATGTGTGCGAAAAACTAAAGTATACAAACCCACCTTATGCTTCTCAGCAAATTCAAATTACATTAGATAATAAAGAAGTGTCTGTCTTGCATGTCAGGTACAATGCTACAAAAGATACGGACGCGCTCAGAAAATCACAATTAGACAGAACAGCTGCCATCGCTTTACACTTGAGAAAACTCAGCATTATTGGTGGGATATTAAATCTTAGCTCAGTAGATCAGGAAAAAACAAAGCATTTAATCGAACTAGCAAACGCGATTATTGCGGAAATAAGAGAATACAATGTTACTGTAGAATATCCTACGTTAAAAAATCCTAAAAAAACATTTGATGATTTCATTACAAATGACCTGCTTAGTATAATGAAACAAGATGCAGGTGCTGGCGTTGGATCTGGCGATAACGCAACAAAAAGCGATGATCAGATACTGAATGAAATAAGAAAAATGGAAAAATATTTCGTTGCGGATCTCAATGCAGAACGCATTTTAATGCAAGAATTTCAGATGGACAGCACAGGTCATGGAAAAGAAATATCAGAAAATTATATACAAATAGAAATTCCTTATGGTAACAGGTTAACAGCCGCACAGAGAGAAGAGTATTTTAAGATACATGGTGATAACAAACCAAAATGGTTTAACACTTTAACAGAGTGGGAGAAAGATTGGCTAATAGAACGTGTCCCTCGGCAAAACGTGGCAGATAATATTGCATGGGAAAATTTTGAGAAAATTTTCCAGTCTTCTGCTATGCAGAATCTGCCTGGGCTGAAAAATGCACGTATGGATTATCTCTTAGTAGAGCCGGTAGCAGGTCAAGAAACTCCTCCCATCTTGCTCTCTAGAAGCGCAAAGTCAGCAAGCCCTGTTCCTTATGAAGTACGAGATCAAGAAGAACGCGAACGATTGACTGCGCTTAATATCGAACAACAAATGGAAGTATTAGCACAGTCTGTGCCGCCATCACAAACAGGTACCTTAAACAAACCAACCGTTCTTTTCCACTCTCTATTAGCAGATGCAACAATAAAAGCCGCGACTAAAGCGGATAAAAAACTCATTGATGGGCAATCCAGCGCTATCAGAACAATTGGAGAAACACATACTGAACAGTATGATATATACGCAGTCAACAATCACGTTAATATCTTTAGAAAAATAAGCGAACATCAAGGACAAGCTGAGGTTCATGAAAAAATAAAGGCTAAGATTCATCTGAAACTTGCGGCATTAGCGCAACATAACGATACGGCGTCTCAGAAAACGCGAGATTTAATTAATAACGCACTCGCTAAATTCAACAGATTACAGCAGCCAGACAAGAATCCGTTAAGCAAAATAAAAACATCTGGCAGAAATAAACAGGCATTTGAAGCAGCCTATCTTGATATCTTAGCTGAACAATCAGATGGCATTGTTGCAAGTAACTGCAAGAGCGGAAAAGACCGTACGGGCGTACATGGGTTGTATGTATCTGCTTTTTATATTTATTTTAATCGATATGGAAAATTCCCTGACTATTTTGATGACAAAGAAGACAGAAAAAAATTCGTTGAGATTATGGTACAGCTCCATCGCTCTATGAAAATGCAAGAGTCTGCGGCTGCTAATACACCAGGATCCTTCGGTATAAAAGATAAAGATCACCTTTTGATTGGTACTGATATTATTTGTGGCGATATCGCGGATGCATTAGGACTCTCTTATCGATATTCATCTAGAATGGCGTCACTTAATAAGCCTCATACCTTTGAAAGACTTGAAGCAGAAGAGAAAAAAAATGCGGCACCGGAAGAAACTGAACAGCATGTGCAAGAAGATAATTTAGATTTCGGTGATTTAGGTAGCTTTAGAGGACACTTCATCGCGGGAAATCCTGACGGCTCAGTGCCTGATAATCAAATTAATGCTTTCATTGAGAAGAGAAGATCAATTGAAGATGCAACTGAACGGTCTGTAAGAAGTCTAGCATTACAGGCAAAAGCGTATAGAGACAATCCTTACTTGGGAGAAGATGAACCATTAATAGCCGTATTAAAATTAACATTAGACCCGCTTAACAGCGCGATTCTGGCATTTAGTGATCTTGAATCATTAAAAGAAGCAGACCCCCGTATCAGGGTATTTTCTGAGTATCACAAATGTGATACCGGGATAGAGACAAAACTTCATCTTCCTGATAACTTAGAGGATGCCACACCGGATGCGATAGAACAACTGGCCGCAGAGCAAGTTAAAGCTTTCTATCAATTCAATCCATCGGATGTCTCTATTGTCGCAAACAATACGCCTAGTGCATTATTAGCAGCTATAATAGCCTGCGTTGAGAAACAGGACTATCCGCCAGTCATTGTGCATGGACAAGATGCGACCCCAAGGATGGGGCAGCGCTAGTAAAAATAAATATCCCCCGCCCTCATCCGCCGGTCGGACCTTCTCCCGAAGGAGAAGGCATGCGAGACAAGGCTTCAGAGATAAATCGTTACTTCTTCTGTGCGAACAACGCATGTCTTCTCCTTTGGGGGCGTTGTTGAATAAATCAGAGATACTCTGGGAGACACTCGGTGTAACCGAGCCGCGACCGTGAGGGAGCGTCACTGTGCTATAACTTTTAGCTGAAATTTCTTACTTTATGATATTAAGTGGTTAAAATGTTGCACTGTTATAC
>DATLOT010000030.1:0-26369 GCA_035536095.1 Gammaproteobacteria bacterium | reverse complement strand
CCGGCCTTCGGATTGCTACGCTTCGCTTCGCAATCCTCAGCCGGGGCTATAAAGCTTTCGGCCGTAAACGGCCTGGTTGTGTCGTGACGCTATGCGATTAACCAAAATTGAATGCATTTTGAGTTAATCGTATAGAACAACAAGGCAATCAGGTCGTTTACGACCGAAAGCTTTATAGCCCCGGGTAAGCGCGGAGCGCGCAGCCCGGGGTTTAATGCACCCACTACATATTTAAGCACCGTAGGTGCGTGAGGATTCGAGAGGATCCATTAGGTGCCCACTGTTTTATGTGGATATTCGCATAGATCCTTAATGATACATGTCGGGCAATGTGGTTTACGTGCGGTGCACACATAGCGACCATGCAAAATGAGCCAATGGTGTGCATGTTGCATAAATGCTGCTGGAATACAAGCCAATAGCTTCTTTTCTACCGCTAGTGGTGTGCTACCTGGTGCCAGCCCAATACGGTTTGCAAGGCGGAATAAGTGTGTATCGACGGCAATAGTGGGTTGATTAAAGCAGGTATTGAGCATAACATTGGCTGTTTTTCGACCAACGCCTGGTAACGTTTCAAGCAATTCACGTGTTTCTGGTATGCGAGAATCAAATTTTGTCACCAGTAGCTGACAGGTAGCAATAATATTTTTTGCTTTGCTCTTGTATAGCCCAATGGATTTGATTTTTTCCGTGAGCCCCTGTTCCCCCAACTTAAGCATTTTTTCGGGCGTATTAGCGATCGGAAATAGATTTTTTGTAGCTTTATTCACAGACTTATCTGTAGCTTGAGCAGATAAAATAACCGCGACCAGCAGTTCGAAATCGCTGTGATATACCAGCTCTGTGGTGGGGTGGGGGTCTGCTTTCTGGAAGCGTTGGAAGATTTTTCGTATGGTTTGTGGGGTCATGTGCTTATTATATTCTCTTGTGTATTCCTGTTCCCTGGTGTATTCCTGTTCCCTGGTGTATTCCTATTCCCTGGTGTATTCCTATTCCCTTGTCGTGCTAGTACACTATAAGGCTAGCTTTTCCTAATGTTTTTCGGGAACGGGCATCCATGCCCTCAACGCTTCCCTACATCCTGGTCGCGATGTCCCTCTCAACATTAGGAAAAGCTAGCCTTATAGTGCACTAGCATCTTAGCATGGCAATGCCTCCCTACATCCTGGTCACGATGTCCCTCTCAACATTAGGAAAAGCTAGCCTTATAGCGCACTAGCATCTTAGCATGGCAATGCCTCCCTACATCCTGGCAGCGATGTCCCCCTCAACATTAGGAAAAGCTAGCCTTATAGCGCACTAGCATCTTAGCATGGCAATTATTATAATCCACTGTTTGGTTATCCTAATAAAGGTAAATAAATGAATCAAAACCCCTATATCAGCGTTGTTATTCCCGTGCACAACGAGCAAGAAGTACTAGAAGAATTATACCAGCGTTTAACAGCGGTGTTAGATACCCTTGGGCATTCTTACGAGATCATTCTAACAAACGATGGTAGTACAGATGCGTCGATGTCCATATTGCGTCATATGCACGAGCGCCGACCTGATCAAATACGAGTGATTGATTTTAATGGTAATTTTGGCCAACACATGGCGATTATGGCTGGGTTTGAACGTGTGCGTGGTGAGATTATTATTACGTTGGATGCAGATTTACAAAATCCACCAGAGGAGATTGGCAAATTAGTGACTGCGATGGAGCAAGGTCACGATGTGGTCAATGCCTATCGACAAGACCGTCAAGATGCCGCCTGGCGCTTACAAGTTTCGAAATGGCATAACCGTCTGCGTGAATGGATGATGCCTAAGTTAAAGATGCGAGATGAGGGATGTATGTTGCGTGCTTATCGTCGTCGCATTGTTGATTTAATGGTGAGTACAGGGGAAAGCAGTACATTTATTCCGGCTTTGGCACTGACTTATGCAGCGAACCCAACAGAAGTGGGTGTGGCGCACGCTGAGCGTAGTGCGGGTACATCGAGCTATAATTTGTATAAACTCATTCGCTATAATTTTGACTTGGTGACAGGTTTTTCCGTGATGCCCTTGCAACTTTTTACAATGATAGGCGTTTTTATTTCAGCGTGTAGTTTTATCTTTGTGATATTTTTAATGTTGAGACGGCTGATCGTTGGTCCTGAAGTGGAAGGTGTATTCACGTTGTTTGCGATTATGTTTTTCTTATTGGGTATTGTGTTGTTTGGGTTAGGCATGGTTGGCGAATATGTTGGGCGCATTTATCAGGAAGTGAGGAAGCGTCCCCGTTTTGTTGTGCGTAACGTGTTAGAGAAATCAGTGCAGAAAAGGATGACGGCTGATGAAGCAGCAGATATATCTTCCAGATGAACCTGTTATTGCTGGTGTTGATGAAGCGGGTCGTGGACCCTTAGCAGGTCCGGTGATTGCAGCGGCAGTGATTTTGGATCCGCGTCGTCCTATTGCGGGTTTAGCTGATTCAAAAGCATTATCTGAGAAAATGCGTGAAAAATTATTTGCAGAGATTCGTCGTTCTGCGTTGGCTGTCTCTGTTGCCAGAGCGCGTGTGCGTGAAATTGATGAGATTAATATCTTGCAAGCGACGCTGTTAGCAATGCAGCGTGCGGTCACTCGTTTAGCAATGCAGCCAACTTTAGTGTTAGTAGATGGCAATTGTGCACCTGTTTTGGATTGTGATGTGCGCACGATTATTAAAGGCGATGTCACAGAAAGTGCAATCAGTGCGGCTTCTATTGTTGCGAAAGTTGTGCGCGATCGTATTATGAAAATGCTAGATAAGCGGTATCCGATGTATGGTTTTGCAAAACACAAGGGGTACGGTACGCGATCGCATGTAGCAGCATTAACGACGCACGGTGTCTCTTCTGTGCACCGCCGTTCTTTTAAGTGGTCCGATTCTTTCTAAAAACATCCCTGAGGCACTCGGTTACACCGGATGCCTCCCAGAGCATTTCCGATTTATTCAACAACGCCCTGTTAGGGAGAAGGTCCGATCAGCGGATGAAGGGGTAGTAAGCGACCTTCGTAAACCAACCGTCGATATGAGGGTGCCTATGCCTTTTGGTAGAGTAGATGTGCTTTTTGTAGGTGTAGGTGTAGGTGTGAACTTTTTCGCAATATCTGGCGTTGAGTGGATAAATGCAGGATTTTTTGTGGTTTCGGCTGTTTCTTCTTTTGGTTTGAAGGATAATCGTGCACTGTTTGCCGTCCAAAAATCAATTCCTAAAATAAATGAAGCGGCACCTGCAAATACGCTTGCTATCATGCTAACCGTGATAATGGCAGCGATCGGTGGCATAGCAATACCTGTGGTTGCGACTAACCCTACTAAGAGCATGATACCAGCATAAGATAGGCCAGCATTCACGATGCCATTAATAGCGCAAGCGAAAAGCCCTAATGGTGAGTATGTGGAATCCCAGAATTTTTCGATGTTTTCGGAGAATTTATTGCAAAATTTAGAAAGAAATGTGTTATAGAAAAAGAATTCTGTAAAAGTGCCGAAAGTAAGTGCAAAAGCGAATCCAGTAATCACTGCGGGTACTAAGGGTACACTGACAGTGATGAGAAATGTTGCCAATCCGAAGGCAAAAAGTAAGCTAAGTGCAAGTACGTTTCCAACGCAAATAACATATCCAGCAAATTTGCCTAATGTGAGGGAGTTGCTCCAATCAACAAATGTTTGCCACAGTGATTTTTTCTTCTTTTTAATATTATTTTTACCATCATCATCAAATGCTCGAAGCCAAGTTTCGACTTCTTGGATAGTCATTAGAATGGCTTGGAAGACGCCTGCGATAATGCCTAAGATAGCGATCGGCCCTGTCATGCCGAATGCAAAAGCGGTTAAACCAAACATAATGCCTGTTATTACGAAAGCGCCGATACCAACCCAATAGAGTATTTCCTCCCAGGCAGATAATTTTCGTCGTTTCTTTTTCTTTGTTTCATCTTTTGGAAAAAATCGTTCTACGAAGCCTTCTAATAAATCGATGTTAAAGCAGAAGTTAGCGGTTGTGCTGCAGATACCTAGAAACACGGCTGTGCCGTGTAAAATCAGCAGCCAGGCTTTCGATAACGCAACGCTAATGGTTGATAATTTTTTAATAAGATCCATTAATGCTAGGTAATTCTGAAATCCGACTGCCATTGCGCCTAGGAGGGATAGAAGGTAAATCCCTGTATTCTTGATATATTCCGAATAGCTCGTTTCTGTTTTTTGGTGAGCTGCCTCTGCCGTTGTTGTCATATCTGCCACCCATGTGAATTATTATTCAATAAAATGCATAATAATTCACATTAAAGGAAAAAGCAAGTATTATCTTTAGATTGATAATAAATTGATCAATTTGGTCTATGCAATAACGACGCAGTCAGGCCGTAACGGCATATCTCTACACATAAGTACTGTAATACCCACGAAGTTTCGTCTCGCGTGCCTTCTCCTTTGGGGGCTTTGTTGAATAAATCGAAAATGCTCTGTGAGGCACTCGGTGTAACCGAGCCGCGACCGTGAGGGAGCGTCACTGTGCTATAACTTTTAGCTGAGTTGGTATTATTATGTTCGTTGGCTAACTGAAATTCTAAAAGCGTCCTCTGTGATTTATGCTGCACGCTTCCTTGGGTGAATTTTTTTGTATGTCTCATGGGAATATCCCGTCATTGCTATTTCCAGATCATACGTGGCTTGTAAATTCATCCAAAACTTTGCTTCCATTTTAAAATATCGACTTAGCCTAATAGCCGTATCTGCAGTAATTGATCGTTTGCCGCGAATAATCTCGCTAACTCGTATAGGGCTTACATGTAGTTCTTTTGCTAATTTGTATTGAGAAATATCCATCGGTTTCAGGAATTCCTCGAGTAGTATTTCGCCAGGATGTATGGGATTCATGTTTCGCTTAGTCATAAGTAGTCACCTCAATGATAGTCAATTTAACGAACCCCCGGTGTGTACAGAACGGGGGGTAAGCAGCCCACCATAGATTTGCACCAGGTGCGTGAGAAGAAATTTAAATTATTTCAGCGTCAAGTGACATCGTCAATGTCAACAGCATCTCCTTTTATTAAGTAATACCTTTTCCCTTTGTACTCTATATCAAGTGCGCCAAGTATACTACTGTGTGATTCAATGATTTTCGGAAATATCTGTTCGCAGGTTGATAATGACTTATCTTTATAAGTATTATCGTGATTTTCTGGAAGCTGATAATCTGGTGGTGTAGGCGACCCCGCCGGATTTTCCTCAGCGTTCGCAAAATTTCTTGCATCTCCTTCATCATCAGCATAAACAATTTTTGCTTTATATTTTTTATCGATAGGTATGATTAAAAATATTTTCACCTGAAAATCTATCATAACGCCTCCGTCAATAGATGAGATGTTGATGCAAAAAATATCAATTTGATCGTAATCATCATATTTTAAAATGAATTGTAGTCAGGGTTGCGCGTGCCCTCCTTACCTGTATGTGGATTCGTATTTCCTTCAGTAGACCAATTATTATAAGGATTGCCGTCAGGGTTGCTGCGCTGATGAGGCTCAACATAAGTGCCATTTTCTTTGTAATAACCATTTACGTTAACATCAGCAAATGAAGGTGTTAGAAGAAAGCTAAGTGCCATAGCTAGAATTACTTTTTTTTCGTTCATGATATTCTCCTATTAATAATGGCGATGGGGATATTTTTTATTGTACTGCTATTTTTGTGAGAATTATTAAACAATATATTCAAATAGATATTAATACTTGTCATTTTTCTTAGTCGAGTTTTTCTTCTGGTGAGCGTGTCTTTTTTAATAAATAATCTGACTTAGCATAATTATTTGATTTATAAAATGAGCTGTATTAGGATCTAGCTAACAATCGACTGCTTAAGGATTATAAAACACATTGTATGATCATGTTGAACGCACAATTAGGCAAAAATTCATTTTAAAAATTTAAAAAGGATGATGCAGAGTATGGCTAACAAGAAAGTGCTAGCAATCAAGGGTTATAAAAACATTCACGCAGATATTGTCGAGTTGTTGGAAAAATCACGATATCATGCTACTCGTTCAGTAAACTCAATCATGTCAGCCACCTATTGGGAAATTGGGCGACGAATTGTTGAGTCCGAACAGAGTGGTGCTTCGCGAGCAAAGTACGGAGATTTATTAATCGAAAGGCTTGCAACAGATTTAACCTCTCGCTTTGGTCGAGGCTTTACCAAATCTAATATATGGAATATGCGTGCTTTTTACCTATATTGGCCAAGAGAGCAGATTCTCCAGACACTGTCTGGAGAATCTCGAAAAAGAAAAATTCCGAAAAAATCAGCCTCTAAGAAAACTGCGGTAATTGATTTAATCACATTATATTCCAATCTGGGCTTAATTTTCTTGACCGGGTTTTGATTTTAAGTGTGTTACTATGTGCAATGTTTTAAATAATATCAATGAAATCAATAAGATAAAATTTAATAATATGCCATTTTTTCTTGATCGGGTTTTGATTATCGTCAGATATCAATTTGGCAAATGATGGGTCGGGTAAAAAATAAAGAATTTGCGGTAAGAGCAGGCTAAAATTTACACAAAAACGACTACTTGACCTGGCGTATAAAATTGGAGATAATTGGTACAGTTTTGGGCGATAGATTAGTGAGGAGAACAACATGAAGCGATTTGTCATACTGATGGCTACAATGTTAGCGTGCACACATGGTTTTGCTGCTGTCTCAACGAGCAAGCTCAACTCCCTCAATACAGCACTTCGTGCACAGAAAAAGACTTATGAATTGCCTGCATTCCATCACGTTGCCATGATTTATGGTGGGGATGATATTGGGCATCAGCCTGTTATTGCGCTTTCTTAACGTCTGGTTACAACCTTGGCTGTTCTGCTAACACGTTCTCGTCGTTCGATGCCGTATTCACTATTGATACCTCTATGGCGAGGTGTGAGGCCTGATCTGAGTGGTCTGACGTTCGTTAAAGGTACCTGGTTGGTTGGTTGCATTTCTTCCCTAAGATAGGATGTCGAAGGGGTTCTCTTAAGCTCCTTTGTGCTTTCAACAACTGTCTTCGCAGGTTGAGGAAATAATCGTCCAATATTGCGTGTCCAGAAATCTACGCTTATGATAAAGGCAACAAAGCCTGCGGATGCGCTGATGGCAATGTTTGCTGCGATGATAAAACCAACGGGCGGCATCACGATGCCTGCGCTTGCTACTAATCCCACGAGAAGTCCGGTGCTGGAAAAGAACAAAGCAGCATTAACGAGTCCGGTGATAGCGCAAACAAATAACCCAAAGGGTGAGCAGTGAGAGGCCCAAAATTTTTCAATATTTTGAGAAAACCGATCACAGAATGGTGAAACATAGATGTTGAAAAAGAAGAATTGTGTGAAAAGACCAAGTGTAAATGCAGTAGAGAATGCAGTGATCAACGCAGGTGTGAGAGGTACAGCAACGCTTGTTAAAAACACAGCAAAGCCTAAGGTAAGCAATATGCTGAATGCTAAACTATTGCCAACTGACATGACGAAGCCAGTGAACTTACCCAATGTGAGGGAATTATTCCAATCAACAAATGTTTTCCATAGTGATCTGTTATCTCTTTTTTTACCAAAAGAATCTAACCATACCTCTACTTGCTGAGGAATCGATAAAATTGCTAAAAAAGCCCCAGCAATGATGCCTAAGATACCGATAACACCGGTGCTATCAAATGCAAAAACAGTCAAGGTGAACATAACGCCGACGATGACAAATGCAATGGTGCCGAGTGCACATATTATTTTTTCCCAGGTTGATAAGGGGCGCATTGATTTTGTTGTGAATCGTTCTGCAAAACCTTCTAATAATTCAACATTGAGGAAAAAATTGGCGATACAGCTACAAACACCGCCAAAAAGAATTGCTGTACCATATAATAAAGCCAGTACAGCTTTTGAGAGCGCAACGCCAATGCTTAATAATTTCTGAATCAAATCAAATAGCGCTAAACAGCTCTGAAGACCAATAGCAGCGCCACCTAGGAAAGATAAGGAATAAATGCCTATATTCTTAATATAAGTTAAGTAACGAGATTGCTTCCCTTGTGTTGGTTGTTCTGGCATGTTGATTACCTTTAGTTTACGGCTTCCTCGCTTAGTTTGCGAGATTCTTCGGCTTTAATGATATCAAATTCTGCCTTGTCAATTTGAACAAATCGCTGCGTGATTTTTCGAGAAGAAATGTGAATTTGTTCCACATCTGTATGCGCCTGCGCAATACGTTTCGCTAAATTGTCCATGCGCATTTGGAATCGTTCAAAATCATCAGCCAGCGCTCGTAAGTGTATTTGAATTTCATGGACTTGCTTGCGTGTTGCGGCGTCTTTTAATACGGCACGTGCGGTACTTAAAATCGCCATCATGGTAGTAGGGGAAACCAGCCAGACTTTAGCGCGTTGCGCAATTTCAACAATATCTTGATGGTGCGCATGAATTTCAGCAAAAACTGCTTCTGCAGGTATAAACATTACAGCGCCATCTGCTGTTTCTCCAGGAATAATATACTTCTCAGCAATATCTTGGATATGTTTACGAACATCTAACTTAAATTGACGCAGTGCTTGAACACGCTCATGTTCAGGGATAGCAGAATCAATCAAGAGACGGAAGTTTTCTAAAGGAAATTTTGCGTCGATAGCGATATTACCTGTTGGTTCGGGTAAAAACAGCATGCAGTCAGGTCTGCGGTTATTGCTGAGTGAATGCTGAAAACTGACATGTTGTGCTGGAATCATATTATTAATCAACGCGGCCAATTGCACTTCACCAAAAGCGCCACGCGAACGTTTATCATTTAAAATTTCTTGCAAATTAATCACATTATGAGAGAGTTCGGTAATTTTTTTCTGGGCTGCATCAATCAGGGCAAGGCGTTTTATCACGTCTGCAAACGTTTCATTTGTTTTTACAAAACCTTCCGCAAGACGTGTTTCTACCTGTTGGTTAATGTCTTTTAATTTGAGTTCAGTCGCGGCAGTGAGTTGATCAATCCGTTTACCTAACTCAACTGAATGGCTGGTCAGCGAATCCCTGACTTGCACATGATTTTCTTGCACCCCTTTTTGTAGGGTATCGTGCAAGATCTTCATTGTTTCTAATTGTCTTTCATCAAAACGTGCGCGATGACTTGAAAATGAGAGAGAAAGTTGCTCTTTTAATTCGGCAAATTGTTGTGTTTGATCATTGCGTGCATTGCCGATTTTCTCAATCAGAGATTGTTGTAAGGTTCCCAGATGCATTAATAAATTTTCTCTCAACTGTTGCTCAGTCTGCTGATTTTGTTTAGCAAGCGCTGCTAGCTGCTCTTTTAATTGCTGACGTGATTTCCGTTGGAAAAAATGTGCCAATAATTGTGCGCCAAATAAAGCAACAGCAGTGGCCAAGAGAGAAATATTTAAAATAGCAATATCCATTTTCATTTATCCTAATTGAATTATCCTAAAGTAATAGCATATTGTGAAACAGGTTGTACTTTTCTAATAATGTTATTTTGTTTTAAGAAAGCAGCAAAATTTTCCCATGCAGCACTGTCGAAATTCGCAGGATTTTCTGAGAAATAGGTCAAGGTAGAAAACCAGGTATCACGATTAACGGGCGTGTTAGCGTTTGGATGGGTTTTAGCAAATTTTTCCCAGGCCTGTCGTGGGTGTTCGTCTAAATAACGCACTGCTTCTTCCAGTGCGGCTAAGAAACGCGGCAATCGTGGATCGTGTAATTTATTTAAGTGAGTAATAAAGATCAGCGCATCGTAGCTAGGAATACCATGCTCTTCTGGAAGAAAAACATTTAATGCGTGATGGGCTGCATCAAGTTCAGGGACTTCCACATTGCGTTTCAAGCCAGAGACAGCATCTACGCGATGAGACAACAGTGCCTGCATGAGTTTTTGATGTAAATTGACGATAGAAACATGATTTTTTAGTCCTTGCTGTGTTAAAAAGCTTTGTAGCATTAAGGTATCTAAGAGGTTTTTTTGCAATGTCCCGATACGTTTATTTTGTAGATCGGCAAGTGAATCAATGTGGCTATCGCTTAGTACAACGAGACAATCTAATGGTTTATCAATCAGTGTCCCGATGCGAATAATGGGTTGATGGTGATCAACTTGCGTGAGTAATTCTGGTTGTTCTGTGATGCCAATATCAACTTGTTGTGTGACGGTTGCGTTGATGGCTTCTTTGGGTGAGTGGGGTTCTACAAATTTGACATCAATCCCTTCTTTTTTAAAGAAACCCTCTTGCTGTGCAACGATCAGTGGCGCATGATTAGGGTTCATGGGGGCATCGAGCATCACAACCAGTGTGCGTGGTGCGGCAACTGCAATGTGAGGGCACAGAGCGAGCATCAGCAAGAAAGAGAGTATTTTTTTCATTGTTAGGGTACTCCTAGTCTTAAAAAATCGAATAAATTCAACCAGGATCGTAGATCCCGAGCTGGGGATGCCTGAGCATACCATTAACTTGGGATTGAATCAGCATAAAGATCGTAGGTGACATAGGTAGAGCATTTTATTTCCTGTTTGGAAAGTAATCAAATTAAGCCGAATAGCGCGCGAAACCGAGCCGCGACCGGCAGGGAGTCACTATTGACCAGTAACTGCTTGCTTCTCTAAATGAAAAATAATGATAAATATTTTTTAATTTTTTAGAATCTATATTGATATTTAATTAATAAATTATTAAATATCATCAAGTTATATTATTTTATTATTGTTACAATATCGCATTTATTTTGATTGGAAAAAGAGGAAATTATGTTATAATAGTAAAAGAGGTGAGAAAGATGATGACAGATTTGGTTCCAAACGAACTTTTGCAGACCGTTCCCCAGCATGATTATTTGGATCTTTTTAGCGGAAATACAGCTAAAAAAGTCGTAGACTTTCTTGAGTTTGATAGGTATCAGGTGGCAAAAGCAATGGGTTTAGAGGATAAAACGCAAGTGAGATTTGATAATCAAATAAGAAGGGATCTTAAAGAGCGCCTGGAAGAAATCGCTGTCATTTGCGAATTGATGGCTGGTTATTTTCATGGAGATGTGAAAAAGACAGCGTTATGGTTTCGTATTAAAAATCCTGCGTTAGGCGGCATATCACCTCGAGATATGATTCGCTATGGGCGCTATAAAAAATTAGCTTTATTCATTAGAAACGCACTAGAAGGGATGCATCCTTAATAATGAGTTATGAAGATAATATATTCTTATTATTAGATCGAATAAACCCACATGCAATTAAGAAATGGGTGAAATATCATCAAGAGCTTGTTGATTATACAGGCCAGCATTATGCTTTTTTTGCTTCACGTCGTGCGCAAATTATGGAAGCTCTTAAAAGAACTTTGTGTGAAGAGCAAAAAGAATATAGTTTCTTAGAGAATCCCTGGAAAAGAATTGTATCGCATCAATTTTCTAATACGCCATTATCAACGACGGGAAGTGTTTTAAGCTTCCCTGGCGGTCGTTTTAATATCGGTAAGATTGATGCTGCACGATTCCCTCAATTTCCTGCTCTTTATTTGGCAGAAGATTCTGAGACGGCTTATTTAGAATGTATGGGATTGTCACGTGATCAAGGAATTGATGGTCTTTCTGCAAACGAGCTTGCCGTTGCTGGTAATTTTAGTCATTTCAATATTGTTGGAAGAATTAATCAAGTTTTAGACTTAACAAAAAAAGAGGCATTAGCCAATTTTTACGAGCTTATTAAAAATATTAAATTACCAAATTACTTTAAACGCGAAGCTGATAAGCTAAATATCAATCCCCGCCTGCCGGTAAACAGCTTGAACGAGTTATACAATAGCATTTTTGATGAAGAGTGGAGGTTTACTCCAATGCAGTTTGATGTTCCTGCAAATTCTCAAATTTTAGGTCAAATTGCTCGAAATGCAGGTTTGGAAGGAATACTCTATGCTTCAAGCAAAAATCGTCATTTGTCGCTTTGCGTATTTCCTGATAATTTTGAAAATTCTGATGCTTATGTCGAGATTGTAGGTGATGTAGCTGATACTGTCATTCATAAAAAATTAGATAAAAATACTTATAAGAGTTTTTTGCCAGCGCGATGGAATTAGATTTTTTATATATTCTTTTTAAATGCACCTCGATATTTTCAACATTAACTCGAATATACCATTTTTTGTAATAGTTGCCAGCTTTTTCACCCATAGGATCAAGTGGTATGTAATCCTGTGCATCTTTAATCACGTTGTGTAATCTGTTTGAATAAACGTTGCCAATATTTAATGATTCAAGAACATAGCCCAAACGTTTAACCGCTGCTTTATTGGAATATCGATAACTATATTCAATTAATCTTTCCCAATTTATTTTTGCTTGTATACTCCAAATTCCTTTAACAAGCTCAATCAACCCGCCACAGTATTCAGTTCTGTTGAAACAATCCAAAATAGTTCGTTCTAGATCGCTGACTTTAACTTTATGTTGTTTTGAAACCCATTTTTGCTCTATTCCCCAAAAATGCTCAGGTTTCGTATAAATAAAGTGGTATCTGATGTGATAGATTTCTTTATCCCTGCATCGTTTGGGTAACGCTATTTGAATCTCAGTTAGCGCGTGTGTTGTCATGCCATGAAGTCGCATTGCCGCATAATGAGAAATATAATAATCATTGTTTGCCATTAATGCATTCGCTATCAATGGCCAGTTACTTAGTTGGGTTGATTCTTGCATCGTCTCGAGTAAAAGATAGGTGCCTTTATTTAAGCGATAAGCGATTTGACGTTTTGCGAGATCACTCATCAATAAAGCTGCTTCTCGTGTATTTTTTCCGAGAAGGTCTTGGGCTTCTTTAATTGTAAAAATACTCTGCCCTCTTTCCTTTAGGTCAGAGATAAATTTTGCGCTTACTGGCCCGAGTGTTTTCAAGTATTTTTGGGTGCTCATAATTATATTATATGTAACAAATACAGGTTGTCAACCTATATTTGTTACATGAAATATAATTTTTACAGAGTTATCGTGATATATTTTAGTTAAATAATAGACAATCCAGTAAATTTTGTTTATTATACGCGTTCATAATAATGATAATGGCGATAATAATAGTGGACGAGGTGTGTCATGGCAGCAGCGAGAAATTCTAATCCCATTGAGGTAACAACAAATCCAACTTCGCTTTCTGAATTACTAGAAAAATTCGAAAAAGCGGAAATGACAAAAGAAGAAGTCATCGCCTTCCTTTCTCGGCCTGAAAAATTTAAAAGGCTAGTCCAAGATTATTGCGATATGTCTAGGATATCTGATGCGCTGGGCGTGGAAACCGCAAGAGGTATTTGGGATACTTTTCTCTCCAATCCTGAAATAACAAGAGACTTGATTCAGTCTAACAGTAAACTACTAACAATGTTATTCTATACAGCACTAGACTTACACCCAACGTCGTCAGGATTGGTTAAAGTCCC
Organism: Gammaproteobacteria bacterium; assembly: GCA_035536095.1. GTDB lineage: Bacteria > Pseudomonadota > Gammaproteobacteria > DSM-16500 > DSM-16500 > Aquicella. The sequence goes on along the minus strand of DATLOT010000030.1, from coordinate 12,903 downwards.
GATAGATAAGAAACCGAATTTCCCTGAAGAATTTTTAGCGCACCCTACATTGATTATGGATCGTGATGTTGTTAAAACAATATTTTTAATGAAAGCAGTGCAGATGCTTATGCCCGCGGATTATATTTCCATAAAGGATTTGGCAGTTTATGCAGAAAAGCAATTTCTTGATTTTTTATTTGTTTATGGACGATGTTATGATTTGATAGAAAACTTATGTGGCTTTGGTATCGCCAATTATATACTGAGCGATGAGAATGCTATAGTGCTCGAGGAAGAGATACCGTGGTTATTAACGTATACTTCATTAATAATAGAGAAGGGTCAATTGAAAGATGCTGATTTGTTTTCTCTGGCTGATTTGGTGAAAATTTTAAAACGGTTTACAAAGTATCAAGAAAAAATAATAGCGTTTGTTTTCTATCATAAAAGCGTACGAGAATGTCTATTCAAAAAGGAAGGTAGTTTTTCTGCATTTTATCTCAGTATTTCCCGGGACTGTATGAAGATGGTGATGTCTCATGTGCTATCTGACCAGGCAATCTTTACTTATGTTTTCTATAATGGTGTTGTTTTGAGCTGTTTCATAAAGGAGTTCCCCGAGTACAGTGAAAGCACTATGTGTCATCTATCCTTACATATAGAAGCAGCCAAGAAAGTTTTTACTACTCCTTTAGATATAACATTTACTCTCGAAGAACTGCCAGATTCTCTCTTTAAGAAGATGCTGTATGAATTTTTTTCCCATCCTGAGATGTTTGCTCTTATGGAGAAAAACCCGACTAAAATTCTTGCGCGTGTGGTACACTTCCCCGCTCACAAGCAGGAGACTTTTTTGATATGGTTGTTATCCAGTCCATTGATATTTGAATCTCTGGTAACAGATGAAAGCTGGAAATTTTTACAATTCATTATTTCTCAAGTAGCATCTTCACTGCCTCCACATTATGCAAAAATTGCTCGTGATGCAAAAAATATGACGAGAAATGAGGCGCTTATTGAAATAAGGTCTATGAAAGAAAAGTTTTTAGATTCTCTCGGAAGACTCATTTGTTTATCAGGTTTGAGGCCAGATGCATTTGTGCTAAATCCAGGGTTGGTTGATGAAATTGGTGCGTACATATATGCAGAGAGTGCTTGTCCGTCAATGCCAACAGCAGAGCCTGATTGTTACCGTTATTATTGCGATCCATCAAGTATTGCGCCGCGTGCCGCATCTTCTACATTATTTGCTTCAGCGGCGGTACCAGCGATGGCGGCCGCTGTTGTCGAAGAAACAGCGGGCGTGGAAGAAGCAGCATGTGCTGAAAAAGATCCTACGTTAACTGGTCTATCTTCGCCGCGCAAATAAAGTCATTTTTCGACAGTCCGCCGATAGCATGTGTTTGATAGCTGACTTTGCAGTGGTTATATCCCACTTCAAGATCGGGGTGATGGTTTTCTTGATGCGAAATCCAGGCGATTGCATTGACAAAAGCCATGGTTTCATAATGGTCTTTGAATTTAAAAACGTGATAAATCCATTTTGCATCAGATGAAACAGACCAACCTCTTACTTCTTGCAGAAATTGATTAACCTCTGTTTCAGAAAGTGGCGGGACGCCTCCTTCGCAAGCAACACAACGAATAGTGTGTAACTGACTCATTTTATTTTACTCCGTATGTTCTTTTAGATTATAAGAGGGTTTATGCATCCCTCGTTTTTTCGCTTCTTTAATCAAGCCTATTAAATCTTGATTAAGTAGATCAAGTAAGGTATCAAAACTGCTTAACACAAAATAGACAGGTTGCATGATATCAATACGATAGGGTGTGCGTAAAGCTTCTATCGCATCAAATGGCTTGCGGATAGGCTCTTCGCTCTCTACGCAATACACTGTTTCTTCAGCAGAGGAAAGAATGCCGCCGCCATACACACGCAAACCAGCTGGTGTATTGATTAATCCAAATTCAATGGTAAACCAGTAAAGCCTGGCAAGCATCTCACGATCCTCTGTTGAGGCCGATAATGCTAATTCGCCATACCGTTGTGTAAAATCAGCATAGGGCAGCTGCGTGAGCATGGGGCAATGCCCAAATAATTCGTGAAAAATGTCTGGTTCTTGTAAGTAATCCAGCTCTTCGCGTCGACGAATAAAAGTAGCAGCAGGAAATTTTCGCTTACTCAATAACTCAAAAAAATAGTCAGTCGGAATGAGTGCAGGTACTGGCTCTAATGTCCATCCCGTTGTCTCCGTCAATATCTTGTTGACCTCAGGGTATTGTGGAATGCAATCAGGCTGTAGGTTTAATTTTTCTAAACCACGGAGGTATTCATCGCAAGCACGTCCTTGCACGATTTGCAATTGACGTGTCATGAGTGTGCGCCAGACATCATTTTCTTCCTTGGTGAAATCGATTAATCCATTTTTGCCGACTGGCTTTGCGACATAGGGTATTTTTTGCGTTTTCATTTTTTTCACCCTTAAGATTTATTTAATTTAAGTCGTAGCATTGTAAAGTACGTTGCTCGCTTGTACAATGGGCTTCTTTTTATCGTAACATGATTTGAGTCAGTAAAGAAAAGGATTTAAAGAAATATTTTTATTTTTCACTAAGATAGAGGGTAAGGTCAAGATCATGGAATCAGTAAAATGTTATGCTGCAATGAAGAGCAAAGAACCTTTAAAGCCACACACGATTTCTCGTAGGAATCCAGCACCGCATGATGTGGTGATTGATATTACGCATTGCGGTGTTTGTCATTCTGATATTCATCAGGTGAGAGATGAATGGGGCGTTGGTGCATTCCCAATGGTGCCTGGTCACGAGATTGTTGGTACTGTGAGTGCAATAGGTAATCAAGTGACACGGTATCAAGTTGGGAATAGAGTCGGTGTGGGATGCATGGTGGACTCTTGTCGTCACTGCCGTCCTTGTGAACGGTCATTGGAGCAATTTTGTGAGAAAGGCGCAAACTTTACTTATAACAGTTTAGAGAAAGATGGCAAGACACCAACATATGGCGGTTATTCTAAGTGTATTGTTGTTGACGAAAATTATGTCCTTAAAATACCCGACAATATTCCATTTGATAAAGCTGCGCCTCTGTTATGCGCAGGGATTACAACTTATTCACCATTAATACACTGGAAAGTGAAGAAAGGTGATAAAGTTGCTGTGATGGGTTTAGGTGGTTTAGGACACATGGGTGTTAAACTTGCTGTTGCAATGGGAGCAGAAGTCACAGTCATTAGCTCGTCAGATAAGAAGAAACAAGATGCCTTGTCATTTGGTGCAGCACATTTTATTAATACTTCGCAAGAAAATGCATTAGCAAACTATGCCGGTTATTTTGATTTAATACTAAATACAATTTCAGTCGAAATTGATATGAATGCTTTTCTTGGTTTATTAAAGATAGATGGATCAATGGTGCTGCTGGGCGTGCCAGAAAAACAGATTGTATTTCATCCGCAAGGATTGATTCATGCCAGACGTCGATTAGCGGGTTCTTTAATTGGTGGTTTGAAGGAAACGCAAGAGATGCTAGATTTCTGCGGAAAAAATAATATTGTGCCCGATATTGAAGTGATTGAGATAAGCAAAATTAACGAAGCTTATGAGCGCATGATCAGGGGTGATGTAAGATACCGTTTTGTTATCGACATCTCCTCTCTATAGTCCTGAGGTTCCTAGCTGGAAACGTCCGTCTGCGGGCACCTTTGAACGAAAGATTTTGGGAAAAATGCTCACATACTACGTGTATGCTCGCCTTTTTCCCAAAATCTTTCGTCCAAATCTGCCGCGCAGCCGATTCGAGCGATTTTACTCCTTCGGCAAATGCACTTCTTCCGTGAACGCATTATAACGCTGATCAGCGGCATGGTTATGTTTCACATACCAGTCGATCGTTTCTTTAATCCCTTCTTCTATAGAAATTGCTGGTTTAAATCCATAGCCATTTGCACGCGTCATATCCATGAGTCGTTTTTCATCACCCTTAGGTTTGCTAGTATCCCACTCTAATGGAATAGACCCACCTGGTACATGCGTGGCAACAATTTCAGCGATTTGCTTAATCGTAACGCCTGTGCCGCTGCCAAGATTAATAGGCTCATTAATGCCTTTTTCCACAGCCAACAGCATACCGCGCGCAACATCGCGTGCATGAATGAAATCGCGTATAGGCGAGCCATCGCCCCAGACGGTGAGTGGCTTTTCTCCATGTATAGCGCGATGAATTAAGGAAGGAATGACCATTGCATTAGCAGGGTCAAAATTATCGTAAGGACCATAAACATTAGCAGGTCTGACAATGGATATTTTGTCCCAGTTATATTCAATTTTATAAGCTTCTGCTTGTAGTTCTCCCATACGTTTTGCCCAGCCGGCGAAGCGATCGTTAGGTGAAGGGAACGTTTTCCAAACATCGTCTTCATAAAACACTTCCGCAGGCGAGTAAACACCGACAGAGCTGGTGAACAGATAACGCGATACTCCTGCTCGACGAGCAGCTTCCATCATATTAATGCTGAAGGTAATAGTGGGTACAAAAAAGCTAGCGGGGCGTTTAGCTGTCATTGCTGGAGAACCTTTCACACCTGCGAGTTGAAAGACAATTTCTTGATCATTGCATATTTCAATACAGTTTTTGAGTTCTCTGAGATCAGCCTGCTTAAATATAACGCCATTGGGTGCGCGTTTGGGGTCATCTAGCGAAACAACAGTGACTTTTGCGCCTGCTTGAATAAGCATTTCTACGAGCGGCTTTCCAATCAAACCGGTACCGCCTGTCACGAGCACTGCCTTACCTTGATAAAACGATGACATATCTGTTCCTTGTAAAAAATGAGTCAATCCAAGAGGTGAAATCATATCAAGTTATGTTCTCCCAGACAATGTCATCTCTTCCATCCGGACGGTTTCAGATATAGAATGAGCTACTGAAAGTTTGGTCACAAAATAAGGAGTAATGGTATGAAGATGTTAAAGCCTCTTTTAATAACGGCGGCTGTTATTGGTATACAGGGTGCCGCATATGCTGGTAATAATAGCGATCTGTCTCGTTTGCATGTGCAGCTTTCTAACCAAACAGCTGTTGTGTGTTATTTGCATAATCAAAAGTTGATACATGGTTTGTATGAGAGTGCGCCACCGCCTTCTATTTATCCTGGCAATTCACAAGGTGTTGATATTGTACAATTTTCTGGATGGATGGGTATTGAAGCAGAGTGGACTTATTGGTGCAGTGAGCCTAATTATATGATTACTTTTAGAGTAGGCTTACCTGCGCATATGCTTATTGGGAAAACGCCTACGGTGAAAGTGATAGATTCGAATTGGTTGAAACTAGACAGTTCAGCACAATCATCTTCTGTTTTTTACGGCAGCGCGGGCATACTCTACGTTGGGATACAGGATATTGAGAATAGTGCTAGAAGTAGGGAATCGAATAGTAACAAACAATAATACAATCGCTCCCACAGTGATGTGGGAGTCTTTCTTTATTTCGAACAAAAAATACAGAATTGTTCAATAAATAAACAATTCATAAAAATCATCATCTTAACCTTAATCATTCGTCTCCCCTCCGGCGGTATCATATATAGATAGTGTAGAAGGTCGTCCACAGCGCCAGGAGGCATGTGTGAATTATTGCTTTACTTTGCTATTACAGCGAAAGAGGGCATTAGGACTCACAAGACAGTTCGCGGCGTTTTTTATTAGCTTTATTTTCAGTACAGTTGTTTTTGCCAATCCAGAGGGTGGGCAAGTCAGAGCGGGTAACGTCGTTATTTCCGCACCAGGGCCAAACCAAGTCAATGTTCAGCAAAATAGTGATAAAGCGATTATTGATTGGCACAGCTTTAATATTCAAGCAAATGAACATACGCATTTTCAACAACCCAATGGGGGGGTCGTGCTCAATCGCATTGACCCTGCTCAGGGTGTTTCGCAAATATATGGAAAGCTCACTGCAACAGGAAAAGTGATTCTCATTAATCAAGCTGGTATTTTTTTCGGGCCAGGTTCTTATGTGAATGTAGGTGGTTTAATCGCAGCAACTGCAAACATGACAAATGAAAATTTTCTACAAGGAAAATTCATATTTGACCAGCCGTCTCTTTATGGTGGTTCTATTATCAATAAAGGTGAAATTCATGTTGCGGATTATGGCTTGGCTGCATTATTAGGAGACACCGTTGATAACGATGGATACATCGAAGCGCGTTTGGGTAAAGTTGTCATGGCATCGGGCAGTGCTTTCACAATGGATCTTTACGGAGATGGTTTAATTAATTTTGAAGTGACTGGTGCAAGTTCGCATGTTGGTAAAGATGAAAATGGTAATCCACTTCGAGATGCAGTTAAGAACACAGGCATCATTCAAGCTGATGGGGGTTCTGTTCTCGTTTCTGCAAAAAATGTGTCAAGTGCAATAGATCACTTAATTAACATGGATGGTGTGATACAAACAAAATCAGTGTCTATGAAAAATGGTGAAATCATTTTATCAGGTGAAAGTGATGGCATTGTAAAAGTATCTGGAAAAATAGATGCCTCAGGTGAAGGGCAAGGAGAAACAGGTGGTAAAGTCCATGTGTTAGGAAAAAATATTGTCATTGATTCTCCAGCTATCATTAACGTATCGGGTGATGTGGGTGGCGGAGAAATTTTAATTGGTGGTGACTATCAAGGATCAGGCAGCATACCGCATGCATCTGAAACGTATATTGCGCATGGTGCAACATTATTATCAGATGCAATCAGAAACGGTAATGGCGGTAAAATTGTTGCTTGGTCTGATGGTGTGACCATTGCTCGAGGTTATTTTAGCGCGCGTGGTGGTATTGAAAGTGGAGATGGCGGCGATGTAGAAACATCAGGCTATTATTTGGATGTTATGGCCATTCAAAAAGTAGATTTAACGGCGCCTCATGGTCGCATTGGAACATGGTTATTGGATCCTTCTAATGTCAACATAACAGACAGCAGTACAGCGAATATTAATTTTAGTAGCGGGCAATATACACCCGGCTTGTTAGCTGTGGTCAGTGTGACTTTAAATGCAGGTGACTTAGGGACACAATTAAACAGTGCAAATGTTAAGGTCGTGACAACAAATGCATTAGGAATTGGCAGTGGCGATATTACATTGAATGATCCAGCTAATCAGTTGCAAACGAACTGGGCTAATGCAAGCACAACATTAACCTTGCAGGCAGATCGCAATATTACATTCAGCTCTAATCTGACATTAAATGGCACAGGAAAAACAATTGTATTGGATGCAGGTAATACAACTGCATCTGGTAGTGTTGCATTAAATAATACATTGGATGGTAGTTTTAATTTAACAATTACAACAGGTTCATCAGGTACGGTGACATTTGGTGCGGCAGTAGGTGGTACAACAGCTTTAACAAGTTTAAATACGACAGGTTCATCTGGTATCAATATTAATACGAATACAATCAATACAACGGGCGCACAAACTTACAATAATACGGTAACGTTAGGCACATCGAGCGCTGTTGCTGGCGGTGCAATTAGTTTTCAAGCTGTTTCTTTAGGTGCTAATACGTTAACAGTGAATACAACTTCTGCGTCAAGTGCGATTAGCGGCATTGTCAGTGGTTCAGGTAGTTTAGTGAAGTCGGGTAGTGGAACGTTAACGTTATCAGGTGTCAATACATTTGGTGGCACAACAACCATTAGTGGAGGCGTTCTTAAAATTAATGCCGATTCTGGTTTAGGTGCTGCGCCGGGCAGTCCAACAGCGGGTGCAATTGCAATAGGTGGTGGTACGTTGCAAACGACAAATACGTTTACCTTGAATGCGAATAGAGGTATTGCATTGAATTCAGGTGGTGGCATTTTATTAACGGATTCAACAAAAACATTAACGTATAATGGTATTATTTCAGGTTCAAATGCATTGACGAAGCAGGGTGATGGTGCCCTTATTCTCGGTGGTGCGAATAGTTATACGGGTGGCACAACAATCAGTGCAGGTACGTTGCAATTAGGTGCGTCAGGTGTGCTAGCAGATACGGGTGTTGTCACGCTAGCTGATGTTTCTGGTGCTATATTAAATCTGAATGGATTTAGTGAAACTATTAGCACATTATCAGGCGGCGGCAGTTCTGGTGGTAATATTACATTAGGCTCAGGCACGTTGACTGTTACACAAGCATCGGATGCCACTTATGCAGGTGTGATCAGTGGTAGTGGTGGTTTGACGAAAGCTGGTAATAGTACTTTAATTTTATCTGGTGCAAATTCTTATACGGGTGCTACAAACATTAATGCAGGTGTGCTTGAGGCGCAAAATAATACTAGCCTAGGCACAACTGATCAGGGTACAACAATTGCAAATGGTGCAGCTTTACAGATCAATGGTAGTGGTTTAAATATTGCAGAAGCACTCACTATTACAGGCACAGGCATATCTGGTCAAGGTGTTATTCGGAACATTGCCGGTAATAATACGTTGAGTGGCGCGATCAGTTTATCTGGTACCAGTAGAATTAATAATGATGCTAATACATTAACGCTCACGGGTGGCGTCACCGGAGCAGGACAAAATTTAACAATTGGTGGTAGTGGTAATACGACTATTAGCACAACGGGTGTTAATACTGTAGGCGGTACGCTTACGAAAGATGGCTCGGGTGTTTTATTATTCAACGCTGCTAATAGTTACACAGGTTTAACAACAATTAATGCAGGTATTATGAGATTGGGGGCATCAAATCGTATTGCAGATACGAGTGGGATAAGTTTAGCAAATGATGCAAGCGTCATTTTTGATTTGAACGATTTTAGTGAAACGATAGGTACACTGTCAGGTGGTGGTAGTGCTGGTGGTAATATTACATTAGGTTCAGGTACATTAACTGTTACGCAAACATCAGATGCAAATTATTCCGGTATTATCAGCGGTAGTGGTGGGTTGACGAAAGCGGGTGCTAATGTTCTCACATTGTTTGGTGTGAATACTTATACCGGTGCAACGACCATTAACGCAGGTACGCTAAGACTCGGTGCATCGGATCGTATTGCAAATAGCAGTGATCTAACTCTTGCTGATGCTGCAAGTGCGGTATTTGATTTAAATGGTTTTAATGAAACCATTGCTAATTTAACAGGTGGTGGTAGCACAGGCGGTAATATTACTCTCGGTGCAGGTACTCTAACGGCTACCCAAAGTTTGGACGGCACCTATGCGGGTGTGATTAGCGGCAGTGGTGGGTTCACAAAGGCAGGCAGCGCTATCCTTACTTTATCCGGCACTAATACCTATAGCGGTGTTACAAATATTAATGCCGGTGCGATTTATGCAACAAATAATAATAGCTTAGGTGATACGGTTGGTAACACAATTATCGCAAATAATGCAGCGTTACACGTGGGCGGTGGGGTGACAATCGCTGAAGCCCTTAATATCACAGGCACAGGGCTATCGAGTGCCGGAGCAATCAGAAGTATTTCTGGTAATAACACGCTATCTGGTGCAATTACCCTAGCGGGTAGCAGTCGAATCAACAGTGATGCAAATACCTTAACTTTAACAGGTGGTATTACAGGTGCCGGACAGGCTTTAACAATAGGCGGCAATGGCAATACCACGATCAGTACAACAGGTGTAAATACCAGTACAGCTGGTACACTGACTAAAGATGGTTCAGGTACTCTGCTACTCAATGCTGCTAATAACTATACCGGTGCAACCACCATTAACGCAGGTACGCTAAGGCTCGGTGCATCGGATCGTATTGCAAACAGCAGTGATGTAGTGCTTGCTGATGTGGCAGGTGCAATCTTTGACTTAAATGGATTCGATGAAACCATTGCTAATTTAACAGGTGGTGGTAGCACAGGCGGTAATATTACCCTTGGTGCAGGTACTTTAACCGCTACCCAAAGTCTGGACGGTACTTATGCGGGTGTGATTAGTGGCAGCGGTGGGTTCACAAAAGCAGGTACTGCTATTTTAACCCTATCTGGTACTAACACTTATAGCGGTGTTACTAATATCAATGCCGGCGCGATTTATGCAACAAATAATAATAGCTTAGGCGATACGGTTGGTAATACTGTAATTGCAAATAATGCGGAATTACACGTGGGCGGTGGGGTGACAATCGCTGAAGCCCTTAATATCACAGGCACAGGGTTATCTGGCGCAGGGGTAGTAAGAAGCATCTCTGGTAATAATACGTTGTCCGGTGCAATTACCCTAGCAAGTGGCAGTCGAATTAACAGTGATGCAAATACGCTCACTTTAACAGGCGGTATTACAGGTGCCGGACAGGCGCTTACAATCGGTGGTAGTGGTAATACCACGATCAGTACAACGGGTGTAAATACCAGTACAGCAGGTACACTGACTAAAGATGGCAGCGGTGTATTGCTTCTAAACGCTACAAATAACTATACCGGTGCAACCACCATTAACGCAGGTACGCTAAGACTCGGTGCATCCGATCGTATTGCAGATAGCAGTGATCTAACTCTTGCTGATGTGGCAAGCGCGGTATTTGATTTAAATGGTTTTAATGAAACCATTGCTAATTTAACAGGTGGTGGTAGCACAGGCGGTAATATTACTCTCGGTGCAGGTACTTTAACCGCTACCCAAAGTCTGGACGGTACTTATGCCGGTGTGATTAGTGGCAGCGGTGGGTTCACAAAAGCAGGTACTGCTATTTTAACCCTATCTGGTACTAACACTTATAGCGGTGTTACCAATATTAATGCCGGCGCGATTTATGCAACGAATAATAACAGCTTAGGCGATACGGTTGGTAATACTGTAATTGCAAACAATGCAGCGTTACATCTAAGCGGCGGAATAACCATTGCAGAGGCGCTTAATATCACAGGCACAGGGTTATCGAGTGCCGGAGCAATCAGAAGTATCTCGGGTAACAACATCCTATCTGGTGCAATTACCCTAGCGGGTAGCAGTCGAATCAACAGTGATGCAAATACCTTAACCCTCACAGGCGGTGTTATAGGTACAGGGCAAGCGCTTACAATCGGTGGCAGTGGTAATACTACCATTAGCACAACGGGTATTAATACCAGCACAGCAGGAACTCTTACCAAAGACGGCTCAGGTACCTTATTATTAAACGCTACAAATAACTATACCGGCGCAACCACTATTAACGCAGGTACGCTAAGACTCGGTGCATCGGATCGTATTGCAAATAGCAGTGATGTAGTGCTTGCCGATGTGGCAGGAGCGATATTTGATTTAAATGGTTTTAATGAAACCATTGCTAATTTAACAGGTGGTGGTAGCACAGGCGGTAATATTACCCTTGGTGCAGGTACTCTAACGGCTACACAAAGCTTAGACGGCGCTTATGCAGGTGTGATTAGCGGGAGCGGTGGGTTCACAAAAGCAGGCAGCGCTATCCTTACTTTATCCGGCGCTAATACCTATAGCGGTGTTACCAATATTAATGCCGGCGCTATCTATGCAACGAATAATAATAGCTTAGGTGATACAGTTGGTAATACTGTAATTGCAAATAATGCGGCATTACACGTGGGCGGTGGGGTGACAATCGCTGAAGCCTTAAATATCACAGGTACAGGGTTATCTGGCGCAGGAGTAGTAAGAAGTATCTCTGGTAATAATACGTTGTCCGGTGCAATTACCCTAGCGGGTAGCAGTCGAATCAACAGTGATGCGAATACCTTAACCCTCACAGGCGGCATTGTGGGCACAGGGCAAGCGCTTACAATCGGCGGTAGTGGTAATACTACCATTAGCACAACGGGTATTAATATCAGTACAGCAGGTACACTGACTAAAGATGGTTCAGGTACTTTGCTACTCAATGCTGCTAATAATTACACCGGCGCAACCACCATTAATGCAGGTACATTAAGACTCGGTGCATCGGATCGTATTGCAAATAGCAGTGATGTAGTGCTTGCTGATGTCGCAAGTGCGGTATTTGATTTAAATGGTTTTGATGAAACCATTGCTAATTTAACAGGTGGTGGTAGCACAGGCGGTAATATTACCCTTGGTGCAGGTACTCTAACGGCTACACAAAGCTTAGACGGCGCTTATGCAGGTGTGATTAGCGGCAGCGGTGGATTCACAAAAGCAGGTACTGCTATTTTAACCCTATCTGGTACTAACACTTATAGCGGTGTTACAAATATTAATGCCGGTGCGATTTATGCGACGAATAATAATAGCTTAGGTGATACGGTTGGTAACACAATTATCGCAAATAATGCGGCATTGCATATTGGTGGCGGTGTTACAATCGCTGAAGCCTTAAATATCACAGGTACAGGGCTATCGAGTGCCGGAGCAATCAGAAGTATCTCGGGTAATAACACGCTATCCGGTGCAATTACCCTGGCGGGTAGCAGTCGAATCAACAGTGATGCAAATACGCTCACTTTAACAGGCGGTATTACAGGTGCCGGACAGGCGCTCACAATCGGTGGGAGTGGTAATACTACCATTAGCACAACAGGCATCAATACCAGCACAGCAGGAACTCTTACCAAAGACGGCTCAGGCGTTTTATTACTAAATGCTACAAATAACTATACCGGTGCAACCACCATTAATGCAGGTACGCTAAGACTCGGTGCATCCGATCGTATTGCAGATAGCAGTGATCTAACTCTTGCTGATGTGGCAGGTGCAATCTTTGATTTAAATGGTTTTAATGAAACCATTGCTAATTTAACAGGTGGTGGTTTAGCAGGCGGTAATATCACCCTTGGTGCAGGTGCTTTATTAACAGTGACACAAAGCGTAGATGGAACCTATGCGGGTGTGATTAGCGGCAGCGGTGGATTCACAAAGGCAGGTACTGCTATTTTAACCCTATCTGGTACTAACACTTATAGCGGTGTTACCAATATTAATGCCGG
>DATLOT010000029.1:0-82036 GCA_035536095.1 Gammaproteobacteria bacterium | reverse complement strand
AAGCAAGCGTCACTGTTGTTGGGCAGTGACGCTTGCTTACGCGCGCGGCTCGGTAACGCGACTCAATTACAGTACCAGTCAGTCCCAACAGTAATCAGAATGGCCGGTAATAATAGTTACCGGCCATTATAAAGGCGTTCTTCCGACTTGTATACCCCATTATCACCTGTCCTATTTTGCTATTTTGTACGACATTGACTACAAGCTTTGTAAGACATTGACTACAGATGATGAGAGATTTTGGAAGATAGCTGTGTAAGAAAATAGCCGCTCCTTAGTTAATATATTTGTAACTTATTGTTTTAATTATAAAAAATATATAATGCCTTGTCAGCTGTTTTTTTATTTGCTTAAGAGAAGCTTAAATGAGGGTCATGACAAAACAGCATGCGTCCGATACAATCGATTTCATAGTCACGGTAGACTTACGGTTAGAGAAAGGATTCTGCAACCACTCCTCGTTTTGTGTTATTGCATGGATGCAGCTATTAACAGGGAAGCATGATTTTTTATAAGGGCAGCCCCAAAACTGCCCTTTTCTTTTTTGAAGAATCAAATATAATGCCCTCTTTGTAATGAGATAGCAAGAATCTAAGGTCCCTATGGCACAATATGTTTACTCCATGCAATATGTTTACTCCATGCAAGACGTTGGCAAAGTCATCCCGTCTACTAAGCGCGAAATACTCAAAAAAATATGGCTTTCTTTTTATCCTGGCGCCAAGATTGGTGTGCTTGGCCTAAATGGTTCAGGCAAATCGACTCTCTTAAAAATCATGGCTGGTATTGATAAAGATTTTACTGGTGAAGCACGTCCCTTAATAGACATTAAGATTGGATTCTTATCACAAGAGCCGCAGCTCGACCCTCAAAAAAACGTACGCGGCAATATCGAAGAAGGCGTTGGTGAATCAATGGCGTTGTTAAGCAGATATCATGCTATCAGCGATCGGTTTGCAGAAACGCTCACCGATGAAGAAATGACACAACTGCTGGAAGAACAAGGCAACTTACAACAGGCTATCGACGCCGCTGGACTATGGGATTTAGAGCGTAAATTAGAAATTGCAGCAGATGCGTTACGCCTACCCCCTTGGGAAGCCGATGTCACAAAGCTTTCCGGTGGCGAACGCAGACGTGTTGCGCTCTGTCGGTTGCTTCTCTCAAAGCCAGATATGTTACTTCTAGATGAACCGACCAACCATTTGGATGCAGAAAGCGTCGCTTGGTTAGAAAAATTTTTACATGAATATAGTGGAACCGTTGTTGCTGTTACCCATGATCGTTACTTTCTTGATAATGTTGCGGGCTGGATTTTAGAGCTTGACCGTGGCCATGGTATCCCTTACGAAGGTAATTATAGTGCCTGGTTGGAACAAAAAGAAAAGCGCCTTGTTCAAGAAGAACGCCAACAAGAATCGCATACCAAGGCATTAAAAGCAGAGCTTGAATGGGTGCGTACCAACCCCAAAGGCCGACAAGCAAAAAGTAAGGCACGACTGGCGCGCTATGAAGAGCTGAGTTCTCAAGAATACCAGAAGCGAGCAGAAACCATGCAGGAATTATATATCCCAGCAGGGCCGCGGCTTGGTACACTCGTGATTGAAGTTGATAACATCAGTAAACAATTTGATGGCAGAATTTTATTTGAAAACTTAAGCTTTCAAGTGCCGCCAGCAGCCATTGTGGGCATTATTGGCCCCAATGGTGCGGGTAAGTCTACACTCTTTAAGATACTCATGGGCATTGAGAAACCAGATAGCGGCCACGTTCGGCTAGGCGAAACGGTGAAACTCGCTTTTGTAGATCAAAGTCGCGATAGCCTCAATAATAAAAATACCATCTGGCAAGAAATCTCTGGTGGATTAGATATCATGACTGTTGGCAATTTCCAGATGCAAAGTCGTAGCTATGTCGGTCGGTTTAATTTTAAAGGAACAGAGCAACAAAAATTTATTGAAAATTTATCCGGTGGTGAACGTAACCGTGTGCATCTTGCCAAATTATTAAGTAGCGGCGGTAATGTATTACTGTTGGATGAACCAACAAATGACCTGGATGTAGAAACATTGCGCGCCTTAGAAGAAGGCCTCTTAAATTTTCCTGGTTGTGCGATGGTGATCTCGCATGACCGCTGGTTCTTAGATCGTATTGCCACGCATATTCTTGCTTTTGAAGAGGATGGTGGCGTGAACTTTTTCATGGGCAATTACACAGAATATGAGGCAGATCGTATCAAGCGGTTAGGGGAACAGGCGACACAGCCACATCGTCGCAAATTCCGCAGGTTAGAAACCTAGTAGGAATAAACACCAAACGGTGCATGTGACCGAGCCGCGACCGGCAGAGAGTTACTGGTGGTGACGCTCCCTCACGGTCGCGGCTCGGTATCGCAGCCGAACGTTTGGTGTTTATTCAAGGGATGATCTATTAGATTGGCTTTAAAGAACGACTGTTGAACCAGAACCTGCCATAAGAAATAAAAATCTCTTCACCTTCGTGAATACGTCGCAATGCACGAAGCGTTGCCAAACGCTTCCTCACGTCGATCGTAAAATAAGCATTGGGTTTAGTAGAGTGATTATAGATACTGCCGAATCCCGTAAAAACAGCGCTCTTACCATTCACATCAAAATAATAATCTTCTAATACCTTGTCGCCGCCATGAGACAGTATCATATAGCACTCTTCAATCTTATTTTCTTTATTAAAAGACTGGCCTGCAAATACACCGTAACCGTTTGTCTGAGATTGTTGGACAAAGATGAGGGATCTAAACAATTTTTTTTTCATTTCTCGTCCTGTGGCAGTTCAAAGCAACCTATTCTCTTATCTTCTGCCTGCAAACACAACCAAAATCACCCCTGATATTAAAGCCAACCCACCTAAGATGGGTGAGAGATGAACAGTATTTTCTGTGTCTGCTGTAACCTGAATATTGCCAATTTGCGCAATTTTCTCATGCTGTGTATAAGTAAACCCCTGGTACCCTAGCACACAGATACCAATCACAACCAATAACACGCCCAAAATATTGATCACTGTCTTCATCGTTCCTCTCCTTTTTTAACGATACCGACACACCACCCTACGCTACTTAAAGAGCTAACACTTCATTGTGAGCTATTTGGCGTTTTTTGTCAAAAAATGTTTAATAAAAATTCATATTTTATAAATATGGATAAATAAATACATTTTCCCTCCCTATTTTCTCTGCAACGCAATCAACTGAGGCAGCTGTTTCAGCACATCATAGACTTTCTTTAACGCTTCGTGGTTCTTCACGTTCACTGTTAAATAAATATCACATATCACCGCATCATCTGTTTTTTGCATTTCAATGGCGACGACATGGATTTTTTCACCCGCTAATAATGTACTGATTTTCTGTAAGATACCGGGGGTTTCCATGATTTTTATTAATAAGGTCACAAGATACTGGTTTTGCTGTTTCTGGCTCCAAGCAACATCAATAAACCTATCTCGATTTTTGCTATCGCGTGATAATGTGCGACAGTCCTTACGATGAATGGTCACACCACCCTTTCTAGTAATATAACCAAGAATAGGATCGCCTGGTAAAGGCTTACAACAACGCGCCATGTAGGTTAAGAGCCTATTAATACCTTCAATGCCCACGTCTGATGTGATTTTTCCATCTGGTATTTTCTTGTCCTTCTGCATGATGGTTGGTAACGGTATGTGCCTCTTTTCCTTATTATCTTCAAGGGATGCATCATCTTCATCTTCTTTTAACAAGCTGTCCTGTGTTTTAAACCAGTGTTGCACCTTCGCAACGGCACGTTTGGTTTTTAAATAGCCCAAGTGTGTATTCAGCCAATCTCGACTGGGATTGGCTTGCTTGCCAGTCATAATCTCAATACGGTCTCCTGTTTTTAAGGAATACGTCAATTGCACGAGTTTATTATTCACTTTTGCACCACGACAACGATGCCCGACTTCACTATGGATCGCATAAGCGAAATCCAGTGGTGTCGCCCCCTTATTTAAATCAATAATTTCACCGGTTGGTGTAAACACATAAACACGATCAGAAAGCAAGTCTGGTATTTTTTCTTTGGGAGACACACTCCCCTGTGATGCCAGTTCCTTATGCCAAGCAATGACCTCTCGTAATAAAGCAATTTTGAGTTCATTGTCTAACGATTGCATGATGCCTTCTTTATAGCGCCAATGCGATGCAACACCTAACTCACTCTGTTCATGCATATCATAGGTGCGAATTTGAATTTCAATATTCTTATTCTTTGGTCCAACAATGACAATATGAATGGAACGATAGCCATTTGGTTTGGGATGTGCAATATAATCGTCAAATTCATGATGGATCTGTGGCCACATTTCTTGAATCAGACTTAATACATGGTAACAGTCATCAACGTGCCTGACTAATACACGCAGTGCTGAGATATCATAAATATTTTCCATACCAATATTTTTTCTTAGCATTTTCTTATAAATACTGTAAATGTGCTTTGCGCGACTGTTGACTTGAAAATCGCTGATACCATTTTCATGTAACAACGTGACGAGTAGATGATTGACCTCACCTAAATCAACTTCCCGTTCTACACGTTTGCTTGCCAGTGACTGTGCAATTTTCTTATAGGTATCAGGTTCCAGATAACGTAGCGATAAGTCTTCTATTTCCCATTTCAGTTGCCAGATACCCAGCCTGTTCGCAAGTGGTGCGTAGACGGTTAGAGCAGTCTGCGCAATAGAAACTTGCTCGGATTGCGTACTTTCTTTTGCTTGACGTAACAAATACAAGTATTCTGCTAATATGATCAAAACGGAACGTATATCCGTGACCATAGCTAATAACATTTGGCGCCATTTTTCAGTATGATGTTCCCCTTGTTGCTCTCGTTGGTGTAGCTGGCCTAAAGATTGCATCTTGAGTACATCTTTCAATAAATGAACCGTATGCTCATGAAATTGCTCTATCATAAAATCCGTATGCATGATCTGTGCCTGAAACAAGGGGTAGGCAATGGCAACCGCCATTGCTTCTTTATCTAAACCCAGCTGAAGCAAAATATCAGCAATACTCAGTCCCTTCTGTAGCAACACAGGATCCACGCCGCGATACAGCCCCACGACCTGCTGCATGAGTGCAGCGGTCTCGTTTCCCCTTGCGTTGGAAACATGTGCCAACCATGCTTCTGTCGCTATTAATTTTTCATATGTTTTAGGCATGTGGTATCACTTTTCTTATAAAAATCAACCCACTAAAAAGAAAGGTGTGAAATCCTATCACTTTGATTATAATGCATAACCAATCGACTGCCACTGGAGTATCATCATGAGTCAATTTGGACGTTATCCAACAACACGATTACGCCGCCTCAGACAACACCACCAAATCAGGGCACTGATCAGAGAGACAGAACTGAATCCGACGGATTTCGTGCTACCGTTATTTATACGACATGGCACACATGTTAAAAAACCCATACAGGCTATGCCTGGCCATTATCAGTACTCTGTTGACTGTCTCGCTCAAGAAATAAAAGACATTGCAGCGCTTGGTATCAAGCACGTGATGTTATTCGGTATTCCTGACACCAAAGACTCACTTGGTCAAGCAGCGTACCAAGAGACTGGCGTTATTCAATCAGCAATCTCATTGATTAAGTCCATTGCCCCTCAGATGCTTGTGATAACAGATCTTTGCTTTTGTGAATACACAGACCATGGCCATTGTGGTGTCATCACAGAACCACCCCACCCTTTTGCTATTGAGAACGATAAAACACTTGCGTTACTGGCTAAACAAGCCATCAGTCATGCTGCTTCCGGTGCAGATATTATCGCACCAAGTGGTATGATGGACGGCATGATACATGCCATTCGCCATGCATTGGATACGGCGCATTTTCATGACATCCCGCTACTCAGTTACGCAGTGAAGTATGCCTCTAGCCTTTACGGCCCTTTTCGTGAAGCAGCAGAAGGTGCGCCGCAATCACATGATAGACGCAGTCATCAAATGGATCCGGCTAACCAATCCGAGGCTATACGTGAATGCGCCTTAGATATTGCAGAAGGCGCAGATATGCTCATGGTAAAACCGGCACATACCTACCTTGATATCATTGCACAGGTCAAAAAAACTTACCCCTACCTGCCACTTGCGGCATACCATACAAGCGGTGAATATGCCATGGTAAAAGCCGCTGCTAGTAAGGGTTGGGTGGATGAGAAGGAGACTGCGCTAGAAATACTTACCGGGATTCGCCGTGCGGGCGCAGATTTTATTATCACTTATTTTGCAAAAGATGCGGTAAAATGGCTATCATAGGTCTTGCTAACAATGAAAATCCTCTAGGATCCAGCCCACGCGCAATGGCAGGCGCACGAGCGGCCTTGCAATCGCTTCATCTATACCCGGATACGCATTATATTGCACTCAAAGAAGCACTCGGTGCACATATGCAGGTCGCACCAACGCAGATTACCATTGGTAACGGATCAGAAAGTATTCTAGAGCTCATTATCAGAACCCACTTACACCAAGGTCAATCTGCTGTTATTTCAGAATACGCCTTCTTGACTGTGCCATTATTGCTGAAAAATTATGGTATTCACATGAATACCGCTAAAGCATGCTGCTTTGGACATGATCCCGCAGCGCTCTTAAAAGCCATTGATGAAAAAACGCGTGCCATTTTTATCATTAATCCCAATAATCCAACGGGTACCTTTCTTGATAACAATGCGCTCACAAAACTGATTAAAGACATTCCTTCCCATATTCTTATCGTAATTGATGAAGCATATGCCGAATACAGACAAGATCCTGACTGTCCGCAATCAATCTCTTATGTAAACCAATACCCCAACCTGATTGTCATGCGTACTTTTTCAAAAATTTACGGCCTCGCTGCATTACGGATAGGTTATGCTGTTGCTTCTACTGAGATAACCAACAGACTCAACCATTCCCAACTACCCTTTCATACCAATAGCGTTGCTGTTGCAGCAGCCCACGCAGCGTTGGCAGACCAAATGCACGTCACACGCAGTCTCATCCACAATCAACAAGGTATGGCAAAGTTAACAACTGCCCTCTCCCAGCTGGGATTCTCTTTTATTCCATCAGCTGGTAACTTTCTTGCTATTCGTGTCAAACAAGCTCAAGTCTATTATCATGCACTTTTAAAAGCAGGTATCGCTATCAAACCATTAGACAGTTATCAGATGCCAGATTACATCCGCGTCAGTATAGGCACTTTCACAGAAATCGACGCTTTCCTCGCGGCATTAGCAGACATCAGCGTGTCATCAATCAGCGCACTTCAATAAGGGATGATCCGGATCATACGCTTTGAGTTTTTGCCAGACTTGACGCTTGCTCTCCTCTTGCTCCGCCACAAAAAAAGCGAGTGTTGGAATTTGTATAAAGGTAAGCTCTTGTAATGCAAATTGACGCATCTGCGCTCTGATTTGAGGCGATTCTAAAACAGTATCAGGTGTATATTTACCGCGCTGAAGCTGCAACACCGTCTGAATGGTAGCCGCTGCATATTGTACAAAATCTTCTTTAAATTTCTTTAAGCGATCAAACGGTAAAGTGTCAATGACTTCATGAATGATTTTTTCACGATAATGCATATATTCTACTTTTATTCTTTCGACAGCTTGTTTGAGTTCCGTGATTTCTTGAGCAATACGTGTTGCATGAACATCCTCTTTTTGAACAACGGGTGTTTGATAATCTTTTTTCAATGCACTTAAGAGATATCCTGCTTTGTTTTTTACTTGCCCTTCTTGAAATTGTTTAGATGATTCTATGAAATGTAATTTTTTCTCAATAAAATTTCGTTCATAGATAGAAAAAATATCTTTCACTTTCTCAGCTGACAAACCATAGGCTGATTGTAAATGTGACGTTAATGCATCTCCTCCCTCCCCTCTCTCCTGTCTTGGCACATACTGTGATTTTGTCTCTCCTAGGCGAATTTTTTTCGCACGCTCTTTTAAGATAAATCGAACTTTGACTATTTTTCGGCCTTCTCGCGCATACTCTGGCGTGATAATTAAATCAGAATAAGCATTGACCTCGTCCACCGCTTTGTCTAATACACGTTTCTTAAAATCTCTAAAAACGTCATATAAGCCTTCTGATACCCCCATTATTTTTTTAAATAATGCAATTTCAAACCATTTTGTCTGAGCCAGTCCCCGATAGCGTATGCAGTTTTCATATAAGGCCAAGCCATAACTGGAACGAAATTTAGACTGAATAACCAAATCAATCTTACCAAACATAGAGGGGGAATGGAGTAACTGCTTCATGCGTGGCGAATAAGCATAGTAACAAAGTGGACCCTGTAAACTGACACTCGCAATAATAGAGCTTGCTGTCCAATTCTCTGTACCTGTTTGCTGATCAAATAAATTCCATTCAATAATGGTCGAGATCAACCCTTTTAATGCCTCTCTAATCACAGCATGGTTATGGCCTTGATAACCAATCAAAGCACATAATTGCTTCATGGTGATGGTATGTTCCTCCTTCAACATCAATTCGCCATAAGCATGGTACAACAATGCATTTGAAATTTTACGCTGTAACAAGCTGAGTGTATTTGAACAATGAATTGTTGCCGCGTGCTTTTTCAATTCCCGATGATGGTTGTCTTGTTGCTGCTCCGCATTTTGTAATCCCACATCCGTCTCAATTAGTCCCATAAGCGTCACATTTCCTTCCCATAAACGTCACAAAATCTCCCATAAGCGTCACAAAATCTCCCATAGACGTCGCATTTCACGTTCATATCTTTATACAATTCAACAGCTTACGCGACCGTAAACAAAAGATAAACAAAAAATAAAAAAAACAACAACAGCCGTTTTTGTTTTTTGTTTATCTTTTTTATTTATTATCAATCAAAACAAATGATATATTATGCTTTATCGTAATACAACGACAGGAGTCAATCGTGAAAGTCATTGCTTTTGTAAACAATAAAGGCGGGGTTGGAAAAACAACATGTACCAAACTCATGGCGGAATATCTTAGTAAGAAAAAAGCACTGCGAACGCTGTGCATCGACTTTGATCCACAGTGTAACTTCTCTCATCAGTATTTGCAAATGGAAATTGATCCTGTTGCACCAGAAGGACTCATGCCTCCTATTCATCCAGATTATGATCCCATGGATCCTGAGGACAGTGGATGGGATGGTCGTAGCAGCATTGCTGAAATATTTTATGGTGAAGGTGTTGTCCCTTACCCTACATATGTAGATAAACTAGACATAGCGCCAGGACATGCTGAAAAATTACTCACAGCTGAGTCTGTGAGACGTTCTGAAGTGGTGGAGAAAGTACACAAACAATTGGCTGGTTTTTTAAATTCTCCCGATGTGCGTGCGGCTTACGATGTGGTTGTGATTGATACCTCACCCTCTAAAGGGCCACTCACGATCAGTGTGATTAAGGCGGCAACGCATATTATTATCCCCTCTGTCATGGAGGAACAACCGGTACAGGGTATCTACGGTATGTTACAGTTATGGATGCAAGAATCACTGTTACGTGAGAAATCAGCACCACTAAAATTAGTGGGTATTCTACCTAATATGTTTAAACAAACGCGATTGCATCGAGATATATTAGAGAGTTTGCAACACAGTGACGCTATCGGTAAGTATGTCTTACCTGTTAAATTTTCACAGCGTATTGTTTTTGCTGAAATTGATGCAGCAGATTCGGCACCGCGTTCCATTTTTGATTTTCCAGATCAACATGTTGCAAAAATAGAGGCCATGGAAGTTTGTAGCCAAATAGCAGAGAGGATTTATCATGAATAAGAAAAAGCGATTCCACATTTCAGATGCGTTAACACGCGGATTACGAGATACCATTCAAATTGCTGAGAGTAATACTGATCTTTTTCGAAATGTGGTGCTACCGCTCTCACGTGTCGAGCTTGATCCTGATAATCCACGTCAACTGGCTATCTGCCTCAAGGATGTGCGAGAGGGCATTGATCCAATGGATAGCCAATTTGCACGTAAACAAGTGGAACTGGAAAAGCTAGAAGAGTTGGCTTTTACCATTAAAGCCAGTGGATTGATCAATCCCATTGTCGTTTATAAATCAGGTGAGATGTATCGTGTGGTAGCAGGCGAAAGGCGCTCATTAGCGTCTATTTTGGCTGGTAAACAAGAGATAGATGCCAGGGTATTTAGTGAAAAGCCAAAAGGGTTTGAGTTAAAGCTGATACAGTGGATTGAAAATACAGCACGTGAGGATTTGAGTCTAGCAGAGCGACTGGATAACATGCGGGATATCGTAAAAGAATATCAGCGTCAACATGGCAGCGTGGAATTGACGGCAACGCTTATTAAATCCATTACAGGATTATCGCTATCACAATCCTCTTATTATCTTGCTGCCTTGCAGGCACCTGAGGATGTACAGTGTCATATTCAAAACGGGAATATTCGTAATTTAGACAAGGCTGCGCTTATCAGCACGATCTCCTCCGCAGATGTGAGAAGTCAGGCAATGGCTGCTTGTCTACAAGGCGCCAGTTTGAAACAAATAAAGCTCGTGATTTCACAACAAAAATCATTACATAAAAACAAATTACCTTTGCAAACAGAGCAGCGTGGTCGAACGACGGTAAAAATTCAAATGGGGTCAACTGCCAAACCGCAAGTCGTCAAAACGATGGTTGATAGTATCTTAAATCAAAGTGAATACAATAAGTACCTCACAACGTTTGCTCAGGTTGATTGGATGGACTTAAGACAGACAACGAAAGCGTTCCGCAAGCTAGTCGAAATTCTTGAATTGGAGATGGCGTAATCGTGATGAGGAAAATAATGACTTCGGTCAAGCTGCAGAAAAAACTACATTTACGACTTCAGCAACGTATTATCGATGATGGCTACGGTATGCGTGGCAAGAGTAAATGGATCGTAGAATCAATTGAATCTTTTTTGTTTCTCAACGATTATCCAGAATTGGTCAATATTGCTGAGGAAATGGGTCAATCAACAGATATGGTCACCTTGAGAATACCGGAAGATCTGATGTTGAAGATTGAGAAAGCCATTGTTTCTATACGCACGGCATATCCTGCTAGCGAAGGTGTGAAAAGTAATTTGGTGAGAGCAAGTATTATGCAGCGCCTATTGCGAGCGACTTCGGTAACCGAAGTTTAGCGTATCATATTGAATAATAACTTTTTTCTTTACAAGAAATAGCTATTCTTTTATGAGCGGCTTTCCCACAAACGTCCACCTTATTCATATGATAAGGGGGTATTTATTTTTAATTTATCCTCCCCATGTTCCACATAGAACATTCAGATGAGTGGTTTTGCGTAATGGGTATATTAAAAAAATTTAATAGGTATAATACTAGGGTAAGTTGTGGTTCCTGCGCGCTTTGGTGGAGGGGCGCATCTGGTTATGTCTGCGTTAAGGATAGGATATGCAAGCTGAGGGAATATTGATTGTTGAAGACAATCAATTAAATTTGATGTTAATTAAGACTATGCTCAACGGTAGGCATTATGATGTCAGAACAGCAGAGAATGCAGAAGAAGCGTTGTTGTTACTTTCTACTTTTCATCCCAAAGTCATCCTGATGGATATACAATTACCAGGAATGGATGGCCTGACGTTGACACGCCAAATTAAAGCGAATCCTCAATTCAAAGAAACTGCCATCATTGCAGTAACGGCCTATGCGATGAAGGGAGATAGGGAAAAAGCCCTAGCGGCAGGTTGTGATGAATATGTGTCAAAACCCATTGATATTAAAACTTTTCCAGATATGGTGGCAAAATACTTAGCTGTTTCTGTCAACAGACCCTAAAGGAATGATTGCTGGATGGATCACTGTCAAAAAGAAGCGACTGAAATTGATAAATTACGCGCATCGCTTCTGGCAAAAGAGGATCTGATTAAGGAATTGAACCACCGGTTTAAAAATTATTTACAAGCTATTTCCTATTTATTGTCCTCCCAGATTGCATGTGTGGCAGAGACAGCAGCCAAAGACGCCATTACCATGGCTGTGTCCAGAATCAGGACGGTTGCGCTTATTCAAGATATGTTTTCTTCTGTTGAACAAGGTGATGTTATCTCTGTCAGGGATTATCTTGGTCAGCTGACGACATATCTGTATGATCTCTATGGTGTTGCGCATACAATCACCTATACACTGGACATAGACGACATCGCGTTAGCTACTGAGAAAATGGTGTTGCTTGGATTGATTCTGAATGAATTACTGTCTAATATTTTTAAATACGCTTTTTTAGGACTAGGGAAGGGGCGCGTTCTGTTATCTTTAAAGGAATCTCAACAGGATGTTGTCCTTGAAGTCAGTGATGATGGTATTGGCTTACCACCCCGTTTTAAGATGCCAGAAGACAGACACTCAGGATTGGGCATTGTCCAGGGTCTCTCTGAGCAATTGGGTGGCGTGTTATCGATATCGGGTCAGTCTGGCACAACATGCACGATCAGTTGGAAGAAATGAGTGTGTTACATCATTAAGGATGCTTTATGCTAGTTCATCCCATACGCATCGTTCACATCAGTGATACGCATTTATTTGCTGATCCTAAAAAAACACTTCTTGGTGTGCCAACACAGCAAAGCATGGAGACTGTGATTGCGTGTATTAAACAGCATACACCGCAGATGGACTTTATTTTACATTCTGGTGATTTATCACAAGATGCAACACCCGCGTCTTATGAACGTGTTGCTGCCTTACTGGCAGCCTTTTCAGTCCCTGTTTATTGCGTACCCGGCAACCAT
Source organism: Gammaproteobacteria bacterium (assembly GCA_035536095.1). Classification (GTDB taxonomy): domain Bacteria; phylum Pseudomonadota; class Gammaproteobacteria; order DSM-16500; family DSM-16500; genus Aquicella. The sequence continues at coordinate 69,221 of DATLOT010000029.1, read as the reverse complement.
GATAGCAGCGATATCATGGCGCGTGTTTACCCACAACATACCCTTTCTTTATCACGACATATTGTGCAGGAAAAATGGCATGTGATTTTATTAGATTCCCATATTCCCAATGCAGTAGAAGGTTATTTAGCAACAGAACAACTCACTTTTTTGCAACGTTGTCTGACGGATTATCCGCATCATGATGCGGTTATTGTTTTTCACCACCCACCGATCGGATTGGATACCGCTTGGTTAGATCCGATAAACTTAAGAAATGCAGATGCATTCTGGCAGCTTGTGTCACGATATGCGCGTGTAAAGGCGGTGTTATTCGGTCACGCGCATCAAGAAGTTGCTTGTATGAAGGGTAATGTGATGTGTTATGGTGTTCCTTCAACATGCATACAGTTTAAGCCTAAACAGGATAAGTTTGCATTGGATCACGTGCCACCAGGGTATCGTTACATTGAATTGGGTGCTGATGGACAGTTATCAACAACGCTCTATCGTGCGCCACATTATGTTGGTCAATTTGAAGAAAATGTCACAGGTTATTAAAAAAGGAATGCGTATGCGTTTTTGCTCTTTCTTTATCGTGGTACTGTGTGGATGGTTAGGTCTGATGCCTTTATCGTATGCCAGGACAGTTTATCCTTATGCCGCCTCTCTTTGCCAGGAAGAGGGATATTCTTGCGTGCGTGTGAAGCGAAATCAATCATGGGGATCCCTTTTCTCTGATCACTACGATCGTTCTATTGTCATGCGTATTAACAGGATGAATATCAATTTGTGGCCAGGGATGGTGATAGCAGTGCCTAATCACCTATCTACGGCCAATATTATTGACTTTTCTCCCTTCCCGCTGAGTATGCAGTCGTCAGAAAAGGTGGTTGTTGTTGATCCTAACGTACAAGCATGGGCGGCTTACGACCATGGTCAACTCCTGCGGTGGGGGCCTATTTCAGCTGGCTCAGATTATTGTCGTGATATTCATGCCCCTTGTCGTACACATGAGGGTGTTTTTCGTATTTTTTCTTTGGGGAATAGTGATTGCTATTCCAAAAGATTTCCCCTGCCAGATGGTGGTGCACCCATGCCTTATTGTATGTTTTTTAATAATGGGCAAGCATTACATGGAGAGGCGCGTGGGTTACCTGGTTATAATGACAGCCATGGTTGTGTACGGATGTATGTTGATGATGCGGAATGGTTACGCTATGAATTTGCGGAAGGCCCAACTGCCCAGAATCACTATCGTGGTACCAAAGTCGTCGTGCGTTCTTATGGATATGATATACCCGTACAGGATGATTTTGATCAAAGGCCATTTGATGAGGGATCAGAAATCTAAGCGCTTCGTAACTGCTTGACACAATTTTACTAGCTCGCTACTCTTTTGCTTTTATTATGTAGAGCTTGTTTGTGAGAATTGTCGATCGTTTTACAATCCCTTATTACCAGTATTTAAATGAAGACAGTTTGCTGGCTGATATGCCCCCTGCACTTGCCAAAGATAATGCCATGTTGGCGTTGCTTTACCAACGTTTATTGCTTGTACGTACCATGGATGCAAAAGCCGTTGCTTTGCAACGTACGGGAAAACTAGGCACATACCCTTCCACACGTGGGCAGGAAGCTGTCTTTGTGGGTGTGGGTAGTGCATTGGATAAAGACGATATCTTTATTCCCTATTATCGCGATATGGGCGCTATGATCCAGCGTGGTGTGATGCTGTCTGAGATTCTACAATACTGGGGAGGAGATGAGCGCGGTAATTGTTTTTCACACAGTCATGACTTTCCATATAGTGTGCCTGTGGGCAGTCAGCCACTGCATGCTGTTGGGGTGGCTTATGCTATGAAATATCGTCGACAAAAACAGGCTGTTCTAGTGATGTGCGGTGATGGTGCAACCTCCCAAGGTGATTTTTACGAAGCTTTAAATGTTGCCGGCGCATGGGATTTGCCAGTTGTTTTTGTGGTTTGTAACAACCAATGGGCTATTTCTGTTCCAAGGCAAGCGCAAACCAAAGCAAATACCTTAGCGCAGAAAGCCATTGCAGCAGGTATTGCAGGAGAACAAATTGATGGTAATGATATTATTGCCGTTTATGATCGTACGCAGATGGCTTTGGCGCAAGCGCGCGAAAAGCATGAGCCTTCCCTTTTAGAAATGATTTGTTATCGCCAACATGATCACACGACAGCAGACGATGCGAGTCGTTATGAACCTAAGCAGAACAGAGAAGCAGAGTGGAAAAAAGAACCTGTGATGCGATTGCGTCGCTATTTGGAGAAAATAGGTGCCTGGGATGAAGCAAAAGAGGCTGATTTATTAAAAAATTGCACAGAGCAAGTGGAGTCTGCTGTCAAAACCTATTTGTCAGTGCCACCACAATCACCTGTTGCAATGTTTGATTATCTTTATGAAACACTCCCACATGCTTATTGGTCGCAGCGTGACAAGATGCTGGATTCAGAAGGTGCATCCCATGAGTGAAATAACTTTAGTAGAAGCGATTACGCAAGCGCTGGCATTTGAAATGCGTCAGGATCCTGATGTTGTGGTGTTAGGTGAAGATGTTGGTAAAGATGGCGGTGTGTTTCGTGCGACAATGGGATTGTTAGATGCATTTGGTCCGGAGCGCGTGTTGGATACACCATTGGCTGAATCGATGATTGCAGGATTAGCAATAGGGATGGCAACACAGGGATTAAGGCCAGTGGCAGAATTCCAGTTTATGGGGTTTATTTATCCTGCTTTTGATCAAATTGTTAATCATGCTGCGCGTATTCGTAATCGAACAAGGGGACGCATGCACTGTCCGGTTGTCTTTCGTGCACCATTTGGTGCCGGTATTCATGCGCCTGAACATCATTCAGAAAGTACAGAAGCTTATTTTGCACATACACCGGGGTTACGTGTTGTGATTCCCTCTTCGCCTACGCAGGCTTATGGATTGTTATTGGCTGCTATTCGTGATCCGGATCCTGTGATCTTTCTCGAACCTGCACGATTGTATCGTTATGCGAAACAGTTGGTCAAAGATGATGGTATCGCGTTACCACTCGATGTTTGTTTTACTTTACGGGAAGGCAATGATCTCACGTTGGTGAGTTGGGGTGCTATGCTAAAGGAATCATTATCGGTTGCAGCAAAGCTAAGTCAGCAAGGTATCAGTGTGGAAGTGATTGATGTTGCGACGGTGAAGCCACTGGACATGGATACCATTTTGGCTTCTGTGGAGAAAACAGGCCGTTGCCTTGTTGTGCATGAAGCTGCACAAACGTGTGGTGTTGGTGCAGAAATTGTTGCGCAGCTTGCCGAAAAAGCGATGTTTTTCTTAAAAGCACCACCAGAACGTGTGACAGGGTTTGATACCATTTTGCCTTACGCACAAATGGAAAAATATTATATCCCTAGCGAAAAGAGAATTAGCGAAGCCATTTATCGTCTCATGGAGTTTACATGAAAATATTTTATTTACCTGATTTAGGTGAAGGATTAGCAGAAGCTGAAATCAGGGAATGGTATGTGAAAGAAGGCGATGCCGTTGTGTTGGATCAGCCACTTGTTTCGATGGAAACAGCGAAAGCCATTGTGGATGTCCCTTCTCCTTATACAGGTAAAATTATCAAGTTGCATGGTCAGTCAAATGATATCATCAAAACAGGTGCGCCGTTTATTTCTTTTGAACTGGAGCATGTTGTTTCTGATCAAGGCAGTGTTGTTGGTAAATTAGAAACCAGTGAGAAGCCGTGGAGTGAAGTTTCATCTCATACACATCGCACAACTTTTGATGGGAAAATGATTAAAGTGCTCCCTGCAGCAAGAGCTTTAGCTAAACAAATGAACGTTGATTTAGCATCGGTTAGGGCAACGCATCCTGCGGGTTATATTACGGTTGAAGATGTCAGGTCTTATTTCTCTCAGTCTGCTTCTGCTGTTAACCAAACGTCTCTCGTGGGGGGAGAAAGTCTGCATGGTGTGCAAAGAACCATGGCGCAAGTGATGCAAAAATCACATCGCGAGGTGGTATCCGTTACACTTTTTGAAGATGCTGATATCACTGATTTACCACAAGGAACCGATATCACGGTTCATCTTATTCGTGCGATTATTTTTGCTGCAAATGCTGAACCTGCCTTAAATGCCTGGTTTGATGGCGCGGCATTGCAGAAAAAATTACTGAAAGAAATCAATGTGGGATTAGCGGTTGATACGTCGGAGGGGTTGTTTGTGCCCGTTATCCGACATGCTGAAGCACAGTCGGCGGGACAACTACGTGATCTGATCAACAAGTATAAAACGGCTGTACGCACGCGTCATGTGTCTCCGCAGGACTTTCAAGAGGGGACAATTATTTTATCTAATTTTGGTACCATTGCAGGACGGTATGGGACACCGATTATTGTGCCGCCCATGGTGGCAATTGTGGGCTGTGGTAAAAGTCGAGAAGTGGCGCTTGTGAAAAATGGCCAGTTACAGGCGGGTAAAATACTACCCATTTCTTTAAGTTTTGATCATAGGGCAGTCACGGGTGGCGAAGCAACCCGTTTTCTGGGTAAACTCATAAGATATATAGAAGGTGTGCCGCCATCATAAGGAGAGTGAGAGATGCGTTTCCTGAATTTGCCGTTAAGTGAGACAGCAAGTATGTTACGGGAAGCGGTGGGCGAATTTGCTGAGCGTGAAGTTGCACCGTGTGCAATGTCGCTTGATAAGGACAATCAGTTTCCTTCAGATTTCTGGGTTAAGTTCGGCCAATTAGGATTATTAGGTATCACAGTCTCAGAAGCGTATGGTGGTTCAGGACTGGGTTATCTAGAACATGTGATTGCAATGACTGAAATCAGTCGTGCCTCTGCAGCCATTGGACTCAGTTATGCCGCACACTCTAATCTTTGTGTGAATCAAATTTTTCTAAATGGCACACCTGAGCAAAAAAAACGTTATCTTCCTCCCTTGTGTGCTGGCACACAAGTGGGTGCGCTTGCCATGAGTGAAACCAGTGCTGGTTCAGATGTCATTGCGATGAAACTACGTGCAGAAGACAAGGGCGACCACTTTTTGTTGAATGGTAATAAGATGTGGATTACCAATGGCCCTGATGCAGATACCATTGTTGTCTATGCAAAGACGGATCCACAAGCCGGTGCACATGGTATTACCGCTTTTATTGTCGAAAAAGCATTCTCCGGTTTTGGCTCCGCGCAAAAGCTTGATAAGTTAGGCATGCGCGGATCAAATACCAGTGAGCTGGTTTTTGTTGACTGTCATGTGCCAAAAGAAAATGTATTAGGGGAAGTCAATGGTGGTGTCACAGTACTCATGCGCGGTTTGAATTATGAACGCGTTGTGTTGGCTGCTGGTTCATTAGGGATCATGCAGGCTTGTATGGATGTTGTTTCACCCTATATACATCAACGTAAACAATTCGGTAAGGCCATTGGTGAATTCGAATTAATTCAAGCAAAATTAGCCGATATGTATACCAGCTTATGCGCTTCGGAGGCATATTTATATGCCGTGGCAAGCGCCTGTGATCGTCAAGCCATCAGCAGAAAAGAGGCCGCAGCTGTTATTTTATTTTTATCAGAAAAAGCAACTTGGATGGCAAATGAAGCCATTCAATGTTTAGGTGCAAACGGCTACATGAATGAATATCCGACGGGGCGCTTATGGCGCGACGCAAAACTTTATGAAATTGGTGCAGGCACCTCTGAAATTCGTCGGATGTTAATTGGGCGTGAACTATTTGAAGAAACACAATAAGGACACCAGACATCATGACTTTTGTTTCGCGCATTAAAAAAAGTGATAAAGCTTTTCAGGAAAATGTCGTTTATATGCAAGGATTGGTGCGTACCTTGCAGAAAACAATACAAACGATACAGCTTGGTGGTGATGAAGAAGCAAGAAAGCGCTATTTATCGCAAGGGAAGTTGTTTGTACGAGATCGTATTGCTTTACTGGTAGACGCAGGGACACATTTTTTTGAGTTGTCAGCGTTAGCGGGATATGAATTATATGAACAAGTGATCCCGGCAGGTGGCATTATCACGGGCATTGCGACTATCCATGGCATCAATTGCATGATCATTGCAAATGATGCAACGGTTAAAGGAGGGACTTATTATCCTATTACCGTTAAAAAACATCTGCGCGCCCAAAAAATTGCACAACAAAATCGCTTACCTTGTATTTATTTGGTTGACTCGGGCGGGGCTTATTTACCAAAACAAGATGAAGTCTTTCCAGACGAAAACCACTTTGGTAGGATTTTTTACCATCAGGCGCGCATGTCTGCCGTCGGTATACCGCAAATTGCTGTGGTCATGGGTTCTTGTACGGCAGGTGGTGCTTATATCCCTGCAATGGCTGATGAAAGTATTATTGTGCGTGGACAAGGCACTATCTTTTTAGGGGGACCACCATTGGTAAAAGCGGCCACAGGTGAGGTGGTCACAGCAGAAAACTTAGGTGGTGCAGATGTGCATTGTCGTATATCAGGCGTTGCTGATTATGAAGCAGAGAATGATGAAGATGCACTGTTGCAAACGAGGAAACTGATATCACACTTAAATGATCATCGTAAAGATACGATAGCACTTAAGCCGACAGAACCGCCACGTTATGAATCGGAGGAATTATATGGGATTATTCCTGTTGATGCGCGCTATCCTTTCGACGTACGTGAAATTATCATACGTATTGTAGATGGCTCTGTCTTTGATGAATTTAAAGAATTGTATGGTAAGACGCTGGTTTGTGGTTACGCCCATATCCATGGGATACCTGTTGGTGTGATTGCTAATAACGGTATTTTATTTTCTGAGGCTGCTTTAAAAGGTACGCATTTTATTGAGCTATGTACGCAGCGTGGTATTCCGCTATTATTTTTGCAAAACATTACTGGTTTTATGGTGGGTACTAAAGCAGAATCAGAAGGCATTGCAAAGCATGGCGCAAAATTAGTCAATGCTGTTGCTTGTGCACAAGTTCCTAAAATGACTGTTATTGTTGGCGGTAGCTATGGCGCAGGTAACTATGCCATGTGTGGCCGTGCCTACGAGCCGCGGTTTTTATTTATGTGGCCTAATGCGCGTATTGGTGTCATGGGTGGTGAGCAGGCTGCCAATGTCCTTGCGCAAGTGACACAAGAAAAGAAGAAGCGTCAAGGCGAATCTTGGTCTGAGGATGAAGCGCACGCATTAAAAACGCCCGTATTAGAGAAATACAAACAACAGTCTTCAGCTTATTATTCAAGCGCACATTTATGGGATGATGGTGTGATTGATCCTGCACATACGCGCGATATTGTTGGAACCAGTTTACGATATACACTGTCTGTAGATCAGACACCAACAACATTTGGTCTTTTTAGAATGTAGAGAAGTGAATAATATATGGCATTTGAATTTCTACAGCTGAGTGAAAAAAATCATATCGTAACGATTACCTTGTATAGGCCGGATAAGCGACATGCTTTACACGGTCCAATGGTAATAGAACTAATCACGGCGTTAAAAAAAATCGCCTCTGATGAAAATCGTGTGCTTGTACTTCGCAGTCAGGGAGAATATTTTTGCGCAGGCGGTGATCTTGCATGGATGAAAAAAATCACGGGTGGGACATCAGCGCAAAATGATCAGGATACACAATTATTAGCGGATTTATTTTATCAACTTTATACTTTTCCAAAACCAACGGTTTGTGTGGTGCAAGGCACGGTCTTAGGTGGTGGGATGGGATTGGTTGCCGCTTGTGATATTGTTGTTGCGTCGAAAGAAGCACTTTTTGGGTTGCCTGAAGTGAAAATGGGATTAACACCGTCGATTGTGAGTCCTTATATCATAAAAGCAATGGGATATCGTTTTTCTCAGTACTATTTTTTAACAGGCGAGCTGTTTGATGCAGAGAGAGCGTATCAATTAGGACTGGTACATCAATTAACTGATAAGCAGACTTTAGAAGCGCGCAGTCATGAAGTCATTAATGCATTGCTGCAGCAGGGTACCAAGGCGTTAATACAAGCCAAACGGTTGTTGCATAATGTATCCGGTGAAAAAATCACAGCTGATTTAGTACAATATACGGCATCGCATTTAGCAGAGATACGCACAACACCAGAAGCACAAGAAGGCCTGTCTGCTTTTATAGAAAAAAGAAAGCCAAATTGGATAAAAAAATGATGATGCATTTTCCCTCGCATGTGAAAATTGTTGAGGTCAGTCCGCGTGATGGATTGCAAAATGAAAAACAGATTTTACCAACAGCTACTAAGATCGCATTCATTAATCAGCTGTCTTTAACAGGGTTATCTGTTATTGAAGTGAGCAGTTTTGTTTCTGCACGCTGGGTACCACAGCTGGCTGATGCGCGCGAGGTACTCTTAGGCATTGATAAAAATCCCCTGATACGCTACCCCGTGTTGGTTCCCAATCAGAAAGGCTTAGTATCAGCATTAGAGGCTGGTGCAGCAGATGTTGCTGTTTTTGTTTCTCCCTCAGAAAGTTTTAGTCAGCACAATACGAACTGTTCAGTCTCTGAGAGTCTAGAGCGTATTGGTGTGGTGTTATCAGAGGCTAAGATGTTAAAAATACGTGTCAGGGCTTATGTCTCTTGTGTGCTCGGTTGCCCCTATGAAGGTGAGATGCCGATGGAGAAGGTCGTTAGCCTCGTTAGCAGATTAAGGGAAATGGGGTGTGAAGAAATTTCACTGGGCGATACGATTGGTGTGGGTACACCACTTAAAACACAACAACTGCTCATGCGTTTGTGTGATGTCATGCCCCTCTCTGCCATTGCTGTGCATTTTCATGATACGTATGGTCAAGCATTAGCAAACATTTTAGCTGCTTTATCTTGCGGTGTTGCAATTATTGATAGTTCTGTTGGTGGGATTGGCGGCTGTCCTTATGCAAAAGGTGCCAGCGGTAATGTGGCGACAGAAGATGTGTTGTATATGTTACAAGGCATGGGTATTCAAACTGGTGTTGATTTGAATAAAGTGATCATCGCAGGGCGGTTTATTACACAAGCCTTGGGTAAGACATCGCAATCAAAAGTCAGTCTGGCAAATGCTACCAAGGTTTTCTAGCGCGCATTGTTCCTGTTGGCGTTGATTTATTTGCCCAGGGTTCCTCTGTTTCGTTGGGTGTTGGTCGGCAATGAGAGCTTTGCCGATGGGTTGGTCGATGATAACTTGGTTGGTGATAGGATTCTGGCGTATAGTCTGGTCTTACAAAAAAGAGAGGTTTCGGAAGATCTGCTTTCAAGGTGTTTTGAGCGTCTTTTTTTGGTTGTTCTCCCCACAAGGTGACACGTAACTTTTGGTAACAGTTTGTTAGTCTGGTTGGGAGCATGTCTTTGGCGATGTCACGCGTTGTTTCACCCATGAATCCACCGCCGATACCACCCAGGAATCCACCAACGGCAGCGCCCAGTGTTGCAGCTTCTAAAACGAAAGGACCTATGACTATCATGCAGAACGTAACGGCGACGGCAGCACCGACGATGGCGCCAACATTTGCACCACAAGCGATACGCTGTGTCCAGGGGAGATCTGCTGTGTCAGTAGTTTCTTCTTTACGATATCGGCGAGCCATTGTGATGATACCAAGTCCGCCAAACCAACCTGCCACACTACCGACGGCAGTAAACAGTGCAACGCTTGCCAATAATCCACCTGGCACAGGTAGTAGTAATCCCAGCAGACACCCAATGAATCCAAAACCATAACTCATCACATAAGAAGTAGAGCGTGTCGCATAATCAAAAGAATTATCAGAGTTATAACAATTATTTGCGTTACCATCTTTAGAGTGGAAGTATTTATTGATTCTATAACCACAGACACTTAATATGGCTCCACCCAATAAGGCACAAATGGCACCAGAGAGTATCATCAGCGCCATGATGTTGATGCCTGGTAACAGTGTTGCACCAATGAGATAACCAATGATCGGGCCAATGCCTAAGCCAAAGGTGATACCAGAACGTGGGTAATTGTTACGAAATCTGTTTTTATCAGGCTCTTTTCCTCCACTGTCTTTCTTTCTGAGAATAAGTGCACCATCGAAGAAATAATTAATCACAGGAACGACGACGATTGTTATAAAAAATAAACTGACGCCAGCAATGGCACCAGCAATACCCATTGTAGGCAATAAAGCACTCATACTGACGCTACCAGCAAACACAATGCAAGCGCCGATAATCAGCCCCAGCTGCATGCCAACCACGAGCGCTGTTTTAGCGTACTTAGACCATCCTTCTAAACCAAGCACGGCGTATTCATTATCCGCTTTCTGTTCTTCTTCTGTATAGTAATAGGAACGAAAAACCCAGTAAGGGACGGCAAGCAGCCCAAAGACCAAGCTGAATATATTTGCAATCAGCATTGTCAGAAATTTTTTAAAAGGGGCGGGAAGGGGTACAAAAAAGGTAACAATTGTGGCAGCCATCAGGCCTAAGTTTGCGAGGGTCTTCATGTTACGATAGAGTGGATTATGTCGGCTTTGTTCCTTGTATAATTTATCTTTAGCAAGTAAATGAAACGATAGCGCAATGCAGAGTCCGATTGTATTGCTCAGTATCATGGCAAGCTGCACGTCTTCATCGACATCGGGAGGGAAAATAACGTTTTTGAGTATATCTCGGCCAATAATGAACATTTCACTAAATGTCTTGATTTCTATACGGATGAGTTCTATCGCACGTGTGAAATAATTGTCTTTCAGTCGCTTTTGTTTTCTCTCTCTGTCGGAGGTACGTATTTTTTCAATAGGACCGACACGCTGCATGTACTTACGTTGTTTTATGTAAGTTGCCATGTACTTACCTTATCTTTGTAAGCTGCCTAAAGGATTGCTGACATGTCAGCAAGCTTGTTATCGCAGAATAATAGAGCATATTCTTTGATTGCCGCAGAGCTTACATTATTACAATAAAATAGACAATAGATATTTTATGAATTACACTATTTCAAATTTTGCAACAATAAGTGTATAAAAAATGAACAATTTTAAAATGAGTGATGCATTTGCCTTTATCAGTGTGATCGATGAGGGTAGTTTTGCGTCTGCTGCTAAGCAAATTGGCCTCTCTTCCTCCGTGGTCAGTAAGCGGATTAGTCGATTAGAAGAGGAATTAAAAGTCCAGCTGATGCACAGGACAACACGAACGGTGGTGCTGACAGAAGCAGGTCAGCAATTTTATGATAGTTGTAAACGGATTAAAACAGCTGTGCATGAAGCAGCAGAGGAATTGCTTGCGGGTCATCAGCAGCCTTCAGGGCTATTACGTATTAACGCGCCAATGAGTTTTGGGCAGGTGTATTTAGTGCCTGCTATTAATGATTTTGTAAAAGCGTATCCTGAAATCAAAGTTGATCTTATCTTGGGTAGTCAATATGCCAGTTTTATTCACAGTGGACTAGATCTTGCTATTTTTATTAAGGAATTACCAGATACACCGTTATTGAAGTCGCATAAAATTGCGCAACGTACAACGGGTATTTATGGTTCTCCTGCTTATTTGCGTCAATATGGTGTGCCATTTTCACCGCAAGCACTGGTTGATCATAATTGTCTGATTTACCAATCGGAGCCCTCTACCTATGTTGTTGCACATCAAAAACATGAGTGGGTATTTTACGATAAAAAAGAAAAAATACCCATTACTGTGTCAGGTAATTTAAAAATTAACAGTAACCAAGCGCTGGTAAAAGCAGCGCTTGCAGGACTGGGTCTAGTGAAGTTATCGAGTTTTTTAGTGGCAGAAGAAGTGAAAGCTGGCGCACTCGTCAGCGTTTTAGAAGCGTATTGTCCAAGCGATATTGACATTCATATTGCTTACCCGCATTTACGTTTTGTGCCGTCAAAGGTTAATGTTTTCATTGATTTCTTAGTGGAACGACTGCGTGGAGAGGAAGACAAACTTTACATTTCTTCATAAGAGGGGCCGCTGCCGCCTTCAGAGGGTGTCCATACGATATTTTGCGTAGGATCCTTAATATCGCAAGCTTTGCAATGAATACAATTACCGCCGTTGATTTGTAATCGTGGTTCATTTTTATCATGATAACGTATTTCATAAACGCCAGCTGGGCAATATCGTGTCTCGGGCGAAGCATAAATGTGTAAATTAACGCTGATAGGAATCTCGTGTCGATTTTTGAGTTTCAGATGATAAGGTTGGTTCTCTTCATAGCGAATATTGGCTAAGTAAAGAGAGCTGGCTAAATCAAAAGAAACGCGACCATCATGCTTGGGGTACGCAATCATTTTAGAACGACTTGCAGGTTTTAACATGGCATGATCAGGGATATGGTTGTGAAAGGTCCACGGTGCATTACCGCGAAAAAGATAGGTGTCGATAGCAGCATACAGGATGCCAGGTATTAATCCAGCAAAGTGAAAGGCTGGCCTGATATTACGTGCCCGATAAAGGTCTTTCCATATCCAACTTTTCTTGATGTTGATGGTATAAGCTGTACATTCCGCCGCTTTTCCTGATAATAAGTTGTCTTCATAAAGACTCTCTGCTGCAATCATGCCAGATTTCATCGCGTAATGTATGCCTTTTATTTTAGGCACATTTAAAAATCCAGCAGCATCACCAATAATCACACCACCGGGAAAAGACAATGCTGGCAGAGATTGCATACCGCCTTCAATGAGGGTGCGTGCACCGTAAGCAATACGTTTGCTTTGTGCTAACAATGGATAAATGGCAGGATGCGTTTTCAAACGCTGAAATTCTTCATAAATATTCAAATAAGGGTTCTCATAATCTAATCCGACAACAAGACCAATAGACAATAAATTTTCACCGAAATGATAGATGAATGAGCCCCCATACGTTCGATGATTCAGCGGCCACCCAATCGTATGTACAACCTTTCCGGATGTATGTAAAGAATGGGGTATTTCCCACAATTCTTTGATGCCTAAAGCATAAGTTTGCGGATCACAGGCCTTGCGTAACCCATAACGCTGAAACAATTTTTCTGTGAGCGAACCACGACAACCTTCAGCAAAGATGACTTGTTTGGCATAGAGTGCGATACCAGGTTGGTAAGAGGATTTTGGTTTTTCAAAACGATCACGTCCTTTATCACCAATCAAAATGCCAGAAACGCGGTCTTCTTCATAAAGAATGTCGGTTGCTGCAAAGCCTGAGAAAATATTCACACCTCTTTTCTCGGCTTCCTTTGCAAGGAAGCGACAAAATTGTCCCAAACTAATAATAAAATGACCCATATTTTTCATCTGCGGTGGTGTGGGTAATCGCCACTTGTGATGCTTCGTTAAAAAAGAAAATTCATCTTGCGTCACAGGGGTGTGGTAGGGCGGATTTTCTTTTTGCCAGTGCGGTAGTAATTCATTCAGCGCTTGCGGGTCTAGTACTGCCCCCGAAAGAATATGTGAACCAATCGCTTCACCTTTATCAATCACGCAAATAGAAAGCGTTTGTTGACTTAAGTCTGCCAGCCGTATGCTGGCAGCAAGTCCAGCAGGACCCCCACCTACGATCACAACATCAAAATCCATTTTCTCTTCAGTCATCTGAAACCTCAATCGCAATGGCAGTTGCTTCTCCTCCACCAATACAGAGAGAAGCAATACCACGTTTTAATTGATTTTGTTTCAATGCAGAAATGAGCGTGACAATCAGTCGTGCGCCAGTTGCTCCAATGGGATGACCCAAGGCACAAGCACCACCATAGATGTTCACTTTTTCTCTGGGAATACCTAATGCATCTATTGTAGCGAGTGTGACGACGGCGAATGCCTCGTTAATTTCAAAGAGATCAACGTCATTTACAGTCCAATGTAATTTTTTTAGCAAATGATTAATCGCAGCAATGGGGGCTAAGGGAAATTCGGCAGGTGTTGTTGCACTGCTGCTATGTCCTACAATGCGCGCGAGGGGAATCAAACCACGTTTTTTTGCTTCTGTCTCTGACATGAGAAGCAATCCTGCTGCACCATCTGCAATGGCACTTCCATTTCCTGCCGTCACAGTACCTTCTTTGTGATATAGAGGAGGTAGGGTCGGTATTTTTTCAAAAGGCACACTGAAGGGATGCTCATCTTGATCAATCGTCATTTCTTCATTTTTTTCCAAAGTGCTAACAGGAATGATCTCTGCTTCAAATGCGCCTTCTCTTGTGGCAAATTGTGCGCGCTCAAAAGAACTGATCGCATAGTCATCTTGTTGTTTTCTTGTGTACCCTAATTTTTTTGCTATGTTATCCGCAAAATAACCCATGGGTTGGTGTTCATTCGGATCTTCTAAACCATCTATTACCAAGTGGTCATACAACACATCATGTCCCAATCGATAACCTTGCCGGCCTTTATTGATCAGATACGGTGCTTTTGTCATGCTTTCCATCCCGCCTGCCACCATGGTGGTAGCTGATCCTGCACGAATGATATCGTGAGCAAGCATGACTGCTTTCATACCAGAACCGCATACTTTATTCAGCGTTGTGCAGGGGACACTGACGGGCAGGCCCGCTTGTAGGGCAGCTTGTCTTGCGGGTGCTTGCCCCTGTCCTGCTGATAAGACGCACCCCAAAAGTACTTCCTGAATATCCGCTGGGGATAGGGCAGTGCGTTCTATTAAGGCTTTGATCACGCATGCACCTAGTGTATGTGCAGTATGGTTTTTGAACGCGCCTAATAAATTACAAAGTGGTGTACGCGCAATACTCACAATCACAATGATATCATTCATGCTGTGAGGTCTCGCAACGCACCATGGCTTCAAATTCCGCTAATTCTTCTGTTGAGCAATGAAATCCATATTGTTTAATGGCTGCGTTGGGATTTTTTCTGAATGCCACCCTAAATGCATCGTTTCTTTTCCACTCTTCTAACATCATCATGGTCTGCCGCACTGGTGAGGCATCGTGTGCTGCTAGCGTGTCGAGTATGTTATCATACTGAGGCTCTTCACTGATTTCCATCACTTGTTCTGCATAAATAATGTTACCGATTTCGTCAATGATAATAACAGCACGTGATAACAATCCAGCCAATGGCCCGTCAGTAATGAGTACACCATAACTTTCTGCGAACTTGGGATGTCTGAAGACAGAAACAGGCACCACATTCTCGATATGCTGTGCCGCGCAAAAACGCTGTTGCGCAAAAGGCAGATCTGCTGATACGCACAGAATAAGTGTATTCTTATATTGTGTTGCAATTTTATTGAAGCGCAACATGGCCGTTGCGCAGGTTGAGGTATCAAGACTGGGAAAAATATTTAATATGATTTTTTTTCCTAAATAATTTTTTAGCTTTATCTCACTTAAATCCACTTTTGTAACAGTAAAATCAGTGGCTTGCGTGCCAACCGCAGGAAGTGTACCCAAGGTATGCATGGGTGTGCCTTTTAGTGTGATAATTGTCATTAATTTGATTTCCTTATGGTAAACGCATTGGTAAAATAACGAGCTCTTTTCCGGCCATGTGTAAATTTCGTTGTATTGTCAGGATGGTTTCATTATGTAAAAATCTTGTGATAAAATTATCATGTTCAAATATAATCTTACTTACAAAATAAACACAATTTGCATATTTTTCGCTGACGAGCACAGCCAATTCTGTTAACTCTTCAACAGTGTCTGTGCCAAATGTCGCATAACTTTCCGCCGCATAACCATACTGGTTACAGTAATTCACGAAATAGTCTAGTTCATGTGAGACTTTCTCTTGCATTTTTTTTAATTGAATTTGACCAGCAAAACTTTCCACATCAACAATGCCAACACTGATGAAGACAAAGTTGTAGAAATGTCTCGGAAACATACGTATGACATTAAGCAGGGTATGCATGGCGACACCGCCGCTTTTTCCAACAAGAATGACAGCGGTTGGTTTTTGAGAATCGATTTTAACAGAAACAAAGGGTGGTGAAATGGGTGTTAACAGTTGTGTATTCAGATTATCTAGGGTGCCATAAAAAATATTGTAATGTTTTTTTATCTGTGAACAAATCAAAATCACAGCACAAGTGACAATAATCGTCATCCAACCGCCAGATTCAAATTTACTCACCAATGTAATACAAAGAATACTGCTGGTAATTAAAAAGGCAATAAATGAGAATGTTAATCGCCATAACCAACGTGAAGAAGCGTTTTTTCTTCTTTTTACCCAATAGACACACATGCCAAAAAGTGATAATGAAAATGTAATAAATACATTAATACTATAGAGAACAACCAGCACGGACACTTTGCCACCACACCATAAGAGGATGGCAAGTGCAAGAATGCCAAATAAAAAAAGACCATTTTGAACGACAAGGCGACTGGATAAGTGACGGAATCGATTTGGTATCCATCCGTCAATGGCCATATTAGCAAGTACGGTAGGACCTGCTAAAAAGCCTGTATTGGCCGCGACAAATAATAACCCTGCTTCTAATAATAACGTGATTAATAAAATAGTATGGCCTACTGGTGTATCTCCTAAAATATCGTGAAATACAACCGCGTTGAGGGTTTTGCCATGCTCGGGTTGTGGTGCCCATAGTAAAAAAAGCAAGATAATGCCAGCTGCTGTCATACTTAAAGAGAGCGCCATGTAGAACATCGTCCATTTTCCTGTACGAACGCGTGGTTCGCGCAAGTGGTTCACGTTGTTTGACACAGCTTCAAGACCGGTATAGGTACCACCTCCTAAAGAATAGGCATGCAATATCAGCGCAATAACAGGTACCCAACCTAAGGTACCCATGGCACTTTTTGTTTCAGAGAGTGTTTGCGGTATGATGCTTAATAAACCGCGGTGATGGACAGTAATACCATAAACAATTAAACAGAGGTGGAGGACAAAAAACCCGAGAAAAATAGGCAGAAGTACTTTAATCGATTCTTTCATGCCACGCATATTCAATAACAGTAGAAAAAAAAGCAGTAACACTTCAGCAAGTAATTTATAAGTTAGCAAATCATTTGGTAGCAAACTAAAAAGGGCGTCCATTGCGCTTGCTAAAGAAACCGCAATTGTTAATGCATAATCGACGATTAATGCTGACCCCGATACTAAGCCGAGGCGTGGACCTAACAACTGAGAAGCAACCTTATAACCACCACCGCCGCTTGGGAAGAGTTCAATGACTTGGTTATAACCGATTGAAATGACAAAAACAGTGATTGCGGTTGCAATAGCAATATAAAGCGCAAGATGTGAATGTGTGCCTAAAGCAAGGTAGGCTTCTTGCGGACCATAACAGGAAGAGGATAACCCGTCTGCACCCAGTCCAATCCAGGCGAGCAATGCGATTAAAGAGACATGTTTGGTTGTTTGTGGATTAAAAGGGTTCAGTGGATGACCAATGATGAGCATCTTGAGTCGATTTAGGAATTGCATAATATATCCAATATTGCAATTTTTGCGCAATGCTTGCTTTCCATATGCCTGATTATCCATTTATCATTGTGTAGTCGTAACCTACATTTGACTTAGCATAACGATTCTGCTGTTTTTTCTCAATCAAAAACCGGTGTTTGTCGGACACATTGAGACAGATCTATCGCTTTTTGGGTAGAAATGATAAAATTTCTCACATTCGAATGGAGAGATGAATAGGCATGAGGATCCTCGTTGCTATTAAAAGGGTGATTGATTACCAAACGCCAATTCGGGTTAAACCAGATGGGTCTGGTGTTCAAACGGCGAATGTAAAAATGAGCATCAATCCTTTTGATGAAATTGCACTGGAAGAAGGGTTGCGTATTAAAGAAAAAAAACTGGCTGATGAAGTGGTTGTTGTCTCCATAGGGCCCTCTTCTTGTCAAGAGGGATTGCGTACAGCCTTAGCCATGGGCGCAGATCGTGCCATACATATTTTGGTTGATACCGAATTTGGGTCTCTAGATGTTGCAAAATTATTAAAATATCTTGTTCAAAAAGAAAATATTGACTTGGTGATACTGGGTAAACAAGCCATTGATACAGATAATAATCAAACCGGGCAAATGTTAGCTGCGCTCTTGGATTGGCCACAGGGGACGTTTGCTTCGCAATTGCATTTTCATGATAACGCCTTAAGTGTGACACGAGAAATTGATGGGGGGTTGGAAACCATCGGCATGACGTTACCCGCTGTTATCACAACGGACTTACGCTTAAATGAACCACGTTATCTCTCTTTACCTCAAATTGTCAAAGCCAAGCAAAAACCATTATCTGTTTTGCTTGTATCGGAGACACAAGTGACGATTTCTCCTCATATCATCACCTTATCTGTTTCTCCGCCAAAGAAACGAGAAAGAGGTATTTTGGTAAAAGATGTCGCCGAGCTTGTATATTGCTTAAAAAATCAAGCGCAGGTTCTTTCATAAGGGATGGCAAAAAAATGAGCTGCGAATTGAAAAATATATTATTAATTGCAGAACATCATCATCAACAGTTGCATCCTGCAATGCGGCATTTATTGCAAGCTGCCGTTCAAATATCCACAGAAATCACAGTACTTGTTGTCGGAGAACATTGTGATCCTGTGGTGACACAATTGCAGTCGCTGCCTTTTATTCAACGTATTGTGGTTGTAGATCATCCCGTTTATGCATATCAACTGGCAGAGAATGTTTCGAAATTAATAGCGTTGTTATCAAAAGATTATGCATATATTTTAGCAAGCAGCAGTACTTTTTCTAAAAATATATTACCACGTGTTGCGGCTTTATGTGATGTTGGCATGATAAGCGATATGGTGCAAATTATCTCAGCAGATACCTTTGTGCGCCCGATTTACGCAGGCAATGCATTGGCAACGGTCAAATCATTAGATAGCATTAAGATTGCTACCGTACGTTCAACGGCTTTTTCTACGGCAGAAGGCAAAAATAATAAAGATGTTATTATTGAAAAAAGAGAGGATGTGATCGTGAACACACAATCCCAATTTGAGAGCGAAACAGTAACGCGTTCTAGCAGACCTGAATTGGCAGCAGCGCGTATTGTTGTTTCAGGTGGACGTGGTTTAAAGACAGCCGATCATGTGAAAGCATTGCAAAGATTAGCAGATTGCTTGGGTGCTGGGGTTGGTGGGTCGCGCGCAGCAGTTGATGCGGGTCTCTTGCCAAATGACTGTCAGGTTGGGCAAACAGGTAAGGTTGTTGCGCCTGATTTATATATTGCAGTTGGTATTTCTGGCGCGATACAGCATATTGCTGGTATGAAAGATAGCAAAGTCATCGTCGCGATTAATAACGATCCTGAAGCCCCTATTTTTCAGATAGCAGACTACGGGTTAGTGGGAGATCTAGTGACAATTTTACCCTTATTTTGCGAGGAGTTAGAAAAATGACAGCATCTAAAAGATCTATTTTTACACATTTTTATTATTATGTGTATTGCATATACAATGCTATAATGAAAGGGTAGTCCCTTGATTTTAAAAGTAGGAGTGTGCTATGTCTGGTCAGTCGCCTAGACATAAAAAAGGTAATGTCTTTCCCATTCGTGGGAAGGGGATTCCTGTTGCTGAAGAAGATAGTGAAGAAGGTGGGAAAGGTGGAAAGATTGCCTTTTCTGATTTTCTGAGTGGCTCTGAAGGCAAACGTGACGATTTGTTAACAGCGACAGAACGTGCCACCTTACTCAAGGAACATGCTGGCTTACATCACAATAATGTAAAAGCACAAATGGTAGAGAGGCAGAACAGAGCCTCGCTTAAGCAGAACCCGCAGGCCGCACAAAATAGATATGGTTTTGGTGCTGGCAGTGGAAACCAATCCTCCTATCGGTCGCATCCTGTTTTAGGTGAAAAGGCGCAGTTTTCTGGTGAGGATAATAAGACAACAGTGGTACCAGAAAAGTATGAAGCAGATACAAATAATGCAGAGCAAGAGCAATTACAGAACCGATATCAGTTAACGCATCAACCAAATTTACCCTTTAGACCCTCCACGCCAACGTTGAAGCCGCCTAATCAATGAGTACCATGCATAGTCTAGCAGATGCCATCATTCAAAATAACTTACCCACTGTGCAGCGATGCATTCAATATGGTGCGAATGTCAATGAAATGGATGAATATGGTTTTACGCCACTGATTGAAGCCGCGATCATCGACAGCGTCACGATGAGTGACTTTTTATTAAATCAGGGAGCAGATGTTAATGCAAAAGATGTCACAGGTGGCACAGCCTTACAATGGGCTGTTGAGAATAATAATATAGCGCTATGTGAGTTGTTGTTGCGTCATGGTGCGGATCCTAATGCTTATAATTTGTCAGGTCGTCCTGTTTTAGCATTGGCTATTTTAAGGCAGCAAGTGCCATTGAAGAATCTATTAGTCAAATCGGGCGCAGATCTTGTCTTTGCGCAGGATTTTATTAATGTCAAATTGCTGGGACACTTATTTGAGTTAGTGGGTAAAGCTGCGATCATTAGTCCGCAGCATAAGTTTGTGGAGGTTGATTTTGAAGGATTTTATTTAGAAGTCACGCTGGGATTAATTGCGGAGTCATTATATCAATTTCAAAATCATTTTGCTGCCAGACAGCTAAAACGTTATTTCGGTGTCTCCAAATTAATTGTAGATGCTATCTTTCGTGCAGCACAGCTTATTAAATATCAGCAATATCGTGTCAATATTCAGAAACATATGGACGTGATTGATTCATTACTGAGTCAGGAGCCTTTAGTGATACCTGTTGGCTATGAAGGGCATGCGATTACCTTTATCAAATATGGTGACATCTGGATAAAATGTGATAGAAGGGAAGACAGTCGTTTATACGATAATGTTATGTTTTATCGCATGACATCCCCTGGAAAATTGACAAAGGATTTTCTAAAATATTTGCTCTATGAGAAACACACATCACAATTTATCAATATTGAGTTAGACAATATATTAGGTCTCACACCTGTGACAGAATTAAAAGTAGAGGCTCAGATCAGTGGTAATTGCTCCTGGGCAAATGTAGAAGCCACAATCCCAGCCATTTTCTTCTTAGTGATGCTGCAAGCCAGCGAGAATGAAAAGGGAATGGCTTATTATAAAACATTGGCATTACATTTTTTTCATCGTTGGCGAGATTGGAATAAAGAACGTAGTTTTGGCTATTGTATACAAAGTTTTAAAAAAGGTGACAGTATTAGAAAAGCGTGCAAAGCTGACATTTTAGGCGCCATTTTATTTCAACACAATCATGTGCGCAGTGTTGCAGATAAAGAGCGTACCATGATGATCCTTTCTCTACTCAGCCATACGCAGTATGAGTATATTATTTACGATTATCTGCGTATCTATTATTATGAAAGCAATACCGCAGAGGGAAAAGCTTTCTATGAGTTGCTAAAAGAAAAAGATCTTTTGAAAAATAAAAGGTAGTTAACTTATCTCAATCATATTAATAGCGAGTGCCTTGAAATAATCATAACTCATATAATAATCACCATGGTCACCCGCCTTTTCCCCCCAAGAATTACGTAATATAAAGATACCTTTGTGCGGTGTTTGTTTATCATCGTAAATGACGGCTTGATCATCGTATCCTATCATCACCAGCGCATGGCCTGCGTTGATCAGCTCATGTTGTGCATCGTCTGCGATCAAAGAGGTGAGTATCCAGCTATCATGATGTGCTTGGTAGCTGCCAAAAGTGCCTACACCACCGTGCTCAGCATCAATGAGCATACTCAAGATAATACGATGCCCGTTAAAGAGGGCTGTTTTGGCTATACCAACTATCTTATCCATATCTTTTGGCCTAATGAATAACCCTTTTGGTTTGTAAAGGCTTTTCCAAGACATAGTGGAAAGTATTTTTTCGCTATGTAAATTGAAATCATCAGCAGACATGGGCTGTCCCGTGTTTAATGCTTCATTCAGTGGATATGTTTTGACACCAGCACATCCTATTGTATTTTGCATTTTTTTAGATTGTATACCATATTTCTCAATTTGTTTGATCACAATCAAAGGTGTGCTGCCATTCCACCCGCTGGGGTAGTTATGTTTTTGAGTAGTAAGATAATTACCCAGCTCTAAACTACAGAGTTGGCTGATATAATCACCCTTACCATAAATGGCATCAATGACTGCTGTGGTTGCAAAAGTGGCACAGGTGCCATGCCTGCCTTGATCTAATACCGGTGTTTTATTCATATTTAATAAAGCATGTGACGGTAATGTGCTAACACTCTCTGTGTCAATAGGTGCTGTTTGACCCAAGAGTTCAGCAATATGACTAGCAATATTTTTCTTTGTGCTATGTGGCATACTGATTTTATTTAAAAAAACACGTATTGCCTGTGTTTCTGATGCCAGAGAAAAAGTTTGCGCTATCATAGGGAGGTTTGTAGAAGGGTATGTCTCTGTGACGGGGATTGTCACACCAATTGTGCCTGTGATGGTGATGCCATCATCCTCTGCCCATGCTGTCGTGTAAACAGAGAAACAAATAAAAAAAACAAAATAAAAGAGATTAGGTCGCATTTTTTAGTCCTTTTTTAAAAAATAGTCATCATCTTTCTCAAGGCAGGTGTTTGTAAGGCGGATATTGAGATTGTCGCGTGGGATGTGAAGGGCTATTGCAGTAGAAGCGGTAGTTATACGCTATTTTTTTACTTCTGTCTATAGAAAATAGGCATGATACTTAATACACTCAAGGCAAACAGGGGTAACGACAACAAGGGTGTCGTGATCAACACCGGGAAGGATAAGCTCGGCGTTGTAAAAAGCGAGTCAAGACTTTTGCCAGCTAAGGTATAAATCACAGTGGAAGGGAAAATGCCTAATAATGTCGCAGTGAGAAAAATGTTTAATCGTATATTAAACATAGCAGCAGAAATATTGCTTAGCCAGCATGGGAAAATGGGCATGAGACGTAGCATTAATAAATAGCGAAAAGCGTTTTTCTGAAACCCTTTTTCAATGCGACTGAACCATGCGGTGCTATGCCATGTGATGTTTTTTCCAAAAGCGGTACGTATGGCTAACAGTAGCAGTAACCCGCCAAATGTCACACTGAAGAGGGAGTAGGGAATAGCGAGTGCGCCAAATAGAAATCCGCCAAACAAGGTTAACAGTGTGGCACAGGGAATAGCACAGGCAATCAATAAGGTAAAAATAAGCATATAGAGAGTCAGAGAAAGCCAATAATGCGCTGATGACCATGCATGCAATACAAGATGGTATTTTTTAAGTGTTGCTAAATTTAACATTTCATCAATACGGTAATAGCAGAATAAAAATAAAAATAGTAGAATCACACCAAGCAAAAAAAACCGACGTATGTATGTCAGTGAATCAACTACATGTTGCTTGGTCAGCATGGTGTCGAAGAACTCATTTATCATGTGGGAAAGCCATTCTACTTCAGAACACCATGTAAATGCACGATTTTATGAGAAAAAGATAATCTCTTGATAAATAAAACTATTTTTTGATCTCGTTTTATACAATGCACAATTGTTATGATAATATATAGAAAAATAAGCAAGTTTTTAAGTTGATTTTTCTTTCGGATCCTTCATCTTTCCATGAAAAACAAGTGGTACAATAAAACATAAACCTATTTTTTAATAAAGATCATAAAACGAAAGGAGTGGTTATGTTATTTTTTAAAAAATGTCGTTGGTTTTTTACGGGTATTATCGTTGTGACATTGTTTGCTTTTCAAACCAGTGCGCATGCAGAATATTATCTGGTAGGTGGGCAGTGCGACAATATTCAGTTACGTTGTGATAAGGCGGTACATAAAAAACATCATACAAAGAAACAAAGCATGCACCATAGGCACTATGCCAAAATAACAGAGTATATTATTTGGTCTCCCAACACCTGCGGTTGTTGTACGGCTTGCACGGCGATGATACGCGTTAAGGAAGAGCGGTACGTCACGCCTTATCCTGCTGAGCATGTCGTTTATTATGCAATGCCTGTTGAGCAAGAATATTATTGGTATGGTAGTGATGATTACAATGCAGATTTAACAACAGGCGATGATAATGTCATGCAAGATCCAGATATGGATGGTGGTTATTAAGAGCAGTTTCATGATAACTGAGAGCGAAAATAAGCAATCAGTAATAACCCTATGTGTGTAGGGTGATGAGATATGAAGTAGTATTAACACTATCATTTTATTGATTATTAAAAATAAACGAAATAATCTCTTTCTCTTCATCAACGCCTCTGATTTTTATGGTAGACTGGGTGTTGTGAATAGTGGAATTATGAAAGAGGAGTTAGGCTTATGAGAAGCAAATTATCATTGGTTGTAAAATCTTCTATCTTTATTGCATTAGCAACAATATCGTTTAACGTGTTTGCTGAAAAAGTATATTTAGGCAACCCAACACGTCCAGACACTGTTGTTGTGCCTGCACATTGCGATAGACATGGATGTTGGCACGAAGTCAGCTATATGAAAGTACTAGGCTGTGCTGATTGTGCACATGCTACTTGGGCTGGAGACCATTGGGAACTACATCACTATGTGGTTGTAGGTGGTTACTAAGCCAGGTGCTTCTATCACATCATCATAATGTGATAACTTCTTTCTCCGCCGCGAATAATTCAGGGATGGTCTCGCGGCGGCGAATGATTTTAATGTCTTTTCCATTAACCAGCACTTCAGGTACAAGGCAGCGTGAATTATAATGTGAGCTCATGCTGAACCCATAAGCACCTGCTGCATCTATCGCTAATAAATCCCCTTGTTGTAAAGCAAGTTTTCTCTTTTTGCCGAGAAAGTCAGATGATTCACAAACTGGACCTACAACATCGTACAAAAGCGCTTCTTGATCACGCAGAAAGACAGGCAGTATCGCCTGCCAAGCTTCATACAACGCTGGTCTTAATAAATCGTTCATACCTGCATCTACAATCGCAAAATTTTTCTCATGATGGTGTTTAAGGTATTCCACTTGTGTGACAAGTGCGCCTGCATTCGCAACAATAGCACGTCCAGGGGCAATCATGATCTTGCCTGGGAAAGTCGATAATTTTTGTTGAATAGCATGTGCATATTCGATAATAGGGGGGGGATTTTCACGATGATATCTGATACCTAACCCACCACCGATGTCGATGTGATCAATAGGAATACCCTGTTTTATTAACGTATGATAAAGTGCGAGCATACTATCGATGGCAAGCAAGAATGGTGTTAATTCCGTAATTTGTGATCCAATGTGACAAGCGATACCGATTAAATGCAGAGAAGGAAAATGAGATAGCGTCTCACAAAGTGGAACAACGTCTTCCATTTCAATTCCGAATTTATTTTCTTTTAGTCCTGTCGAAATATGGGCATGCGTTTTAGCATCAACATTAGGATTCACACGTAATGCGATGTTAACGGTACGGTCAAGTGCGCGCGCGATAGCATCGATACGTTTGATTTCAGGTTCTGATTCCACATTGAAACAATAAATATTTTTTTCTATGGCTTGTGTTATTTCAGCGACTGATTTTCCAACACCTGAGAAAATCACTTTTTGAGGATCACCACCTGCTGCCAATACACGTTCTAATTCACCTAAGGAGACAATATCGAAACCAGATCCTTGCGCTGCAAATAGTTTCAAAATATGAATGTTACTGTTCGCTTTTACTGCATAATAAATGTGATGTGGTATACCACGAAATGCATCATGGAATGAGCGCCAATTTGTTTCCAGCCCTTGTTGAGAATAAACATAAAAAGGGGTACCAACAGCCGTTGCTATGTTTTTTAATGGGACTTGCTCAATGAACAAGTCGTTGCATTGATATTTCAAACAAGACATGGTTTTTCCCCGTTTATTATGCGCCTAATTGACCACAAACTCTGTGTTGTCCTTTAACCAAGCATTGTAGTGCGCAATATTTTCCAGTGATTTGTGCAAGAATTGCTTGGTTGAGAATGTTAATTTTTTATTCAGTTCGCGACTGAATGTTTCAAATGAATAAATAACATCGGCCGCTGTTGTGAGATTTCCTAATTTTTCTAATTGCGTAATGCTAACAGAAAGGAGGTCATTAATCAAAATCACATGGTGTTCTACATAATACTGACAAAGAATCTGTATTTGTGTTTGCTGGTGTTTCGGAACCTGATCAAGCAATTGACAAAAACGATCCCAGTTTCTTAGCAGTTCATGATGTGGCATGCCCTATTCTCCTTGTGGCTACGTCATACTATACACTTTTTTAAGAACGGGGACGTTGTTTGTGAGTGTCCAATAAGATATTTTTTTGGCTGTTAGCGTTGTTGCGAGACTGCAGGTGTAGCCCGGATCACTCTCTAATGGGATAAGCTCCCACGATGCGTTTGCTAAATAAATCGCTTCATGAAGGGGAGCAGGGCGCACAGAAAAGGCATCGAGGGGGTAGTGTAAGCCAGTGCCCATGGCTTTAAGTAAAGCTTCTTTACGTGTCCAAAGGCAATAAAATGCGGCTATTTTTTTATCAAGCGGTAAGGCGATGAAATCAGCAATTTCTGTTTGGCTAAAAAATCGCGTTACGATTTTATCGCAGTGTATGGGTTTTATTTTCTCGATATCAATACCGACAGCGTGGTGTTGTACAAAAGCAAAGACAATCTGCTGATCAGAATGAGAAAGATTAAATTGTATATCTGTGTTTTCTTCGCACAAAAAAGGTTTTTTGTGCGAAGAGTAAGCAATTTTTATGGCGTGGGGCGGCTTATTTAGGTAAAGGGCAGCAATCTGTCTGAGATAATAACGTGACATCATAAAACGTTGCTTAGCCGGTATGTGATGAAACTGTTGCGCGCGCGACTCTTCTTCTACAGAGAGTATGGAAGACAGCAGCATTGCCTGATGACTACTGATATCGGTGCTTTGAGTCCAGATATGGATTTCACTATTCGCTATTTCTATCATCATGTTTGGTTGTGAGTAGCGCCTAAAGACATAGTGTATACCCATTACACTTTTTTGTGCTATGCTGGGTTTTCGTTTATTGATTGATGAAGGAGCGTCAGATGGCTGATATCACAGCGTATCGATTTATTGCGTTGATTTTATTAGTGATTGGTGGTTTAAATTGGGGTCTGGTTGGCTTGTTTAATTTCAACTTAGTGACAACAATTTTGGGTAATGTATTAGGCCGTATTGTTTTTGTGTTAGTGGGTATAGCAGCTGCTTATATGTGCTACATGATATATTTAGATAAATTTGGGGTCAGTGCTTAGATTTTCTTTAAGGCTTCTACCAGAACAGTGACATTGAAGTGTAGGGTCTGTTTGTCATTTGCGCAGACCCTATTCATTGATAGAGTATGAACTATGCCACAAATTACGTTGTTTCTTTCTCATCGCGTTAACCTCTCTCTTATTGATTGCCGTGCGCTTTTTAAAGCAATACACGCTGAAGTGGGGCGTGTGCCAGGTGTGGATATTGAAAGCTGTAGCAGTGGTGTTATCCAAGAGGCCTATTCTTATATTGGACTGGGCGATGAAAAGCTGGCTAAGGTATATCTGGATATCGGTTGGCTTGAGCGTGAAGATCGATTGCCTTATAAAGCAGCGTTAGCAAAAAATCTCATGGCTTTATTGCAAGAAAAGGTTATTCTTCCTATTCAATCTCAAGGCTTGCAGGCTAAACCGCGGGTACGCATTATTAACCTGGGATTGATCAATCAAGATTATTATATTGGCTCCTGAGCGTGATAAGATTCTCGCAGTTTTCGTCTCATGATTTTCTGAGAGGCCGTTTTAGGTAATTCTGCTAAAAAAACCACATCATGAATCTTAAATAAGGGATTCAAGGCTGCTGATATTTTTTTCTGCATGAGGGAGCGTATTTCTTCTTTGTTTAGTGTGACTGTTGTTGATGCAAAAATAATAAGTTGATCAGGTCCCTGATTGTGCTGCTGCGTTGCAATAGCGGCTATTTCTTTTATCCCAGGTATGCCTATTAATGCGCGTTCAATTTCTGCTGCGCTGATTTTAATACCACCTAAATTCATGGTATCGTCTACCCGACCTAACAACATGTAGTAGCCATGCGGTAATGCTTTAATGGCATCGCCGTGGCGGCGGAGCATGTGGCCATTTTCTGTTTTTGGCATGTGCGCAAAATAAACCTCATCATGGTTAGCATTTAATAACACTGTTGATAAACCAATGGCAGGTGGTACAACAGCGACTTCTCCCTCATGACTGGCTCGGCCGTGTTCGTCCAGCAGTGTGATGGCTGTTCCCATTGTTGGTGTGGAAAAAAGAGAAGCATAATTATCTTGTATCACGGTACTTGATAAATAAGCGCCGCCAATCTCTGTGCCACCACAGTATTCAATGATAGGTTTATGGCCTGCCAATGCCATGAGATAGCGCATATCCGCTGGATTGGAACATTCTCCTGTTGAACTGAATACCTTAATGGCCGTCCAGTCTAGATTTTCCATGCAAGCGGTTTGTCGCCATGCTGCAACTAAAGTCGGCACCACACCTAACATTGTCACACCAGCCTGTTGTATAAAATTGCCAAATAAGCAATCTTTAGGTGTGTCTGTATAAACAGCAATACTGGCATGATTGATGAGTGCCGCAAAGATAAGCCATGGTCCCATCATCCATCCCAGGTTGGTTGGCCAAGCAAGCACATCTTGTGGTTGAATATTTTGATGAAAAAAAGCATCAGATGCTGCCCTGATAGGTGTGGTATGGTTCCAAACGATGGCTTTTGGTTTGGCGGTTGTACCTGATGAAAAGAGAATATTGCAAGCTGACATCGGTTCGCACGCAATACTGGTGAAATCCTCTTTTTCTATTAGGAAATCTCGCCATGGTAGCAGGGGTTGCGCGGTATCATGCGTAGTAGTGCGATAGGAATGTGGTTTTTGAGAGACTTCATGCGCATTTAACACAATGCAAGAAATGGGAAAGTCACATGCTTGTATCGCGGCTTGCACTTTTTCTTGTAAGCAGTACTTTTTCTGGTTTAAGAAGAAAAAATCTTGTGTAAAAACATAGCTTGTTTTTGTGATACTTAAGCGTGTGGTAATCTCTTCACTTGAGAAGCTATCAGCAATGGAAACAACAACAGCACCTATTTTAATGATTGCCAAATAGAGCGCAATCGCATAAAAGTGCATGGGCATGATGATTGCAATCGCTTCTTTTGGTTTGACACCGTAGTGAATGAGGCTATTGGCTATCTGATTGACCAATTTCTCTAATTCGCCATAAGACAACGTACAAAGATGATGTTGTTCATCAAGGTAAATGATAGCTGTTTTTCTAGCATCTGTTTTGAAACAGCTGTCTACGATATTCATCTGTGCGCCAGGAAACCACTGAGGAGAAGTGACGCCTTTTGACAAATCGCATATATTGTTTGGTGGTGTTTTAAATTGAATAGGGAGTGTATCGACGACATATTGCCAAAAATCTTCATAGTGCTGGGTAGACCATTGATGCAGTTTTCTGACATCACTGATGTTTAAGAGAGACATCAGTTTTGTGAGGTGTGCGCTTTCCCGTGTTTTTTGGTCGGGTCGCCAGTCTGGTTGCTCTGGGAGATCCATTCGCCCATTCCCCTTTTTTTCTTGGGTTAATGATACATATTATAATTTAAATGATACATAATCCATAGGGATCCGCCCAAGAGAATGACAATAATCAGCAAAGTGAATAAAAAAGGAAGTATATGCCATCGGCCTTCCTGCGTGAAATTCAGCCTAAGAAAGCAGGCAGATTGTATGATAAATTGTATGACTGCCAATACGCCTAGTGCATAATATAATGTGGTGCCCGTTAAGATTTTCCATTCTAGTAAACTAAAAGCCATACCTGTTAGCAAAAGAGAGAGTATCATGCCAATGAGATAGGCAGAGAGCGTTTTATCATTTTTTAAAGCAGCTGATGATGTCATGATGCAGCCCCCATCAAATAAACAATGGTATAAACGAATATCCAAATAATATCCAAAAACGACCAGAATATTGCAAAATAAGTGAGTCTTCTTTTCATCATAGGTTCTATTTTAAATAGACCCAATTGTAAAATAAGCACAAGAATCCAAATGAGTCCAAAAAATACGTGCAAGCCATGTGTGCCAACAAGCGTATAAAACGCAGAAAGAGAGGCGCTGTTTTGAAAACCATGCCCTTCTTGATAAAGATGAAAGAACTCATTGAGTTCCATACCCACAAAAGTGGCACCCAATAGAAAAGTCATGCCAAGCCATAAGATCACGCGTTTTAGCGCTTGTCGATAAGAAGCAAGCATGGCTAAGCCACAGCTAAAGCTGCTTGCCAACAGTATCATTGTTTCTATCAAAATCGCATGAAGGTTGGTCAGCTGAGAAAGGGGCGGTTGATCATAATAGGCATGTTGTAGTACAGCATAGGTGGCAAAAATGCTGGCAAATAAAATACAGTCACTGAGAATGTAAATCCAAAAGCCAAAAACGTCCATGACGTCTGTTTGAGGATGATGGTGTGTTGTCGTGTCTGTCATTGTATTACCTCGTGGTGTTTCTGAATGTCTTTGGCTTGAATATAATAATCCGTTTCTGTGTTGAAGCTTCTGAGTATCATTGTCATGATCACACCACATAATCCAATGATGATGAAGCATGTCATATGCCAGACAAAAGCAAAAGACAGTACACTGCCAAATAAGGCAATGATCACACCAGTACTTGTATTTTTAGGCATATGAATATCTTCATAGTGCAGTGGTGGTTGTGATCGGTTTTTCTGCTTTTGTTCCCAAAAAGCGTCCCTGCCTTCAACTGTCGGCATCACGGCAAAATTGTAAGCAGGTGCAGGAGAAGCAATAGACCATTCTAATGTTCTCCCCTCTCCCCAGGCATCACCTGTGATATCTTTGTTATCATGGCGATTTCTGATACTGACAATGAGTTGGGCAATCTGGAAAACAAATCCCATGGCAATGATACCCACACCAATGGCAGCAACTACTAAATAAGGATGCCAACCTGTTGCAGCGTCATAGTGACTGAGTCGTCTTGTCATACCCATCAGCCCCAGGACATAGAGTGGTAGAAAGGCCGTGTAAAAGCCAATTATCCAACACCAGAAAGCACACTTTCCTAATGTTTCATTCAACGTAAACCCAAATATTTTGGGAAACCAAAAAGTCAATCCTGCTAAATAACCGAAGAGGACACCACCAATGATTGTATTATGGAAGTGAGCAACCAAAAATAAACTATTGTGCATTTGGAAATCGATAGCGGGGATTGCTAGCATGACACCTGTCATACCACCGATGACAAACGTTGAAATAAATCCCAATGTCCATAACATGGGGCTGGTAAAGGTGATGCGTCCTTTATACATCGTAAAAATCCAATTAAATACTTTCACGCCTGTTGGCACAGCAATAATCATGGTTGCAATACCAAAAACAGCGTTAACATCTGCCCCAGATCCCATGGTGAAAAAATGATGTAACCAGACGAGGAATGATAAAACAGTAATAGAGGCTGTTGCCCATACCATGGTTGCATAACCAAAAAGATATTTTTTACAAAAAGTAGCAACGATTTCTGAGTAAATGCCAAAAGCAGGCAAGATTAAAATATAAACTTCGGGGTGTCCCCATATCCAAATCATATTGATATACATCATGGCATTACCAGCGAAATCTGCTGTGAAGAAATGCATACCGAAGTAGCGGTCCAGAAATAACATAGCAAGTGTCACCGTGAGTACGGGAAAAGCGAGAATGACAAGTATCATGGAACATAAACTTGTCCAAACAAAGATCGGCATTCGCATGAGTGTCATGCCTGGGCATCGCATTTTTAAAATAGTGACGACAAAATTAATGCCAGACAGCAGGGTACCTACACCGGAGATCTGTAATGCCCAAATATAATAATCCACGCCTACAGTAGGACTGTATGCTAATTCTGATAACGGTGGGTAGGCAAGCCATCCTGTTGCCGCAAAGTCACCAACAACCAGTGAAACATTAATTAAAGATGCACCAGAGACAGCTAACCAGAAACTTAAAGAATTTAAAAAAGGAAAAGCGACATCTCGTGCGCCAATTTGTAGCGGTAAAATAATATTGATTAATCCAAACATAAATGGCATGGCCATAAAGAAAATCATGATCACACCATGCGCTGTAAAAATTTGATTATAATGTTCAGGCGCCAAATAACCTGTTGCAGGACCAACGGCAATGGCCTGCTGTATGCGCATCATGATGGCATCCATGAATCCGCGCGTTAACATAATAAAAGCTAAAATAATATACATGATGCCAATTTTTTTATGATCAACCGTTGTGATCCATTCGCGCCAAAGCCAGGTCCATTTTTTAAAATAACACAATGCACCAATAATGCAGGCACTGATCAGTACCATGAAAGCGCCAGCGCCCATAATGATGGTATTATGAAAAGGAATGGCATCTAGCGTTAAATTTCCAAAAAGAAACTGTTGCAACATGATTATTTACCTTCTGTTGAATAGGTCGTCTGACAGTGAGAAAGAGGATGTTTCATGGGCATCATGGACTTCATGATGACCGTTTCAAAAATACAGGGATCAGCCTTTGCAAAGTACTGTATTTGTTGGGTTTCATTAGGCATAGCAAGGATATCATAATCATGTTGCGTGAGCTGATGTGTGCCTTTTTTGATTTCTTTTACCCAATGATCAAATTCAGCGCGTGTGCTCACATGCGCTGTAAATTTCATATCAGCAAATCCCTGACCACTGAAATTAGCAGAAAACCCTTGATAATCTCCCCGTTGCGTTGCGATTAAGTGTAATTTGCTTTGCATGCCAGCCATGGCATAAATTTGTCCGCCAATTTGTGGTATCTGGAAAGAATTCATGGGGCCTGCTGCAGTGATCAGAAAAGTCACAGGTGTATTGACAGGTAACTGAACAAAGTGGGTGGTTGCAATTTTTTGCTCAGGATAAATAAAGAGCCATTGCCATTCTAAGGCAATGACCTGAATAGTCAGCGGCGGTACGGTGGAGCGCAGTGGTCGATAAGGGTCAAGTTGATGCGTGCTTGTCCAAGTCAGTGCACTTAATATGACAATCATCACACAGGGAATCGTCCACCAAATAATCTCTAACCAGGTATTGTGCGCCCACTTAGCGTCGTAAGCCGCTTGTCGTGTTGCTTTAAATCGCCATGCAACAATAAAAGACAGCGCAATCACAGGAACCACAATGATTAGCATGAGTAAGGTAGCGAGTAAAAAAATATGTTTTTCTTGAACAGCAATCCATCCTGTTGGGTTTAAAACCAGGAAATGACAACCACTGAGCAGGGTGATAGATAACAAAGTAATAAATGATAAAAGCAATTTTTTAATTAATGTCACTGGTACACTCCTCATCACCCTGGTGAGACGAGTGCAACATATTGAAAATATTGAATTTTAATATGTGGCTTGATTGTCCATAGCATCACCCCTCGTCTGCCAGCAGTCCTTTTTTTTATCTAATATGCGCGCCTACGATAAAGACTTATTTTTGATAAGTCAACAGACCCAATAGAGGCCTAGCAATCTTCTTGTGTTCGATATACAGTTAATTATGAAGTATCGACGTCAGATCCTATGGATGGTTATTTTTTTTCTCTTGGCCAGTTGTGGCAGGCCATCTTTGCATCGGACAAATGGTTATATTGAAGGACGCTACACGTATGTGTCTTCAGGTGTGTCAGGTATATTACAGGTATTGGCAGTTTCAAAAGGGCGTTCTGTTAATAAAGGTCAATTATTATTTCAATTAGAGTCGCAGCCCGAAAGTGATATTTATAAAGCATCAGTCGAAAATTTAAAACAATCTATTGCCTCACGTGACGCCATTGCTGCTAATTTAGTGTATGCGCGCCAGACCTACGAGCGTTATAAAATACTGGTGCCACAACATGCCATACAGCAATCAGTACTAGATGAAGCGAAAGCGCGGTATGTTGCACAGGTTGCGCAATTATCACAAGCGAATGCAACCATTGCAGCGATGCAATCATCACTTGCGCAGAGCAAATGGACAATGGAACAGAAAACGGTCGTTTCTCCTATTGAGGGTATGGTTTTTGATACGTATTATGAGGTTGGTGAAAATACGGAGGCGCGCAAGCCTATTTTGTCCCTGCTGCCACCCACTGGCATTAAAGCCGTTTTTTACGTAGAGGAACCTCTTGTAGGTGCGCTCAAAATCAATCAAGTGGTGCGGGTATATTATAGTGGCTCTACATCCGATGTCGTCGGCAAGATCGCATTTATTTCACCAACAGCTGAATATACACCACCTGTTATTTATAGTACGGAAACAAATATGAAATTAAGTTACCGCATAGAAGCTGTTTTTCCTCCTCAAGAAGCCTTTCGATTGCACCCTGGCCAGCCCATTTCTGTGTTATTTTAGGCGAGACTATTCCTATCTTTCTTTTTGTGTTACACTTAGACCGATTTATCTGTTCGGTTAAATAAAAGAGGCGCTTATGTTTTCTCAATCTAGAGAGTTATCACGATCAAACGCTTCATTTATGAGTTATGTTTACTCATGGATGATGTCGGGATTACTTATTTCTGGTATCGTTGCTTACACCATTGCGAATTCCCCCGCTTTATTGACTTATTTGTATACGCATACAGTGTTGTGGATTGGGATGATTATATTGCAATTGGCGGCTGTGATTTGCTTGTCTGCCTTAATTAATAAATTATCTTTCTTTTTAACAGCGTTTCTTTATATTGCTTATGCGGCATTGACTGGTGTGACATTTTCAGTCGTTTTAATTGCTTATACGCAACAAAGCATTGCGTCAGCATTTTTTACAACAGCGTTTGCTTTTGTGGGCTTGAGTTTATTTGGTTTTATTACAAAGCGTGATTTAGGCCCTGTGGGTTCATTTTGCATGACGGGGTTATTTGGTCTGATCGGCTTTATTTTAGTGACTTTACTCTTTCCTTCTATTCTCACCAATGCCGTTTCAATGACAATTAATGTATTAGGCATCCTCATTTTTTCAGGGTTAACAGCTTATGATACACAACGTATTAAAAACTTTAACGTTTATGCCGGTTCATCCAGTATGGCAATGAAAATGGCAATTACTGGCGCATTGATGCTGTACCTGGACTTTATTAATTTGTTTTTAAATATATTGCGACTATTTGGGGATAGAAGATAGACAATAACGCAGAATATGTGTATATAATATACGAATAGCGCGCTGCGACTATTTTGTCTCTCATTATTGTATTACAATGAAAGAATATTGTGAAAGATGAAGCTGTTGTGAGAAGTTTGAGTCAGTGCTGTTTGATAAGGAGATAGCCGCGATGAAATTCTTTTTTCATATCATCGTTACAACCTGTTTATTCTTAAGTATGACAAACCTTTATGCAATGGAGTCTCTGATTCGCCATCAGGTGACTGTGCCAGGCGGACAATCTTGTCCTGCTACTTGGAAAGGAACCGCCGGTGATGGAGATGTGACAACCTACTCAGGTGATGGGCAATCTAACGCAGCAATTGCGCCCGGTGTGAGAGAGTGTTCTGGTTGCGCGTATAATAGCCAATCACAAAATTGTGTTTGTGCAACCTGCACGGATTTCTTTAATTAAGTGTTCCCTGAATAAACACAGTCTCTTAAGGAGATGACCATGAAACATCCCGTTACACTGCCCACAGCTGCCTCCAGATTGTCAACACCTACCCACTTTGATAAAAGTGCTCGCAATGCGATTTCAAAAGCGATTAATCCGCTGGTTGCTGATGCTTTTGCACTTTTTGTGAAAACAAAAAATTATCACTGGCATGTGTCTGGCAGCCATTATCGCGATTATCATTTGCTACTTGATGAACAAGCAAGCCAACTTTTTGACATGATTGATGTGTTAGCTGAGCGTGTACGCAAAGTTGGCGGTACAACGATTCACTCTGTTAGTGAAATCAGCGAATTACAACGCGTGAAAGATGATAATGATAGTTTTGTTGCACCCAAAGCGATGATCCAAAGACTGCTAGAAGAAAATAAATCATTGGTAACGCGCATGAAGGTAGCCCATGAAATATGTGCTCAATACAAAGATGTGGCAACAACCAGTTTATTAGAAACTTTCATTGATGAAACAGAAAGGCGCGTTTGGTTTCTCTTTGAAACACAATCTGAATAGCATGGTAACCGTTCACCTCCCCCGAATAAACACTAAACGTTCGTCTGCGAGGCAGAGTTGGAATGCATGAGATAGCGCCGCTTATTCTTGATTTAACGATCATGCTTGGTATTGCAAGCATTGTCACCTTACTCTTTCAGCGTATACGACAACCTGTTGTGTTAGGCTATCTTATCGCAGGCATGATCATTGGCCCCTATATTCCCTCCGGCAACCTCATTATCGATATACCGAACATCAAAATTCTATCTGAATTAGGTGTCATTTTTTTAATGTTTTCTTTGGGATTAGAGTTTAGTTTTCACAAACTCAAAAAAGTCGGATTCTCTGCTTTAATTACCGGGATATTTGATGTTGCCATCATGGTATTGCTTGGTTATTGGACGGGAAAATATCTGGGATGGGAAAAGAATAATTGCTTATTTTTGGGCGCAGCAATTGCCATTTCTTCTACAACCATTATTTTCAAAGCCATGGGGGAAATGGGGTTAAAAACAAAACGCTTTGCAGAAGTTATTTTTGGCATACTCATTGTAGAAGATTTGCTGGCGATTTTGCTACTGGTGGCACTTTCAACGATTATGACAACCCAACATTTCTTCTCATCAGATATGTTCTTTGCCATTATCAAATTACTCATGGTTGTTGGCTCATGGGTGCTGGTTGGTTATTTTATTGTGCCGAGCCTCTTTAGAAAGGTATCAACTTATATCAGCGAAGAAACCTTGACGATTGTTTCTATTGCTTTGTGCTTATTCTTGGTTTCTGTTGCTGATTATTTTCATTATTCTACAGCACTCGGTGCTTTTATTATGGGCTCTGTCCTAGCAGAAACTGTTTTAATACATCGCATTGAAGCACGCATTGCACCCATTCGAGATATTTTCGGTGCCATTTTTTTTATCTCCATTGGTATGTTGATTAATATCCCTATCATTACAAGTGAATGGTACGCTATTTTGATCATGACATGCGTTTTGATTGTTGGCAAAATCAGTGTGATTTCTATAGTCACTTTTTTAACAGGACAAAGCCTATCCACCGCGATTCGATCTGGATTCGGCATGGCACAAATTGGGGAATTTTCTTTTATCATTGCAACGCTGGGTCTTTCATTGGGCGTTCTGAATGATAGGCTTTATCCTATTATTGTCGCTGTTTCAAGTATTACCACTTTCACAACACCTTATATGATACGATTATCTGACCATATCAGTGTCGCATTAGAAAAACAGCTGCCAAAAAAGATAAAATATTTCATGAATAGTTATTCTGCTTGGGTATTTAGGGTGCAATCTAAGTCTGATGAGAACTCTTTTTTTAAATCCATCACGATTCGTCTTTTTTTAAATGGTATTATCATCGCTATTATTTTTACATTAATTAATAGTTATATTTTTCCAAAAATAAATCAAGCAATGATTAATCAACAACATGCAGCTATATTGAGCGAGCTGATTGCGATCACACTGTCTTCTCCTTTCATTTGGGGCATGCTTTTTTCATACAAACTGGTTTCACTGCCAGAATATACAAAATATTCCTTAAATCCGATCATTTTCATTATTTGGTTTCTCACATTATGTGAACTCATCGTGTTGAGTATCGTCTATTTCTATGCATGGACGACAATCCTATTTTTTATTACGCTGATTTCTCTATTTTTTATATTCGCCTATCGTCATCTCGAACGGTCATATCACTGGTTTGAAACACAATTGATTAACAATATTAAAAAAACAAGTACCTCGTTGTCACGGTATAGCGAGCTCGCGCCGTGGGAGACACATTTCATCGAAATAGAGGTTGGCGATAAATCTCCTCTTCTTGGTAAAACATTAAACGAATGTCAAATTCGTCAGCAATACGGCATTAATATTGTTGCCATTTATCGCGGAAGACATGTTATTTTTGCGCCACGTGGAGAAGAGTCTATTTTTGATAACGATAAATTAGTAGCGCTTGGCAATGATGAGCAGATTGAAGCTTTTAAGAAACAAATTGAAGTTTCTTCTTCTCCACATGAGAACATGGAGCGCTTAACCAATTTTTCTCTTAATACGTTTATCTTAAAAGAAAGTAATCCTGCTATTGGAAAAAGTATTAGACAGTCTGGCATCCGAGAGGAGATGAAAGGATTGATTGTGGGTATTGAACGTGCCAACAACCATATTCTGAACCCTGATCCTAATATGTTGTTAGAGATAAATGATATCTTATTGATTGTGAGTGAAGAGAATGCTTAGGTTGCACGCTATTCACCTCACCATCAGATCTTTTTTTGCATAAAAAACAAACACTTGACTATTTTTTAATCAAAATTAAATTGCATAGTGGCAATTTTTCAGGTAAGATGCCCCCCATGCGATTACTTATCTCACAAGCTAAGCAGTATGTTCTTGTTATGTTGATGTGCGGTCTCGTCTTGACGTGGACTAATGTCGGTTATATTGAAACAACGATATTAGATACGACGCCACAAGAAGATGTGCATACACAAACAACGGATTCTCTGTGGCTTAACTTAAGTCGTGAACTTAAGTTAGATCATCAAGAGCAGTCTGTGCAAGTGCGTCATGAGATACGCAGAATACTGGCAGACCACGATGAATTAATGCGTATATTAAAAGCAGCAGGACCTTATCTCTATTACATCTATGAACAAACGCGCCTAAGAGGGTTGCCCGCAGAACTCGCACTTATTCCGATTATTGAAAGTGAATTCAATCCAAACGATCACTCTAATAAAGGCGCGCTTGGTTTATGGCAGTTAATGCCAGCAACAGCACATCGACTGGGTGTCAAAATAAAATCAGGATATGATGGTCGCCGCAATGTGTTGGCTTCTACAAAAGCAGCATTGGCTTATTTTCGTGATCTGGGTAATTTATTTAATGGTAACTGGTATTTAGCTATTGCTGCTTATAATTGTGGAGAGGCGAGAATTGCTTCTGCTATTAAGCGGACAGGTAGCCACAGTTTTTGGAATTTGCCTGTTCCTAAGGAAACCAAGTATTACGTGCCAAAATTATTAGCGATAGCAGAAATTCTAAAAAATCCTACGAAATATGGCATTACTTTACCGCCTATTCACAACAAACCTTATTTTACCGAAGTGAAAGTGACAGAAGCCGTTAGCCTTGATAAAATGGCAAAATCATCCGGCATGAATTTGTCTGAGTTAAGAACATTAAATCCAGATTACCATCACAACATACCAAAACAAATGGGCGAATACTCTGTTTTGGTACCGATACGTTATCAGAAAACACCGGCAGCAGGCGCACCATTAGCAGACAATATGATAAAAACAGCAGGGATGACTAAACAATCACAGAATCGTATTAATCAACAACGTTTCCCACAAGCATGGCAGGGTATGTTACGCAGAAAAAGAATGGATGTTGCCATCTAGTCATTCAAAAGAGGATCAATCATGTTAGATGTGCGCAGTGTGAGCATGGATTTTGCTGGGAAATCATTGTTCAATATGGTGGATCTTATTCTGCTGCCAACAGAGCGTTATGGTGTTGTTGGTGCCAATGGTGCAGGTAAATCTACTTTTTTAAAGATCCTAGCGCAGGAAGAATGGCCAACGACAGGATCGGTTGAAAAAGCAAAAACCACCAGCGTGGGTATCTTAAAACAAGACCATTTTCGCTATGAAAATGATCGATTAATTGATGTGGTTATTAAAGGTAACCAACGATTATGGTCTGCCCTTTCCGAAAAAGAAATGTTATTGTCAAAAACCCTATTTACGGAGGCTGATGGCTATCGATTAAGTGCACTTGAGGAAATCATGATGCATGAAGGGGGGTATGAAGCTGAAGCCACTGCGAAACATATTTTACTGGGGTTGGGTATCGTCGATAAATACCACACAGGGCCATTAAGTGCATTATCGGGTGGTTATAAATTACGGGTACTATTAGCGCAAATTCTCTTTCAAAAGCCAGATGTGATGTTGTTAGATGAGCCAACAAATCACTTGGACATTGTTTCTATTGCATGGCTCGAAGCATTTTTAAAATCTACTTTTAAAGGCTTGCTTATCTTTATTTCGCACGATAAAGGATTCTTGAATACGGTATCGACACATATACTTGACGTGGATTATGATACTGTCACGGATTATGTCGGTCACTATGATAAATTTTCATTGGCCAAGGAAGAGCGTCTTGCTTTAAAACAAAATGCATTAAAAAATCAAGAGAAAAAGATAGATGCTTTGCAAGGATTTATTGATCGGTTTGGTGCAAAAGCAAGTAAGGCAACGCAAGCGGCTTCTCGTCAGAAAATGATTGATCGTATCGAGAAAGTAGAGATAAAATCATCCAACGTTTTCAAACCATTTTTTCATTTTACTGTGAAAAAATCTCCTGGTAAAAATGTATTAAAGGTTTCTCAGCTGCATAAAGCATTTGACGAGAGAATCATTTTGAAAAACACCAGTTTCGATGTGCATCGTGGTGAAAAATGTGCCATTGTAGGTCCTAATGGTATTGGTAAGTCAACCTTGCTTAAAATACTATTACAGCAATATCAAGCAGATCAAGGGACATTTGAATGGGGCGAAACAGTGCAAATTGGTTATTTTGCACAGGATTATCGTACGCTTTTGCCAGCGGATATGACAATCTGGGAATGGATGGAAGATAATATGTTTTCCTCTGCACAAGAGATGAGAAAAATACTCGGACAAATTCTTTTCCGCGGAGAGGACGTCAATAAAAAAATTGCACTATTAAGTGGAGGAGAGTCTGCCCGTTTAATGTTGGCGAAGCTGATTTTAGAAAAACACAATATGCTGATATTAGATGAACCGACCAATCATTTAGACTTAGCTTCCATTGATGCTTTAGCGGAGGGAATCAATGATTTTCCTGGCGCAGTGTTATTTGTGAGTCATAATCGTTATTTTATTGATCGTATTGCTACACGTGTCCTCGTGTTGTCTGAAAAACACGGCGCACAGCATTATCTGGGCAATTATAAAAACTATCTGGATCAATTCGGGCAAGATTATTTAGAAAAAAGAAAATAATGCTTGCAAAGTTAAAGTAAATAGTGTATACTGCTTTCTCATATCTAGTCCTTGGTCTTTAAAAAAGTAAGACCGAGAGAAGCGAGTAGATACCCTCCAGCAAAGCAACTTTCTTCATTAGCATCATTATGCGCAACGTTTTTCTCACCTATTTCCCTCAGATTTTCTTTTTTCATTCATAACATTATTTTAGGAGTCAAGAGATGGATCCCGTATCGATCGTTCTTATTGTTGTAGGCGTTGTGGTAGTGGTACTGGCAAGTGCAGGTGTGACTGCAGGCGTTGTACTATATCAAAAATTTTTTAAATTAAAACAAAATCAAAAGCAATATAAGGAAAAGGCAGAAAAAGCAAATGAAGAAATGGAAATCTTGCATCGAAAAGTCAAAGAATTAAAGAGTGTATGTTCTCTTTTAAAAGATAATGCCGCAGTGTTATGTTCATCATTACGAGAGCATGAGGAAGCAGCACAGGGGCAGATAGATCGTGCAAATCAACTTGTTGCACATGCAGAAGCATTGGAAAAATGTGTTTCTTCTCAGAAAGAACAAATAGGAGGACTGGTATTAAGTAAGGAGAGTTTAGAGAAGAAAGTGAATGCGCTGGAGAGAGATGTCTCTCTGCTAGGGAACCAAATAAGCGAATTCGCCGAATACCATGAGGCAATAGAAAGAAAAGCACAGCAATTACAATTAGTTGATACCAATGTACCTCATGCACCAAGAGCAGTGAGAGAGGTAGAAAAGGCTTGTCCTGCTAAACTATTTCCATCTCAGAAACAACCAATAGCAAGCGGCCAACCCATGCGTGCTTCTTTAAAGTGATAGTAATCGTTCTTACCGTAAGAGGAGTTATCGTCATGATAAGCAGTTTTTATCAAAATCGTATCAAGCCATCTATCCAGTCTCTGTTTGGGCGTACAAAACAATATATCCAAGCTATACCGATAAAGAAAATATTGTTTTATACCGGTGTTGCTGCATTAGCCATTGTTTTTTTTGCTACACAAACGTGGATTGGACTGCTTGTGCTGGTGGGGTTGGTCGTGTTATCTGAGTTGAGTAGTTGGCTGATTGGTAAAGTGCGTTCAGCAGGTAAATCAGTTTATTCTCTCTTTAAAACCAAAGAAGATGAAGTGCATGGGACTATTGTGTCCTTGCACAACCAATTCTCTAAGACAACACAAGCATTACACACATTAAATGAGAGTGTGGAGGATATCTGCAATAGCACCCTATTGCAGTATCAAAAGATGCAAATTTCTTTTCGATTTGTCATGGAAATATTCATCAGTGTTTCTGCCCAATACAAAACAGTAGAAGAAAAACTTGAAAAAATCAGAGCGTCTCAATCGTTAATAACAGTCAATTGTGTGGCATTATCAGCCTCTTTTTCACAAGTAGTCACGTTGGCTGAAACAACGCTTATCAAATCTTCAGATTTAATGCGTCGTATAGGAGAGATGAAAACAAAAGGAGACTCTTTATCCAAACGGCTTGATATGATGATAGCACAAAAAATTCCTCAACAAGCGGCTTGTCAGCTTTTTCATCAGTCTCACCAGGTGCCAATCAATCAAGAGAGGCGGTCTGCTGTTGTGCGCGCGATGTGATGTTGTATGAGAGAGTTTTAAAGGAGCGGTGTGGTTATGTTTTCTAACAGGGTAGGTATAAAGCAGTTGTATGATTGCGAGTCGTTTGTGAAAAAGGGCAGTCTTTCGTTGTGCATTGCTTTCACCATGAATGACGCACAAACAACGTTGTCGACATACAGCTGCTTTATACCTATCAATAACAGATGCCTCTCCTGTTTTAAGCGCCTCCTGGAAACGTCTAATTGCTTTACGGTAAGCATTCGCTCTTACCTGAACAAACGCCAAACGTTCGGCTGTAAAGCAGATTTGGGCGAAGACGGACGTTTCTATGAGAGAACCTGAACACTTACGCTAATCAAGTAATCCGTACTGTTTAAGTTTTTTACGCAATGTACCGCGAGAAATACCCAAAATTTGAGCCATTTTAACCTGATTATATTGCGTATAGTTGATCAATACTTCTAACAATGGTCTTTCAATTTCTTCTAGTAAGATGGCGTAGAAGTCTACAGGTTGTTCGTTACCTATATTAGAAAAATAATTGCGCAAAGTATCTTGCACAACTTGCTTAAGCGTGATTTTTTGTAAATTTTCTACCAATGTTGTACTTTTGTTATTCATATTAACTCCATACTTCCTGAGAACCTTGTACGTATCCTGTACTTAAAATATTATTTTGTTTGAAAAAGAAAATAGAGAACCCATTAAACCATGATTCCCGGTTTTCCTACTTCTCCAGCGAGCGTATCATCATTATTGATATCAACGATAGCGATAATTGCTGTGTTGGGTGGCTCCATTTTCTTGATATTGCAAGAAGACATGCTTATTTTTTGTCGTCTTTCTGCGAGTTTGGTTATTTTATTTTTCTTCATACTTGGTTATCCTTACAAGGGCGTATATACTAGACTCTAAAATCTAACATCGTTCTAGTTGAAAAGTCCATATGTTGTCTATTAAAGTGCATAATAGTGGTTCGATTGCTGGATTCTTTGTGTGATGGAGTGCTAGGAAATGATGGGTGGTAATAGTTTGAAAGAACAATTGGAAGCGCTTGCGTCTCAGTTGACATCTGTTAAGTTGAATAAGGAAGAAACCCCAAAAAAACCAGAAGAGAGACAAGATGCAAAAAAAGTTTCTCGGCAACAGTCTCGTGGGAAAAGTAAATCTAAACCAAAGCCACAGTGGTTAGACTATGTGTTGTATGGTGTTGAATTGCTAAAATCCTATTTTCCAGCTGCGTTTAAACCCGCTAGCCAGGTCATGCCCCTCAAAAAAGGTATCAAACAAGATTTAGTGAAACGTTTGAGCACAATTGAACAAATTACCATAGAAGACAAAGCCTGTATGGTTAAAAGTCTATCTTACTATGTCAATACAATTGCCTATCATCGGTGTGTTGTGTTAGGGATCATGAGAGTCGATTTGGACGGTCAGCCAGTGGCCCCTGTTTCGGCTGAGGAAGCACAATACTCACAAACACGCATTCAGGCCAAACAACAGAAGCCTAAATCACCATAAACGGACCCTCATTGGCGGAGTGATACAGGTGGATGTGCTATTCAATGAAATGCTTGGTCGAGGCGGTGATTTGGGTATCATCACGCTGAATAGGCCTGGTGTACTGAACGCGCTCAATAACGAGATGGTGTTTGCGATACGCAAGCAACTCAAAGCGTGGGCGATCGCAAAACATATTAAAGCTGTTGTTATTCGCTCATCTGGTGGTAGGGCCTTTTCTGCTGGCGGTGATTTGCGTGCGTTATCTCATCACCTAGGTGATGCGGGTTGTCTTGATTTTTTTCGTGAAGAATACCTATTGAATACTGATATTTTTTTCTATCCTAAACCCTATATTGCTTTGTTGGATGGCTTAACAATGGGTGGTGGTGCCGGTATTTCTCTTCATGGATCGCACTGTGTTGGAACAGAGAATCTCGTTTTTGCCATGCCAGAAACTGCCATTGGTTTTTTTCCAGATGTTGGTGCCACTTATTTCTTGTCACGTTTAACATCGTATGTTGGGTTCTATCTGGGATTAACAGGCGCTAGGTTAAACAGTGATGATTGTATGGCGTTAGGGATTGTACAGCATAAAATACCCGCAAGTGCTGTTGATAGACTGGTAGATAAGCTTG
This sequence comes from Gammaproteobacteria bacterium, assembly GCA_035536095.1. GTDB lineage: Bacteria > Pseudomonadota > Gammaproteobacteria > DSM-16500 > DSM-16500 > Aquicella. Next base: position 24,332 of record DATLOT010000029.1, on the reverse strand, counting down.
CCTCAACGGATTTTTTAGAAGCACCATTATCAACAGTGACGCGTATTATTCAAACATTCGACGTAACACATGTGCCATTATCTTTCTCTGATGAGCGGTTAATGGAGATCGCACACTGTTTTTCACAGGAGACAATGGAAGATATTATTACAGTGCTCGCACAAGGTCACGATAACTGGTATCAAAAAACAGTGGAGACATTGTATCAACGATCTCCTACGAGCCTAAAAGCAACATTGCTGGCATTACAGTTAGCAAGGCAGCGGTCGTTTCGAGATTGCATGCGTCAGGAATATCGCTTGATGAGTCATTTTCTCGATTTGCATGATCTGAGAGAGGGGATACGTGCTGTGATTATCGATAAGGACCAAAAACCACAGTGGGATCCTGCCCGCTTAGATTGTATAAATAAAGAACAAATCGAGCGCTACTTTGATCCAATATCTGTAGAATTGTTTGATAATCAGCTATAATAAAGGGGTAGGCTATCAAAGTAAGGAGGTATCAAAAAACACTAACTAACTCATAAATATAATAATTTTATTAGACGAGGGAGATTAGCCATGTTAGATACACAAATCACAGTTCATGATATAGAGCATTCCCCTGCTGTCCTAGCAAACATTCAGAAGCGCGTCGACAAGTTAGAGCAGTTCTATCATAGAATTTGCAGCTGTCGTGTTGCTGTTCAGATTCCTCAGAAGCATAAACACCAAGGTAAGTTGTTTAATATTCGTGTCGAGGTATCTGTGCCTGGCAAGATACTCGTTGCAACACATAAAGTGGATGAAGATATCTATGTTGCAATTCGTAACGCCTTCAATGCGATGGAACGACAGCTAGAAGAATATGGACGTAAGCGTCACGGGCGTGTCAAAACACATCAAGATGTTTTACATGGTCATGTAACGCGCATTATGTCGAATGATGGTTATGGATTCATTGAGGGAACAGATGGTAATGAGTATTACTTTAGCTTAACAAATGTTTCTTATCCTGATTTTAATCAATTGTATCTTGGTGATGCGGTTGAATTTATGGGGGAGATCTTAAGTGAGGGTAGACATGCGCATCATGTGGTGAGGGAAAGACATAATAATCACCACTACGCGTAGGAACGGCTGTTTACAACTCTACTATGCTGGCTAAATTTATTTGATTTTCTGCGCTCCACTGCTGTATGCTCCACAAAGCCAGCGATGGCTTTTTTGTGTGGCTAAAGAGGAGTCAATGATGCAATTATTACACAGCTGCTTGGATAATCTGATTGAGGAACATCACTTACTGAAGCATCCGTTTTATCAAGCTTGGTCTGCTGGTGAGCTAAGCCAAACCGTACTGCAAACTTATGCAGCGCAGTATTACCATCAAGTCAAATCTTTTCCACGATTTATTTCTCGTGTACATACACATTGCCCTGATATTCACGTTCGTAAGGCCTTATTGGATAATTTAGTTGATGAAGAAAGACATGGCACTGACCACCCTGCCTTATGGATGCAATTTGCTGAAGGCTTAGGATTAACTCGTGAATCGGTTGAAAATACGGTAGCCATACCAGAAACAGCTGATATGGTAGACACATACTACGCGCTTGCAGAAGAAGATTGGCGTGATGGCTTATGTGCGTTATATGCTTATGAATCACAAGTGCCTGGTATTTCCACTTCAAAAATTGAAGGATTAGAGAAATTTTATGGGATTCACGATGAAAAAAGCCTTGCCTTTTTTAAAGCGCATGAAGCGTATGATGTGGCGCATGCCAAACAAGTTGCTGATTTAATTGATGCTTGCTGTCTGGATCGTCCGCGTGCTGAACGTGCAACACGCAGGGCTGCGGAAGTGTTATGGCAATTTTTGGATGGGATGTGTCATTTAGGTGGGATTAAGTGTTCAAATTCCTAGTATGAAACGGAGCCGTGACTTCGTCTCGTATCGGCGTCTGTCCTGCAGACGGACATTACCAGCTAGGAACCTGAGCAACTTACCTCAGCACTTCTGTAACTGTATGCGTTTACGTGTAAGGTCAATTTCTATGACTCTTACCTTCACAATATCACCCACTTTAATGACGCTGTGAGGGTCTTTCACAAAATGGTCTGCTAACAGAGAAATATGTATCAGGCCGTCTTGGTGTACACCAATATCGACAAATGCGCCGAAATTAGCAACATTGGTAACAGTGCCTTCTAATATCATGTCTTTACGCAGATCATTCAGCGTTTCTATCCCCTCTTGAAAGGCTGCCATGTGGAAAGCGGGGCGTGGGTCACGCCCTGGTTTTTCTAATTCACGCAAAATATCTTTTACTGTGGGCACGCCAAATTGCGCATCTGCATATTCAGCGGGGTTAAGCGTGGCTAATAATGCCGTGTTCCCCATCAATTCTTTCATTGATTTTTGTTGCTTATGCAGAATTTTTTCTACAAGCAAATAGGCTTCTGGGTGCACGGCCGATGCATCTAATGGGTTATCTCCATCGTGAATACGTAAAAACCCCGCTGCTTGTTCAAAGGATTTTTCTCCTAATCGTGGTACAGATTTTAATTGCTTGCGATTTTGAAAGGCGCCATGTGTATTTCTAAATTGAATAATATGATCAGCAATGCTTTTGTTTAATCCCGCCACACAACCGAGTAATGCAGCAGAGGCAGTATTAATATTCACGCCAACGGCATTCACACAATCTTCCATCACAGTATGCAAACGGTGTGATAGTTTAGTCTGGTTTACATCATGTTGATACTGTCCTACACCGATGGCTTTTGGGTCAATTTTAACCAATTCTGAAAGAGGATCTTGTAAGCGTCTTGCAATAGAAACCGCACCGCGATAAGTCACATCCAATGTTGGAAATTCTTGAGCGGCTAAGGCAGAAGCGGAATAAACAGACGCACCTGCTTCCGAGACGACAATACTATTAAATGCGAGATGAGGATATCTTTTTTTCAACGCAAGGACTAACTGATGTGTTTCACGAGAAGCAGTACCATTGCCAATACTGATCAATTTTACTTGATGCGTTTCACATAAGGTCGCTAAGGTAGTCAATGCATTATCCCAATCGCGTTGCGGTGCATGAGGGTAAATTGTTGTATAAGAAAGCAGTTTACCCGTTTCGTCTATGATCACAGCTTTTACGCCTGTGCGTAATCCAGGATCTAATCCCATCGTGATATAAGAGCCAGCAGGTGCTGCCATGAGTAAATGTTTTAAGTTGTTAGCAAATACCCGAATGGCTTCTTCCTCAGCCTGTTCTCGTAATTGTTGTACCAATTCAAGTTCTAGTTTAAACAGAAGTTTGATGTTCCACGTCCATTGTACCGTTTCCATTAACCAGTGATCTGCTGGCCTGTTGTGTTGTTTGATCTCATGGGTTGTGGTTATTTTTTCAAGACAACGTATTGTTTCTGACTCTGTTAATGTTAATTTGAGTCTCAAAAACCCCTCTTTTTGTCCTCTCAATAAGGCCAATGTACGGTGAGAAGGGATTTTACGTATTGCCTCTTGGTAAGCAAAATAGTCACGAAATTTCGCGCCTTCTGTTTCTTTACCTTCAATCACGTGGCTGGTGAGTACGCCGTGCTGCCATAAGAAATGTCGACAGTCGCCAAGTAGCGCTGCATTTTCACAGAATAATTCCATCAAAATATGTCTTGCACCTAACAGTGCATCTGCTGCCGTTAAGATATTTTTTTCAACGTGAATAAAGGTGCTTGCCAATTGCAGTGGCGTTTGTCGGGGATCGTTTAATAATGCGAGAGCCAGTGTCTGAAGACCCGCTTCTTTTGCGACTTGTGCTTTTGTTCTGCGTTTGGGTTTATAAGGTAAGTAAAGATCTTCTAATGTTGCTTTATGGGTCGCTTGCTGTATTTTATCTAACAAGCTATCTGTTAATTGATTTTGTTCTCGAATACTCGCAATAATCGTTTGTCGTCGTTCCTCAAGTTCACGCAAATAACATACTCTTTCTTCTAAGAGACGTAATTGTGTGTCATCCAATCCGCCGGTCGCTTCTTTGCGATAACGAGAAATAAACGGTACGGTGGCACCCGCATCTAACAATTGTATGGCTGCAGTGACTTGAGAAAGTTTTATATTTAATTCACGTGCAATGATTTCACTAATGATCATAAGGCTGATCCCCGAGAGAAATAAGGGGCATTATAATACACAAAAGATAAAAAAACAGCGCCATGAGGCGCTGTTTTTGGACACAAAGTGGCTTAGTTGTTCATTGCTTTCCAAGTGCCATCGGACATTTTGCAAGCAACACCATACACATTTTGCGTTTTACCATTCATGATGGCGGTTGTGCGGTATTTTCTGCAGTTATTGTAACCATTCATGGCTTTTGGTGCGCTCACAGGCGTGACTTTGTAGGTTGTTCCTGTGCGTGTGTTTTTCCAATACGTGGTTTTATGGGTTGGGTTGTCCATGGCGCTGTTCATTTGCATTTGATCACTGTGATCCATGTTGTGGCCAATATAACCACCCAACAGTGCACCAGCAACCGCACCCACGCCAACGGCAACAGCTTTACCTGCACCGCCGCCAATAGCGCTACCGAGTAATCCGCCTGCCACAGCGCCTGTGACTGCACCAATACCCGTATTTTGGCTTTGGGTATTTGATGAACAGCCGACGATACCGAAGCTTAGCATTACAATCATAACGTTAGTTAGTATATTCTTCATTGTTTATTGCTCCTATATAGGTAGAAAGATCTTGGGTTTGATGACAATACCTCTTCTGCTTAACTTCTATTCTACGAAATTAAGCGATACTTAGATATTTAGGGTTTACCCTTGGTTATTGGGCTCGAGGATATTTGGGGATGCCCGGTGAATAGCTTCTGTGTGCTACATGCCGTCTATGTAAATGGTGTAAATGGTGTGAGCGGGATGGTGCTGCCTCGCGTACTCTTGGCCGCTCTAGAGGGGTGGCATCAGGTTGGGGTGTTAGCGGATCTTTGAGGGGCGTGGATTGACTCCGCTTAAAGAGCCAATACGTTGTACCTGAAAACAGAGAATATGTGCTGATGTCATCACGTAATGTCTCTCTCATCGCATACAAATTATATGCGACTGTAAAAAGCGTTGAAGAGACGGCTGCTACCAGTATACCAACGCCTGTAATGGTGAGGTAAACTTGGACAGCGGATAATGCGGGGTTCAATAAGAAACCCAGTAAGTCCAGGCCAATGATCTTTTCTAAACAAGCAGAAACATTGAGTAGGCAGTGAATAACAGGGACAATGCATTGTCCCACTGGCGCAACGCCTGGCGTCAAACAGCCTAAGACGCTCAGTATCGCATTAGCAAGCACAGGGATTTGATTACTGAGCAATAATAACAGTGGCGGGGAAATGAGCGGAAGCAGTATCGCGTAGATGAAAATAGAAAAGAGAATCGCACAGAATGCAAAAGCTATTTTTTCGGGATCTATCCAGTATTCGCGTACTGTGACAACAGGTGAACTAACAGCTCTGCCCGCGTGGTTTGCAATTTTCGTCGCAATATGTAAAAACCATAATGCGTAATCGATAATAAACCCAATGATGGCGTAAAAAACCGGGTTTCTTTCCTTGATTTCTTCATCAATATTTGTCACTTCTTTTCGACAGTAACTATAGAATTTTTGGCAGGATTGCGCAATCACTTCCGTGAATACTTCTGTGAACAGTACAACAATATTTAAAAGAAAGGCAAAAGGTAAGATAACAAGATTTTTGATAAAATAAAAAGGCGTAAAAAGTAAATACCAGGTTTTCCATTCTTCTTCCAGACCTATGAAGTTGAACCACAGGTTTTTCAGGGAAGGGGTTTCTTCTCCCAATACATCTTTATAAGGTAATCCGATGAAGGCAGCAAGCACTGTCCAAGGAGATTGAAAATAAGCAGCTGGTCGCGTTTTTTGCTTTTCATTGTTTTCATAATCATGATCGATGCGCGCAGATTTTGTGTAAACGTCAATAAAAACGTTTTTTAGAATTACCCAGAACGCTTTGCGTCCGTCACGGACTGTCACTGAAAGTCGATTTGCCATCTTGTTTCCTCGTGATAAATGGGTCTGAGCAAGAAACTGTTGCTGATTATAACTGATATTTTTTCGCAGTATCACTATAATATTGTTGCCGGTATGCCTGCTAATATGTTTATAATATATACATAATGGGAATTTTAAATTTTAAATTAATCAAAACAACAAGATAGCATGACAATAGTATCAGGGATATACTAAGTGATGGCTCAGAGAATAGTAGAGAGGCGCGAATGAAATATATCATACTGCTGCTGATTTTGTTGTTTTCTTGTACTGCTTGCACAACGTATGGTCGTGCGCACTGCTATACCAGTATGACCGATAATGATATCGTCACCAATATTCAAACACGTTATGCAGCCGATACAGGGCTTTCTGTGCAAAATATTCACGTTGCTAGCTTTGAGCGTGCTGTGGTATTAAGTGGGGCGGTGGAGAACCCAACGCAGGCCTGCATTGCAGTCAAGCTTGCAAAAGGGGTGCCCTGTGTGAAATGCGTCACTTCAAGAATTCGCATTAAGAATCCAGTTGATTATGCAATATAAGGAATGGTCATGAAAGATAAGCAACAGATTTCATCGGGAGATGATCAAAATCGTGCAATTGATGAAGCCATTGCGGAGTCTTTTCCTGCCAGTGATCCACCAGCATGGACGTTAAGGCAGGCTCTATCCGATAGTACAAGCACATTGGATTACTTAGAAGAAAATGTTACGGTCGTTTGGCAGCGTGATACAGCAGATTTTGTTTATGAAACATATAATCGGCATGCGACAGTTACATTTGGCGGTGGTGAGAGTTTAAGTGTTTCTAATCCACCGGCTTATTATGGCGATGGTAGTTTTGCAAATCCAGAACAGTTGTTAGTTGCTTCTTTATCATTTTGCTATATGCAAACATTGCTCGCGTTAGCAAGCAAAAAGGGCTATCGCATTAAACATTATGCTGATCGCGCGATGGGGACATTGAAAAAAAACAAAGAAGGGAAGTTAGCGATCACTGATATTATATTAAATCCAACGATTCAGTTTGAAGGTTCGCCTTTAGATCAGAGTCAAATAGAATCTTTAAAGCAAAGTGCACATCGTCATTGTTTTATCGCGAATTCTATCAATGCCAATATAGAAATTATTATTTTACCTTTAAATTCTTAAGAGACTATTATGATCACATCGATGGATTCGTTACACACAAAAAGAAAATTAATTGTCAATGGTAAAACGTATTATTATTTCAGTATACAAGCTGCTGAAGAAGCAGGATTGATTGGCATTTCAACATTGCCAATTTCTTTAAAGATACTGCTTGAGAATTTATTACGTCATGAAGACAATACCACCGTGACACAACAAGATTTTATTGCGATGAAAACATGGTTAGGGGAAAAAACATCCAATCATGAAATTGCTTATCGTCCTGCGCGTGTATTAATGCAAGATTTTACCGGTGTGCCCGCTATCGTTGATTTAGCTGCGATGCGTGATGCAATTAAAAGACTGGGTGGTGATCCGCATCGTATTAATCCACTCTCAGCGGTCGACTTGGTGATTGACCACTCTATTCAAGTGGATGCTTACAATAGCGCGACAGCGATGCAGATTAATGCTGATTTGGAGATGCAACGTAATGGCGAACGTTATGCTTTCTTACGTTGGGGTCAAAAAGCATTCCAAAACTTTAGCGTTGTGCCACCGGATACCGGTATTTGCCATCAGGTGAATCTAGAATATATTGCAAAAACAGTATTGACACAGGTGATTGCTAATGAGGAAATTGCGTTACCAGATACCTTAGTGGGGACTGATAGTCACACAACCATGATTAATGGCTTAGGTGTACTCGGCTGGGGTGTGGGTGGTATTGAAGCAGAAGCAGCAATGTTAGGTCAGCCTATTTCGATGGTTATTCCTGAGGTGGTCGGTTTTAAGTTAACAGGTCAACTAAGAGAAGGTGTGACAGCAACAGATTTGGTACTCACCATCACGCAAATGCTACGTAAACAAGGTGTTGTGGGTAAATTTGTAGAATACTATGGCTCTGGGTTACATGCGCTGCCTTTAGCAGACCGTGCTACCATTGCGAATATGGCACCTGAATATGGGGCAACATGTGGGTTTTTTCCGATTGACCATATCACACTGGCCTATTTGCGTTTAACAGGTCGTGATGAGCAAACCGTTGCCTTAGTAGAGGCTTATGCCAAAGCGCAGGGCATGTGGCATGATTTGGAAACACAAGATCCTGTCTTTACGCAAACAGTCACGTTGGATCTCGGTAGTGTGATACCCAGCGTTGCAGGCCCTAAACGCCCACAAGATAAAGTGATATTACCTGATTTAGCAACGACGTTTGATCAACTCTTAAAAGAAGCAAACAGAGAGAAAGAGTTAGGAAACGATTTTGCAACAGAGGGAGGTTTTAGCTTACATCATGGTGACGTTGTGATTGCTGCGATTACCAGTTGTACAAATACCTCAAACCCACATATTTTAATGGCAGCAGGACTGCTTGCGAAAAATGCGGTGGAAAAAGGATTGCGCGTGAAGCCATGGGTAAAAACATCACTGGCGCCTGGCTCCCGTGTTGTCACAACCTATCTGAATATGGCTGGATTACAGCCCTATTTGGATCAATTAGGATTCTCTTTGGTTGCTTATGGGTGCACAACCTGTATTGGTAATTCAGGGCCCCTACCAGATCCTATCGCAAAAACCATAGACGAAAATGATGTGATTGTTTCTGCTGTGTTGTCGGGTAACCGTAATTTTGAAGGACGCATTCATCCACAGGTGAAGGCAAATTGGTTAGCTTCGCCACCATTGGTTGTTGCTTTTGCCTTAATGGGAACGGTGCGTACGAATTTAACGCAAGATCCGCTTGGGTCTGATAAAGCGGGTAATCCTGTTTTTCTCAAAGATATTTGGCCATCAAATGCTGATATTGATGAAGCTGTACAAGTTGTGAATCAAAAAATGTTTCGTGAGCAATATGCGAATGTCTTTACGGGGAACGAAGCTTGGCAAGCGATGCCTGTACCATTGCATGAAACATACGAATGGCAACCGGATTCTACGTATATTCAGCATCCTACTTTTTTTGAAACCATGTCAACACACCCTGATCCCATTCGCGATATTAAGGGTGCTCGTATACTGGCCGTACTCGGTGATAGCATCACAACAGATCATATTTCGCCAGCAGGCTCTATTAAACAAAATAGTCCAGCTGGTGCTTATTTATTATCAAAAGGTGTACCAGTAAGTGAATTTAACTCCTATGGTGCAAGACGTGGCAACCACGAAGTGATGGTACGCGGTACGTTTGCCAATATCCGTATTAAAAATGAAATGATCCCAGGGGTAGAGGGTGGATTCACAAAATACCTACCTACCGGTGAAGTCATGTCGATTTTTGACGCTGCGATGTTATATAAAAAAGCGCAAACACCACTGATTATTATTGCAGGATCGGAGTATGGCACGGGCTCTTCGCGTGACTGGGCTGCGAAAGGCTCAAAATTATTGGGGGTTGTTGCCATTATTGCGGAGAGTTTTGAACGTATTCACCGTTCTAATTTAATTGGTATGGGTGTATTGCCTTTAACATTCCCAAAAGGCATCAATCGTCACACATTAAAATTAGACGGCACAGAAACCATACATTTAACGGGTTTGGCGGATCAATTAAAACCTAAATTAAAAATAAAAGCCTTTATACATCGTACCAGTGGTGAAGTGACAGAAGTGCCCTTAGTCTGCAGTTTGGATACAGTCAATGAAGTCTCATACTACAAACATGGCGGTATTTTACAGTATGTATTACGCGGTATGTTACAAGAGGCTTAGTGTCATCAAGAGATTATCTTGTGAGTGCTCTTTGAATCATTTGCTTGATTTGCGTGTTTTCGTGGATCCACCCCAATTGCATATTGGGGTGTTCGTCTGCGAATACCTTAAAAATTTCATCCGCAAATGCTTGGCCAATGGATTCAACACCGGTAAAATCAAAAATAACGACTTTGAATAATTCAACTCTTGCTAATAATCTCTTTGCTTGAGACCGAGAAATGAGTTGATCATTACCATATTGTGCAAGCGTCACAGGGACAATTGTCTTATTGAAACCATAATTTTCACCAGAAGTATATTGATCAAATATTTTTTTAACTGTTCTGGCCGTATGATTATGTAATTTCATATATACGCAAGTGCCGACAAGTTTTTCACGTTGATGTAGCCAATCTTCTGCACTGCTAAAATCGTGTGAGAAATGGACTTCTCCGGATAAGATACCATAGGCATCAAACATTCTAGAGGTAAAGAAAATACCTTCTCCGCTGTGTCGCTTAGGATCTGTTGTCAGCTTTCCTTTTGATAGCTCGAGTAAGGCGTGTCGCTCATCAAGCAACTGTAGTGCTGCTTGTATTTTTTTAAAAATACCTTCACCATTATCCGCAATAATGATATCTGTGCTGGCAGCTGTTTTGACTATTTTAACAATAATTTCTGAACCACTTGCATGGTCAATCGCATTATTAAACATTTCCGTAAAACCATAATGCCAAATATGTAGCACATTATCTGGTAATCCGCTCAATATTGGCTGTATGTCTTTTCTCCAAATAAGATCTTCAGCCAACGACATTTTTGTTTGATAAGTGTGTTCCCACGTCAAGAGAGGAGCCAATTTGTAGGTTCTATTTCGTGTCTGCCCTTCTTCAATCAGTGCTTTTTCCTCGGATAATCTTTGTAAATGTTTATTCACAGCCTGGCGCGTAATATGAAAATGCTGTGCTGTCAGTTTACTGATTTCCTGAGGGTGTTTTTCTATATGGTCAATGATAAACCGCCTGATATCTTCGCCCCGCATACGTATTTTTTTCATTGTAGCACCATCGTTGATTGTCAACCTTATTGGATTATATTGTCAACCTTATGAGAAAGATTGTCAACCTTACATGCAAATCTATCAACAAAGAGAGGCGTTCCCGCGCCTCTTATCCTAACGACATGATAATATTTACTTTTTATCCTTAAAAAATATTTCCCTTTTTGGTGGAATTCTATTCGATCATTAACTACACTTTTATGAGAAAGTGTATATTAATAAAACATAATTATATGTTTAATAAGTAAAAACAACAAGATAAGAGGGAGTCATCGCCCTCTAGAGGAGGACCAGGCACATGTTTACCCTTGTGTCGACGTGTAGGCAGTGATAAATCTACGTTTGATCGGAATTTTAGTTCGTTTAAAATTCGCAGGTCGCGCGCTTTGTGTCGCGTCATTGCTTTTTCTCTCCACTAACAGCCTTTATGCTTTACCCCAAGGTGGTGTGGTCTCAGGCGGTAATGTCACTATCTCTACGCCTGCTGCTGATACCATGCAAATTAACCAAGCTTCTCAAAAAGGAATCGTTGATTGGCAGTCTTATAACGTTGGGCAAGCAGAACATGTGAATTATCAACAACCCAATGCCAGCGCTATTACATTAAATCGTATTGATCCCAATAGTGGTCCCGCCAAAATTTATGGTTCTATCACCGCCAATGGCCAGGTCTGGCTGATTAATCCTGCAGGTGTATGGTTTGGTCCTACAGCACATGTGGACGTAGGTGGTTTGCTTGCTTCAACGGCAGGTATTGGCAATGCAGATTTTATGTCAGGTAATTATCATTTTGTGCAATCACCGGATTGGCGTGGTGCAGTGATTAATGAAGGCTATATTAAAACCAGCCAAGCAGGATTAGTCGCACTGATTGGTTCAGGTGTGGTGAATAATGGGTATATTGAATCAGAGGCTGGCAGTGTTGTCTTAGCCTCTGGTAGTGAATTTACCGTTAATTTTTCAGGTAACGATCTGGTTTCTTTTACCGTTGATAAAGAAGTCGTGCAATCTGCACTAGACCAAAACGGACAACCTTTGCGAGATGGTGTGAAAAATAGCGGCACTATTTCAGCTAATGGCGGTAAGGTGTTAATGACAGCCAGAACAGCTTCTCAAGTATTGGATAATGCAATCAACATGAGCGGTGTGGTAGAAGCAAAATCAGTAGGTATTCGACATGGCGTGATTATCTTAGGTGCAACAGGTGGGAAAATCAAAGTCTCTGGTAAACTCATTGCCTCAGGTAGACAAGCAGGTGAAAAAGGCGGAAAGATTCACATTACTGCTAAAAGAATAGAAGTGGTCGATAAAGCTGTACTCGATGTGTCTGGTGATCAAGGTGGTGGTGAAATTCTAGTAGGTGGTGATGCACATGGTGCAAACCCTGCTATTTCTAATGCCACATCGGTTTATTTTGGTCCTGATGCAGTAGCAACAGCAGATGCGATTAGCTTCGGTGATGGCGGTAAAGTGGTAATATGGGCGGATCAAGATACCTATTTCTACGGCAGTATTTCTGCGCGTGGCGGTGCAATGGGTGGTAATGGTGGCTGGGTAGAAACGTCTGGTAAAGCTTATCTGGATGTTGCAACAGCACGTGTTAATACTTTGGCACCAGCAGGGTTGACAGGAACGTGGTTACTGGATCCCACCAATATTTATATCGCAACAAATCAAGCTGCAGCTACAACCGCTGGTATGGTTGGTACTGATTCAACTGCTAATGTGAATAATGCGGGCACCTTCCAAGCCAGTGGCGCAGTGCAGGATTCTTTGCTCACCGTTGCTAATCTCGTTGCTGGGTTGGGTTCTTCAAATATCATTGTCACCACAACCAATGCAAGCGGTACAGGCTTAGGTAATATTACGGTTGTCAATGCAGTGACTTGGGCTAGCGCCAATACACTGACATTAACTGCTGCCAATAATATTGTGATTAACGCTGCGATTACAACAGGCACGGCTGCTTCTAGATTGATTTTAAATGCAGTTGGTACCATTACACAGACGGCAGTGATTGCGGGTTCAGGTGGTATCACGTTAAGCAGTGGTACATTTACTGCATCACAAGCGAATACTTATTCAGGTGTAACAACGATTGATGGTGGTGTATTTACTGCATCCAATACAGGTGCACTCGGTACATCAAGCAGTATCGCCGTTGCAACGGGCGCTGCCTTGCGAGTGACTGTCGCCAGTTTAACAAATGCCAATACCATTACCTTAAATGGTACAGGTAACGCAGGAGCAGGCGCATTACAATTCTCAGCTAATAATACAAGCATCAGTAATCCGCTTAGTTTATCAACCACCAGTAGTATTGTTGGTACAGGTACAGGCACCTATACCTTCTCTGGTGCGATCACAGGAACAGGAACCAATCTGACGATTAACTTAGCCAGTGGTCTCTCTTTTCCTGCCGTTACACTCACAAGCGGCGGTAGTTTATCAGTCACCACAAGTGGTGCCATCTCACAAACAGGTTTCCTCAGTATAGCAGGCACTTCTAGTTTTACAGCAGGTGCAGGTACGATTAGTTTAGCGTCGAATAACAACTTCACTGGCGCTGTTGCATTAAGTAATAGTGGCGCAAACGCTGTGTCATTGACCGGTGGTGTTGGATTATTGATGGGATTGGTGAATGTTGGGCAGAATCTAACACTCACCGCTTCAACGGCTGGCATTACACAAAATAGTACGATCACTGCTACAACCTTAACAACGTCATCAGTCTCTGGTACAACTCTTACAAATAACAACGTGGTGACCAATTTTAATGGGACAGACACAGCGGGCGGTATTTCCTTCACAGATTCTGTTGCAACACTGACCGTTACCGGCATCGCACAATCAAACAATAACAATGTGACGATCACCAACACCGGTGGAAGCAATAGTATTACGATTTCCAATCCCATTACCTTGCCAGGTACCAATTTACTGACATTAAGTGCTACAAATAATATTGCATTAAATGGTGCGATTACCACAGGCACAGCAGGATCTAAGCTGATCTTAAGCGCAGGCGGTACGATTACACAGTCTGCTTCCATTGGTGGCTCAGGTGGTGTGACCTTAAGTGCTGGCACATTTACCGCATCACGTGCTAATACCTATTCAGGCCCAACGACCATTAATGGCGGCATCTTCTCTGTCACAAATGCAGCCGCACCGGGTACAAGTGCAATCACAGTTGCAAGTGGCGGTGCTTTGCAACTCACTGTTGCCACGTTAACAAATGCCAATTCAATTACCTTAAATGGCACAGGTAATGCAGGGGCAGGGGCATTGCAATTTACAGCGAATAATATGAATCTTGGCAGCGCGATTACTTTAGGGAGCGCTAGCAGCATTAAAGGTTCAGGTACGGGAACGTATAATATCGCGAATAATATTACTGGTACCGGGGATCTTACGATTAATTTAACCAGCGCAGGCATTAATTTGCCAGGAATCGCGCTGTTAGGAACCAGTAATATAACGGTTAACACAAGTGGTGCTATTACACAAAGCGCTGTGATTAGTACAGCAGGTACTGCTAGTTTCACATCAGGGGCAGCTGCTATTACCTTAGGACAAAACAATATCATTCAAGGGGCTATTTCACTGGCTAACACGGGTGCAAACAATGTTTCACTTGTGAATACGTTCGGAACAACAACATTGGGAACGGTAAATGTAGGACAAAATCTTAATGTGAGTGCATCAGGTACCCTTGTACAAACTGGCCCAATTACGGCCACAACGTTAACAACCTCATCAAGCAGTGGTACAACACTCACAAATAGTAGCAATTCCGTTACCAATTTCAATGCAACCAACACGACAAGCGGCAATATTTCCTTCACAGATTCTATTGCAACACTCACTGTCACTGGTATTTCCCAAGCCAATTCGAATAATATGACTATCACAAATAACACAGGTAATATTACCGTTTCCAATCCAATTACACTACCTAACGTCGGGACGCTGGCATTAAGCGCTACAGGCAATATTGCGCTTAATGCTGCTATTAGCACTAGCGGGGGTTCTGTACTTTCCTTAAATGCCAGTAGCGCTATCTCGCAAACGACTGCTATTTCAGGCCCAGGTGGTGTTTTATTACTCGGCGGTACGTTTACAACAATAGCGAATACTTATACAGGTGCAACGACTTTAAATGGTGGTACTTTTGTGATTGCTGCAGATAGCGGATTGGGCAATGCACCGGTTTCTGCAACACCTGGTCAATTAACGTTTAATGGTGGTACCTTACAAAACACAGCAACGCTCACCTTAAATGCAAATAGAGGCATTGCCTTAAATGCAAGTGGCGGTACGCTCTCCACAAATAGCGCTACCACACTCACCTATAATGGTATTATCGCAGGCGCAGGTGCACTGACCAAAGCAGGCACGGGTACATTAACGTTGGGGGCTTCAACAAATACTTATAGCGGTGCAACAAATATTAATGCCGGTACATTATCTATCGATTCAGATGCAAGATTAGGGACAGCGCCTGGTACACCCACTGCTGATCAATTAACATTTAATGGCGGTACTTTATTAATTACAGTGAGTTTTATACTAAATGCAAATAGAGGTATTACCTTAAATGCAGGTGGTGGTACTTTTTCTACAAATCTTGGGCTCACCTATAATGGTATTATTGCAGGGACAGGCGCTCTCACCAAAACCTTGACGAATACGCTGACATTAGGTGGTGTCAATACTTATAGTGGCGCAACAATAATTAATCAAGGTACCGTATCTATTGCTGCAGATTCAGGATTAGGCACAGCACCCGGTTCACCTACCGTTGGTCAACTCACCTTGGATAACGGTACTTTACAAACCACAGCAAGTTTCACCTTGGATTCAAATAGAGGCATTACCTTGGGTGCAGGTGGCGGCACGTTTTTAACAAATGCTGCTACGACATTGACCTACGGCGGTATTATTGCAAGCACAGGTGCGCTTAGCAAAGGAGGCACTGGTACACTGATTTTATCCGGTGCAAATCCAAATACGTATAGTGGTACGACCAGCATTGGCAGCGGTGTGATTGAATTACAAACAAACAGCACACTTGGTAATGGTGTAGGTGGTGTTACTATTAGTAGCGGTGCAGCACTTAACATTAACCGCACAGGTGCAAGTATCGCAAATGGATTTACTATCAATGGTACAGGTATTTCAAGTGGTGGTGTGATTCGCAATATCACAGGCACAAACACAATCACAGGCAATATTTTACTAAGCACAGCATCACGCATTAACAGTGATGCAGGCACCTTAACGTTATCACCATCTAGCACAGGTATCACAGGCACAGGTCTTGGTTTAACAGTTGGTGGCTCTGGTAATACAACCATTAATACAAACGGTATTAATACGGGTGCAGCAGGTACTTTAATTAAAGATGGTAGCGGTACATTGACTGTTAATGCAAATGGTACTTACACAGGATCAACTACGATCAATGGCGGTGTATTAGCTATTGATGCTGATTTACGATTGGGTGCAGCACCTGGCGCTGCTACGCCTGGTCAATTAACGTTTAATGGTGGTACTTTAGAAACCACAGCAGGCTTCACTTTGAATGCAAACAGAGGTGTTGCCTTAAGTGCAGGTGGCGGTACTTTCTTAGTTGATCCTGCAACAACGCTCATTTATAACGGTATTATCGCAGGTGCAGGTACACTGACTAAAGCAGGTACGGGTACATTAACATTGGGAGGCGCAAATAGTTATAGCGGTGCAACGATTTTAAACGCTGGTATCTTATCTATCAATGCTGATGCAAGACTGGGGACAGCACCAGGTTCTGCGACCCCTGGTCAATTAACGTTTAATGGTGGTACTTTACAAACTACAGCAAGTTTCACACTAAACGCAAATAGAGGCACTGCGTTAAGTGCAGGTGGCGGTACTTTCTCTACAGATCCTGCTACCACACTCATTTATAATGGTATTATTGCAGGCGCAGGCACACTCACCAAAGCAGGTACGGGTACATTAACGTTGGGGGTTGCAACAAATACTTATAGCGGTGCAACAAATATCAATGCCGGCACCTTATCTATCGATGCAGATGCAAGATTAGGGACAGCACCTGGTACACCTACGCCTGGTCAACTTACTTTTAATGGTGGTACCTTACTCACCACGGCGCCTTTCATACTGAACGCAAATAGAGGTATTACCTTAAATGCAGGTGGTGGTACTCTTTCTACAAATCTTGCGCTCACCTATAATGGTATTATTGCAGGGACAGGCGCTCTCACCAAAACCGCCTCGGGTACGCTGACATTAGGTGGTGTCAATACTTATAGTGGTGCAACAACGATCAACACAGGTACCTTAGCCATTGCTGCTGATTCAGGACTTGGCACAGCGCCCGGTTCACCTACCGTTGGTCAACTCACCTTTAATGGTGGTATTTTACAAACCACAGCGACTTTTACCTTGGATTCAAATAGAGGCATTACCTTAAGTGCAGGTGGTGGCACGTTCTTAACAGATCCAGCTACCACATTGACCTACGGCGGTGTCATTGCAAGCACAGGTGCGCTCACTAAAGCTGCCACGGGTACACTGATTTTATCCGGTTCAAATACTTATAGCGGCACGACAACTATTAATGGCGGTGGTGGTGTCATTGAATTACAAACAAACGGTACACTTGGTAATGGTGTAGGTGGTGTTACCGTTAACAGTGGCACAGCGCTGAATCTTAATCTCACCGGTGCAACAATTGCCAATGCAATTGCTATCAGTGGTACAGGTATCTCAAATGGCGGTGCTCTTCGCAATATCACAGGATCAAACCAACTCACAGGGAGTATTACAATAACCGGTGGTGCAGCACGCATTAACAGTGATGCAGGCACTTTAACATTAGCGCCGACTGTTTCAGGTATTGTGGGACCTGGCGCTGCTTTAACAGTTGGTGGATCTGGTAATACAACGATTAATACAAATGGTATTAATACCAGTACAGGCGGTACGTTAATTAAAGATGGTAGTGGTACGTTGACTGTTAATGCAAATGGTAGTTACACAGGGTCAACTACGATCAATGCTGGTGTATTAGCGATTGATGCTGATCTACGATTAGGTGTGGCACCTGGTTCACCTACGGCTGGCCAACTCACCTTTAATGGTGGTACCTTAGAAACCACAGCAACTTTCACATTAAATGCAAACAGAGGTGTTACCTTAAGTGCTGGTGGCGGTACTTTCTTAGTCGATCCTGCAACAACACTTACCTACGGTGGTATTGCTGCAAGCACAGGCACACTCACAAAATCTGGAACGGGTACACTGACCTTAGGTGGTGTAAATACTTATAGTGGTGCAACAATTATCAATGCGGGTATTTTATCTATCGCTGCAGATTCAGGATTAGGAACAGCGCCCGGTTCTGCAACGCCTGGTCAACTTACTTTTAATGGTGGTAGCTTACAAACCACAGCAAGTTTCACCTTAAATGCAAATAGAGGGACCGCGTTAAGTGCAGGTGGCGGTACTTTCTCAATAGGTGGCGGTACAACACTTACTTATAATGGTATTGTTGCAGGCACAGGTACATTAACCAAATCTGTCACGGGTGCGCTGATTTTAGGTGGCGTGAATACCTACAGTGGTGCGACAATTATCAATGCAGGTAGTTTATCTATTGCTGCAGATTCAGGATTAGGAACAGCACCCGGTTCTGCGACACCTGGTCAATTAACGTTTAATGGTGGTACGTTACAAACGACGGCAAGTTTCACATTAAATGCAAATAGAGGTATTGCTTTAAGTGCAGGTGGCGGCAGTTTCCTCGTAAACAACACGACGACGCTCACCTATAATGGTATTATTGCAGGCACAGGTACACTGACAACCACTGGCCCTGGTACACTGATTTTAGGTGGCGTGAATACCTATAGTGGTGCAACAATATTGAATGCGGGTATCTTATCTATCGCTGCAGATTCCGCTCTAGGTACAGCACCGGGTACACCAACGGCTGGTCAACTCACCTTTAATGCCGGTACCTTAGAAAGCACAGCGACTTTTACATTGAATACAAATAGAAGCACTACCTTAAGCGCAGGTGGTGGTACTTTCTTAGTAGATCCTGCTACGACACTCACCTATGGCGGTGTTATTTCAAGCACAGGTGCGTTGACTAAATCAGGCACCGGTACTTTGATTTTATCTGGCGCGAATAGTTATAGCGGTAATACAACTATCAGTAGTGGCGTCATTGAATTACAGCTAAGTGGTACAGTTGGTAATGGTGTAGGTGGTGTTAACATTAGTAGTGGTACAGCACTTAATCTTAATCTCACCGGCGCATCGCTTGCCAATGCAATGGTTATCAATGGTACGGGTATTTCAAATGGCGGTGCTCTTCGCAATATCACAGGATCAAACCAACTCACAGGGAATATTACAATATCCGGTGGTGCAGCACGCATTAACAGTGATGCAGGCACCTTAACATTAGCATCGACTGTTTCAGGTATTATTGGACCACCAGGATCTGCCTTAACGATCGGTGGATCTGGTAACACAACAATAACCACCAATGGTATTAAGACAAGTACCGGAGGTACATTAATTAAAGATGGTAGTGGTACACTCACTATTAACGCTGCTGGTGATTACACGGGTTCAACTACAATTAATGCCGGTGTATTAGCAATTGATGCCGATAATAGATTAGGTGCAGCACCGGGTTCACCAACGGCTGGTCAACTGACGTTTAATGGTGGTACCTTAGAGACCACAGCAACTTTTACCTTAAATGCAAATAGAGGCGTTACCTTAAGTGCAGGTGGCGGTACATTCTTAGTTGATCCTGCGACTACGCTTACTTATAACGGTATTATTGCAAGCACAGGCACGTTAACCAAATCTGGAACGGGTACACTGATTTTAGGTGGTGCAAATACTTATAGCGGTGCAACCATACTAAATGCTGGTGTGTTAGCAATTGACACTGATTCCAGATTAGGCACAGCACCTGGTTCACCGACAGCTGGTCAACTCACTTTTAATGGCGGTACTTTAGAAACCACTACGACATTTACCCTAAACGCTAATCGTGGTATCACGCTAAGTGCAGGTGGCGGTACGCTCTTAGTTGATCCTGCGACTACGCTTACTTATAACGGTATTATTGCAAGCACAGGCACGTTAACTAAATCTGGAACGGGTACACTGATTTTAGGTGGTGCGAACACTTATAGTGGCGCAACAATATTAAATGCCGGTGTGTTAGCGATTGATTCTGATGCCAGACTAGGAACAGCACCAGGTGTTGCAACACCAGATAGCCTAATATTTAATGGTGGTACCTTAGAAACGACAGCAACTTTCACCTTAAATGCTAATCGCGGTATTACATTAGCCTCAATTTTGGGTACTTTCTTGGTAGATCCTGCTACCACACTCACTTACAGTGGCATTATTGCAGGCACAGGTGCACTCGCCAAATCTGGTACAGGCACCTTGATTTTAGGAGGTGTAAATACTTATAGCAGCCTAACCAATATTGATGTCGGTGTCATTGAATTACAATCAAATGGTACATTAGGTGCCAGTATTAATATTGCCAGTGGTGCAGCGCTTAACATTAATCGAACGGGTGCAAGCATTGCAGGTAACTTTAACATTAGTGATACAGGTATTGCAAATGGTGGCGCCATTCGCAATATCTCAGGAACAAACACAATCACAGGAAATATCGTGCTAAGCACAGCATCGCGCATTAATAGTGATGCTGGTACCTTAAATCTATCGCCTGCAGTAACAGGCATCACAGGAACAGGTCTTGCTTTAACAATTGGTGGATCTGGTAACACCACAATAAATGCCAATGGTATTAAGACAAGTACCGGAGGTACATTAATTAAAGATGGTAGTGGTACACTCACTATTAACGCTGCTGGTGATTACACGGGTTCAACCACAATTACTGCAGGTGTTTTAGCAATTAATGCAGACAGTAGCCTCGGTGCTGTACCGGGTTCTCCAACAGCAGGTAACCTGGTATTTAATGGCGGCACACTAGAAACCACAGCAACTTTCACCTTGAACGCGAATCGTGGTATTGCGTTAACTGCATCAGGTAACTTCTTCGTTGATCCTGCTACGACATTGACTTATAACGGTATTATCGCAGGATCTAGTGCGCTTAATAAATCAGGTACAGGTACATTGGTATTAGGTGGTGTTAATACTTATAGTGGTGTAACAACAATCAATGCCGGTGTCTTAGCAATTGATGCAGATTCAAGATTAGGTGCAGCACCTGGTTCTCCAACCGCAGGTAGCCTGGTGTTTAATGGTGGTACCTTAGACACAGTAGCAACTTTCACCTTAAATGCAAATCGCGGTATTGCATTAACTGCAGCAGGTAATTTTCTGGTTGATCCTGCTACTACACTGACCTATAACGGTATTATCGCAGGATCTGGTGCACTCAATAAATCAGGTACCGGCACACTTGCCTTAGGTGGTATCAATACCTATAGCGGTGCAAGCAATGTCAATGTGGGTATCGTTAGCGTACAAAATTCAGCTGCTTTTGGTAGCTCTAGTCTTGTCACTGTATTAAGTGGGGCAGCCGTTGAGATTAATGGTAGTGGATTTAGTATTGCTAATAATTTCAATATTGCAGGCACAGGTGTTTCTAATAACGGTGTCATTCGCAATCTTGCTAATAGCAATACTATTTCAGGCAATATTGTTCTCTCTTCATCTGCTGCTATTGGTGTAGATGCTGGTACACTCACCCTAGGTGGGGTTGTCTCAGGTACCTCTCTTAGCAAGAATGGGGCGGGGACCTTAATCTTAAGTGGCAATAATACCTATACAGGTAGTACCACATTCAATGCGGGTACTCTAGCAATTGATGCTGACTCAAGATTAGGTGCAGTACCGGGTTCTCCAACCACAGGTAAGCTAGTATTCAACGGCGGTACACTAGACACAACAGCAACTTTCACCCTGAATGCTAATCGTGGTATTACGTTATCTACATCAGGTAACTTCTTGGTCGATCCTGCTACCACGCTCACCTATAACGGTATTATTGCAGGAGTTGGTGCGTTTACTAAATCAGGTACTGGTACATTGGTATTAGGTGGTCCGAGTACTTATATTGGTGCAAGTAATATAAGCGCTGGTATCATTAGCCTGCAAAACGCAACTGGCCTTGGTGCTTCTCCTCTCGTGACGGTTGCAAGTGGCGCAGCTGTTGAAATTAATGGTAGTGGATTTACTATTGTTAATAATTTCAATATCGCAGGCACAGGTGTTTCTAATAACGGTGTCATTCGTAATCTCGCTAATAGCAATGATATTTTAGGTAATGTTGCGCTGTCTTCTCCTGCTACTCTGAACGTTGATGCTGGTACACTGACCTTAGATGGTGTTGTATCAGGTACTGCACTGAGTAAGAATGGTAGTGGTACTTTAGTACTTACTACAACAAACACTTATACTGGCATTACGAATGTGAATGCCGGTATCGTTACCTTACAAAATGCAGCTGGTTTTGGTAGCTCTAGTCTGGTGACTGTTGCAAGTGGGGCAGCTGTTGAAATCGATGGCAGTGGATTTAGTATTGCTAATAATTTCGATATCGCAGGCACAGGTACTTCTACTAATGGTGTGCTTCGTAATCTCGCTAATAGCAATACCATTTCGGGTACGATTGCGCTGTCTTCTCCTGCTGCTATTGGTGTAGATGCGGGTACACTCACCTTAAGTGGGGTTGTCTCAGGTACTGCACTTAGCAAAAATGGGGCTGGTACTTTAGTATTAAGTGCTAATAATACCTACACAGGTTCAACCACATTAAATGCTGGTGTATTAAGCATCGACGCAGATAGTAGACTGGGTACAGCACCGGGTTCTGCAACAGCAGGTAGTCTGGTATTTAATGGTGGTACCTTAGACACAACAGCAACTTTCACCTTAAATGCAAATCGCGGTATTGCCTTAACTGCAGCGGGTAACTTCTTAGTCGATCCTGCTACCACACTCACCTACAACGGTATTATCGCAGGATCTGGTGCGCTTAATAAATCAGGTACAGGTACATTGGTATTAGGTGGTGTCAATACTTATAGTGGTGCAACGAACGTCAGTACCGGTATCGTTAGCCTACAAAATGCAGCTGGCTTTGGTTCTTCTAGTCTCGTCACTGTATTAAGTAATGCGGCTGTTGAAATCAATGGTAGTGGATTTAGTATTGCTAATAACTTCGATATCGCAGGCACAGGTGTTTCCAATAACGGTGTGATTCGCAATCTCGCTAATAGTAATACCATCTCAGGTAATATTGCGCTGTCTTCACCTGCTGCTATCGGTGCAGATGCGGGTACACTCACTTTAAGTGGGGTTCTCTCAGGTACTGCACTGAGTAAAAATGGAGCTGGCACGCTCGTACTAAGTGGCAATAATACCTATACAGGTAGCACCACATTAAATGCCGGTGTATTAGCAATTGATGCAGATAGTAGACTGGGCACAGCACCCGGTTCTGCAACACCAAGCAGCTTGGTATTTAACGGTGGTACCTTAGACACAACAGCAACTTTCACCTTAAATGCAAATCGTGGCATTGCCTTAACTGCAGCAGGTAACTTCTTAGTCGATCCTGCTACTACACTCACCTATAACGGTATTATCGCAGGCTCTGGTGCACTCAATAAATCAGGTACCGGTACACTGGTATTAGGTGGTGTAAATACTTATAGCGGTGTCACAACAATCAATGCTGGTACTTTAGCAATTGATGCAGATAGTAGACTGGGCACAGCACCTGGTTCTGCAACCGCAGGTAGCCTGGTATTTAACGGTGGTACCTTAGACACAACAGCAACCTTCACCTTAAATGCGAATCGTGGTATTGCCTTAACTGCATCAGGTAACTTCTTAGTCGATCCTGCTACCACATTAACCTATAACGGTATTATCGCAGGCTCTGGTGCACTGAATAAATCAGGTACGGGTACATTGGCACTGGGTGGTGTCAATACCTATAGCGGTGCAACGAACGTCAGTACCGGTATTATTAGCCTACAAAATGCAGCTGGCTTTGGTTCTTCTAGCCTTGTCACTGTATTAAATAATGCAGCTGTTGAAATCAATGGCAGTGGATTTAATATCACCAATAACTTCGATATCGCAGGCACAGGTGTTTCTAATAATGGTGTGATTCGCAATCTCGCTAATAGTAATACTATCTCAGGGACTATTGCGCTGTCTTCACCTGCTGCTATCGGTGTAGATGCGGGTACACTCACCTTAAGTGGGGTTGTCTCAGGTACCTCTCTTAGCAAGAATGGGGCAGGGACTTTAGTACTAAGTGGCAATAATACCTATACAGGCAGCACCACATTAAATGC
>DATLOT010000028.1:0-11061 GCA_035536095.1 Gammaproteobacteria bacterium | reverse complement strand
TAGCTGAAATTTCTTACTTTATGATATTAAGTGGTTAAAATGTTGCACTGTTATACACCATCTTTTATCAGATTCATGTGACGCTCCCTCACGGTCGCGGCTCGGTAACGTCATTTCCGATTTATTCAACAACGCCCCCGGAGGGAGAAGACATGCGAAACTTAGCTTTAGAAGTATCACAATACTTATATATAAAGACAGGTCGTTTACGACCGAAAGCTTTATAGCCCCGGGTAAGCGCGGAGCGCGCAGCCCGGGGTAAAGTGCCACACCCCATGCTTTTAAGCACCGTAGGTGCGTGAGGATTTGAGAGGGATAGTGCTTTTAGGTTTAATAGACATCCCCTGCTCTCTCTCCCACTCAAGTTGATTCATTTTATAGAAATGTGCAACTTTCACAAATTCAGTGATGCTGAGTAAAGAAAAAATCTGAATCATAATGAGAACAAAAAACAACATAAAACCTTTTGTATTTTTCATGATGTTTCCAAATCCCCTCATCCGCCCTGTCGGGCACCTTCTCCCAGAGGGAGAAGGCCTTCGTTGTTTACACAGAAGAGGTGACCATTCACCTCTTGCTGTAGTTGTACCACCTTTTCTCCAAATCACCGGATTGTATCACAATCATCGTCGTCACACCGACCACAGACTTCCAATGAGATACCTCTTTTGCCTCCCTGTCACTTGACCCAACGCGGTATAGGAAGTGAATATCTTGTATATGGTCTGCTAATATCGATTTTTTATTACCCTCTTCAATATATAGACAAGAAACATTGGCTTTGTTCTTTTTAATAAAATAATGTCTGATGCGGTTAGTTGAAATATCATTATCTAAGACAGCAAACACGCGTCTCGCTTGATGCGCGATGGTATAAAGCGATCCTTGCGCGTTACGATTTTTTTCAAATACTAAGTAAAAATGAAGCAGCATGGAAATCAAAAATAAAGAAATGCTAATAGAAACCATGATTTCTATTAATGTCACGCCCCTCATGCTGGGATAATAACTGTTTTTCTTAAACATCCAGATAGACCTAATTTATTTTTTTCGCAACTCTCTTGTGAATCCTTTCCCCAAAAAATATCAATGAGATAATGCGCGTGATTTTGCCTCACATATCCTCTTCCCTGGGGCAGCACAGATGCATTTTGCATGTTCCATATATTGGTTTGCGCATCGATATGATCGGCAGGTAGTTGTTGAGCCATATTATGCAGTTGTTGTGTGGCAACTGAGAAATAATATGCTGAATAGCTTTTTCGTAAGGTGATCGCCTGTAAGGTGTCTACCATCAGAAAGAGCAAGGAAAGCAGAACTAAACTGATTAATATTTCAATGAAAGTGAAACCTAAGCAGTTACTAGCCATGCTTTTTTGCAAAATCAGTCATAAAGGAAACCAATTTATCTATGCCAGCTTCCGGCATCGCATTATAAATACTCGCACGCAATGCACCTGCAAGACGGTGGCCTTTTAAATTCTCCAATCCTATTTTTTGTGCTTCTTCCAAAAAGATATCATTTTTCGCATCATCTTTAATTGAAAATGGGACATTCATTAAAGATCGACAGCTTGGATGGACGTTGGAATGGTAAAAATCAGGCATTGAGTCAATGCAATGATAAAGCTTTCCAGCTTTGCGTTTATTGATTTCGTAAAATTTCGCTACGCCGCCGTGACGTTTCATCCACGCCAACATCAGTCCTGTGATATACCAGCTAAAAGTAGGTGGTGTATTATAAAGCGAGTGATTCTCTGCATGCGTTTGATATTGATAAAGTGTAGGTGTACGCGGTAAAGGCGCAGACTTCAGCAAATCTCGATGGATAATCACCAGCGTAATACCAGCCTGTCCCACGTTTTTTTGTGCACCCGCATAGATAATGCCGTATTTGCTGACATCAACCGGGCGCGATAGAATCGTTGAAGACATGTCTGCTACGAGTGGTACGCCATCAGTGCAAGGTGTCCAATCGAATTCAATACCCTCTATCGTTTCATTCGGCGTGTAATGTACATAACAGGCTTCTTTATTTAATTGCCACTCTGCTTCAGGTGGAATACTTGTTAAGCCATCTTTCTTCGTTAACGTTGCAGCGACTTTAATATCACCATAACGTTTCGCTTCAACAATCGCTCTTTTAGACCAAATGCCAGAATCAATATAATCTGCCGATGCTTTCGTACCAAATAAATTAATAGGCACCATTGCAAATTGTGCTGTAGCGCCACCGGGTATAAACAAAACATGGTAGTCTGTAGGAATAGACATTAATTCGCGTAAATCAGCTTCACATCGGTCAATCATTTCTTGAAATTTTTCTGTACGGTGCCCGTATTCCATAATGGACATACCCGTCTGTTCCCAATCTAATAATTCAGCCTGAGCCTGAAGTAAAACTTCTTCAGGCAACATGGCAGGACCTGCGCTGAAATTATAAACTTTACGCGTCACGAGATTCTCCTGTCATTTTTTCCGGTCGCACCAATGCTTTGAATTCTGTTTCATTCAAATACCCTAGCGCCAGACATGCTTCTAACAACGTTGTGCCGTCATGCCACGCTTTATGTGCAATCTCTGCTGATTTATCGTAGCCAATTTTAGGTGCCAGTGCTGTCACAAGCATTAATGAATTATGCACCGAAGCAGAAATCGCTTTTTCATCTGCTGCTAAATCTTTCACGCAGTATTTATTAAACATATGAGAGGCATCAGCCAATAGCCTAACGGATTTCATGAAATTGTAGATAATCACAGGCTTAAATACATTTAACTCAAAATTACCCTGTGAATCCGCAAAACCAATAGCTGCATCGTTACCCATGACTTGCACGCACACCATTGTCATGGCTTCTGACTGCGTCGGATTGACTTTGCCCGGCATAATAGAAGAGCCAGGTTCATTTGCAGGCAAAATCAGCTCACCTAAACCGCAGCGCGGGCCTGATCCCAACCATCGTAAGTCATTCGCAATTTTCATCAGTGCGCAAGCCAATGTTTTGAGTGCGCCACTTGCAAATACAAAAGCATCGTGTGCAGCTAATGCCGCAAATTTGTTAGGTGCGCTGACAAAAGGCAAGCCTGTTAAGGATGCAATTTTCAACGCCGCTTTTTCAGCGAACTCAGGATGTGTATTTAATCCTGTACCAACAGCCGTACCACCCAGTGCAAGCTCATACAGACCTGGTAGCGTTTTTTCAATATTGGCATAAGCTGCGTCTAATTGAGCCACATAGCCAGAAAATTCTTGTCCTAAAGTGAGTGGTACCGCATCTTGCAAATGCGTGCGCCCGGTTTTCACAATATGTGAGAACTGCTTTTGTTTCTCAACCAACCCAGCTCTTAATTCTTTAATGGATGGCAACAACACATGCACGATAGCTTGCGCAGCAGCAATATGCATGGCTGTTGGAAACGTATCGTTCGAAGACTGTGATTGATTCACATGATCATTTGGGTGAACAGGATTTTTCCCGCCGATTTTTCCCGTGGCAATTTCATTAGCGCGACCACTGATGACTTCATTCACATTCATATTTGTCTGTGTGCCGCTGCCTGTTTGCCAAATGCGCAAGGGAAATTGATTATCTAATGCGCCGGAACTCACTTCATCAGCCACCAATACAATCAAATCTGCAATTTCTTTTTTCATCAAGCCCAATTGCTCGTTCGTTAAGGCAGCTGCTTTTTTTAACGTTCCAAAGGCGTGAATCAGCGTAGGTGGCATGAGGTCGCCACCAATCGCAAAATGTTCAATAGAACGCTGTGTTTGTGCTCCCCAATAAGCGGTAGCTGGAACCTCAATTTTACCCATGCTGTCTGATTCAGTGCGTGTCTTGTTGTTCATTTGTTTATACCTGTAAGCTTTTTGTAACGAGTTCGTAAAGATCCGTTGATATTTTTTTATCCTGCAAAAGCAGCTCCAATTGTTTTTGCATCAGTGCTTGACGTTCAATATCATACCGCTTCCAAGTAGTCAATGGTTTCAGCATACGTGCTGCAATTTGTGGGTTGAGCGGGTCTAGACGCGCGATGGTTTCTCTTAAAAAGACATAACCAGCGCCATCTTTTGCATTAAAATTTAACATATTTTGCCCAAAACTGCCAATCAGTGCATAGACTTTATTGGGGTTTTTGATATCAAAAGCAGGATGCGTCATCAGCTGTTTAACGTGCTGCAGCGTAGAGGGCAGCGGGCTTGCGGCTTGAATGGCTAACCATTTATCAACAACCAATGCATCGTGCTGCCAAGTCGCATAAAAATCTTCAAATGCTTTTGTTCTCGCACTTGAATCAACTTGGTTTAAAGAAACTAAAGCTGCTTGGGTATCTGTCATGTTGTGATGGAGTGCATCGTAAAATTGCTTTACACCTTTCTCTACATGCGAGGGTAAGCGCATTAAGTAAGCGAGGCATCTGTTTTTCAGTTGTCGCTTGCCGATGGCTTCTATGTTAAATGCGTAGGGCGTATTTTTCTCGTGATTTTTTTCGTAGTGTTCGACAAATAAAGCTTCTAATTGCGTTGCAATTTCAGAAAGGATAAATTCACGTACAGCATGAATCGCCTCTACCTCAATCACAGGTAGTTGTTCACCGATATATTTTGCAGAAGGTAACACCAACATCTCGGATGATAAGTATTTATCTTGCATCTCATGCGTCAGTAAATAACGATACATTTCTATTAAATGATCAGGCAGAACAAGCGGTTTCTTGTTATAATAATCTTTCATCAGCGCGAGTATGACTTTTAATGTATATTTCTGCCCCGCTTCCCAGCGATTAAATGTATCGGTATCTTTTTCAAATAATAAAGCTAATTCGCTATCTGTGTATTCATAATGTAGTTTAATGGGTGCTGAGAAATTTCTGAGTAACGAAGGAATAGGCTTTGTTGGTACTTTAGAGAAAGTAAAGGTTTGCGTTGCTTCTGTAAGATGCAATACCTTTTCCTCTTCTGGTGCCTCTGCGCCGAATGTTAATAAAATGGGTTCCCCTTTTTCACTTAACAAGCCCATTTTGATAGGAATATACATAGGCAGTTTGCTTGGTTGTCCCGGTGTGGGTGGGCAAGATTGAGAAAGCGTTAGTTGATAATTTTTATTGGTCGCATCATATGCTGTTTTGACAGTCACAACAGGTGTTCCCGCTTGATCGTACCAACGGCGAAATTGCGTTAAGTCTAATCCAGACACATCTTCCATTGTTTTCACAAAATCTTCGATCGTCACAGCTTCCCCGTCGTAAGAGGCGAAATACAGATCCATGCCTTTTCGGAACAGCGGTTTCCCCAGTATGGTTTGCATCATACGCAATACTTCAGCGCCTTTATTATAGACAGTGGCAGTATAGAAATTATTGATTTCTATATAGGAATCTGGTCGTACTGGATGCGCAAGTGGCCCAGCATCTTCTGGAAATTGTGTTTCTCTTAGTGCAGTCACATCCATAATACGCATCACGGCACGTGATAACACATCTTCTGTGAAAGATTGGTCTCGAAAAATGGTTAGGCCTTCTTTTAAGCTAAGTTGAAACCAGTCCCTGCAAGTGACTCTGTTGCCGCTCCAGTTGTGAAAATATTCATGCCCAATCACAGAAAGAATATGGATGTAATCATTGTCTGTCGCTGTTTCGGGTTTGGCTAATATATATTTGGTATTAAAAATATTGAGGCCTTTGTTCTCCATAGCACCCATATTAAAATCGCCGATGGCAACAATCATGTAGATATCAAGATCATATTCTCTACCATAGGCAACTTCATCCCATCGCATTGCTTCTTTTACACAATACATGGCATGATCTGCTTGGTTTCCATAGCCTGTTTCTACGTAAATAGAAAGTGTAATTTCTCTACCAGATTGCGTGATGAACTGACTCGTGAGCAAGTCAAAAGCACCTGCTACCAAAGCAAATAAGTAGCTGGGTTTTTTGAAAGGATCTTCCCATTTCACCCAATGTCTGCCATTTTCTAATGTGCCTTTATCAATCAAATTACCATTTGATAATAAGGTTGGGTAACGGGTTTGGTCAGCAGAAATCACCGTTGTGAAGCGTGATAATACATCTGGATGATCCATAAAATAGGTGATCCGACGAAACCCTTCAGCTTCGCACTGTGTGCAATAAGTTTGGTTGGGGCGGTATAGTCCACTCAGCGCTGTATTTTTTTCTGGATAGATTGTGACAACAATTTCCAACTCAAAGTTATCTGGCACATGATGAACGATTAACAAGCTATTTGTAAGTCGATATTGATCTTTCTGAAGCAGCTTGCCATCTAGCTTGATCGATTCTAGTGTTAATTCTTCGCCATTTAATACCAATTCTCTTTTCGTATCTTTGCTCAGTCTTTGATGTCTGATGCGCATTAAAGAGCTCACACGCGTGAATTCATCGTGCAAGTCGAATCGTAAGTCAATTTCATCTATTAAGTAGGCAGGTGGCTGGTAATCTTTTAAGTAAACGGTTTGTGATGTTTGTGTGGGTTCATCGATCGTCTGCGTTTCAGACATAATTATTTCCTTGAATGGATTCTTGTCGTTCGGTTATTGGGGCGCAGTGCTGGGCTCTTGCGGCGGCATCGTTTGTTGAGGTGTGTTCATTGGGCTAGGTGCGCCCTGTGTTGCTTGAGGCGGCTGCAGTGCGGTATCAGCTGGTTTTTCTACGACGATGGGTTCGCGACCAGTATGGGCGGGTGCGGGAGCAGACGCTGGCTTTTGCGTTCTGAGTGTACCCCCCTCATCCACAATAACAGGCCGTTGTGTTGGCTGTGGAGGCGCCGCTGTGTCTGCATGAGCCGATAGTGTTAGCATTGTTGTCAAAGTCATAGCAAGTACAGCTATCTGCTTCATTATGATATCCTTTTCAATTGCTTAAACCCTGTTATTGTAATGCACAGACGAGAGGATGTCATCGTTTTTTAGTCCCTTCAGAAGTGGCAAAACCAAGCTGCGGCCAGCAGGGAGTTATTTCAGCATGTTGACATAAGGCACACATTGTCATACTATTTGCTCATGAGTATTATTTTCGACTGGGATAGTGAAAAAAACAAACTGCTTATTAACTCTCGTGGTGTCAGCTTCGAAGAGGTGATCGCAGCCATTGAAAATGGTAGCGTGCTAGATGTTCTTGAGCATCCCAACCAGGATAAGTACTCGCATCAAAAAATATATGTTGTTGAAATTAATAGTTATGTTTATTTAGACCCTTTTGTGCAAGATAAAAACAGAATCTTTCTTAAAACTATTATTCCAAACCGTAAAGCGCGAAAGAAGTACTTGAATAACAACTGAGAGAGGTGATGATTATGAAAAAAAGATCTGATACTAAGCTAGATAAGTCTGAGCAGGAATTATCGGATTCTTATGACAAAGGCGAATGGAAATCTGTCAAGGATCTGAAGTCTGAGATTGCTACTGCGAGAAAAATAGCCAAGAATACCTTACGTAAGGACGCGAGGATTAATATCCGTCTTGCAACTAATGATTTGATTCGCATCAAGCAAAAAGCCGCATTTGAGGGAATAGCGTACCAAACTTTAATCGCCAGTATTCTACATAAATATGCTGCTGGCCATCCAACCGCTTGGCAGGAAGATAATAAGTAGGCGCGATTGATTAGCCGTCCGCTCTTCTGCTACTATCACCCTTATTTTGTATGCTGAATGGTAAGCTCATGACACCTAACGCAGATCCTGCAGAACTAGCGAAATTTGCTGCCCTGGCCGCTCACTGGTGGGATGAGGGGGGGGAACTTAAGACTTTACATCAAATCAATCCGCTAAGGCTTGGTTATATCAAAGAAAAAGTCGATTTATCTCACAAGAAAGTCATTGATATTGGTTGCGGTGGCGGCATTCTATCGGAAAGCATGGCCAAAGCAGGTGCTATCGTCACAGGCGTTGATATGAACAAGTCTTTGGTTGATGTGGCCAAGCTTCATCAATTGGAGTCTAAAACAACGGTTGAGTACCTCTGCACCTCAGCGGAAGCCATTGCGGCAGAGCGCCCTGCTCACTATGATGTGGTGACTTGCCTAGAGATGTTAGAGCATGTGCCGGATCCAGCGGCTATTGTACAAGCTTGTGCGCAGCTTTTGAAACCAGGCGGTCATTTATTCTTTTCTACCATCAACCGCAACCCTAAATCTTATTTATTTGCTATTATCGGTGCCGAGTATATTCTCAGATTACTGGCTAGGAATACACATGATTATGCCAAATTTATTCGTCCTTCTGAGTTGACTGCTTGGGTGCAACAGACTGGTCTACATTTGGAAGACATGCGTGGTATGGCTTATCACCCTTTTTCTAAAACATTTACCTTAACAGAGGATGTTTCTGTTAATTATCTCCTCTACGCGAGTAAGCCTTAATGACCACTATCTCCACTGTCCTGTTTGACTTAGATGGTACATTAGTTGATACAGCACCTGGCTTAGGTGCCGCATTGAATGTATTACGTGAAGAGCGAGGTTTGCCAGTACTACCGCTAGCATCCGTGCGAGAAGTGGTGAGTCAGGGTGTGAAGGGTCTTTTGAAAGTAGCTTTTGATTTAGATAAAAATATAAGTAATTTTAATGAGTTAAAAGAAAAGTTTATTGCAATTTATCGCAAAAGTTTAGTAACAGAAAATCGTTTCTTTCCTCATATTGAAGAGGTACTCACGCATTTAGATGAACAAGGCATTGCCTGGGGCATTGTCACAAACAATCTCACACAAACAACGCATGCTCTTTTGAAAGCGATTATGTTGCGTCATCAGCCGGCTTGTATTGTTTGTGGAGACACCTTAACAAGAGCCAAGCCCCACCCTGATACCATCTTGCATGCTTGTCAGTTGCTTCAACAAAATCCAGCGAATTGCCTCTATGTTGGCGATGCGGTAACGGATGTCATAGCGAGTAAAGCTGCCAATATGCGCGCTATTGTCGCGCTCTATGGCTACCTGCAATCAACGGATGATCCTTTCAGTTGGGGTGCGGATGGTTATATTAATCAGCCTCTTGAGCTGATTGAGTTTTTGAGATAGGTACCGTAACCGAGCCGCGACCGTGAGGGAGCGTCACATGAATCTGATAAAAGCACGTCTTTTTGGTTTTGCTAAACAGTCCTGCTTCTAATCCTGTCATCATATGTGTCGTTTTATGTGTCTCGCCTGCTAACTTCTTTGTGGCATTCACTAGCTTCTGAGAAGCGTCTGTTCCATTACCTACCTTTTTTGCTAACACTGCATTTACGACACCAAAGAGGCTGCTGCCAACTATTAAGCCTAATATGGCTTCATCTGCCACTGCTATGCCTATTGCTGCAGCAATACCAAGTGGCGGGGCTAATAAAATACCTGCTACTGCACCGGCCGCACCAAGGCAAGCAAGAACCCCTAAACCAACTTTTGCTTTATATGATCCAGAACCTTTAATATTTTTAGCAACACTTGCCAAATTGCTTTCAGATTTCGTCAAATCTGTATATGTTTTCTCAAAATGACCGTGAGCCTTTTGATGTTCTTCTAAATTGATACTTAAATTTGCCTGCAAAGATTCACCATAAGATTCTAATACCGCTGCAGCTGCTTGGATGGCGGTCTCTTTTTGAGCAAAAATTGTAGCTTCATCCCAACTGTCCAGCTTTTCTCGTTGCGTTTGTAGCTCAGCTAATTCACCATGCAGCTTAACTACCGCGTCAGAGGCTTGTTTCGCCTCTTCCTCTAAGCTTAGCACCTGGAGCATGTTATCTATGATCCATTTTGTTGAATCATTTTTATACCACAATTTCACGTCACTATTTTGACTGTTGGGGATAGCTTTTTTAACGTAATAATTGATGAGCATCTCGTTATGATCGGCGTATGGATCAGCGTCTTTTACTTTTTGCCGCTCTGCTCTTAAAGCGACATAAATCTCTTTTAGAATATGTTCTGTTAGCCGTTGCTGATAATGCTGCTTGTCCTTGTTAACATTCCTTAGGTTATCTTTTATCAGTTTCTCCTGACTCTCAAACAATCTTAAATTCATTTTAATATAAAGGTCAGTTGCACGATTGTGCTCTTCTTGCTTTGCTTTCAACTCTTCTTGTTTAGTCTGGATTTGACTATTAAACAGTTGTATTGCTTTTTCTCTGCTCGATAGGATTGTAGCACGACGCGCCGTCTCAACAGCAGCGACGAGCGCTTCTGTCTCTGCCAAACGATTTTGTTCTTGTTTTGCTATTTCTGCAGCAGCTGTTAACGCTCCCGCACTCCCGTCCTTTAATGCTTTCAGGATAAAATTCACAAATAACATCCGCTGCTTTGTTGCATCAACTTGAGCGCTTGCATCGCAAACTTCTTCTAGTGATGCTAGGTGTGTTGAGATCTTGTTTATCACATCCGTGAAAGTTTTCTCCAGTTTGATCAGATCCTCACGGGCTTGAGTATGTACTGAATCTGCGTTCTCCTCCAGCGTAAAGACGCTATGTATTATCTCCCATGTTTCTCCGAACAATGCCGTGTTTGTTGTGATAGATTCCTTGAGTGCTCGGAATTTTTCCCTTTCCTCCGGTAAAATAGTAGATATCTTATCTACACGACGACGAAGGTTTTCAAGCTTTTCATCAACTGACTTGCGATCCAAAACGATTTCTTCAGAATGACCCAAGAGAGGCGCTTTTTCATCTGGGTTCTTTGGTTGCCTTTGCATGGCTTTTACTACCTTTTATTTAGTGCTTATCTATCCAGTATAGGCCATAGAGGCTTAACACAGACTTAATGAAGACTTAACGCAGCCTTAAATAAAGATATTTTTTACGTGTAATCCATAACTTGTTGAATAATAAAATGAACAGAGTCGCGATATATTGTAGCGATTCATCTGTGAAGCCTGATTTGGCGTGCCTTCTCCCGGAGGGGCGTTGTTGAATAAATCGGAAATGCTCTGTGAGGCACTCGGTGTAACCGAGCCGCGACCGTGAGGGAGCGTCACATGAATCTGATAAAAGCTGGTGTGGAGCAATGCAACATTTCTACCGTTGAAAGACATTTAATATCATTAAATAAGAAATTTCAGCTGAAAGTT
>DATLOT010000027.1:0-28146 GCA_035536095.1 Gammaproteobacteria bacterium | reverse complement strand
CGCGCGCGTAAGCAAGCGTCACTGTCGTTGAACAGTGACGCTTGCTTACGCGCGCGGCTCGGTAACGCGGCTCAGTTCCGCACGGGTAGGTTCAACTAAACCAAAACCAACGGATGAGACACAGGAAAAATATAAGGCGCGGGATAACGTACCTGTATCAGATACAACCCATCCGCAGGCGAAGTCTCCGCAGCGGCGCGGCGGTTTTTTGCAGCTAACACCTCTTCCATCCAACTGGGATCTTTCAGCCCCGAACCAATTCTCATCAACACACCAACAATATTACGCACCATATGATGCAAAAAAGCATTCGCCTCAATCTCTAACATAAGATAAGGCCCTTTTTGCTCGATTTGAAAATCAATGATATGACGCATCGGTGAATTCGCATTACACTGAGAAGAACGAAATGAACTAAAATCTTGCTCCCCTAACAGATAACTGCCCGCCACCCTCATTCGCATCACATCCAACGGATAATAATGCCAAGTGACACGATGATGTAATATACCTGGGCGCACCGGATGATTGTAAATAATGTATCGGTAACGGCGCGACACTGCGCTAAAACGTGCATGAAAACTAAAATCTACCTGCCGCGCCCAACAAACCGTCACAGAAGGCGGTAAGCGCGAGTTTGTTCCCCACGTCCACGCATCAATATGCCGCTTCGCCTTCGTGTTAAAGTGCACAACCTGACCCGTTGCATGCACACCCGCATCTGTACGACCCGCACAGAAAAGCACAATGCGCTCGTTGGCCACATGGCTTAACGCTTCTTCTAAGACCGCTTGCACCGTGGGCAAGTCGCGCTGCGCTTGCCAACCATGAAAGGAACGGCCATCATATTCAATACCAAGCGCAATACGCATAAATGATTAGACAAGGCTCAATAAATGATTAATTTCTTGCTGCTCTTCCGCACTGCCCTGCCCCTTTACCGCGTCTAAAATAGATTTTGCTAGCGCAGATTGGCCAGCTTCAATATAAGCGCGCGCTAAATCAAGTTGCGTCAGCAATACATTATCATCACCAGAAATCGCGGAAAAATCAGAAGCATTCAAGCCACTCGCAGGTGGTGCTACCACCTCGGCCGGCGCCTGTTCTCTTGTCTTTGCTTTTTTGGCAGCAATAGTCGGTTTCACAGGCACAGCTTTAGGAGCCGCACGCTTCAATGTCGACGGCGCACGAAAAATAAAATATAAACCCATAATGAGAAAAAATAATGAAACCAGCATTGTAGGTAACAAAATATCGATATAACTTTTAATAATTAAATAAATCATAGCGCTAAGTGATGCTTCATTAAATGTTCTGCAATATGTACTGCGTTTAACGCAGCCCCTTTACGTAAATTGTCCGCAACAATCCACAAATTTAAACCCCGATCATGCGAAATGTCTTCTCGCACACGACCCACATACACATTATCTTTACCCGCCGCATCACGCACTGGCGTGGGATAAGGATGATCGCCCTCTATTAAGCAAACACCTGGCGCCTTCGATAATAAATCACAAGCCTCTTTTGCTGTGATTTTCTTTTTTGTTTCGATATGCACGGCAGCAGCATGTCCACAATAAACAGGCACACGTACTGCCGTTGGATTGATTGCAAGCGTATAATCATTGAAAATTTTACGCATCTCCCACACCATTTTCATTTCTTCCTTCGTATACCCATTGTCTTCGAAAGCATCGATGTGAGGTAGTACATTAAAGGCAATTTGCTGTGGATAAACAGAAAAAGAAATCGGTTCGGAAGACAAAGCTTGCTTTGTCTGATCCGTTAACTCAGCCACCGCATCTTTACCTGTTCCCGACACAGATTGATAAGTCGAGATATTCATGCGCGTGATACCAACTGCATCGTAGATAGGCTTCACGCCAACTGCGATAGGAATGGTATTGCAATTCGGGCTGGCAATAATATTCAATTGACGATACTGATCTAGGGCTGTTCCATTTACCTCCGGCACAACTAAGGGCACATCCTGGTGGTTCCTGTAAAAATAACTTTTATCAATGACCACATTGCCTGCCGCTGTTGCAATGGGAATATAGCGAGAGGCTAAATCATTACCAACGCAGAAAAAGGCAAGCTGCGTTTGCTTAAAATCAAATGTGGCAAGGTCGTCTATGCGGTGTGGCTTCTTGCAGAATAGCATTTCTTTACCAGAAGATTGTTGGCTGGCTACGAGATAAAGCTTATCAATAGGGAATTTTCTTTCTTCTAGGATAGAAAGTAATGTCGTACCTACCAGACCTGTTGCACCAACAATCGCAATTTTCATTTTTTTCTCCACACTATGTTTTAATATAATACTTCACTTCACTCCCCTCATCCGCCCTGTCGGGCATACCCGGTAAGACCGAGCCGCGACCGTGAGGGAGCGTCACTGTTGTTGAACAGTGACCGCTCCCTCACGGTCGCGGCTCGGTAAAGCGGCTCGGTAACGAGCAACTTACTCTCGCATTTGCTCTATTGTCTGCACAAAAACACTCACGACTTCACCAAACATTTCAGGGTTCGTTTCTTGCGCTAAATGCAACTCCTCACCCAACTCCGTCATTTCAAGTTGAGGCAAATATTCTTTTGCCCACATCATTGTTGATACCGTCGTAATCAAACCCGGCACAGAACAAAGCATCAACTTTGGCAAGAATGACTCGACCAATTTTCGAGAATAATTCGCAATAATTTGACTGGCAACGCTCGACCCTTCGGCATCATCAAAATCATTCAAATAACCCAATAAAGGCCCCGTTGAACCCTGCTCTTTGAACGGTTCAATATAATGCGATATCACCGTCTCTGGCAATGCCAACATGCTACTCTGCTCCAGCATCAATCGCACAAAATCAGCGCCCTGCACACCTTTCAACAAAGAGGCTCGGTAAGCATCAAGCGCTAAGCGCTGCTCCTGAAACGCTAAAGAAATCTCAGCACCTTCAAAAGCTTCTAAGAAAGACTCATAAAACACTAAACTTTTACAATTCTCTTCGTGCCGCATTGCATAGTCTAATCCAATAATAGAACCCACGCCATGCATCACCAACGTTACACGCTTTAAACCAAGCGCCTGAATAAATTGCTCAACAAAACGAATATGTTCTTTAATGGAATAAGTAATCATTGGCTTATCCGACTTACCAAAACCCATTAAATCTACAGCAATACAGCGACCTAAGGGCGCAAGATAAGGCATCACATTGCGCCATACGTACGAGGACGTCGGCACACCATGCAAAAACAAGATGGGATCTCCCTGTCCCGTTTCAACATAATGCATCTGAGATCCACCTATCTCAATATACTGAGAGGGATAAACCAATTGATCAGATTGATGCGTCTTTAACATACCATATCCTTATGCCGCCTGGGCAAAATCAAATAACTCACGCAAGACCACTGAGTAAGTCACAAAACCAGCCATATCACTTGATTTCACGTCTGACAATAACTTCTGCCAACGTTCTACCAGGAACAAATGTTTATTGATCCAATAATCAACACGCTCTTCCATTGGCTTATTCTTCACATCCTTGCTTTTCAGTGATAATACACGTACGCATAATTTACGCTGCACACGATCTAAGTCGTCCCTGAATCCAGCGCGAGCCAATTCTTCCCATTGATTTTCCACAGGGTAAGAAGCCATTAAATCTCTCAAGAAATTTAACTCTAAACGATTGCCTAAGAGATAATATGTTTTCGCGACTTCACAAACATCTAACTCATATTTACGTGAAGATTCTATAATATCCAATGAGGTAAACATTGCATTGCAAGCAGCAATATGGGTTGCTAATTTTTCAGGCACACCATGATCTGTGAAAGAAGACGCCGCTGCATGAAACGCTTCTCTTTCATGCGAATCTAACAATTCAGAGAATCTTTCATAAAGCATCGCAATATTTGTCTCAAATTCATTGATCGTTTCCTGGATATTCAATGTTGGCTTGCGATTACGCAGCATCCATCGCGTTGCACGACGTATTAAAAAGTACATATGCAACATCATGCGATACTGAACCTGCAACTCCACCGTCTTATCCAGCGAAACAATTTCATTCCATCTTTCTTCTGAATGAAAAATATTTTTCGCAATCACGTAAGCGCGCACAACGAAAGCCGTAGAAGCACCCGTCTCACGCTGCAATCGTTCTACAAAATTAATACCCATGCGATCCGTCACACTCTTACACAGCTGCGTGGAAATAATTTCTCGACGCAGACTGTGCTCTTTCATCGCATCAAAATATTTCTCTCCCATTTCTTTAGGGAAAGCGGTCAGCAAATACTTCTCAAAATAAGGGTCTTCCGGAATATCACTGCTTAAAATGCTTTGCTTTAAATACATTTTACTATACGCCAGTAATATCGCAATTTCAGGGCGCGTCATCGGTTTGTTATTCGCTTTGCGTTCTAGCAGCGTTTTATCATCAGGCAAATATTCCAGTTCGCGATTTAATTGATTATTCTTCTCCAGTTCATTCATAAACTGACGGAACAAATCAATGGTTTGCTGCGCAACCGATGTTTCTAAGCTGAGCATCTGCGTTTGATCGTAATTATCCATTAAAACCAGCGCAGCGACTTCGTCTGTTAACGCTTCTAAAAACTTATTGCGTTCTTCGCGCGTCATGCTGCCGTCTGCAATAAATCGATTTAACAAAATTTTCATATTGACTTCGTGATCTGAACAATCCACACCAGCTGAATTATCAATAAAGTCTGTGTTAACAATGCCACCATGTAGCGAATAT
Source organism: Gammaproteobacteria bacterium (assembly GCA_035536095.1). Classification (GTDB taxonomy): domain Bacteria; phylum Pseudomonadota; class Gammaproteobacteria; order DSM-16500; family DSM-16500; genus Aquicella. The sequence continues at coordinate 23,377 of DATLOT010000027.1, read as the reverse complement.
TCAATACGCGCTAATTGCGTGAGCCCTAAATTCCCACCTTCTGCTATTGTTTTTGCTTTTAATTCAACGGCATCCACACGAATGCTGTCATTTGTTCTATCGCCCACATTGAGATTGAGCTCCTGCGTCGATTTCACAAAAGTACCAATACCCCCATTCCAAATTAAATCAACTGGCGCACACAACATCGTACGAATTAGCTCATTCGGCATCATCGTCTCTTTATCTGTATTCAGCGCACGCATGATTTCAGGAGATAACTTAATTGATTTTGCTGAGCGATTAAACACACCACCGCCCGGTGAAATCAAACTCGCGTTATAATCCGACCAAGATGAACGAGGTAGATTAAATAAACGCTGCCGCTCAACATAACTCGCTGCAGGATCTGGATCAGGGTCTAAAAAGATATGCATATGATTAAATGCACCAATCAATTTAGTATGTTTGGACAAGAGCATCCCGTTACCAAACACATCACCCGCCATATCCCCAATACCAACAACAGTAAAATCATCGGTATCTGGATTAATGCCTAATTCGCGGAAATGCCGCTTCACAGAAACCCACACGCCTCGGGAAGTAATCCCCATTTTTTTGTGGTCGTAACCTGCCGATCCACCCGATGCAAACGCATCATCCAACCAAAAACCATAGCGTTGCGCAATACCATTTGCGATATCAGAAAATGTTGCTGTTCCTTTATCTGCTGCGACAACAAGATAGGGATCATCTTCATCGTAACGTACCACATTAACCGGCGGCACTACAACACCATCAACAATATTGTCTGTAATATCTAACAGCCCGCTGATAAAGATAGAATAACAAGCAATCCCCTCTTTAAAGTAATCATCTCTGGACATATCAGAAGCGTGACACTTCAACACAAACCCACCCTTTGCACCTTCCGGCACAATCACGGTATTCTTGACTTGTTGCGCTTTCATCAATCCCAATACTTCTGTTCTAAAATCTTCGCGACGATCTGACCAACGCAGACCACCACGCGCTACCTTACCAGCACGTAAGTGCACGCCCTCTACACGCGGCGAATAAACAAAAATTTCGAATTTAGGCCGTGGTAAAGGCAAGTCTGAAACCAACGCGGGATCAAACTTAAACGAAATATAGGATTTAGACGCGCCTTTTTCATCTTGCTGAAAATAGTTTGTACGCATTGTTGCTTGAATCAATTCGAGTAAACGACGCAAAATTCTATCTTCATCCAAGCTCACCACTTCTTCTAATTTTTTCTCTATATAAGCAATAATATCAGCAGGATTAGATTGCCCATTCATCTGACACGCTTTATCAAAGCGCAAAATAAAAAGCTGTACCAATGCTTTTGTAATGTCAGCATTATTCACTAATGCTTTTTCTATATAGCTTTGACTGAACGTAAAACCAATCTGTTTTAAATATTTTGTATAAGCGCGCAACATAGCCGTTTCTTGCCATGTTAAATTCGCTTCCAATACAAGACGATTAAAACCATCATTCTCCGCTTGCCCAAACCACGCTTTTGTAAAAGCTTCTTGAAAAATGTCTTTAATATCTCTCACATCAAGCGCTTTATTCACCGCATAACTCATATCAAAGTCATTGATCCAAATACACGTTCCATTTTTGAATTTGATTTCATGCGGATGCTCACCTATCACTTTCAAACCCATATTTTCCAAAATAGGCAGGATGTCCGATAGAATCATCGTATGTTCTGCATGAAAGAGCTTTAAGCTAATAGCGTTTTCGACACCTGCCTGAACAAAAGACATATCAAGGGGGTTATCCGCAGATAAACCTTCCATTTTCTTAATATCATCAATGGCTTGGTAAGGTGGGTAAGATTCTGTATAACTTCCAGGAAATACTCTTTGATATTTCGCCCACAGAGACAATCCTTCCGCTTCGCCACACGCTGCGATCAACTCTTTCTTTAATTCATCCGCCCAAGATCGCGAAACAATCACTAATTGTTTTTCAATATCGACAATATCGTATTCAATGGCAGTCTTAGGATTTACACGGATATGGTAATGGATACGCGCTAACACTGATTCTGAGAAATACGTTGTGAAAGTGCATTCTAAGCCTTTGAAGGCATCCATCAAAATCGACTGCATCGCAACGGCTAAATCTGTTGTGAATATCTCTCTTGGCACGAAAACCAAACAAGAAAAATAGCGGTAATACGCATCGCGACGCACCAATAATCGTACGCGCTTACGCTCTTTCATTTGAATAATCGCTAAAGTCAGATCCAACAGTTCTTCGTACGTTGCCTGGAATACATCGTCTCGTGGCAAGGTATCAAGAATATGTGCAGCCTCTTTTCCATCGTGACTGTCTGCAGGAAACCCTAAATTTTCTATTACTTTTGCAACTTTATGCCGCAAGAAAGGAATATTTTTGGGACTAGAGTGATATGCTGTTGATGTATACAACCCGATAAAACGATGCTCGCCAATCAACTCGCCATTTTTATCAAAATATTTTACCCCCACATAATCACCGCCTTGCCACGCTTCGCGGTGCACCATCGGTCTTGTATTGGTTTTAGCAACAATCAAAATATTTTTTGACAGCGCCATTTTACGCGCTTGTGGTGGCAGCTCTGCATAGGCTTTGGCTCTGGTATTCGACGTCTTATCGCGCAACACGCCGAGACCAGAACCTGGAATAACCTGCAATGCTCTATTATTCTCATTACCAATGAGCTTGTAATCTCGCGCACCCAAGAAAGTAAAATGATTGTCGATCAGCCACTCCAAGAAGTAACGGGATTCTTTAAAGTCCGCTTCGTCTACGCCGGGGGGACAGGTTTCTAACTGTCGCAAACAATCTTTAACGCGCTGAACCATCTGCGGCCAATCTGATACCGCTGCTCGCACTTCTGAAAGCGCTCGATCAATATCTTCTTTCAGCTCTTCTCGTTTCTTTTCATCGACAATGCGATCGATTTCAATATAGATAGGTGCCTCAGGCAAGGCGTTCTTTTCAGCTTCCCCATTTGCAAATACTTTTGTGATACGATTCTCACTATCACGTAAGACTTTTAGTCCACCGATGTGAATAATAAAATGAATCTGATATCCGTGACGATTCAACGCCATTCTTGTCGAATCTACTAAAAAAGGCGCATCATCATGCGAAATTTCAACAATAGTATGCGTTGATGCCCACTCACCAGGCCACTCCTCTGGGTTGAAGATACGAATTTTTGCCTCGTTCGGCGCACGCACAGACATAAAATCCCAAACAGACTGTACAATCGTATACAAACTAGGCACAGAAAACTGCTGTAGATCTTCTAATGCACAGACACCCAAATAGCGCTGCGCAAAAACTTCTAATAAATTGACTTCTTCCTTCTTCGCATGACCCTGAATATAAGCCTGTACTTGCTTGATAATATCTTGAGACTTGCCATTATTCGCAGTTGACATAAACACACCCCGTTATACACTTTCTAAAGTATACCTATTAGATCTCACGTTAACAAATTTGGGAAACCAAGTAATTTGGCGTCGCCTCTGCGGCTTGTATCCAACCACCTTGCTCAAATTTAGCTCTGGCCAAGCCTATGCACGCATCAGCTTCTGGCAATAAAGTGGCACCTATTTCAACAGGCCTAAAACCTAAACGCGTTTCCAAAACAGACGCGTATTTTTCCCAAGCATCACCAACGGCATACCAGTCGCCATCAGCAGGCACTGTGACTTTTGAGGGTAAAGACAGCTGTTCCTCCCCCACCAATGACACTTCACCCGTTTCAGATCTTACATATTTAGCCCAATAAATTTGATTCATACGCGCATCAACAGCAACCAATAATTTTTGCCAACCATGCTTCTTAACAGCCGTCTGCGCTAAACACGCTAATGAAGAGAGAGGAACAATAGGCAGTTGACAGGCAAAACCAATCCCCTGCGCCGTGCTATTTGCAATGCGCGTACCTGTAAAACTACCAGGACCCACACCATAAGCAACAGCGTCTAAATCAGCACAGGTGAGATGTGATTCTTTCAGTAGGGCGTCAATCATGGGTAGAATAAGCTTTGCATGCTGCATGGGCGCAACATGATGTTGCAGGTGTACCGCTTCCCCTTTTAAAAGAGCAACCGTGCAGGCAGACGTTGAAGTATCAAGCAACAAGAGTTTCATTCAGGCGGCCATTCTTTTTCTAAGTATTGAAGCTTCCCTTCCACCTCTTTCCACTCATCGGCGTCAGCGGGTGCAGGTTTAATACGCGTAATATTAGGCCACTTTTCTGATAACGTTGTATTGAGTTCAAGGAAAGGCTTGAACTTTTCGGGCAAATCATCTTCAGAATAAATCGCATTCACTGGGCATTCCGGTTCACACAAGGCACAGTCAATGCACTCACTTGGATTAATAACAAGAAAATTAGGACCTTCATAGAAACAATCGACAGGACAGACTTCCACACAATCGGTGTATTTACATCGGATGCATTTTTCAGTTACAACAAATGTCACGGCAGATGCTACCCCTACAAGCTTGTAACATTAACTGCCCGGGGCCGGAATCGAACCGGCACGGGATAATATCCCGAGGGATTTTAAGTCCCTTGCGTCTACCAGTTCCGCCACCCGGGCATTCTAGAAAGGTTCCTGGTAAAACCTCCCCGATCACTTACATTTAGGCTGAGGTCGGAATCGAACCGGCGTCCACGGCTTTGCAGGCCGCTGCATAACCACTCTGCCACCCAGCCATATGGTCAAAAAAATTCTCAATACCTAAATAAAAATCTGGAGCGGGAAACGAGACTCGAACTCGCGACCCCAACCTTGGCAAGGTTGTGCTCTACCAACTGAGCTATTCCCGCAAATAACGAAAGTATGAGTACCTTCATCGCGTTGCCATTCTATCTAGGGGATTAGCCAAGTCAAGTATTTAATTGAACCCAAGCTGCTTTCAGGTAGATGCACATTGACCAAATGGTAAGCACAGCGGCAAGATAGAGTAAAACATAGCCCACAACAACGAAATAAACCGAAGTTGACTGGCTACAATATAGGAGAATGATCAAAGCAGACATCTGGACACCCGTCTTAATCTTACCAATACTAGAAACGGCCACATGTGCGCGTTTACCCACTTCCGCCATCCACTCACGCAAGGCAGAGACAATAATTTCTCTTGCCACAATGATCGCAGCAGGTATGGTCATAATGGCGGCAGGCATCGTATCCTCCACACCGAAAACATCCATCACGCGAGACGTTGGCTCCGCGACAATCAAAACCAAAGCAATGGAAACAATCAACTTGTCTGCAACGGGATCGAGAAAAGCACCTAAGGCAGTGGATTGTTCTAGGTAACGCGCTAAATAACCATCCAACCAATCCGTGAAAGAAGCCACCGCAAAGATAATGGCAGCAGCAGTATGAGACCACGTCACAGGCAGGTAAAAGAAAACCACCAACAGGGGAATGAGTAAAATCCTGACTGAAGTCAATATATTGGGCAAATTCAACATTTGATCATACAGTTTGGTCATGGAATGTCGCAAATATGCGCTCTGCTAATGAAAAATGGATACCAGGTACCTGCATCAGTTCATCAAGACTAGCATGAGCAACACCTTGAATACCACCAAAATGTTTGAGTAAAGCACGTCTTTTGGCCGCACCAATCCCTGCAATTTCTTCAAGCGTTGAATGACGCCTACGCTTATCTCGACGATGGCGATGGCCTGTAATAGCAAAACGATGCGCCTCATCACGTATCTGCTGAATGAGATGCAGGGCCAAAGCATCTGCCGGTAAATGCACTGCTGCGCCATCTGAAAAATGCAATGTTTCCGTACCCGGCTTGCGACCCGGCCCCTTGGAAACGCCAATCAACAGAATATGCGACATATCCATCTGCTGCATCGCTTCTCTCGCAACAGCAAGCTGCGTCTTACCACCATCAATAAAAACAATATCAGGCATGAGCGCATCCGGATTTTTTGCACGTTGAAATCGACGTACTAAAGCTTGACGCATCGCTGCCAAATCATCACCCGCTGTGACGCCCTCAATATTGTAACGACGATAAGCGCTTTTGACTGGACCAGTTTGATCAAAGACCACACACGAAGCAACCGTCGCCTCTCCGCTTGAATGACTGATATCAAAACAGAACAGATACGCGGGCATATTTTTTAAAAGCAAGGCTTCTTTTAGCGCCACCATGCGTTCAAGCATATTGATTTTACCAAACAGATGCGTGGCTAACGCTTGCTTTGCACTGTTTGTCGCCATGATAAGCCATTTCTTTTTCTCACCTCGTACAGGAGAAGAGAGTATCACTTTTTGTGTAGCCTGTTCCGTGAGCACCTCCGCGAGCAAGGATTGATCTACAAGAGAAGATTCGAATAGAATATGTTTAGGGATCGCTTCTCGACGTGACACGTCTGTTAAATAATGCTGCGTGATAAACGCGGAAATAATTTCCCCCTCTTCTGAATGCGAGGGTACAGTTGGGTAATAGGCATGCCCACCCAACACCTGACCATGACGTATACTCAATAAATAAAGACAAGCCACACCCGCCTGCGCGGCAAAACCAATGATATCTGCGTTACCATCCCCTCTATCCACATACTGACGATCTTGCATTTCTTTCAGCCGATCAATCTGATTTCTATAGTTCGCAGCTTTTTCAAAAGCTAACTCCGCAGCCGCTTTTTCCATCTGCTGATTCAATATCTCCATCACTTGATCACTTTTGCCTTCTAAAAATAAAATAGCGAGCTTTACATTTTGTGCATACATGTCGCGTGAAATGAGTTTCACGCAAGGACCCGTACAACGATTGATTTGATAAAGCAAACAAGGCCGTGAGCGACTTGCAAAATAAGATTCCTCACAAGTGCGTAATCGAAAAATCTTCTGCAATAAGCTGATCGTTTCTCTCACCGCCTGCGCATTCGGATAAGGACCGAAGTAACGCCCTAGCTGTTTTTTGCGTTTGCCGCGATAGAAATCAATCCGAGGATAGTCATGATGGCTAATAAGAATGTAGGGATAACTTTTATCATCCCTGAGCAGGATATTGTAACGAGGACGGTGCTTTTTTATCAGATTACATTCGAGTAAAACAGCTTCTTTTTCAGAAGCCGTGACAATCACATCAATATCTTTTATTTGTTTGACTAAGGAAGCGGTCTTTAATTCTTTAACCTGGCGATTAAAATAACTCGATACACGTTTTTTAAGGTCTTTCGCCTTGCCAACATAGAGCACTTCTCCAGATTCACCGAGCATCTGATACACACCCGGGGCATGCGAAAGATGTGACAGGAAAACCTTTAAGTGAGTGATCATGTTGCCATACTCTCCAGAACCGAGCCGCGACCGTGAAGGAGCGTTACATGACGCACCGTGACGCTCCCTCACGGTCGCGGCTCGGTTGAGAATAGACGCCTCCTATGAACTTGAATTGGAAGGAGGATCAATTAACCCTAATCGCAATGCCAGTAATGTTAACTCAACATCGGTCTCAACGCCTAATTTTTGAAAAATCCGATAGCGATAGGTATTAATTGTTTTAGCACTCACGCATAACTTCTTGGAAACATCCGTAACCTTCTGACCTTGTGTAATCATCAAGACGATCTGCAATTCACGCTCAGATAAGAGTTCAAAGGGCGAGTCTTCCCCTTTTGTAAAGCGCTTAATTGCGATTTCCTGGGCAATACCAGGTGTAATATAACGACGACCCAGGTAAACGGTACGTATCGCTCTTACCATTTCTTCAGAATCACAGCCCTTTGTTAAATAACCACTGACACCCGCTTGCAATAAACGAGAAGGATAAGGTTCTTCTTCATGGATGGTTAACGCTAGAATTTTCAGATCCGGGTTGTAACGAAACATTTTACGGGTTGCTTCTAGACCCCCGATCCCTGGCATATTCACATCCATCACAACAACATCGGGCATATGTTCTTTAGCAAGAAGAATTGCTTCCTCACCTGAAGACGCTTCGCTAATAACTTTAATATTGGGCGCATCACGCAAGAGACGTTTAATACCAGCGCGCACAAGCTCGTGATCATCGACTAACAAAACTTTAATGATGCTAGCTGCCATTGACTTTTAGTCCTCATTTGTTTACTGGCGGAGAGAGAGGGATTCGAACCCCCGGAGCCCAAAGGACTCAACGGTTTTCAAGACCGCCGCTATCGACCGCTCAGCCATCTCTCCATTGTCTTTATTATTATTAACCAACAGATTCTACCTAGACACAGATCTTAACGCTTTTCTCACACACAGTCCAGGTCGAATGTTATTTAATCTGTTTAATAAATGATCAATTATTTCGCACCTTGCAGCGTCTTCATATAAATTTGATGCGCTTCCTGCTCTTCTGGCGTCGCCAGAAGCACTTTCAGGTGATATTTTTGCGATGGCAGAGCGCTGCCCACGCCTGATGCCATTGCCGAGGCATCCCCTTCTAACACATCAAATAGACTGCCTTGCCCACCCGTCATTGCCAAGTAAACACGAGCAAGCAAATTAGCATCTAATAGCGCGCCGTGAAGCTGGCGGTCCGATGCATCAACCGAATAACGCTTACACAGTGCGTCCAATGTATTGCGCTGACCCGGATGCAGTTGGCGTGCTAATTTTAAGGTATCAACGACCGTACATATTTCTGTTATCAAGGGAAAGTTTTGCTTCGTCAGCTTAAATTCTTCATCCAAAAAGGACAAATCAAATGGTGCATTGTGTATGATTAATTCTGCGCCTTTCACAAATTCAACGAATGCTGGCAGCATATGAGAAAACAGCGGTTTATCTTTTAAAAATTCATTACTGATACCATGCACAGCAAAAGCACCTGCTTCCACTTCTCGCTGGGGATTAAAATAATAGTGAAAGTGTTTCGAGGTGATTCTTCTATCAACAAGCTCTATACACCCTATTTCAATAATACGATGACCCTCTTCAACGCGTAGTCCTGTTGTTTCGGTATCTAATACAATTTGACGCATGACTCACTCCTTTCCTAAGAACCGATCAATGGCTTCATTGGCGAGTCTATCAGCACGCTCATTTTCAGGGTGTCCGCTGTGCCCCTTGACCCAATGCCAACTGATTTGGTGCCGACCCGCTTCTTTATCCAACTGTTGCCACAAATCCGCATTTTTGACAGGGTCTTTTTTTGAGTTACACCAGTTTCGTTTTTTCCAACCGACAATCCATTCCGAAATCCCCTTCTGCACATATTGTGAATCTGTATACAATTCTACACGACACATCTGCGTCAGACTAACAAGCGCCTGAATGGCTGCCATCAATTCCATGCGATTGTTTGTGGTATGTGCTTCTGCGCCAGATAACACTTTTTCATGACTACCATAACGCAACAGCGCCCCCCATCCACCAGGACCTGGATTACCGCGACAAGCACCATCCGTATAAATTTGCACATGTTTCATAAAAATTTAATCAACCTGTCGTGCGATTGACCCTGGTAATGTGGTAGGAATACGAATACCGGTTAATCGCTGCTGCCACTTGAGTCTGATGGGCGTCAGAGGCGTCACTTTTGCTCGCGCAGTCAGAAGATAAACACCGCCAGACATCGGTAAACAGCGCTTACCGACTCGCTCTAAGAAAGACAAGCGCTTGTAAGTCACCACGCGGGAGGCAGGCGGTCTAAAGAGAACACTCTGATGTTCTTCCATTTCAAAGTCTGCCAGTCCTAACCAATTTTTTATTTGATGCGCAAAAATAATATTCGCTTTCCAAGGCATTTCTCTCTGCCTATTGATCATCCTCGTCAACCCCCACCAACTATAGGGATTAAATCCAACGACTGCAATTAACCCCTCTGGTTTAATGATGCGGCAGCTTTCAGCTAAGAGTTGCTGCGGGTTATCGACAAACTCTAGTGTGTGCGGCAACAGTACCAAGTCAACACTGCCTGATAAGATAGGCAACTCACGCAAACTACCCTCGATGCAACGCACCCCACTGTGTTGGGCTAGCAAAGGCGTAAAAAGTGTACGCTGCATTAAGTGGGTTGCCTCCAGCAGTCCCAGTTGCTGATCCACACCAATCAACAGGACATGTTTACCAAAATGCCGCGCCAATAGGGTTTCCAAAGCTTGTTTTTCTGCTTGCAATAATTCTGCGCCCAGAAATTGCTGAGATAGCCAATCATTCCAATGCTTCAAAATGTGATAGTCATGCGCCAAAGTATCTCACCTTCCCATGCTGCCCAACTCTTGCATTCTAAATGGTGAAATGTATATTAGCCAGGCTTATATTACTGAGGTATACTTTCCAAAATTGGGTTACAATACTGTTTATTTGATTTTAAAAAGAACATTGCCGTAAAGGAAAATTGATTTTTGTACAGATTCATTCATTATATTATTGCAACCACGCTATTAAGCTGCCTGTTTATTTGGCCTGATCTGTCTTTTTCTGCGCCAATGGCAGAAGGCATACAGGTATATAAGCAAAATAATGTGCAACTCATTCCTGAGCATAAGCAAAAATTGGCCGATGACATTACGCGCTACCGTAATGCAGATAATCTGTGGGATGTTTTGCGCGATGAATTTACATTAGAGCATTACGATCGCAATCCGCAGGTGCAAGAAAAAATTCAGTGGTTTATGAATAACCAAGATTATTTACTGCGCTCTGCTTCGCGTGCAGCCCCTTATCTTTATTACATTCTACAGCAGGTCAAAAAACGCCATCTACCGGCTGAATTGGTACTGTTACCGATCATTGAAAGCGGTTTTAACCCTTTTTCACTGTCGCCTGTGGGTGCTGCTGGGATTTGGCAGCTCATGCCTGGCACGGCGAGCAACCTGGGCGTCAAAAAAGATTGGTGGTACGACGGCAGGCGCGACATCATCGCTTCAACACGCGCTGCACTGAATTATCTTGCTTATCTGCAAAGTTTTTTTGAAGGCAATTGGTTGCTCGCTATTGCTGCTTATAACACAGGCGAAGGGAACGTGCTTTCTGCTATTAAGCGCAATATCAGGGATGGTCGAGATACAGATTTTTGGTCTTTACCTGTTGCACAACAAACCAGAGACTATGTCCCCAGTCTATTAGCACTTGCTGTGATTATCAGTAATCCGAATCGATACCCTGTTTACTTCCCACCCGTGCGTAATGCACCTTATCTGGGTCAAGTCGACGTCAGCACTTCCCATATTAGCTTACAATATGCAGCAGAATTGGCAGGTATCAGCCTCAAAAAAATGATGCAACTCAATCCTGGCTTTAACCGACCATCCACTTCACCGAACAAACTGGTTCTCCCCATTGAAAACGTCGCACAATTTACTGAAAATCTCGCAAGGACCCCTCTACAACCTCAGATTGAATGGCTGCACTATAAGGTGAAATCGGGTGATTCACTTGCGATGATTTCTAAAAAATTTAACACGACAGCCATTGCAATACGCAAAATGAACCATCTCAACAAAGTGCCGTTACATTCCGGCACAAATTTACTCATCCCTGTCGCAGCAAACAGTGCCTCTTCTCTAGACCAAGCACAAAATGCACCACCACCAGAAACAAAAATCAGCAAAAAAGTGAAGCATCCTATCAACTACAACGAAATACTTGTATTAAACCCGCCAAGAAAGTACACTCTGAAGCCTGGCGATACTGTCTATATGGTTCGCAAGAAAGATACCATTCAAAGCATTGCGAAGCGATTTCATGTTCATGTTGCGGTGCTACAATCCGCTAACCGCTTGCATGCCAAAGTGAAGCCTGGTATGCAACTTGTGATTCCGCACCGTCCCACGCAATCCCTCTCTGTTTCACCTGGCGATACCGTCTACATGGTGCGTCAAGGAGATACGATCGAGAAGATTGCCAAGCAATTTCACATTACTCCCGCTGCGATACGTTCAACGAACTTAATTGACAACGCTTCTCTAAGTGCAGGAGAGAGCATTATCGTCCCCGTGCATAGAAAGGCTTAACAGGAGAAAACAACAGTGGCTTTCAAAAAAATATTCGCGTTTAGTTTATTAGCTTATACGTCACTCTGCTATGCCTCTCACGGCGATCTCACCCTTGATAATCAAACAAATTTTCCTTCTACCTCTAAACTCATCATTGGAAGCGGTCAAAATGGTGTCTGCTCTAACGCTTATGGTGATCTGGGTATTACCCAACCACACAAAGACAAAAAAATTAGCAAAGCCATGTTAGATATGATTTGCATGGGTCACGGTAAAAAATGTCGAGCGGATGTTTATCTCACAGATGACTGCAGTGGAACCCCTGTGGCAATGATTGTATACGATACAAATATAGGTTTTACTGGAGAGTGCAAGTCACTCTCCAACGACTACGTTGTCGAAGGGGACAGTCAACGTCTAGAAATTCGTCCGAGATAGAGCAGTGCTCTTCTCTGATTTATTGTAACACTTTGAATAATAATAAATATATACAGAATAGCGGGGGAAGAAAATGAATAACCTTGCTTACTTTGAGAATAGAGCCTATAATATTACTGTACTCATCTGCCATGCGTAGAAGGAGCATCCGAAGGCGCCCTTGGGCGCCTTCAGCTTTTTGTGGTATTTAGATATTTCTGTCTTTCCTTTATGAGCTGTCCTTTGCGTTGCGGAGTAAGCAGTCCTGAACAAATAATAGCCATTACGTTTTGCTAGTATCACTACGTAGCTTTCAGCTTCAAAGAACAATACAGTATGTTCATTTTCTCCACGTTTATTTTCCCATATGGTTATCTTGGCTGAGATAGAAGCGTTTTTTATCACCCAAGCTATCCATCTAATGCGCTCACAGCGGCGCAAATCTATTGTACGATCTTCTTCTTTCTCGCCTTCCGAAATGGTATGCCAGAATGCAAATCCTTTCCCCTCACGTAATGGCCTAAATTGAAATTTAACAGGTAGTTTATTGTAATGAAGCTCAGCATTTACGACATTATTAAGATAGCTTTGATAGATTGCTTCTATGTACGGTAACGGGTCGCCACCATACTCGCTCAATGTGATAAGTTTTGGCAGCGCTTCTTCTACCATTCTTGCGCACCCCAAATGAAGATGTTAAATTTGTTTTCTTTTGGCAATGTGCTACGCACTAGGTTATGACGTGAACGTGTTTTAATGAGGTCGATTAACTCACGTTTTGTATCGCTGGTGTTAAGGTTGCGATGCAAGTAAGTCAGTGCTCCAATAAATAGATCGGTGATTTGCAGTAAAATTGCTTCATGTGAGCGAATTTGTTGGATTTTGTTAATGATAGTTTTATCAAAGTCATATATATTATTTGATAAAACTTCTCGAAGCTTCTCCACTTTCGCATAACCATGAGTATCTTTAATATCAATATAGATATTAAAATTATACTTTGGGTCAAGAACTCCCCTCAAAAGAAGGAAGTACATTTTATAGTACCAGTCATCATGCGACTGGTTGAATTTTTCATGATCTAACTTAGTTTTATCAGGAATAACGACTGATCGGAAATGCAGTGCTGGTTCATTAAAGAAATAGTTAATAAGATCAATATAAAATTCTTTTCTAGCTGGCGAAACTTTGGTCCATTTAATTTCAAAAGAGTTAGGAATAGCATATTTTTTCTTTATTTTTTTTATTTCCTTAACAATAGAGTAAGGTTATCTGTTGTACACCACATGGCTCCAAGTGCCATCGTTGAAATATGGTCATTTTCAAGATGACAAGATTCATCACAATAAACATTGTATAAGGTGCTCATATTTTTCACCTGCGATCAGTTATACAGATAATACCCATTTTGACTAGTAATATAAAGGATTGTAATTTGAGTGCTAAAATCTTGGATCCTGAAAGAACAGTATGGATGCTCATAAATCAATAATTGCTTTTCAGCAGGAGTGTCTGAGATTTAATGGCTTTTTAGAAACAGAAGTTCAGCTTCCGTGGATTCTCGGCCAAGCAGTATATTACGTTGCGGGAAGCGTCCGAATTCTTTTATCACACGGAAATGAGCGTAGGCATAGGCCAAAAATAGTTGGTATACCTGTGTTGTCTCAGTCATGGATAACGCGACTAACGATTGATAAAGCTGTATCGATTTTTCTTGTGTCGCTGCATTCTCAGAGTGCACCAAAGGCATGTAAAAGAAAACCCGCTCGACAAGCGTGAGCGCATGATCCATATGCGCTTCAATACCTTGCAAACAAAGTGTTTGAGCAAGATCATCGTAAGAAAAAGCAGCAGCGGATTGATTGTATAAAGAACGTGAGAACTGATCTAATAAAATAATCAACGCCAAGCGACCCCGGGGGGACTCCGCCCAAGCATCCAGCCCACCAGCGATAGCGTAAGCATATTCTTGATTAAACTTTTCTAATAATTGTTTTTTGATTGTGTCGCTCTCGCCAAACCACAAGTTGGTGCGATCGCTTGTTGGTAAATCTGCCGATCCCAGATCTCCAAACCAAAAATTAAGCAATTCGTGAATCTTATCAGGCATCTTGCTAATCCATCGAAAAATCGTTATTCATTTTTTCATTATATCACAACGATGAATCTGCATTAATCAAAATACGCGTGCCGACTGCAACTTGTTCAAAAAGCTCAATAATATCCTTGTTACGCATGCGAATACAGCCTTTCGATCCCGGTATGCCCATTTGCACATCATCTGGCGTACCGTGTATGTAGATATAACGGCGCATGGTATCCACCTCGCCGAGCCGATTCACCGATTTTTCTAACCCACTTAACCAAAAAATACGCGTTAAAATCCAATCACGATTTTGAAATTGTGCACGCAATGCTGGAGAATAAATTTCACCTGTCATTCTTCGTCCAACAAAGACGGCATTCTCTGGCGCGCGCTCACCAATCTTAGCACGTATCACATGCCACCCTCGTGGCGTTTTTTCGCTGCCCCACTGTTCTCCAACACCATTTTTAGCAGTTGAGACCCCATAAGTCTTAATAATGATATTTTCTTTTATCACATTCATTATTTGTGTATCTATTTTAACTTCCAGTGTAAACATTGTTACTTCTTCCACTTAATATTACACCCCACGCTGGGCATTTGTGTTTCAGGAACAGAATTGCCTGCGAGTATGGCATCAAGGGCTTCGGAAAGATCACGTCCCGTCACGGGACGTTGATTGCCGGGTGTGGTATCGTCAAAGCGTCCACGATACACGCAAGCCATTTTGTTATCAAATACATAAAAATCCGGCGTACAAGCAGCTTGGTAGGCTTTTGCAACAGTTTGTGTTGCATCATATAAATAAGGAAAGGGGAAATGTAATGTCTCAGCCGTTTTCCGCATGTTGTCCGGGCCATCTTCTGGGTATGTTGTGGCATCATTTGAACTGATACCAATAAAACGCACACCTTCTGTCTGATATTTTTTGCTCAATACAAGCAAAGCCGGGAGGATATGTATGACAAACGGGCAATGATTGCAAATAAACATGATCACAGTTGCTGGCGGTGGCTCTGTTGTCGCAAGAGAAACCTGCTTGCCAGTGACCGTATCCACCAGTGAAAAATCAGGTGCTGGTGTACCCAAAGGAATCATTGTAGAAGGTGTTTTAGCCATAAAATACTACCCCGATAATGCTTTTAGAAAGACAATTGCTAATTTTTCTGTTAAACGATTTTTATCTTTAACAGGATTAAACTCAACGACTTCTGTGCCTATTAGCTTAGGATCCGTCGCTGCATGCACAAGACCACGATAAACCTCTAGGCCTGATAGGCCATTTTCCGCTGGCACATCCACGCCTGGCGCATCAGCAGGATCAATCGCATCTAGATCCAAACTCAAACCATAACCAACAGTCTGTTCACTCACTTTTGCAATGGCTTCTCGTAATACAACCGCAAACCCTCTATTCTTCACCTCATCAATGAAATAAACGCGTACGTTGAGCTTCTTGAGTAATTCAGCTTCCTCAGGTTCGTAACTGCGCACACCAATAAGACAAACATTTTCAGGCTTTAGTTTCGGATCTGAACCAAAAAGAGAAGTGAAAGCAGGATCACCATGACCTAGCAACGCAGCCAAACACATACCATGTACACGCCCAGAATAACTGGTTTCTAAAACATGGCTATCCATGTGCGCATCAATCCAAATCAAACCAATATCACCCGCTTGATGCAACGCATCATAGGCACCACTCCACGTACCCATCGCACAAGTATGATCACCACCCACAACGACAAATTTATCACCCTGCTTCACCAGGGCACTCACTGTTTGCCCAAGCCTTTGGCAAATATCAGCAATCGCAGCGACGTTATCTTTATGAGGCGGTGGCGTTAAAAAAGCATCCCAGGCAACGGCCGCACTGCCTTGTACCACTTGTTCAAAATCAACAGACTCCGCAATCACAAGCGGGCCTTGTGCCGTTGTTTCTTCCACACCACCCAAACTGCAACAATAACCCATTAAATGGAGCTTTTTCACATTACTTATCCTGATGTAAAAAAAGCAATTGCTCTACTTCATCTGCTGGCAATGGCTCAGAAAAATAAAAACCTTGAATTTGAACCAACTCATTCGATAACAGCATTTTCAGTTGCTTTAATGATTCAACACCTTCAACGACAATTTGCAAATTCAAACTATTTGCGAGTGTAATAATCGCTCGCACAATCGCTGCATCAGTCGTATCATTGTTGATATTATCGATATAGGTCTTGTCAATTTTAATTTTATGTATCGGAAGCTTTTTCAACGAATGCAAACTGGTGAACCCTGTACCAAAATCATCTAGTGCAATCTGCACACCTAGCTGACTGAGACGGTGCAAAGACTGAATCACTTCTTCATCCGTATCATGTATAATAATTTTTTCGTTTAACTCTAACTCCAGATGACAAGGCGCCAACCCTGTTTTTTCTAAGGTTGCTGTTATAAATGCTACGAATTGAGGATGTCTCAGTTGCCGCTCACAGACATTCACCGCAACAGGCACCGGCGTTAAGCCTTTATCCTGCCATGCTTTGTTTTGGCGACAAGCTGTCTCAACCACCCAATCGCCTACCAGACTCATGACCGGCGCATCTTCAAGTGGGGGAATAAAATCATAAGGCATTAGCAAACCTTTCTGGGGATGTTGCCACCTAATCAGCGCTTCTATTCCCTCAAAAGCAGATGTTGATAAGCTAAATTGTGGTTGATAATAAAGCACCAGCTGATGGTTTTTAATCGCATCCAGCAACTCTGCCGCTTGGTAATCGCCGTTAGGAACTGCCATCAATAGTCATCATCACTATTTGGTTCATCTGCTGTTGCCCCACCTTGATCGCTACCATCTCCTTGATTATTGGTGTCGCCATCCGTCTTCCCAACATTGTCGCTGGCACCATTAGGCTGACTACTCGTATTATTGGAAGCCATCATCATCGCATCGTCTGGTAGAACAGGTGCTGATGTGTTATCGGCAACAGGTGTCGTTTGTGTCTCTGCAGCCGCTATTTCTGGAGGCATATCTGTTGGTGTAACAGGGCTTGCCGCAGCGGACATCTCGGGAGCGGAAGCAGGCATATCTGCTGGCGCAGCTGAATTTGCTGCAGACATTTCTGCAGGCGTAGCGACATTCGCTGGCGCAGCTGGACTTTCAGAAGTGGGGGCGGAAGCGGAAGGAGCAGCGGAGGCTGAGGTAAGACCAGAAGCATCTGCCGGTATGGCAACATCTGCAACAGAGCCTGGGTTCTCAAGTGTTTTTTCAGTTGGGCTACTGGCTCCGCTATCTGCTAATGCTGGCGTTATGCCAACAGTGCCTATCACAAAACTCACCAACGCGAATGACACCAATGACCTCATTTTCATTTTACTCTCCTAAAATTGATGTAAAAACAAAATATTAATCTAATACTAATCTCTTTTCATTGCCAGCACTATCATATCATTCTGTTTTGAAAAACAACAACAGACACAAGCCACCTCGCGTATTTTGATAGCATCTGCCTCTGATACGAGATATGATGCGGGCAATTGGTAGAGATAGGGGGCGATCACTCCTTGCTCTGTTTTTTATTTTATTATGTAAATCAATAGGTTAGTACAAATTTCAATGCAAGAGGAGCTGATTCATGATTGCAAGCAACCGTAGAACCGCGTTTTCTGCTTTCCGATCTCTCTACCCCTGGCTTATCGTTAGCTGCGGCATGCTTTTTTACTGCTTTAACTATTTTTTGCGCGTCTCCCCAAGCACAATGCAGCCGCAACTCACACAGGGCTTCCATATCACTGCCACACAGTTTGGTATGCTGGCAGCATTCTATTATTGGGCTTATACGCCTATGCAAATACCTGTTGGTATGATTTACGACAAGTTTGGCGTACGTGCTGTGATTTGCGCAACTTGCTTAATCGCCGTCTTAGGCCTGAGTATCTTTATTTCTGCAACGCATTTTGAAACAGCTGGTCTGGGACGTTTCATCATGGGTCTTGGCGCATCATTCGCTTACGTTGGCACTTTAAAACTCGCTTCTATTTGGCTACCACCTAACCGATTCGCCACCGTTGCCGGGCTGGCAACAGCGGTTGGCATGAGCGCGGGCGCACTGTCACAACTTTATATGACAAAGATGGTTGAAATAGTTGGTTATCAAGCCGCGCTGCATTCAGCGTTGGTTGCAGGTATTGCACTTGTTGTTGTTCTCTTCTTAATTGTCAGAAACACGCCTAAAAATGTAGATCGCTTAAATACAGAAATGCAAACGCCGATGAATCTCAAAGAGTTGGCTTCTGCTTTAAAACTTATTTTTTCTAATCGTCAAATGTGGTTAATAGGCATTATTGGATGCTTATTTTACCTCCCCTCCTCTGTTTTTCTAGACCTGTGGGGTATTCCCTACTTGAAAAGCGTTTACGAGCTCACGGCAGAACAAGCTGTGACGATCTCAAGTTATACTTTCTATGGTTGGATTATTTCAGGTCCTATCATTGGGTATTTTTCAGATAAAATACAGCGACGTTGCTTACCCTTGACTGTTTCTGGTTTATTGGCTGCGCTACTGCTTTGTGTAGTATTTTACGTGCCAGGCCTTTCGTTTTCCTCATTGAGTATTATTTTCTTTGTGATTGGTGCTTGTTGCGGCGCTCATCCCATTTGCTTTGCGCTTGGTAAAGAAAATAATCCTATACAGCTTTCAGGTACAGCCGTTGCTGTTACCAATATGCTGATTATGGTTGGCGGTGTTATCTTCCAACCTCTTGTTGGGAAGCTGCTTGACTTGCATACGAATAACTTGCTGGATGAACATCATTTACCTGTTTATAGCGCAAGTGATTATTCGTTTGCTTTGTCTGTTATTCCTATTGGTGTTGCTGTCGGTATTCTCTTGTCTTTCTTCTTAAAAGAAACAGGACAGGCGTTGAGTACTCACAGTACACAGGATGCTCAAACCAGCGCGACACTCGCAAGCGACGCACCTTAAGTTTCCTCCGCCGCCGCCCTCATCTGCCCTGTCGGAGGACACCTTCTGTGTAGGGACATAACATCGGTGACACTTTTTCTCACGCGCCTACGGCGCTTAACCGTAGGTGTGTTGCCATTACCCCGGCCTTCGGATTGCTACGCTCCGCTGCGCAATCCTCATCCGGGGCTGTAAAGCTTTCGGCCGTAAACGGCCTGATTGTGTCGTGACGCTATGCGATTAGCTGCCGTAAACGGCCTGGTTGTGTCGTGACGCTATGCGATTAACCAAAATTGAACGCATTTTGGGTTAATCGCATAAAGCAACAACGCAATCAGGTCGTTTACGACCGAAAGCTTTACAGCCCCAGGTAAGCGCGATAGCGCGCAGCCTGGGGTTAAATGCACCCACTACACACTTAAGCGCCGTAGGCGCGTGAGAATAGGAGGCACTCGGTGCAACCGAGCCGCGACCGTAAGGGAGCGTCACTGTGCTATAACTTTTAGCTGAAATTTCTTACTTTATGATATTAAATTGCCTTATAGTGGTTGAAATGTTGCACTGTTATACACCCGCTTTTATCAGATTCATGTGACTCCCTGCCGGTCGCTGCTCGGTTATACCGAGCGCCTCCCAAAGCATTTTTGATTTATTCAACAACGCCCCCAAAATGTAAAAATCTTATTCGATGGATTTGCCTTGCGGATTAAGACGTTAATTTTCCATTACCGCATTCTGAACTCGTCGCATTGAGATCCTCAACTTGCGTTTCCTCTTTAGCACTCTCAGAAAGTGGTGCACTTGCTTGATTTTCAGATGAAAATACCGCACTGGGATGGCCTGATACTTTAGTGAGAACTGGTTCGAGAAGTGGTGGAGCAGTAGCAGCCTCTTTTTCCACCGATTCTTCCGATCCAGATTCATATGATCTTTCTTCTCGCATTGCTCGTAGCCGCTCAAGATCGTCGTTCATTTTACCAGAAACAGCAATAGTGCGATTAGAAGCATCGTGTATTACTTGAATATAAGCTTTACTACGTTTAACATCCAGCGCTACACACCGATCACAATAATCTAAATCAAAATACATGGATGACTCAATAGCCTTATTACCAAGTAATTGATGGCGAACTAGCAATTTCAGCTTCTCTAGCCCCTCTTGTAAAAGAAGATATTCAAGATGAGCGAATTCCGGATCAGCACCAGGCGCATTCGGGTGGTTACCTCTGTGCGCCTGGTGACGATATGCTTTTTCCACCTCTCTCAAAGTTAGTGATTCATACACAGCTGTCTTGCAACGCATTCTGTCTGTATAGAGAGCCATGTTCTGAGTCACTGTGAATTCCCTGTCGCTGATATCAGTTATATCCTCTGGTAAAGACGGCACTGATATAACAACGAGAGCTGTTTCCGTCACATTGGTTCTCTCATTTAATGGTTGTCTTTCAGCATGATTCCGATGAATTGCTTCCGGAGATACTCTTCGCTTTGATTGGCAATAATGCTGAAAAAGAAACCCCATGTATCCGAGTCCAACTAACACCGGCTGCATAGCCGCAACGCCAGCAGCGATAAGTATAACCGTTACTATCGGCGCAGTAGAAATAAAAGACATGAAAGCCGGTATCGATAGCGCAGCAAGTACAACCACAAACAAAATAGCGAAAAGCACCTCACTACCAAAAAACCAATTGGACTCAAGAAACGTTACTGGCTTTGAACGAGCTTCAGCTAATAGTCTGGCTTGCATGGTCTATACGTCTACCTTGAATGCGTTATGCAGTGATTCTTGGACTTGCCTGCGCTGGTTCATCCATAGATGACCTTCTGCTATTTGGAAAAACAATTTGGCTACTCCGCCCAATGTCGTTCGCAGGCACTGGACTAGGTGCTGCAGATGCACCCGGTGTGCTACTTCTCTGCAGTATCTTATCTCGTTTTTGTCCTCCCGCACGAGGCCGCTCAGCTGCAAGCGCCTCAGCAACTCGCTGAGCATCAGCATTAGCACGCCGCTCGAAATCCCTGGCAAGCTCTGCAGCTCTCGCAAGAGCATCTTTAGTCTCCGCAAGCTCAGCTTCGGCTGCTCTTAGCCTCGCTAACAGCTCTTGAACTGCGAAATGAGGCAATGCTTCTAAGGGATCATTTACTTTGATCATCACATTACCTGATGGTTGTGTTATTCGTTCTAATGGCAACTTGTTTCCATGATAATACCTCAATCCTTCTACACCACCAATCGCACTTTCCAATTTGCTTTTTAGTACTTTTGCCAGATCATGCCACCCGAGAGCAAGCGTCATCTCAACCAAATTAGTATACAAACAACTGTTAATCAGCTTAACATTTGCCTGATAAAAGCGACTTTCCCTGAGAGAATACAAGGACTTATCCATCTCTTTAAAAGCACGATTAAATCGCGCATGATAAAGTGTTAGCGTTTCCAAATCTTTTGCGGTATACCAACGAATCCAAGAAACAAAAGAATAGCCATGAACACGTCCATCGTACGGCTTTAAAACACTCTCATACAGCTCGCGATGCCATGGCTCGCAAAAATCCCTTTTCAAGATCGGCAAATCTAGATCTTCGAATTCTTTTTTATCTTTTTTTTGTGGAGGCACCTCTGAAAATATTTTTTGTATCTCATAAGCAACCTTTAGTTCTGCTTCTGGAACAATAATCTCAAGAAGAGGTTCATCTCTTGTAGCGACTGATGTGGTAACATACGCTCTTGGTGTGCCCATAACAACTCCTGATAGTACAAGTTTATAAAGTTGAGAAAAAAGAGATTTGCCCCAACGCTCGGCAAATACGTCAATCGGTTCATTTTTGTCTTTATGAAGCTCAGAGAGGCAAAAGATACTATTAATCAGCAATAAATTATGCCATTTTGCAAAGTGATCGGGTGTAAGTCTGATGGGCGTTAATTTGTAAAGCACATTGGCCGTAACATAACTATAAATTGCCTCTCGCTCCACAGGTGAATAACGAGATAGCGAACCAACCAAGTGTTCTGCTTGGTGCATAAAATAATGTTCAATTGTGAGTTCGCTAATTTTAATTGCAAACCCAACAATAGGCGCCCATTGCACTGCAGATCCCACAACTTCAACAAATTTGACCGCAACACTCTTCAATAAATGCAGCGCGGGTTCAACAAGATGTATCCCATCATGCGCAATTTCACAGCCCGTAGTGGGCATACTACTCCTTTTATAGCCCGCAATAAGCGGAAACAGTTCTTCACAAGACTTTCGCAAATTGCTGACCTGCTTTTCATATAACTCTAGCACCAGCTGATTATCTGGCTCTCTCCTAAGGCTTGCTTTTAAGTCGTTGGTTTTTCTGATTAAGGTTTGCGTAGCCTGATTTTGCTCGAGTACATTCGCATGAACAGTATTACCCACCTCAGTCATTTCTTGACCCAGTTCATCTATTCTCGCATTTTGCCTTTCCGTTTCGACCCTCTGCTGATCTGCTCCTGCTTTCAACCTGCCGATTTCCACATCCTGCTTATCTAATCTCTGATTCAGTCGCCCCACAGAATACAGCGTGCTCTGGTTTTGATCAAAAGGAGTTGACAAGCTTCTTCGCATAATAACTAACTCTTCCGTGCTACGACCCCGTGTACCTTTAGAGACAGATCACACTGATAGGCCTGAAGATGCACACTATAAACGCATTTTTTAAAAAATCAAGATGTAGTTTATAACATGGAAAAATATGCGTTATTTAGCGTTACATATGAAATAAAAATAAATATCCCCTCCCTTCATCCGCATGGCCGGCTCTTTTCCTTTTATCGCTGTGGCTTCGTCTCTCATGCCTTCTCCTTTGGGAGCGTTGTTGAATAAATCGGAGATGACCTAGGAGGCACTCGGTATAACCGAGCCGCGACCGTGAGGGAGCGTCACTGTGCCATAGCTTTTAGCTGAAATTTCTTACTTTATG
>DATLOT010000026.1:0-88359 GCA_035536095.1 Gammaproteobacteria bacterium | reverse complement strand
ACGCTGAGGCCAAGTCTCGCATGCCTTCCCCTTTGGGGCGTTGTTGAATAAATCGGAAATGACGTTACCGAGCCGCGACCGGCAGGGAGTCACATGAATCTGATAAAAGATGGTGTATAACAGTGCAACATTTTAACAACTTAATATCATAAAGTAAGAAATTTCAGCTAAAAGTTATAGCACAGTGACGCTCCCTCACGGTCGCGGCTCAGTTACACCGAGTGCCTCACAGAGCATTTCCGATTTATTCAACAAAGCCCCCGGGGGGGGGAGAAGACATGCGAAGCTTGACTTCATAAGTATCACAACACTTATGTATAAAGACATGCCCTTACGGTCGCGGCTCGGCTAAGATTCTCTTAAGTTTTTTCGTGTACTATAACCGCTATTAAGATTAAGAGTTGAGCTAAACTTATAGTTATTTCATCATGTTAATAGCGAAAAACGAGGAAATTATGAGAAAGTTTATAAGGTTAAATGAACAAGATCAAGATCAAGATGATACACAGCAAGCAGCACAAGCAGCACCACCAGCACCAGCAGCAGCACCAGCAGTGCAACAGCGTCCTATGACTGAGAATGAATTGGATCAAGCAGAGGCTCGTTTGAGAGCAGCGTTTGCTGCGCAAATAGCTAGAGAAGAAGCTCGACACGAAAGACGCCAAGAGGCTCTACATGCCCTAGAGGGACGGACTTTTAAGATAGGTTGTAACTTATCATAAAAATAAAAATTGCGTAACTGTTCTGTTTTTGTCAGTGCCAGTGTCAGCGTCAGTTTGTTCTAAATAGCGTTTTTTAATTTTTCAGAAGATTACCCGCTATAGCGGGTAATCTTGACTTTACCCGTTATAGCGGGTAAAGTAAGAGTTACCCGCTATAACAGGTAACTCGATATAGTAAAAGGACAGCGTATGTATATCCGTTCCCCGAAAGAACTAGCACTGTTTATCATCAGTCAACGGAAAAAGTATAACCTCAGTCAGGCAAAAGTAGGGGAATTAGTCGGATTAAAACAACAAACAATCTCTGAATTCGAACTTAATCCAGAGACCACAAAATTAGATACTTTATTTCGCATCTTATCTGCAGCCAATTTAGATATGCACATAACGGAGAAAGCCAAAACAAAACAGAAAGAAGAGTGGTAACCATGAAAACACAGCATCGTACACTTTATCTTTTTATGAATGGTATTCATATTGGCACATTAGAAAAGACAAATAAGGGAATTCTGACCTTTCGTTATGAACAATCATGGCTAGATAGACCAGGTGCTCGCCCCATTTCTTTATCGTTACCTCTCATTAAAGAACCATTCGTTGGGGACATTGTATATCATTTTTTTGATAACCTATTACCAGATAACTCGCAGATCAGAGCGCGCATTCAAGCAAAATTTCATGTTACAACAGACCAACCTTTTGATTTATTGGCAGCGATAGGTAAAGATTGCGTCGGTGCGATACAAATGATAAGCGACAAAACACTTCCCATAAGAGAAAACATTCTGGCAGAACCATTAAGTGATGGAGAAATTGCCTCTGTTTTACGCGGATATAAAAATTATCCTCTAGGGATGATAGATGATCTTAGCGACTTTCGTATTTCAATTGCCGGCGCACAAGAGAAATCTGCTTTTCTATTTTATCAGAATAAATGGCAGAGACCACTTGGCGGCACGCCAACAACACATATTTTCAAGCTGCCTATTGGCATTATTCAAGAGAAAAATATAGATCTCACTCATAGCTGTGAAAACGAATGGCTTTGCACACAGATTGCAAAAGCATTTGGTTTAGCCGTTGCAGAATGCGAAATTCTTTACTTTAATGATGTTAAAGTGCTATCTGTTAAAAGATTTGATCGCAAACTATCTTCAGATAAAAATTGGATTATACGATTACCGCAAGAAGATATCTGTCAAGCATTAGGGCTCTCATCCTATTTAAAATATGAAGCAGATGGTGGCTCTGGCATTAAAGAAATAATGAAATTATTGCTTGGTTCGATAAATCCAGAAGAAGATAGAGACGCTTTCTTTCGATCCCAAGTTTTATTCTGGTTACTTGCAGCCATTGATGGGCATGCAAAAAATTTCAGTCTATTCATTGAGCCAGAGGGAAAGTATCGTTTAACACCTTTATACGATATCATATCAGCTTACCCTCTTATCGCAGCCGGCCAGCTGCAGAAACAAAAGATTAAAATGGCAATGGCGTTAAGTGGAAAAAACAAGCACTATCACTGGCATCAAGCACAGCGTAGGTATTTTATAGAAACAGCAAAACAAGTGGATTACTCGGAAAAAAAGGCATCAATTATTCTTGATGAGATGTTAGACAAAACAGATCTCGTGATAGCGGAGGTTTCAAAAAAACTACCGAATCACTTCCCTGTAGAAATATCGCAACCTATTTTCGACGGCATGCAGTTCATGAAAAAACAATTGCTTTAGCTGCAGGCGATGGGGCTTGTACATTAGTATTAAAAATGCAATTATGCAAGCCCTAATGCCTTCTAAATAGCGTTTTTTAATTTTCCAGAAGATTACCCGTTATGGCGGGTAATCTTAATTTTCTATTGACATTATTGATAGATGGTGTACAATATTCCGTCCAACCTACATTTGGAACTACTTGCCAGTAAGAGACGAATAACAAAAACAAAATAGAGACACAAAATAGAGAGGAGAGCGAGAAATGGGGAATAGTAGAGAAAAACAATCAGCGGATAGGGTTGCCACAACGCCAACTCTTGCCACAACGCCAACTCTTGCCACAATGCCAACTCTTGCCACAATGCCAGCTCGTTATCCTAGTACTGACATGCATCAGCGAGCTCAAGGAGAACAGCGCTTACAAACAATTGCGACAACAACTTATGGTGGTGGGCCCGGTGGTGCAGCATTATTTAGTAACACACCAAGACCATCGGTGTCCATAACCCAAGGGACATTGGTATCGGTAAGAAAAGCAGGAAGAAAGGTTTGTCGGCATATATCTGAAATCCTTATGCTGAGGAGGTGGCTTCGTTTTCATGCTGATCCTGATAAGAGGGAGTGGATTCGTTGTCATCTTGATCTTAAACCTGGGAGTCCTGCTGATAGTCTTGAGCGTGTGCCTCAGTTTCCTGCTAAGCTTGCTAGTGATTTTCTGCTATTGGCATATGCGCCGCCAACATTAATGCAGGATATGATGCGGGCGTCCCCCCTTACAGCATTGGGGAATGATATACAAGCGCTTGTGTGTGCAGGCCAAATGTTGCTCGACCATGCATGTAGGATTCACGATATGACGCGTAATGCGTTTCAAACAGGGGAGAGCGGGGAGAGGCTGAGAGAAGCTCCATGTCCCGATTTTATGGTTTCAATCATGGGGGTGTTTGAACTAGAGGCACTAGAAAGCGCACCACACGGGAGTTATACGGAGAGGCTATCTTCTTTATTAGATTCAGCTTCTTCAATGAAGCGTGATAGTGACGCAAAAGAACTAGAAGAAGAAGGGGAGCGGAGGTTTCGCTTTGTAAAAAAGGCAGGAGAAGACCTCTGTGCGTTTATAAAAGCAGTAGAATGGAGAAATGAGCAGCTTATACTAGGTCAAATTATACTAGGTCGAAACAGTGCGATTTCTCCTCGGGTATCTTTTCCTTATGGAACTATGGTATTTAACGACCCAGCGAAAGCAATATTGGGATATGGCGGCGCGAAGTGGGATGGGGAGATAAAAGCGCTTATAGATAAGGGCCAACTTCTATTTCAGTATGCGCAGCGCATTCACGCGCTAATGGAAGAAGGACACAGAAGCGAACACTTGGACAAGGCAAAGGTAGAAGCACGTTCTATTCGCCTCGGGAAAATCATGGAGTTGTTCGAGTTGGAACAAGCACCGTTCGGTGGTTATGCGGTTCACCTATCTGATGAAAAGCTAACGAGCTATTGTACTCAAGCAGAAGAGGAACGCAGAAGACAGGCAGAAAAACTAGCGTCTTTTATGAGAGAATCTGGAATTCGTAGAGAGGAAGAAGATGCCGCTAGGCTGAAACGTGTATACGGGGCAGGAGGGCCAGCTTATTAACTTAACCTCTATCTGAGAATGTGTAAGATGCGCATAAAATACTCATATTTTTAGCTGCCAACATCCATCTGCCTCGCGGCCGAACGTTTGGTGTTTATTCGAGGAGGGTTCATACCTCGTTTATATACCTATCATAATGAGTGGTTTAAAGGAACGGCGT
This sequence comes from Gammaproteobacteria bacterium, assembly GCA_035536095.1. Taxonomy (GTDB): domain Bacteria; phylum Pseudomonadota; class Gammaproteobacteria; order DSM-16500; family DSM-16500; genus Aquicella. The sequence goes on along the minus strand of DATLOT010000026.1, from coordinate 84,126 downwards.
AAATGTAAAGCCTGCTTCTTCTGACGCTTTGGCATCTAAAGGATCGCGTAATGGTGACGGTGATGGTGATGGACTCGCATCTGAAAATGAGGGAAGCGGGCTGAATGACCCGATTGAGTCGGTTTCAGTACAACGTGAAGCCAAGCTTCTCAGCGTTCCGCGATCATACATGGTGGGTGTGCACACCGCTGCCAGTTCATTTCTTTCTTCATCATCACTGTCTAAGCTCGATTGTGATCCTGCATACTGGCCATCATCTTCTTCTATGAGAGGAGTAGGTCTTGCTGATAACGCTTCTTGAAGCCATGTTTCAAAACGTGCGATGATTTCTGGCAAAGTTGGCCTACTCATTTGGTCTGAAGAATAGATTGTTTTGAGAAATAATATTATTTCTGATTTTTTCTTGTCACTAACAGCTGAGAATATACTACCTTCAAATATGCCATCAAACTCGTTGTATGTTTTTGCTAATTTCAATTTTATCGCCATATTGTTCGCTATACCCATGGCTTGTATTTTATCATCTAAAACAATATTAGGTTCTCTCGCGCCAAGTATCACCGCAAGAATAAGTGATGTAGCGGGTAATTCACTTGCAGCGGTGTAACGATAAACCTTTTCTCCAAGACAGCAATCAACTGTTTCTTTAGCAAGATAAGCCAGTGTGCCTTTTGTATAATTCTCTGTAGAAGGGTCTGTTGCAAAAGAAGATAAATCAAAATCGATAAGGTGAGCTTTTAAATTTTTTAAATCTAGAATAACATTATCAGATTTGATATCTCTATGTAGAATGCCTGATTGATGTAGTTTTTCTAAAGATCTGAGAAGAGAGAGGCATAATGTGAGTCGTTTGGTATAGTCTAATTCCAAGAAGTAAGGTGATTTTATTGCTGTGCTATCTTCTGTGTATGTTGCAAATTGAAACGCATCCATCTGCCAAGGATGTCTCTTTAGATTATCTTCGATTGTTCCTTTTAAAGCAGGGTAATAAGCAGGATGAAAGAAGGTAAATGGGTAATTTATTCTTAAAGAGGGTGCTGCGCTTCCTATTCGAGAAGCTTCTTCATGTGATTTGTCGTTATTCATGATTTTTATCACATGATCATTAGGTTTAGAGACTGATCTATCGGTGCTATCAGGACTTCTGAAAGAAACGCCCGTTTCTGCTGCTTTCACAACACCCATGGTTCGATAGACCGTTGCGCTTGCGCCTTCTCCGATAAAATTTTCTTTTTGCAGAGAAAAAACGGTATATCTGCTTTCATCTCCGGATCTGCTTTTTCGATAAACTAAATTCTTGTTAAGTGCGATACAAAGAAGATCGTCACCATTTCTAATCAAGTAACTTTCCGCATCGTTAAATGAATCTCCCTTAGGGTATGTTTTAATTAACTTATCGAGTAATAAAGAAAGTTGATAAACAGATTCATCTTCTCGGATCGATTGGGGAGATAAGAGAGAAGGATCTATTTCTATTGTTCTTAAAGGATAAGCAAATTGCTTGCTTGTTGTGCTTTGCGCTGTTTTGTCTGTTAACGAGTTAATATCGACTCTTGTAAAGTATACGGGGCAAGTCAATCTCACGGGTTTTTTTGTGCGATCTGTTTCATCATAGGCTTGATACACGATGCCTGAATCGAAGTGACCTTTTTCCGGGTTGCGAATGAGAATGCTCCGGAATAGCTGTAATTTGCGATCGGATATTTTTCTTGGATCGATGACGATATCGCAACGCTGCATAATGTACTACCTCGTTTGTGAGCTTCTTTTGGCGAAGCTTTAATAGTAATAGGCGTCATTATCGCACATTTATTGAGCATAGTCAACATAAATGACTAATATTTATATTTAAATTGTGTAACTGTTTTGTTTTTGTCGGCGCCAGCGACAGTTGACATATACTTTTGTAATGGTATAATAGTACATCATTATACGGAATGATCATGATTTTTAATTAAAATATTGAGAGAGCGTAGGTATTTATGAATGTATCAGTCTCATTTAAGTCGGTTTTTGGCGCAACAATGCTGATTGCTGGCTGCTGCATAGGGGCAGGGATGATCGGGCTCCCAGTGAGGAGTGCTTTGGCTGGGTTCATGCCCTCAACAGTAGCAATGGTTTTATGTTGTGCTTTTACAACAATTACCGGTCTCCTCATACTCGAGGCAACACTTTGGTTTGATAAAAAAGTGAATTTTGCCACTATCGCTGAATCTATTTTAGGAAAAAAAGCCAAGCTAATAACGCTATTTTTATTTTTAGCTTTATTCTATAGTTTGTCTGTTGCTTATTTGGATGGTGGCGGAATCATTTTTGCAGATATTTTTAGCGCAATCACAGGATACGCTGTTCCTCGGTCAGTTGGCATTGCTTTTTGCACCGTGTTGGTTGCGGGTATTACCTATGCCGGAACGCATATGGTCAATCGATTGAATCAACTGCTGATGCTGGGGTTGGTCGTTACCTACATTTTATTAATGATGGTCGGTGTGATGCATGCCAGCGTTTTGCATGTTTCGCACAGCAATGTTTTATCAACATTGAATGTCATTCCTATTATGCTCATTTGTTTCGGGTATCAGAACTTGGTGCCGACAGTGACATACTATTTGAATAAAAATGTGAAACATATTCGCCTCGCTATTATAATGGGTAATCTTATTCCATTATTTGTTTATATGTTGTGGAATTATGTGATTTTATCAATTCTACCCGCTGATATTTCACTTGTGAAAAATGCAGAAATAGTGACGCAATTGCTAGAAAATACGGTTCCTTTGATTTCTATTGTGCTGCTAGTGAAATCTTTTTCTTTATTCGCTTTGCTCACGTCATTTATCCCTAATTCGATTAGTCTGGTTGATTTTGTTAAAGATGGCGTTAGACATTCTTTTAACAATGTCATAGAGAATGATGTGGTGTGTCTTTGTGTCGTTTTTATCCCTTCATTTCTTTTTACAATAAGTTATCCGCATCTGTTTTTAAATATGCTTGAATTTGCAGGTGGATTCATTGATGTGTTGTTGTTTGGTGTGTTGCCAGCAATGATTATTCTAATGGGGAGAAAAACCATGACGACTGCGAAATATCAAGTGTCTGGTGGAATGGTGACGCCTATTTTTGTTTTAATCTTTTCTTCCATTGTTCTTCTGCTTAAGTTAAGAGTTTTTTATGCTTGAAAGAGCGATTGCATTAGATTTAGTAGATCCTTTAAAAGAATGTCGGCAGAAATTTGTTCTGCCGAACGATAAAGTGTATTTATGCAGCAATTCATTAGGATTGCCAGCTAAAAATAGCTTTATTTATATGGAAAAACAAATGAAAAAGTGGGCAAATCGAGGTGCCCAAGCTTGGTTTGATGGTGAAGATGCCTGGTATCATACTTTGAGCCAAGATATTTGTCGAAATCTAGCTATGATACTGGGTGCGCGCGATAATGAAGTCGTTGTGATGAATAGTTTAACGATAAACTTGCATTTGTTGTTAACTTCATTTTATCGTCCAACACATTCACGGTTTAAAATTATTATTGGAGAACCTAGTTTTAGCTCAGATCTCTATGCGATAAAAAGTCATATTCAATTGCATGGGCTGAATCCAGAAGAAGTATTGGTATCAGTTAAGCCTCGCGATAATGAGTCAGTGCTTAGGATAGAAGATATTGAACATGTTATCAATAAAGAAGGCCAACAAGTTGCTTTGGTCTATCTGAGTGCAGTTAATTATTTAACTGGTCAAGCACTGGATATTAAGCATCTCACAACCGTCGCTCATCAACAGGGTTGTATTGTGGGTGTTGATATAGCACATGCTGCTGCTAATGTGCCGCTTTATTTACATGAAAATGGCGTTGATTTTGCAGTAGGTTGCTCTTATAAGTATTTGTGTGGTGGTCCTGGTGGGCCAGGCATTGCCTTTATACATTCTTCTCATCACGAAAAAGAGTTATTACGCTTAGCCGGATGGTGGGGTAATGACCCTGTGACTCGCTTTCAAATGGATGTGTTACCAGCATTTATTCCATTCGGTGGCGCGGCGAGTTGGCAGGTAAGTACGCCACCTGTTCTTGGATTGCAGCCTTTATTAGCTTCACTAAAATTACTTGTTGAGGTTGGTATAGATAATTTACGTAAAAAATCATTATTGCAAACAGATTTTTTACTTGAACTGCTATCTGGTATTGGTGGTGATCATGATATTGTAACGCCGATGAATGGTCTGCAGCGTGGCAATCAAATTTCTATCAGATTGCCGCATTCTGCTAAAGCGTTTGTAGAAACATTGCATGAGAGAGGATTCATTTGTGATTCAAGAGCACCCAATATTCTGAGGGTATCTCTTTCGCCATTGTATAACTCATTTCAGGATATTTATTATTTTGTGATGAATGGAATGAAAAAAACACGAGGGGTTGCCGTATGATATTGCGATCAAGTATAGAAAAACTCATGCGCGGCGAAAATTTAAGTAGCAGTGCTTGTCAGAAAGTGCTCGAAGAAATGCTAGACCCTGCAGTGAATCCATTGCAGCTTGCTGCTTTTCTTGTCTTATTGCGCGCAAAGCAAGAAACAGTAGAGGAGTTATCTGCGATTGTGAATGCACTGCGTGATAAAATGATTGCTGTTCCGACTCAGCATGCTGTATTGGATATTGTGGGCACAGGTGGTGATGGATTAAATTCAGTGAATATCTCCACAGGCAGTGCATTGCTAGCGGCCAGTTGTGGCGTGAAAGTAGCAAAGCATGGTAATCGTTCTGTCTCATCTTTAACAGGCTCTGCAGATGTGCTTGAAGCCTTAGGCGTTAATATACAATTAACACCTGATAAAGTTAGTGAAAGTATTAACGAAATTGGTATTGGATTTTGCTATTCACCTGATTTTCACCCGGTGATGCAGGCTTTAAAAAAGTTTCGCAAAGCATTAAATGTACCAACTATTTTTAATTTTCTGGGACCGCTGTTAAATCCCGCTAAGGCAAAACATCTCGTCTTGGGTGTGCTTAATGAATCTTTATTGCCAACAATGGCGGATGTGTTAATTCAAACAGGCAGCGGTCGATCAGTTATTGTCTACGGTAACGGATTAGATGAGATCAGTTGCGTTGGCCCTACACATATTATAGAAATTAATGGAAAACAAAAAATAAGTTATATGATTGATCCTTTGGATTTTGGATTATCACGTTGTAGCGTGGCAGACTTGCAAGGTGGTGATGCAAATAGAAATGCAAGTATTTTAAGGGATGCGTTTAAAGGGAAGCGTAGTCCTATATCAGATACCCTTATTTTAAATGCTGCTGTTGCACTTTATCTCTATGGCATGTGTTCATCTATTGCGGAAGCTGTCTCATACGTAAGTGATAAGTTGTATAGCGGTTGTGTTTTAACATTATTAAATCATTGGATTGCATTTTCTTATGAAAAATAGACTCGAACCCATCTTGTTGCAAAAGAAACGCGAAGTGATTGATTTATATCATCTTTTAGAGCGTGATCCCGGCCATCCTATTGCAAAAGCGCTGCACGGGGATCTTGGTGTGATTTGTTCTTCTCGTTTTAAAAGTATGTTGAGGTCTTCCTCGCTTGCAGTGATAGCGGAAATCAAGCGTAAGTCACCCAGTAAAGGTGAAATTGCGCCAATTGCTGATCCCGTTGGTTTAGCGAAGCGTTATATTTCAGGTGGTGCAAGCGCTTTATCAATTTTAACAGACAACACATTCTTTGGTGGCCACATGAATGATCTGGCTCAAGTCTCAAAAATAGCGCAAGAACGATCTATTCCAGTTATGCGCAAAGATTTTATTATTGATAATGTGCAAATTGCAGAAGCAGCTGTTGCTGGTGCGAGTGCAGTTTTATGTATTATTGCTGCTGTTGGTTATCAAGCAAAAGAAATTATTGCATTTTCACATTCTCTTGGGTTAGATGTGTTGGTTGAGATTCATGATCGTGCGGAACTTAACATCGCACTAGATTGCGGAGCTGATATCATTGGTGTGAATAATAGGAATCTTAATACATTTGAAGTTGATGAAAAATGTGCTTTAAAGATAGTGTCTGACATACCAGATACTATTATTAAAGTTGCAGAATCTGGTATTTCAGATCCAGCCTTAGCAAGGCGATATTATCATGCTGGTTTTGATGCAGTGTTGATTGGTGAGGCTTTAGTGAGATCGACTGATCCTGATAAATTTATTAACGCGTGTTGTGATGATTAATCGAATCGTAAAAATATGCGGTATCCGCTGTCCCAAGATGGCAGAACAAGCAGTCAAGGCAGGCGCAGATCTGATTGGGATTGTTTTTCATCCTCTCTCGCCACGATGTGTTAGCTTCGACCAAGCTGCTGCTGTTTCTGCTGCTACTAAAAGAGCAGGCGGGTTGCCTGTTGCAGTATTTGTGGATCACACTGCGGCTGATATGCATTATTTATGTGAAATGGCAGATATTCATGTTGTGCAGTTGCATGGAAAGGCATCACGAGCCCAGCATCATTTATTGCCTAAAACATATCAAAGAATTTATGTGCAGAATGTATCGAGTGAGGGTGCATTGCAAATAGAGGATGGTTTGGCATTTCTTTATCCAGACAGAGATTTTATTTTGATTGATCACGAGGAGCCGGGGCGGGGGAATGCGATTGATAGGAAAAAAATAAAATATACGCTTCCTTTTCCTTGGATATTGGCTGGTGGATTATCGTCACGCAATATTGTTTCGGCAATCAGTGAATTACAACCTGATGGTGTGGATGTATCAAGTGGTGTGGAATCATCTTTAGGAATTAAAGATATTTCTCTTATTCAAGAATTTATTTCATTAATACGGGAGTAGTTATGATGTCAATTAGTCTATTGCAAAATACAAATGGTCGTTACGGTGGATTTGGTGGGATGTATATACCAGAAATTTTGATAGAGCCGATACGTGAACTCATCGAAACGTGGAACCAAGCTAAGCATGATTCTATATTCAGGTCTGAGTTATCGGAAATATTAAAAAATTATGCTGGCAGGCCAACAGCATTGACAGAAGTGCCTTCATTTTCTAAGAAAATGAATGGACCAAGGGTTTTCTTAAAGCGAGAAGATTTGTTACATACTGGTGCGCATAAATTAAATAATGCATTAGGGCAGTGCTTATTAGCGAAAAAGATGGGTAAAACACGTGTTGTTGCTGAGACGGGTGCGGGTCAGCATGGTGTAGCAACAGCAGCAGCTTGCGCACGTCTTGGATTGGAATGCGTGATATATATGGGAAGCGTAGACATGGAACGCCAAGCGCCTAATGTGTCTCGCATGAAACTCATGGGTGCAACAGTGATACCGGCTGAGTGTGGTTCTGCTACTTTAAAGGATGCAGTGAATGAAGCATTGCGTGATTGGTCGGCATCTTTTAGTAATACCCATTATTGTTTAGGATCAGCATTGGGACCTTATCCTTTTCCTGAGATTGTCTCTGAGTTTCAGTCAGTGATTGGGAGTGAATGCCGTGAACAATGCGAGCAACAGATTGGTGTTTCTCCCAATTTAATCATTGCTTGTGTGGGTGGTGGGTCAAATGCAATTGGTCTTTTTTCCGGATTTTTAGATGATGACCGAGTGCGGATGATAGGGGTAGAAGGTGGTGGGCATGGGAGTCATTTGGGGGAACATGCAGCGCGGTTTGCTATGAAAACACCGGGCGTTTTGCATGGTTGTTATACTTATGTGTTACAAAATGAACATGGGCAAATTGCACCGACTTCTTCCATCTCGGCAGGTTTAGATTACCCTGCTGTCGGGCCGCAGCATGTGCATCTTTTTGAGAGTGGCCGTGCTGAGTATGTTTTTGCGAGAGATGATGAGGCGGTGGATGCATTAAAGATGTTAGCTGCTACGGAAGGTATTATCTGCGCCTTAGAATCAGCGCATGCTTTAGCGCATCTTATTAAGATTGCGCCGACATTACCAAAAAATAATTGTGTTGTCGTGAATTTATCTGGTCGCGGTGATAAAGATTTGTCTCAATTAATGAGTAGAGGGATGATTTAATATGAAAACGATGTCTAGAATAGAACGATTATTTTCTGAATACAAAGCATTTATCGCTTATCTCACGGCTGGTGATGGTGGTATGCAGCATACACTGGATGCGGCGATGGCTTTGATCGATGGCGGTGTGAATATGTTAGAAATTGGGATGCCATTTTCAGATCCTACTGCCGATGGTCCTGTGATTCAGCGCGCAGCAATGCGATCTCTGGCGAATGGAACAACATTGCAGGATATTTTATGGTTAACGGAAGAAATTCGCAAACGAAGTGATATTCCTCTTATTTTGTTTAGTTATCTTAACCCTATCTTATCGAAATTAGAGTCAACTTTTTTAAATGACGCAAAACATGCTGGCATAGATGGTCTTTTGTTAGTGGATTGCCCGTTAGAGGAATCAGGTCTCATTCGCGAGCAGTGTATAAACAATGAAATCGATCTTATTTCTATTCTCACTCCTGCGACGACAACAGATCGCATGAAGAAAATGAATGAATATGCGCAAGGTTTCTTGTATTATGCTTGTCGTAAAGGAACGACAGGCGTAAAAAACGCATTGCCTGAGGATTTTGAGGAAAAAATAAAATCTATTAAAGATACCATGCCGCTACCTGTGGTTGTTGGTTTTGGTATTTCAAATAGTGAGATGGCGAACGATGTATTAGCGTGCGCAGATGGTGTTGTGGTCGGGTCGTTATTTGTTGATGCGCTGGAAAAAGGTATGTCTTTTTCGGCATTATCGACACTTGCGCGAAATATTTTTCCTCGACCTGTGAAGATAGATAGTGTAGTATAAATTTAAAATAGAGCCGTGAAACCGAGCCGCGACCGTAAGGGAGCGTCACATGACTAACAGGTGCCACCGCTCAATAGCAGTAACGTTTGCTAGTCATGTAACGCTCCCTTACGGTCGCGGCTCGGTCTTGCCGGGCACCTTCTCTCGGATGGGAGAAGGCATGCAAGGCTTGGTTTCAGAAGTAAATAGTGGAATATTTATGGGAGTGGTATAGTGATATGAACCAAGCAGGTTGGCGTGCTTTCATCAAGTTATGTTTGTCGACTAAAAATGAAAAGATGCTTTCTTCTTTATTTGATTTGCTGTTAACGCAGGAAGAAAAAGAAAGTGTCGCGATGCGTTGTTTAATCGTTATTGATTTGCTTAAGCAAGAAAAAACACAGCGAGACATGGCAGAAGATCTGCATGTGAGTATTGCAAAAATCACCCGCGGCTCAAATGAACTAAAACGAACGCCTTCTGAGCTGATTGCCTTTTTGAGGGAGAATATGTAGGTTCAAAATCGACGATAGGTATGTTATCACGTTTTAATTTTTTCCTCTCATCAGATCTAGATTAAATTGATTTTGGGTTGACCTCATAAAACAACAACGCAATCAGGTCGTTTACGAGCGAAAGCTTTATAGCCCTGGCTGAGAATGCGAAGCGTAGCGTAGCATTCGAAGGCCGGGGTAATGCCAACCACCCCACGCCTTTAAGCCCCGTAGGGGCGTGAGAAGAAATTTACTCCTTACGTATGCTGTGTAATTACAAATAAGGTATAGCATGCATTCGCAATGAGTAAAAAACGATCTATATTGGTGTGGCAGTAGCCGGTAGCTGCCAGGAGATGGGCTCAATATTACGTGAAATCAACAAGTTATTGATTGTTGAAAAGTGCTTGCAGCCAAAAAAGCCATTAAAAGCAGAAAGCGGAGAAGGGTGGGCTGATTTTAAAATAGCATGCTGTGGTTGGGTAATACATTTTCCTTTACTCTCTGCATACTTCCCCCACAGCACAAAAATAACAGGTTTTTCACGGGCATTGAGTTTGGTGATTACCTGATCAGTGAACTGCTCCCAACCCTTGCCCTGATGCGAGCCCGCCTTGCCTTGTTCCACAGTCAGTACACTGTTAAGAAGCAGGATGCCTTGCTTAGCCCAGGACATTAAGCAGCCATGTTGAACAGGTTGGATATTCAGATCGCTTTTAAGCTCTTTGTAGATGTTCTGGAGCGAAGGGGGGATATTAACGCCTGGCATGACCGAGAAGCACAAGCCATGCGCCTGATTAGGCCCATGGTAAGGGTCTTGTCCCAGTATCACAACCTTAACCTCATCAAATGGTGTGAGATCAAAGGCGCTAAAAATCTGGTTCCCTCTGGGATAAACAACCTTTTTGGCTTCTTTTTCCTGCTGTAAAAATTGCCTAAGCTGTTGCATATATGGCTTAGAGAATTCGTCGGCCAATTGATTTTTCCAGCCGGCTTCCATTTTGATATCGTTCATACCATTCTCATGAGACTGTTACCGCATTTTTTTAACATGCGCAATATATTGATCCATCCACCCTTGAAGAAACGCTTTGCTATCCTGCCCAATATTGCCTTCGGCGTCAAATAAACTGTCTTTCATTTGAATAAACACCTCTGGTTGCCCCAATGTTGGCATGTCAAGATAAGCCAGCGTATTACGCAGATGCTGCTGTGATAACGCTGTGCCAATTGCACCAACAGAAACGCCTAACACACCGGCTGGTTTTTTAGCCCAAACACTTTGCCCATAAGGACGAGAAGCATGGTCAATCGCATTTTTCAGTACGCCAGGCACAGAGCGATTATATTCCGCTGTGACGAAGATAATGCCGTCAGATGCTGTAATTTGTGACTTTAATTGCTTCACAGCAGCAGCGGGATTGTTGTCGTCATCTTGATTATAAAGCGGAAGATCGGCAATGGATATATTGTGAAATGTAAAATCTGCGGGGCCTAGCTTTATCAGTGCATTTGCTAATTTTTTATTAAAAGAATCTTTACGAAGACTGCCTACGATGACGCCAATTTTATATGTTTTCATATTGGGATATCCTTTTTAAACTACTGTGACGCTCCCTCATGGTCGCGGCTCGGTAACGAATTAATAGCAGACGCTCATTGTCTCACATTGATATACTCTCCGCAAAGGTCTTTTACACATAAGCGCTTAAATCAAGCGTATAAGTATATGTCGTTTCATTCTCGAAGGTTCTGTCTCTTTCTAACTCTATGCCAAGGATAAAGAATGGGCTAAAGAAAGCGCGGGAAATGCTCGCGACCCAAGAATTCTCTACACCCGAAATGATCACTGGTACTTGATCGTTTCCGGACAAAACGCTTGGAATTTCTCTCAGGTGCTGTGCATCGCTATAGCCTAAACCAAAGGTTGTTGCTTTTCCTAAAAGAGTGGGCATGTAATTTATCGTGATGCTAAATGCATTTGGTGTTGCATTATTCAAACCAACTTCTCTGGATCCCCAAACGTACTCAGCTGTTAAAGTAAATATATTATAATTCAAGATAGCGTTAATATCGTAAGTATTTCCCGCATCTGTATTGAGAAAAGTGTTTTTTCGGCTAGGATTAATTCTTGGTGTGCCTGTTGTATCTAGATTTAAATTAGTGAGATAACCCGCATCTATGGTGTAATTGATGTTGTGTAGCATACTTTGGTAACTGAGATTAAGCGCGAAGTGTTTTTCATAATAGCTTTGGTCTCGGTAGATCGTTGTGTTGATATTCCAATGCTTGTTAGCATAGCCAAGCGTGATGGCCGGTGCTTGCTGTGGATAAAAGTAATCCGTTGTTAACGGTATGTCCCATGTGCCGGTGCCATTAAAGTAACCAAAAGGGATCGTATTAATACCTGCAGTGAGATACAGGGGAAATTTATCTAAATTGCCGAATGTGATAAATGCGTGTGGTATGTAGGTATAATTTGCATCTGGTCCTGTTTGAAAAAGATAGCTTCCTGAACCTGAGAAAAAAACAGTACTCCAGTCATTCAGATTCACCATGCCGTCTAGTATTGCTTGCGTGAAATATAAAGCAGTGCCAGATTCATAAATACTGAGTGGTAATGTTATGATTTTTGAGCCATGCCATCGTTGAAGGTCACCTTCTGCAAGTCCTCCCAATACAAGTTCACTGTTGGGAAATTTATTTCTGGCTTGTAGCACATTGAAAGAAAAATTTGGCATCAAAAACTGCTCGAAGGCGATGCCTTTTGATTGGTCTAACGAAATTTTTCCATAGCGCTGCGTGCTTGTTGCTTGGTCAGCGAACGTGTTGTTAACAACAGAAACAATACCCAAGATGGCGATGGCCATCAGGCTTATCCATTTCATTTCTTCTTCCTTTCTACTCCGGATTCTTCCTATACATGACGCCTATTTTGCCAATGAGTTGTACAGGATGTGCGCTCGTTGCTTCACAGGCGCTGGCGAAGAGAGCCTGTTTTTCATCGCGATCATTGCTATGAATGCGTATTTTTATGATTTCGTGATCGGTTAGGCCGCGATCAATTTCTTTAATCACATTGTCAGTCAGGCCGTTTACGCCAATAAAGACGATGGGTTTTAGGCTGTGTGCTTTGGCCTTTAATTCTTGTTTCAGCTTACTAGGTAACATAATGATTTTTCTCGTATTTTATTTGAATCCCGCTGATTTAGTTCGATTCTCCGGTGGATTCTACTATAAAGTGCATTTGGAGGGAATGTGATTTACCTCTGAAGTTTCGTCTGGCATGTCTTCTCCCTTAGGGGGCTTTGTTGAATAAATCGGAGACGCTCTGGGAGGCACTCGGTGTAACCGAGTGCCTCCCAGAGCATTTGATGAAGCGGCAGCGGCGGCGAAAACCGAGCCGCGACCGTGAGGGAGCGTCACATGGATCTGATAAAAGATGATGTATAACAGTGCAACATTTATAGCGTTAGGAGGCAATTTAATATCATGAAGTAAGAAATTTTAGCTAAAACTTATAATACAGTGACGCTCCCTCACGGTCGCGGCTCGGTTACACCGAGTGCCTCACAGAGCATTTTCGATTTATTCAGCAAAGCCCCCTTCGGGGAAGATGCCCGACAGGGCAGAAGGGGGTATTTTAAAACTGTAGGAGGCATATGGTAGTTAGTTGTGGCAAGGTGCGCTAATGACAATGATTATCACGCTATTTCCTTTATTCTACTCTTCAAGAGAGGTTGTTTCCTACACCCCACAAAAATAGCGGCGATCACAAGCAGCATGCCAATGATTTCGCTAAGATGAACAGGTTCCTGTAAAAAGATAAACGCTAAAATCGTTGTGCTAACAGGCATGACGCCTGTAAAAAGAGCAGCGGTATTCGCCTTGATTTTTGTTAATCCACGATACCAGAGTAAGAAAAACATAATACCGCCAGATAATCCGTAAATTAGTAACAGACCATATGCATTGCGAGCGATATCTACTGGGTGAAAGTCAGAAAAACTCATCGCGGCAAAGGGAATGAAGAGAATCAGATTAAATAAATTCACTAAAATCACCGCCTCCATCTCTGTTATTTTTTTACCTACCGATTTTGAGAGTATCGTAAAAAGCGCTTCAGGCACCACCGCCAATAAAACCAAGCAATTCCCTAAGAACGCACCCTGCATGGCATCTGATGCCATGCCCATATTTAAAATAACGAGGCCAACCACCACCATCACAATGCTTACGCTTTTTTGTAAGGTGATTTTCTCATGTAGTAATACAGCTGCCAAAATAAAAATCATAATGGGCGTGATGCTGCTAATGATGCCAGCTGAGGTTGCGCTTGTGGTTTTCATGCCGTATAAGATAAACACATTAAATAAAAAACCACCGCAAGCAGCCTGAAAGATCAGCAGTAGTTTGTCTTTCATGCTGAGAGAAACAAAATGGTGGTATGTGCTTAAGAATTTAATGCCTTTTAAACGTGCTATTGCTAACATGCCAAGAAATCCAATAGCAAAGCGTATCGTAAGCAATAAAAAAATAGGAAAAAAACCAATGAGAAATTTCCCACAAATCACATTGATACCAACACAGCATTGCGCAAGCGTTAGCTCAGTATAGCCGATAGCATAATCTTTTTTTGTTAATGTTTGATTCATGTGTGTCTTTCTCTATAATAGGGTGGAAGACTAACAATAGGCAGTATATACCGTTATGCTTCAAGATGCGATTTCCAGCAGCCCATCTTGCTAAGATATTTTTTGTGCATTTATAGTAATTATGGCTTTTATTGACCTTATGATAGAACCTAAAGCGATTGATGTGATACTAACAAAACCCATGGCGACGCATGCGGTTGTTGTTGATAACGTTAGATATACTGTTCCCATTACTGATCACCGTCCTGTTGGCCATGATACTAAAGCAGGTTTAATGGTGGCACTCAATATCTGGTGTCCTGGTTCACCGATTGCACCGTCTTTCGTAGAAAAGTTAGGATTGCCTTCGCGTTTTTGTATTGTTGATCCCGCTGACCAGCAGTCGCAAATGATTTTAATGGCTGCTTATCTTGTCGCGTTAAGCCAAGCTGGCGTCGTTGCTTTTATGCTGCAAGAAGTTCCTTCTCCTCAGAGTATGAATTTTACTATTTTAATGGAGGAGATCGAGCGCTTATCTCCCGGAAGATTAGACATTGTAACGATGGTAAACAGTTATCGGCCGACAATGGGGACACGATCCGGTACATGCGTTTTGCTTGATAAAAGCAAAGTACATTACGCTGCTGATCAAAGCGATGTTTTGGAAATTGACTTAAAGAACCGTGGTGGTATTTATGTGCTACAAATGCAAGAAGGTGATCGCTTTCAGGTAGTCAATCTGCATGGTGATTATGCGCATCCAAAAGAGACTTTCAGAATCATTGATGAAGCCATTAAAGCAAAATGCATGGTATGCGGTGACTGGAATATTAAAAAAAACGCATCGCATGTATTGCATCAGTTTGAGCAATATGGTCACTCTGAAGCTAACGATCCGCTAGAAACGTTAGATGGTTTCTACGACGCAACGTAGCATTACTTTCGCTATCTCTATTATGCTTTATAATTCAACTTGTTACTAAAAATACGCCAAAAATAGCACAGAATGTGTTATACTATCCCTTATATAAGTAATAAAAAAACAATACACAAAAAGGGGATAAGCCATGCAGCGCATGAAAGATGCAATAAAAAAACTATCAAAACCGAATCTTGAAAAGCTTAAAAATTCAGTTACGAGTGTGTCCGAATTAATAGAAACTACCGGAACACTTTCTGAAAAAGATGAAGCTAAGAAATTTATTGGTATGGTGTTATCCGATCCTGATAAGTATCATCTTCTCATTAAAGAGAGCAAAGACCTTGCAATCCTTGTTAAAGCGCTACCAGATCATGCTCCCGCATTCATTGAGTATACGTTATCTCATCCTGAAATATTCCTGAGAGTATTTGAAAGTACTGGGGATGTAATAACATTTCTTAATAATCATCCAGAATATGAAAAAAATATTATTGATACCGTGTTATCTGATGCGGTTGTTTATCGGGATTCATCTCAATACAATAGAGACAACATATTATCTAGTAAGGAAAAATACAACCGTCAATTTGACTATTTAATGCGTTACAATTTATTAAAAATAGCACAACATTGTCCAAATCATGCAGAAGAATTAATTGCTCATCAGAAAAAACTGATGGATAGATTGGTCTCTATGTCTAATCATTCGCTTTTCAGTGCTTTTATTAATACTCTTATTAGAGATACTAAGGTTAAGAAGAAGCCTGCTATTAGAGATACTAAGATTAAGAAGAAGCCTGAAAAAATTATTGTAATGATCGAACGCTTTCCAGATTATAAAAAAGAGCTTATGGATCTCTTATTGCATGAGTCAGATCCTACTTCTGTAGAGTCTTCTATATTTATCTCCATTTTTCATGATACTGACAATGTAATAGAGTTGATAAGGATCGCTAAAGACTACCCAGGTTATGAAGAAAAAATAATCGAAAAAGTATTATCCGATAGCGTGGTTGAAGATGCATTATCAAGTTGTATAAAATACCGTGATTTAATAGGATATTTAGAAAATGTAGATTTGTTAAAGCTTGTTAAACACTGCCCAGACCATGCAGAAGCGTTAATTGCTCGTCGAACAAGGCTTGTAGAAGGAATAATGTCTAGTCCGGAAAAATTTGAGCGAATGGTTCCAGATGGCGGTGACTTTATTGCTATATCAAGACAGTTTCCAGATTATGCAGAGGAGCTTATGGGATATCTGTTAATGATTGGGTATGATGCAAAAAAAATGGGCCCATTTCAGGAATTTGCTATGGCATTTTTCACAGCAAATCTCTCTCTTGGTCATGAGTTGGTAGAAAAAAACATCGATATGTGGAAAGCATTGGATAAGATGAGAGATAGAGCAATAGAATTTCAGAAAATGAGAGATGCATCAGAGGTGCTCAGGCAGCATCGCGACGAAACTTTTTCTATGCTGCCTAATGAGGTGTTAGAGCGTATACTTGCTAACATTCCCAGCGCAGAGGCAGTGCCTACTGAGAGAGAAGCGCAAGAGATGGTTGGTAGAGTACGTGCGACATTGTATGGTGACGTGGGGAATAAAGAAGCGCAAAAAGGAAAACAGCCGGTTACAGGAAAGGCTCCTGCTGGCAAACCGGAAGAAGCAGCTAAGGCTAATAAAGATGCCTCTGCTAGCAAACCAGAAGGAACAGGTGAAGGTGCAGGCAGGGCTCCTACAGGGAAAAAATAGCGAGCTGCAATTTAACCTCTCACTCTTTAAATAGGTTATCTCTTTCTGTGTAATCAACATGGAGGCTAAATGGCGTGAAATTGGTTTTTTTATCGTAAACATCAAGATGCTCCATTTCTTTTAATTTTTTCGTTAAATAAAGAGAAATGGGTAGCCCTACTACTTCAATGACAACTTTTAAAAACCACATCGTTATGATCAATAAGAATAACGCTTGATGGCTCATTAAGCCGTAAAATGCAATTGTTCCAAAAATGAAGCTGTCAACGACAGAAGCAATGACTGTTGAGGCGACGAAGCGTAACGCAAGCTGATGGCCAGAAAACAGAATTTTTAATTTTGCCATGATAAATGAGTTTAAGGGTTCAGCGCAGAGGTAGCTCATCGTCGATGCAATGATAATTCTGCTATTCATCGATAAGAGTTCATCAAATTTTTGATTACTTATCACTGCATAATCTGGGCTAGGAAGATGAATGATAATTTGTCCGTAAAGAATGAAAATAAAATTGAATAAGAAGCCGCACCAAATAGCTCGTCTTGCCTGTTGATAGCCGTATACCTCCGTCATTAAATCAGAAAGTAAAAATGTGAGAGGAAAAATGAGTGTGCCTGCATCGGTATTGAGAGAAAAAATACGTATTAGTCGCGCATCAAACCAATTAGCCAGCACCATGACCATGCTATAAGAAAGCACGAGAAACCATAGGTAACGTGGCTGAGGTAAAAAAGCATTCAATTTTCTTTGGGTCATTTGGCATAGTCCCGTATTCTGATATAACAAACCACAGCATGCTGTCAGAAAATGGCGGTAAATTCAACCCAAGTATTTCGGCTGAGTGAGTTTATGGTTGACATAATGGGCTGATAATTGTACAAATAACGGTAGCTTTACACATTTTCTTAGCTAATGCCTCATGGCGAGAGATGATTGTTTAATAGGGACGGAAATGACCATGAAAGATAAAATTGTTTTTATAACAGGTGCATCAAGTGGAATTGGGACTGCCTGCGCGCATTATTTCGCAAAAGCGGGTGCGAGGCTATTACTATGTGCACGTCGCATGGATGTTCTTAATAATGTTGTAGCGCAATTGCAGGGTGAGTATGGTGTTGAAGTGCATGCTTTTCAATTAGATGTGCGCCAACATGCAGCAGTCAAAGAGGCACTGAAGGCATTGCCTGAGAAATGGAAAAAAGTAGATGTCTTGGTTAATAACGCAGGCCTGGCAGCTGGGCTAGAGACAGTGCAAGAAGGAAATATTCAAGACTGGGAAGATATGATTGATACGAATGTGAAAGGATTGCTTTATGTGACAAGAGAAATTTTGCCATTGATGGTGGAGAGAAACTCGGGCCATATTATTAGTATTGGTTCAATAGCCGGTCACGAAACTTATCCGAAAAGCGCGGTATATTGCGCTACGAAACGTGCTGTTAACGTGCTATCCCAGGGGTTACGTTTAGATTTGCTCGGCACGAAGATCAGAGTCAGTACCGTTGACCCAGGCGCAGTTGAAACGAATTTTAGTGCAGTGCGATTTAAAGGTGATGCAAAGCGTGCTGCGGCTGTTTACGAAGGCATGGATGCGCTCACACCAAATGATGTGGCGGATGCCGTGCTGTATTGCGCAACGCGTCCCCCGCATATCAATATTAGCGAAGTGATTATTATGCCAACTGACCAGGCATCAGCGACGATGGTTTCTCGGAAGGGTGCGAAGTAGTGTTATTTTTGGTGTTCGCTGTTCGCTGTTCGCGAACAGCGAACATCTAGGTAATCCTAAATATTCGCTGATACTTCACTTGCCGGGTGCTGGAGCAATCCTTCCGAAAGGAGAATTTCTTAACTATTTGATTTAAAATGATAATTTATCTTTTGCATGCAATATCTTTTTGTGGAAAAATATGGTATATTTATGGTATAAACAAGGTTAAATAAAGGACATGTTATTTAACTTATTGTTAAATAATGCTTGTGGAGGTTATATGACATTATCACAACCCCCGTTATTTAGAACGTCACCTCAAGACTACCTTCATTTTTTTGATGAGAGTGCATTTGTTGATGGAGAGAAAGTTGTAAGGTTTTTAAGGTATAAAAAAGAGGATGTCGCAGTAGCGACAAATGTTCCATTGTCCTCTGTTCGCTATGATGAGAAGAAGATGCCAGTGGAGCTTAGAGAGCGCTTAACAGAATGGGCTACAGCGCTCAATTTGGTTGCTGGATTTTTCCATGATGACAAAAAAACAATTATTTGGTTCTTTATGCCTAATCCACTTCTTGGTGGAATGTCTCCTAGGGATATGATACGAGTCGGGCGATTTAAAAAATTGCTTAATTTTATTCAAACTGCCTTAGATGAAAATCAACAGGATAATTTAAATGAAAAAGCATCAGGGCAGAAAAATAAGGTTGAACAGGCAAAGGCTTAAGTTTCCCGGTAAATCAGTACAATATCTGCTTGAATCGGGTACGCTAAATGATATGCGAGCTGCCAAGCAAATTACTGCTGCGCTTGTAAAATATCAGTGGGATTACTATGCGGAACTTGCTTATCAAAGAAATGCTGTTCAAGATGAAATTAAAACAGCTCTCGTTCAAACTTGTATCTCTTATACGTTTTCAAAATGGCAGAGAGCAATCAAGTATAAATATTGTTTGCATCCCTTATCAACTATTGGTAGTTTAAGCTTTATTGGAGGTCGATTTAACACAGGGTCGGAAGTGAACAGAGAGGTTCCTATTTTTCCGAGTTTATATTTGGCACAAGATAAAGATACAGCGTTACAGGAACATCTTGGTCAAGAGATTACACTTTCTGATTCTAAGCTTACTTCTCGTGAAATAGCACTGGCTCATCCCTCATCTGAAGCAATAGTTTCAGTAAGTGGTAAACTGGATAAAGTTTTTGATTTAACCAGCGCGGATAATCTTACCCCATTTGTTGATCTGATTAAGAATTTTAAATTGTCGGATGAATTAAGAGCTGCTGCAAAGTTTTTGATGATTGAAGATCCTGATATAGTTAAAGATGCGTGTAGTCTTCAAAAAACGCTATTACATCATGATTGGCGGCAACGACCTAGTAACTATGATGTACCTGCAAATTCACAAATATTTGGACATCTTATTTATTCAGCTGGAATAGAAGGGATTTTATATCCTTCTAAGCTTACTCAGAAACCTTGTCTTGCTGTATTTTTGAGGAATTTTGTTGGAACGGATTCTTTTGTTATGTTAGATGATGAAGTGCCACACTTGAAAGTGCCTCGTAAAATTGATGGCACTAACTGGCGTATAAGTGAGTTAGAAATTAAAGAAATAATTACTTAAACCATAAGAAATCAGTGTAAGAATGCTGGATAGGGGTGTTTACAAAGCTGGGCAAGATCACTTGACTAAGATTAATACTGCTTACTCAACTGATACCATCGATATACCATCACGGTAGCCCCTCCAAGCATCCCTAACATGCCGCCTATCACAAAACCTACTGCACCAAGGTGAAGTGGAAAGGCTAATAGATATGAAAGTGGCATGCCGATTACCCAGATGGTTAATAAGCTCATGTACATGGGGAAGCGGGTATCGAATAAACCACGCAATATCCCAATTAGAACATTTCTGACTGCATCAAATATTTGAGAAAACGCAATGATAAGAAATATCAAGATTGTTAAGTGTAATGCTGCGGCATTGGCTGGATCATTTACATTCATGTAAAAGGCTGCCAGCGTCTTTGGTAATGCCAAAAATGCAACAGCAACAAGGGAGCTTGCTATTAATACCATAGCAATACTGGCATAACTTAATTTTTTGACTTCATGAAATTGTTTTGATCCGCAAGCGTGTCCAATCAAAATACCGCTGGCTTGGGACAATGAAAAGATAGGAATAACGACTAAGAAATAGTACTGATTTACGATTTGAAATGCAGCAAGTGCGGCAGTGCCTAACCAGCCGATCATAATGCCACTGACAAAAAACGATAGCATCTCTCCACCCATTTGCACACTGATAGGCCAGCCAACTTTAAACATTTTTACAAAATGGTCTAAATGTTGGTGAATGCGATAACGAAACAGCTCAAAGCGGGCAAAGCTTTTTTCATAGAAAAAGAACAATGTAGTAAAGATAAAGAAAAAACTATATTGTGCTACAGTCGCATAACCTAACCCAGCGACACCTAATTTCGGAAAGCCAAATTTCCCAAAAATGAAAATATACGCTGTGATAAGCAGTACGATAACGCTCATGATGCTGGTTGAAACAATCAATGCTTTCTTGTGTATACCATAACCGAATTGCATATTACAGGTGGCTAAGAGCCCAGGAATAACAGCCCATGCGAACGCATGAAAATAGGAATGTACGATGTCTGTAATTTCTTTTGATTGTCCGAAAAAGAGTAGTACTGAGTCGATGTGCCAAAAAAGCAACATAATGGGCATGCTGATTAGGATTGCGAGTGCCCAGCTTTGTTGGACATAATTTCCGATAGCAATATAGTCTTTTGCGCCATAAGCATGTCCCACCAGTACGCTCAGAGAAAATAAAATTGACATGCCGCTTACCATGATCGATAACTGTGTCGAAGTGATCAGTGCGCTCGCAGCAAGCACTTCATTCCCTAAAGCGGCTAGCATTGCCATGCATAAAAAACTGCTGGCTACGTTGATAAATTGGCTGCCAGCCATTGGTAACGCCAGAGAAAATATTCTTTTACTGGCTTCGAAAATACTGATATTTTTATCCATTACATTCTACCGCTCATTTGAGAGTTTAGCGTCTTTGGTGGTCTTTATTGTGATTCATTTTTAATCAATTAAACTGTTAATAACGTTAGCGCTAATGGTTTCCAATGTAGTCATTGCTTGATCATAGGGAAGCGCGCTGGACAAGCTTATGTGCCTTGGCGAGACATGTTCCACCGCAAAATACCAGACGGAAATTCTCACCTTCTACGTTGGAGAGTGTGTGAATAACCTGAGTGACATAATAGTCTTTTTCGATAGCAGCTTCACGCAAGTTGATATTTTGACGTGTGATAGTAATTAAGTCATGTAAATCTTTTTTATTTAGCATTTATATTTCTCTCAAAAATTAGTTCGTTGTTCTTGTATCCTATGCGGCGACGGCATCTGTTTTTTAGTCTAACAATATTGCGCGCAGGTATCTGGGTTGATTTACCTTCATTATATTCTTTCTCTGCGGTGCCTGGCTCAAAAGCTATGTCTAAGCGCTTTAGCGCTTCTCTGAGGGTAGAGTCGGTGCCGTTTTTGATAAGAGGAACATCGGAATATCTGGAAAGGTAGGCTTTAGCATAAATGCCCGTGCCAATTTTTACCAGTTTTTTTTTATTAATAAGTTTATTTATTGCCCGACTTACCTGTCGGTAAGAGCCTAGATCATTAAAATCCTTGCGCAGTACGGCAGTTCCTCGGATCACTTTTAAGCGGCCAAGGGCTTTGCATTCTATGCTTTCTGAGTATTTTATGCGCATTTTATATATCGCCAATTTAGGACATATAAATAGTATAACATGTTATTTACTATAGTCAATTTAGGACATATAAATATTATAACATTATGTATATAATAATATTTTTAAATTTCTAGTTATCATAATGCCCCCATTCGTTAGCACGCCAAATATGGACAATTTTGGCATCAGAAAGCGATCGAGTTCTCTTGGTCTTCAAACAAATTGGGGTCGGGATTGCTGAACTTCAAATCCGCATTTTTTATAAAAATCGAGTGCTTGAAATTGCCTGTACATTGCAGTATTTTGCAGTAGATTGATGGTGTGTAAATCCATTTGTGATGGGTGCTAAATAGGGTAGAAGGCTTTTATGCGTGGTAGCAGTGTCGTTAAAAATGATTTGATGCCTTTACTGAAACTGGCGGTGCCGATGGCGATCACAGGTCTCGTGCAATCTTCTTTATATTTTTTCGAAAATATCTTTCTCTCTCGTTTAGGCGAGGATGTGTTAGCCGCCGGGGCGTTGGTGAGCTGGCTATTTGGTGCATTAATCGTTATCCTGTTTGGTATATTTGGTGCCGTGAGTATTTTAATTTCTCATAAATATGGTGCTAAAGATAAGGAAGGCATCACATCTGTTTTGCGTGATAGCTTTTTGCTAGCTATTTTATTGGTCATACCGACATTCCTATTATTTAGGAATATTTCTTCGATTTTTTTATTATTTGGGCAGAGTAAAGAGCTCGTTGCATTAGCAAAGTTATATCTGAACGCATTATCTTGGGGATTATTGCCAAAGTTTATCCTCATTGTTTTGTTTGAATTCCTGATTGGCTTAGGTCACTCACGTACCATGATGGTGGTAACTCTCCTGACGACGCCTGTTTATATCCTTTTTAGCTTTATTTTAATTTTCGGGAAATTTGGATTTCCCGCATTAGGCATCGCAGGCGCTGGTTGGGGAATGACGTTTGCTGATTGGATGCTTTCTTTTATTCTAGGTATATTCTTGATGTATAGTAGAGAATACAAACCCTATTTCAGTTCTATTTTCGTTTTCAAAAAACCGGATTATTTACTCGAAATTATGCATTTGGGTCTTCCCATGGGTGCAATGTACTCAATTGAAGTTGCATTTTTCCTGGCTGCCACTTTGGTTATGGGTACGATAGGCGTGCAAGCGCTTGCAGCAAATCAGGTCACAATGCAATATTTAGGCCCACTGATGAGTATCATATTCTCTATTGCGCAAGCAGTCACAGTTCGTATGGGACATCAATTAGGTGCTAGAGAATTTGATCTTGTTAAAAGAACAGCCATCACGGGTGTTTGTGTATCAGCTTGTTTTATGGGTTTTATGGCGGTTATTTATTGGACGATTCCCCAGGTACTTATTTCTGTTGATTTCGATCTGCAGAACCCCAGTTACGCTAAAACGATACAGCTTGCAGTAGGCTTCTTCTTTATTGCAGCATTCTTTCAAATTTTTGAATGTATTAGAATTACATTATTTGGTGCATTACGTGCTTTAAAAGACACGCATTTTACACTACTCACCTCTATTCTTAGCTTTTGGGGTATTGCCTTACCGCTAGGGTATTACCTGGCAACCTATTTCCGCCTAGGCGGAAACGGTATCTGGTATGGTATGGTTGTTGGAGCTGTGTTGAGCGTCTTGTTGTTGAAATGGCGTTTTAAACAACGCATGCATCGATTTTATTGAAAGTATTGTAATGTCGTGCGTTTGACAGTATGCTCCAGTCTCTGGTCGTTTTGTAAAAGGAAAATGAGATGATCAACAGTATCCAATCAACTATTTTGAAGGGCTCTTGGGTTCAACTTGAGCCATTGAATGAATCTCACAAGAATGAACTTTATTCTGCAGCTCAAGATGAATCTATTTGGGCTTACAATAGCACAAAAGCATATGGAGAGGACTTCTATCGTTGGTTTAATAAAGCAATGGAATGCTTTCAAAGTCATCAGCATTTCCCCTTTGTTGTGCGTCGGCTATCAGACGCTAAAATTATTGGTAGTACTCGTTATTATGATATTAACCCTGAGCATCATCGATTATCGATTGGTTACACATGGTATGTCCCAGAAGCGTGGGGCGGTTCTGTTAATCCAGAATGTAAATTTCTGCTGTTAAAATTTGCTTTTGAAAATTTACAAGTTAATCGTGTTGAATTTGCAATTGATTCTCGCAATACGCGATCGCGTGCCGCAGTTAAAAAGATTGGCGCTACTGAAGAAGGCGTGCTTCGCCATCATCTGATTTTAGAAGATGGTTTTATTCGTGATACTGTTGTGTTTAGCATCATAAAGCCTGATTGGTCTCAAATTAAATTAGCATTGAAATCAAGATTAGAGAAAGATCCTACAGGATGCACAGTTCTACCGCTAGAAGGCGATTTCATATCATAAAGTGAGAGATTTCAGCTAAAAGTTATAATATAGTGACGCTCCCTTACGGTCGCGGCTCGGTTACACCGAGTGTCTCCCAGAGCATCTCTGATTTATCAACAAGGCTCCCTTGCTTCGATAGTCTTATCATAATAAATAGATTTAATAGTAGACAATATTGTTAATTTTGTTTATTATTATCCTCATTCTAAACGAGAAACGAGGTGTATCATGGCATGGGTGAGAGGTCGGGGCATAGAAAAGATAGAAAAGGCAGACCAACAGTGGCTTTCTGAGTTACTAAAAAAATCCAAGGAAGAAGTGATAATCACTCTCTCTCGACCTGGGGAGTTTAAACAATTAATCCGATGTTGGCCAGCGATGAAGCGTATCAGAGAGGTGATCGGCGAACAAGCTATGAGAGATGTCTTAAGTATTTTCCTCCGCAATCCTAGGGCGGTGAAGGGCTGGATTCAGGAGAGTGGAACAGAGAAAGTCGATTCTTTTATTTTAAATATGGCAGAAGATTATCCGGATTATATGAAAAGCATGATATCTCATATCATGTCTAATGCAAGAATACCTAAAACGACCTTAGGATCTGCATTCTATAAGAAGTTATCCCGTAGGCCTTGTGCTATGAAAAATATTATTGAGTGCATTTTTTCTGATTCATCGATATTTGCATTTTGCATTCCAGATGAAGTTATTTGGAATGCTTTAAAAAAAGCTGCTGAAGATGCGACTCTGCTGTCTGTTAATGATGGCTTACCTTGTGAGAAGGTTCAAATCTATCGTGACGCATTACCTTTGACTCATTATGTACATATACTAAATCCTGAGAGCAACTTAACGAGAGAACAGGCGCTTGCTGAAGTGAAGCGTATAGAAATAGAAAGGAATATGCTTTTTCACTCTCTTAGAGAGTTGGCCTGTTTATCTGCTCTATCTCTCAGGCCGGAGATGTCAGGAGGTGTTTTTGAAATATCAACATTGTGTGAGGAAATTGGCGCGATTATAGCGGGAGGCCGTTTACCGTTGCCGGCAGGGGAAGAGCCTACTAGATGTCGTCATTATTGTGGACCTGTACTATTCGCTGCAGTTGCAGCACCGAGCCCTGTGATCGGCGCGGAGTTACATCAACCTAATCAAAAATCGGTATAATATTGGCAGAAATTGAGAAAGTAGTGATGAGTTATTCGAATTAGGAGAAAGTGTCATGCCAAAGAGAAGGAAAAGCGAGCTGAATCAAGATGAAGATGTCTTTATTGGAACTGACATTGTATTGCCAGATGCCGAAAATATTGATGAGAGTATGTTCAGGATAATTTCAGACGAAACGTTATTTTTCTTTAAAGGCCTCATAAGATTTCTTTCCGTGCTACCTCTTCTATTAATAGGTGGACTCATTGTATTACCTATTGCATTATTTTTTATTAAAAAAGAGCAAAAAACATTACCTCGATTATTATGGATGTTTGATAATGCTGATTATCAAGTGGGCCGTGACACTTCAACTTTTGATGAAGTTTGCGAAAAAGGCAAATGGGCACGATATACTTGGCTTGCTTGGCGCAACCCGCTGAATGGTTTGAGTTATTGGCAAGGTTTCAGATGGACAGATCAGGTTATATTCACTCGTTACGATAAAAAGACAAAGAGAGTAGGCAATACCACAGGCAGAACATCAGGTTACAAGAGAACTGACATCCTTGTTACGGATCCAAGAACAAACCAAACAACAGTATATCGAGAAAGGTGGCTCATTTTTCCCTGGCCTTTCTTCTGTCCTAACAAATGTATTGAATATCGTAACGGTCACAAAATAGGGAATCCGGGTGAGAATAATCCAGGCGACCATATCCAAGAAGTCGCTCGTATTACTTGTTGCAGATTTTTCGACGGAACACTTTGTCGCGAAGAATCCGTGACTGAGAGTGATAGAGAAATCCCTTCTTTTCAAAACTCGTTATGATATACCCATCACACTTCAAGATGCGAGATTCTAACGCCTAGCTCGCAAGAAATTTAAATGTTCTGATTGAGAAAAAGCGCAGGAATAGTTATTCTATTTCAAGCTTTTTCGATTGAAGAACGTTTAAAGTTCGCCGCAAGATGGTGGTATATTAAATCGCCTTAACCAGAAGCAGGGCGGCGAGGTGCTGCCTGTGCATCATCTCCAGGAGATGCCTCAGCATCTGGTGCAAGAGCTACGCTGCTCTCTGTTTGATGTAATGCGCCTGTTCCCTGGCGAGGAGGTACTGCAACAGGTTGCTGCGCCATGAAACGTGCTGTTATTTCATCTATGAATGGGCGAGCAAAACAAACGGCAACAAGCTCGTCTTCAGTACGTCTCACGGATGAAAGTTCCTGATCAAAACGATGTTGGCATGCGTCGTAGTCTGCTGGTCTTGCGGCTGTTGCTAGATGAATACGATGAACTAATTGAAAGTATTGACTCATACGCATTGGTGTACATTCTCCCTCCCCAGGAGTAACGCGACCATAATCTTTTTCTAACTGGTAAAGGAGAGACGAAGTTCCCTGCAAAGCATCGCACGCGGATTTAAATGCATCAGTTTGCCTTTGTTTTTCTTGATTGAGGCAGTCAGCAATGAGGTCCCTGATATGTACAGCTCGTTCTGGAATCTCTGGCTGTTCTGGTAGACTAAGGATATCTTGGAATGCTTGAGGAAGTTCTTTCATTCCCATAAGAATATTCTCTTGTGCCACTACAGTGTTAAGCAATTCTGTTGTCCCCGCGTCATTCGCATACGTAGTACAGAAAGTAGCTGCACGATCCCGCAGTGCATCCAATGCAGGTTGGTGACGAGATGTCATTCCTTCCTCAATACCGGGATAAGTGAGCCTTTTGGAGTTCAGTAAATCGGGGCTAATTTGATCCAGTACGTCAGACAAACATATATCAAGGCAGAAATCATACTTAGCATAGTCAATATAAGGAAGGATCATATTTTTGCACGCCATTTTTATTTCTTCATCACCCAATTCTCTATTGCTGAAATAGGAAATCGTTTTATTTATGTATCTCATGCAATTGCTTATCAGTTCTTCTTTTTGCTTAACTAGTGTCACTGAAATCGTCAAAAGTTTTCCTATTAGATGGTTGATAAATTTTTGACTCGCATTATCCTCTCCTATATCTGCAGATACTGCCTGAAAACCAGTATTATTAGGTAAAAATGTTTTTATATCTCGCATGGCCATGGATATTGTATTGTGTAGAAGGACAGCTCGAATGGTTGGTTCGAAATTTGCTTCTATCAGTCCGCGAGCGGTAGTTACCAGTCTCTCAAAGTTAACGTTCTGCTCACCTGCACTTCTTGCATCCATATTGTTCTCCTGAGAAATTCACTAGCGATTGTCAGTGTTCAAATTTTTCCATAAAAACGTCTGCTATTATACAGCCGAATGTTCACCATTTATTTCGGCAAGAGTGTAGAATTTTCATGCGAATTAGTCAAGGTTAAATTTCCGCGTGTGTAGGTAACAAATGATTTGTCCGGATCTGTAACAGATGATCTGTCCGGTTTTAATCTATTGATCTCATTAAGAAAAGGAGATCAGCAGGTGAGACGGACAGAAGTTATGCAGGAGATCCGAAAAATGCGATTTGAAGAAGCTTATGAAGGTTGGAGCCAAAATTGGCTTACCCAAGAAGAAGCTGCCCAATTGCTTGGAGTGAGCGATAGAACGTTTAGACGTTACCTATGTCGTTATGAAAAGAAAGGTCTTGATGCGCTGACTGATAAGCGCATTAGTCAGGTGTCACATAGACGCGCACCAGTCGACGAGCTGATAGCAGATTTTTCGACGGAACACTTTGTCGCGAAGAATCCGTGGAGAGTGATAGAGAAATCCCTTCTTTTAAAAAAAAGTAAGACTGCGCTTCATCGGGCTGCACTTAACCGAGCCGCGACCGTCAGGGAGCGTCACTGTGCTATAACTTTCAGCTGAAATTTCTTACTTTATGATATTAGATTGCCATTTAACGGTAGAAATGTTGAAAACCTAATGTAGATAGATCGCCAGAAAATCCAGAAATTCGTAATCCAGGCTCTGCCTCAATCTCGCCAATGCAACAGCAGTTAATTTCTAGATGACTCAATCTTGTCATTAATTCTTTTTCATTCTCTGGTGGAATAGTGAAACATAGTTCATAATCATCGCCAGCGGTAAGTGATAATTTCTGTGCTTCTGCTAATGGTAAGCGCTGCAATGCTCGAGATAAAGGGAGATTTTTTGCGGTAATTTGAGCGCCAACATGGCTGCTTTTTAAAATATGGTTTAAATCCGCAAGAAGTCCATCAGAAATATCAATCGCACTGGTGGCTATTTCTCTTAATAAAATGCCAAGTTGAATTCTTGGTGTAGGTTTATTTAAACGCTGGAGTACGAATAATTTATCTTGAATTGGTATATTGCGATTATTAAGAGCAACCTGTAATCCTAATCCTGCATCACCTAGGGTTCCACTCACATATATTTTATCGCCGACTTTTGCACCATGCCTACATAAAGCTTGGTGAGGTGGAACAAAACCATGAGCTTGTATTGTCACTGTTAATGGCCCACGTGTTGTATCTCCGCCAATCAGTTGCATATTAAATTGGTTAGCTAATTGATATAGGCCACTTGTGAATCCATCAAGCCATTGCGTATTGACTTCTGGTAAGGTGAGCGCCAACGTTAACCAGGCAGGCTCTGCGCCCATTGCAGCTAAATCACTTAAATTAACAGCCAATGCTTTATGCCCAATATCCAATGGTAAAGTTTGAGGCGTAAAGTGTATTCCTTCAATGAGCGTATCTATGGATAAAACTAATAGGCAGTTAAGAGGTGCGCTCACTAAAGCTGCATCATCACCAATACCTAATAAGACATCAGGCCGCGATATCTTTTGATTTTTAAAATATTTTTCAATTAAGCTGAATTCATCCAAATTTCTCATCTCCAGTTAGTAAATAAAAATGATTCACTGGGCCACACCCACGCCCAATTTGAAAATTTCTTCCTGATTCAATTGCTTTTGTTAAATATTTTTTAGAAATATGAATCGCATGCTGCAATGTACAGCCCTGCGCAAGGTAAGAAGCAATTGCGGAGGACAGTGTGCAACCAGTGCCATGAGTATTTTTGGTGTTAATTCTTTCTTCGTGAAACCAGTAATGGGTTAAATCTTTTTTAGAGTAAAGGACATCAGAAGATTGAGTTGTATTCAAATGCCCACCTTTAAGCAGTACATTTACATTGAAAGTGTTTCCTATTTTTTCTGCAGCAGACTCCATTTCAGGTAATGTTTCAATTTTTTCTCCTAATATTTTTTCAGCTTCAAATAAATTAGGCGTGATAAGGTTGACCAGTGGAAATAATCTTTCTCTGATGAAATGAATAATATTCGATGGGAGAAGCTTGCAGCCATTTTTGGCTACCATGACGGGGTCTAGGACAATATTTTTTGGTTTTAATTTTTCTAATGCAGATGATACTGTTTCAATAATTTTTTTATTATGTAGCATACCAATTTTAACAGCGCTGATATCTAAATCGCTAAAAACAGAGTTTATTTGTTGCATTACAAAAGCCGCAGGAACTTCTTGGATTGCCTGAACGCCTTGAGTATTTTGAGCGACTAATGCAGTAATAACAGAAGCTGCATAACATCCCGTTGCTGAGATGGTTTTGATATCTGCTTGTATTCCAGCGCCTCCTGATGGATCAGTCCCAGCAATGGTCAAAACACAAGGGTAGTTAATTTGTTTCATATTGGTCTCGTCTGGGAAGAAAATGAAGCGCATCTAAAAATTGGGTTCGAAATGAACCTGGGCCATTCGCTTTGTTTTCAGCGATTTCTCCGCAAATGCCATAAAACAAGGTTGCTATTTTGGCAGCCTCAAATCGATTTTTTTCTATTGCATGAAATGCGGCAATGACGGCAGACAGTAAACATCCGGTGCCAGTAATGGTGGGCATCAAGGGTGATCCGCGATTAAGTTGATCAATTAATTCCTTATCAACAATAATGTCAGTTTTTCCGCTAACTACCACTGCAGCATTATGTCGGCTAGATACTATTTTTGCGCTTTCAATAGCATAATTACTTTCTGCTATACTATCGACACCTTTAGCTGTGTGTGACGATCCAGATAGCGCCATCACTTCGCTTGCGTTTCCACGAATAATTGAAATGTTGTATTCATTTATTAACGACATGCAAGTGTCAGTACGGTATTGACTTGCGCCAGCACCAACAGGGTCTAAGACAATCGGTTTATTTAGCTGGTTTGCTATTTGACAAGTGTGTCTGCATAGTGTGATAAATTCTTTATTTAGTGTGCCAAGGTTGATCATAACAGCGTTAGTATGCTTCAATAAATCTTCTATTTCTTGTTCTGCTTTGCTCATGATAGGTGATGCGCCTATGCTCAATAACCCATTGGCGATGAAATCCATGGTGACGTCATTCGTGATATTGAGCACCAAGGGCTTTCCAAGTTTTATATGGATAATCATTTCTTTTGTTTTTTTAAACATATTTTTTCCTTTCTATACACCCACAAGCTGGGCGTTAAAATCTCGCATCTTGAAGTGTGACGGGTATAGATTTGTTTATTTCTGTTATGAGATCGCGGGCAGCTTTTTTTGGATCATTTTGACAATGGATTGCGCTAATCACAGCAGCGCCACTTGCGCCATTTTCGATAATATGTTGGATATTTTGTTGATCGATGCCACCAATAGCTACTACAGGATGTTTAGATTTTTCAGTAATTTTTCGCAAGCCATCTAAGCCCCAAATTGTTTTGCAGTCAGATTTAGTTTTGCTTGAGAATACAGCGCTGGCGGCAATGTAATCAATGCATGTGAGTTGGTTAGCGATTTCCAATTCTTCAAGAGTCTCGATTGACCATCCAATTATTTTGGTTGGCCCAAGAAATTGCCGAGCATCATCCGGTGAAAGATCAGATTGGCCGAGATGAACACCATCAGCATCTATCTCTTTAACTATTTCTACATGATCATTAATGATGAGCGGTATGTTAAAGGGGTCTAAAATGGCTTTTAATTCTAATGCCATGTGGCGAATTTGCGTTACATTTTTGGATTTTTCACGAAGTTGAATTAAGGTAACGCCGCCTTCTACTGCTTTGAGGATAAATTCTTTGTATAGAGAGAAAGGTTCTGTCTGCGCGTTTGTTACTAAACAAAGCTTTAGTTGATCTTTAATCATTGCTTTCCTCTATAAAACGGTTAAGCGGAGGATAAGCAACAAACAAAACAGGAAGGAAAATGCTCCCAGTCAGTTGTGTGCTCATCACTCTCCCTCCGCAGGCATTACCCAGAGCAGGTTATAAGGGTGTTTCTCAGTTTTGGTTAAGTAAACCAAAACACCCCTGGTGATTGAACAGGTGCAGTATAGGTATCCTGTTTGTTTGTGTCAATTCAGGTGCATGTAAATTATTGCTTGACACGCTAGAGAAAGGAAACTAGCATCCGCTTAATTTGTAAGATGGCGCGGGGTGCCGGTAAAACGGCTGAGACATACCCGTGGAACTTGAACTGGGTTATACCAGCGTAAGGACGCCTGCAAAAGCATTCACAATATTTTTTGCTTGTGGATACCTCGTGCCATCTCTTTTGATATTTTATTTTATGGAGATTTTGCGATGAATCCACTTAAAACAAGAACTACTCTTCTTCTCAATTGGTATGCTAACCCGTATCATACCCCTATCTTTGTCGCGCAGGCTTTAGGTTTTTATGAAGAAAATGGCATTAAACTTGCTATTTTAGAGCCCACTGATCCGAGCGATGTAACGGAAATAGTGGGCGTAGGTAAAGTAGATTTTGGCGTTAAGGCGATGATTCATACGGTGGCGGCGCGCGCAAAAGGCTACCCGGTGACTTCTATCGGAACATTACTTGATGAGCCACCTACAGGTCTTATTGCATTAAAATCCAGTGGTATAACCTCTTTTCATGATATTTCGGGTAAGCGTGTCGGGTATATTGGCGAGTTTGGTAAAAAAATTATTGACGACTTAGCGATGCTTGCAGGCATTGATCCCGCAAGTTATCAAACAGTGCGTATTGGCATGAATGTAACAGATGCAATATGCCGTAATGTGATTGATACTGGAATTGGTTTTATTAATTTTCAGCAAGTCGAATTGGAATATTTGCGCGGTGAAACTGTTTTCTTACGGATAGATGAGCTGGCGGGCTTAGGTTGTTGCTGTTTTTGTTCAATTCAATTTATAGTGCCGGATGCAATTCTCCAGCAACCCGAATTAATAAAAAATTTCCTTCATGCAACACAACGTGGAGCAAGATTCACGACAGAGCATCCCGAAGAAGCATTTGAGCTACTATGTCAAATGAAGCCATATTTGCGAAATGAGATGTATAACAAGATTTTTGTGAGAAGCTTACCATTTTTTTCACGTACGCTTTTTAATGTAGAACGTGATTGGCATAAAGTAGGACGCTACGCACAGCACTTGCAAATTGTCGATCAGGAATTTGATATAACAAGTTGCTATACCAATCACTATTTTCCTGAAAAGCCACATACTGATCTGCAACCTATAGCTTGCTGTGTATGAAGGATTAAAAGCTTCAAAACATTTTTTACCTATTCAAAATGCGAGATTTTAACGCCCAGAGAGCTATGTTGAACGGTGGCTCATTGCTCGCCTATCCTGTTTTTATTTTATAACTTGATTTCTTATTTTTTTGACTGGTCAATCCAGTCAACCATTGAGATGTCCCCTAATCTGCCCTGTCGGGCATCTTCTCTCTTGGAGGCTTTGTTGAATAAATCGGAGATGGCGTAACCGAGCCGCGACCGGCACGGAGTCAACCATCTCCAACTGCGTAGGGTTTTGATTTGGCGGCGCTAATCACACTAACTATATAATATATTGATTAATAATGATATTTCAAATATGGTGTTTTCAACACTAGGCTTTAATAATGGCGCTAACTTAAGGAATAGTATATTCATACAGCATGGCGACTATAATAGATGCAAATTTTGTCGTGAAATGAGCCGGTTATTAAGGACTCCTTAAGGTTGCCATGACTATACTGTCAAAAATCAATTTATAATACAATACGAGGATAGCATGGCACGAAATAGAGAATTTCCAAGTCATATTGCAAAAACAGTAGAACAGAGAGAAATACTCAATGCAGCAACAGCTGCAATAGCAGTCACGCGCACATCGGCAGCAACAAACCCACAACAAAGTCCCGTCATCATCCAGGAAATATTAGAAATAGTAAAAGGTAATTTAAAAATAATACTGATAGAGCGAGAATATAGTAAAAAAAGAATAGCAGCTACCTATGCATTACTGCAAATAGCAAAATACCAAACCAAGATAAAAACAAATCCCCATGATATAAAAGCAATGCATGAATTAAACGAATGGAAAATTGCGCTAACAAAAGCGCATGAAGAAATTTGTGTTTCTTATATGAAAAGAGAATCTGCATACAAAGTAATAGCATTCTCCTCTGCGAAAAGAGAATTAGCAAAAATAGAAATAGCGGCAAAAAAAGAAGAGAAAGGAACACCAGCATACGAACACCTGTCAACGGAATATAAAAGAGTGGATAATGCGGCACGTCAACTATCAGAAGATGGGAATAAATTAATAAAAGAAATTAAAGCAAAAGAAGCTGGGTTGTTATCTGGTAAGGCAGGAAAGTCGAGCGCTAACGATGCGATGATGCACGCAGACCTCGCAGCAGATGAACCCGACATGCCGGTTCTCCGAGAAAACAATGCGATCATCGCAGCAGAACAGCAAGATGCTTCAATCAAAGTTAACGAAGCAATCATGATCGCTAAAGAAGCGTGTTCCTTAGCAACGGAGTTAGCGGAGACATTAACTGACGAAACGGTAGAAGCACTCAAAAAAGAAGTATCAGAAGTAAGGTCAAAACTAACTAAAACAATAGAGAATCTGGCAGAGGCAGGTCATTTCCTGAGAATCGCTGCATTGCAAGAAGATATCGCTTGGAAAGAGAGTAGGGTCGTAGAACTAAGAAAACAACTAGCCGATACACGAGAAGAATTAGAATTAGAAAATATTAAATCTCATCTCACCTCAGCATATATCCAGTTAACTACAACATTACAGCGTGCGTTATATGCTATTGCAAACGAGCGGGAGAAACGAGGAAAAGAAGTAACACCCAGCATTGAAAAAGCTGAAAGAGAAGCCTGCATGTTTTTCATGAAAACAGGAAAACGCATCATTCGATCTTACGCCAATCCAGAAGAGACAGACCAGCCATATCAAGAAGGCCAAGATTTTAAGTGCAGAGTTAACCGCTACTGGCGTGAAGGATTGCTTACAAGTTCGACAAGAGGGTGAAAGACAGGTTCAACGTTCGCTAATGCACTATAATTTGGATAGGATTTTAGCTATTGGCTACCGCGTTCGCTCATCCCGTGGTATTCAGTTTCGCCGAATGCAGTAATATGCTTTTTTACCGTAAAAAACTCAAAAGTGGCTATGTGTTATGTGTGCCGCATAAAATGATGACGCAATCAGGCCGTTTACGGCTGAAAGTTTTATAGCCCCCGGTAAGCGCACGCAGTGCGCGCAGTCGGGGGTTTGTTAAGCAACCCACTATGTCAAGCACCGTAGGTGCGTGAGAGAAATTGATTCCGTATTTGCGTTGAATAGACATATGTTATTTTTTCTTGATAAGATTTATCATTCTCAAAAAGCTGAGTAAATGGGGTCAGGCTTGCATAATTGTATTCCACATCCAATGCTATCAGGCACTTAATGCAATAAGTGTAACTGTGCAATTATGCAAGCCTGACCCCAATTCTCAAGCCTGACCCCAATTCTCTTCTTACGTGGTGTACTAATTTAAGGAGTGCTTACCAAATTAGTTCTGTATTTTAATCCCTCTTTTATACATTGCTTTAGCTTTTTGACTCTCAATCTGATGATCAATCATCGGATATGGGTAATTTTCTTTTATTTCATTAGATAAGTGAATCTGTCTGGCAGAAAGGCTATTGAGTTCTGGAACCCATTTTTTGATATAAGTGCAGTCAGGATCAAATTTTTTCTGTTGTAACCAAGGGTTAAAAATTCGAAAATAAGGTTGAGCGTCGCATCCTGTTGAAGCAACCCATTGCCAATTTCCATTATTTACAGCAGGATCATAATCCACCAGTTTTTGTGCGAAATATTTCTCACCTAGGCGCCAATCAATATGCAAATTTTTTATTAAAAAAGAAGCTGTAATCATTCGTGCTCGATTATGCATGAAACCTGTAGTATTTAATTCTCTCATTCCGGCATCGACAATAGGAAAACCTGTGTTGCCCTCACGCCACCTCATGAAATATTTTTCATTTTTACTCCAAGTGATATTAGAATATTGTTTTTTAAAGGGACCTTCTAATGCATGCGGGTAATTAAAAATAATATGTGTAAAAAAATCTCTCCAGTATAATTCATTAATAAGAGAATGATTGGTTCCAAAATTTCTTACCACTTCTTCATAAAACTCGCGAATAGAAATTGTTCCAAATTTATTGTGCGCAGATAGCTGAGTTGTTCCATTCATTGCTGGATAATTACGTATGATTTCATAGTTTGATAAATTTTTTACTTTTTTTAACAATGCTAATGCTTCGGCTCTGCCACCTTTTACAGAAATATGGGGATTATT
Source organism: Gammaproteobacteria bacterium (assembly GCA_035536095.1). Lineage (GTDB taxonomy): Bacteria > Pseudomonadota > Gammaproteobacteria > DSM-16500 > DSM-16500 > Aquicella. Next base: position 47,889 of record DATLOT010000026.1, on the reverse strand, counting down.
TACTTTTAATAATTTTTCAAATGGTTCTCTATTTTCAAATGGAATATCCTGTTGATAGTAATTATTGTGTGAATTTTTTTTTGAGGATGACACCTGTAATTGAAGTGCTTTTTTACAAAAAGGAGTGAAAATTGTATAAGGTTGATTATCCGGCTTCACAAGCTCTTCTGGTTCATGAAGCAATGCATCTGCGTAGCAGTGAAAATCAACTTGCAAACTACGGCATATATTTTCAATTTCTTTATCACGCGCCTTACTAAATGGGGTATAATCGCGATTAATATAAACAGCCTTTATATCTATCTTATTAAGTAATTGCTTAACAATATTTTCTGCTATACCATAGAAAAAATAAAGTCTGCTCTTTTTTTTCCTTAACTCAACATCTAATTCCTTTAATGAATTAGTCATAAATTGAATAGAATTATCACTTCTATAACTATTATTACCTATTTGCCGTTCATCAAAAATAAAACAAGGAATAACCAGTTTTGAGGATTTAAGCGCTTCAATCAAAGCGCTATTATCATGTAAACGAAAATCTCTTCTAAAGATATGTAAGGAAATTGGGTACACTTTCAGTCCTTTCTCATTAGTCGCTAGTGCCCCCAATAATGCTCCTAAAAGATATTGGATGTTGGGTATCTATCTGGCATCATAGGATGTAGTGTAAATAAAAAAAACCTTATTTACAATATAAATAAGGCCAATATTGCAATAGATGACAGTAAGATATTTGAGATATACTCTGATAAAGTGCATAGCAAAAGGGCGAAACTATGTTTGCATCATTGGCTTTGACGCTATTAATTCCTATCTTTATTGTAGCGGCAGCGATTGTATGGATTGCTGGCATACAGCTTTCCAATGCCACGGACACGATTGACTGGCGTTTTGGTTTTGGAGAAGCGCTTGGCGGTCTTATTTTTCTTGCTGTTGCAACGAATCTTCCTGAAATTGCTATTATTGTTAGTGCTTCTTTGACACATCATATTGGTATTGCTATTGGAAATATTCTGGGCGGAATTGCTATCCAAACAGTGGTGCTTGTCATTTTGGATGGCTTCGGATTAGGTCAAAAAGCCGCATTAACCTATCAAGCCGCTTCTTTACAGCTTGTGCTTGAAGGGATTCTTGTTATTTGTGTTCTCGTTATCTCTATCATGGGGGCTGAACTACCTCGAGCTATCTTAGTTGCGCGGCTTGCCCCTGGTGATCTGTTGATAGTTGCCACTTGGCTCATCGGTCTTTGGTTGATCAATAAAGCGCGGCAGGGTCTCCCTTGGCATGAGAAAGGTCATGCCCCTGATACTTTGCGTCCTAAGCAGACTCGTAGTCAAGAGAGGATAAAAAAGTGGAGCACGATGCGTGTCCTTCTGGTTTTTATTTTTGCATCATTGGCTACCTTAGCAGCTGGTGTTGTCCTCGAAGAGAGTGGTAGTGCTATTGCTGCTAATACTGGTTGGAGCGGTGTTCTTTTTGGCTCCACTATATTGGCAGCAGCTACAGCGCTTCCAGAAGTTTCAACAGGATTGGCTGCAGTTAAAATTGGTGATTACACGCTTGCGTTTAGCGACATTTTTGGTGGCAATGCTTTTCTACCCACTCTTTTTTTATTAGCGACCCTTCTTTCGGGGGTATCTGTGCTTCCCTATGCGCAAGGCACAGATATCTATCTTGCTAGCTTGGGGGCGCTCTTGACAGCTATTTATATTTACGGGCTAATCTTTCGTCCTAAACGGCAGCTATTCTGTCTGGGGATTGATTCAATCGTGGTGCTTCTGGTGTACATCGTCGGTATCATTGGCTTGTTCACTATTTCAGGAAGTAAATGATTTTATGCAGCATTAATGATAATGCTGCTAATGCCACCATGATTAAATCTTCGACCAAAGTAATGCGCGAGAGAGGAACTTTAAGTAGTGTGCCTAAACATGCGCACTGGAATTTTTGTTTTTTGAGTAAACTGTTTATTACGCCAATACTGGAAAATCCCATAATAATAATGGTTGTGACCTGTGTTGCTGTTGGTGCCCATTGTGTTAAATACAAAACACCTAAACCTAACTCTAAAAAAGGATATATGTAGCCGTACATGTGCCAGCGTCGTGCTAATATATCGTAGGTAGCATAGCCGTCTGCGAAACCAGGAAGGTCTAAAAACTTAAAAGCAGAAAATACCAAGAAAAAACCAGCCATGAAGTGGTTCATCCATCCTTGCCAATTTATTTCTTGACCATTGAAATTATTGATAGTAGCTACTCCAAAAATATAAGCCGCAATTAAAAATATTGGAAAGTAAGCACGAAATCCGATTTGTGGATTGCTGGCCGAAGAAGGCGAACTTTCCATGGTTGGATGCAAGGTATATTTACCTGCCAATGATATCCTATTATTTATATCATTCAGTAGTGGTGGATTATCAGTATCAATTTTTAAGATGGGTGGGCTAAGGGTGATTTCTTTGATTATAAAATGAGGAGATAAGGCAGATTTGATTTTTTCAACGCATGCTTCACAATGCATACCTTCAATATGATATATAAATTGCATTAGTAACTCCTTAAAACTATTTCTTTTCGATCTTCGTATTCTTGTGAGTAATTTAAATGTCCTGGCAGAGCTTCAATAAATTGACCGTTATTTGAAAGCTCGGAGAACTCTCGAGTGGCTTGAGATTAAATTGATTATTTTTTGTTCTATCCTCTCCTGCTCGATAGAAACATCCAGATAGACAGTATGAATGAGAGGATGGACCCAAATATACTGACACTCAAGGGGAGAATGTGACCAGATACGATTATTTCTATATGCAGATAGAGGCGAACGATATGGGCGATGGCGACTAGGAGAAAAATAAAGCCTGCTGTTATTAAGGGAATATTTTTATTCATAATAACGTCCTGTTATTTGGTGTAATCGTTTAAGTATAGCATTAAATTTTAATTTACTTACCCTTTATTGCTTGTGTCTTGGATGAAGAGGCAACTATCCGGAATTTCCGGACAGTTCAAAAAGAAGGCAGGAGAGAAGTGACCTGCCCGGTTTTTTTAGTATCAAAATCAATTAGAGAAATCAGCGTTCGATGGAGGTATCAAAATAAATTTTTCAATATAAGCAAATAGTTATATACGTGCGAGTTGGGGAATCAAATTCTATGAGGGATTCGATAAAGTAAGTGGGCCGCTTATAAGATTCCTATAAGTGGCCCAGCTAGGATGAGATATGATTATTGGCAGAGTAAAAGAGTTAAAGCTCCTTGATAAAATTTATAATTCTCAAGAAGCTGAGTTCTTGGTTGTTTATGGACGAAGACGCGTTGGCAAGACATATCTAATACGTGAATATTTCACTAGTCAAAAATGTAAACTATTACATGCAACCGGGTTGCAGCATGGAGACGGGGTCAAAGACGGGGTCAGGCTTGAGACGGGGTCAGGCTTGTATAATTGTATTTTCAGATTTAATACTATCAAGCGTTTACTGCAATAAGTGTAAATGTACAATTATGCAAGCCTGACCCCGTTGTTTTTCAAAACTAGCAGCAGGAAAGCAATCAGTTAATGGGCATCGTGTGCAGGTCAAAGAAGAGTATAGAGCAAATTGCGTAGAAGCAATCGATAAAATCGTCGACCATCTTTAGTGCAAAATAACAATAAAAAAATGGATCGTAGCATCAAGTTTTATCTGCATTCTTAATGTCGGTTCCGGCGTATAGCAAAGACACGATTAATCTTTTTAAGCTTATCAGTTTAATTTTGCGGGAGATCGCAATTTGAGATATCAAGGAATAAAAATAGGTAGAAATGAGCGTTGCCCATGTGGCAGCGGCATTAAATTTAAGCGCTGCCATGGCAATCTGAATAAAATTATTTTAGATAAAAATGTTCAAAAAATAATTAAGCGTAAACAAGCAGAAGAAATACGAAGAAAAAAACAACAAGGATGGGGCAAGCCAATCATCTCAGCTGCTGTTGAAAATCACCGGGTGGTAATTGTCGGCAATCGAATGTACACAGGAAAATGGGAGACTTTCCACGATTTCTTATATTCACACCTTCTCTCTCTTTTTGGACAGAAATGGCATGATGAACAGAGAAGCGATACAGATGAGTTCAAACATCCGCTTATCAGAGCATACGATTCTCTTGTGGCATATAGGGCCACCCTGGAAAAAGTTGAAGGAAAAGTATCTGCGCCATATACAGGTGCTGTTTCTGTTTTTATGTGGCTTTCGTATAATTTATATTTAATCTCTCACAACGCCGAACTGTTAGAACTATTAATCAAACGACTCAAGAATAAAGAGCAATTTGCTAGTGCATACTATGAAACATTTGTGGCAGCAATCTTCATAAAAGCTGGTTATGTAATAAATTTTGAAAATGAATCAGATAAAAAAAGCACCCACTGTGAATTTATCGCAATTCACACTGAAACTGGCCAAAGTTTTTCAGTTGAGGCTAAATACAGGCATAGGTTAAACGATGGTTTTTCCCATGATGGCTCTCCTAATTTAAAGCTTGATATCGGCGGCCCAATTAATAAAGCCTTGGCTAAGGAAGCTAAACATGAGCGTGTGATATTTGTTGATATCAATCTGCCATTTATTGAAGCCGCCAAATTTAGTGGGGAGATTCTAGCTAAACAACTTAGAAAACTTGAACATTCTAATGTGAGCACAAAGACTAACTTGGATAAAAGTGCATATGTGTTTTTAACTAACCACCCATATCATTACAATCTAGATGGTCCATCTCAGAATCCATTGTATTTTAGTGACGGTTTTAATATGGATGATTATGGTTTCAAAAAAAGAACTTTAGCTCAACTTATAGCGGACAGAAAAAAACATGCGCCAATTCATAAATTATGGGAATCAATAGAAGCACATACCGTGATACCCGATACATTTGACGGAACACTGACTGAACTTAAGCACAATCGATTGCTATATGGTGAGAAATACGAACTATCCGATCAAGAAGGAAAAAACTTTATTGTTACGCTAAAAAATGCCGTAGTTAACATAAAGAATAAAACTGCCACAGGCATATGCTCAGACCATAGCGGAAAGTGTTTTATTGTAAATCTTCCATTATCCGATGATGAGATCAGCGCGTATGAAAAATCACCTGATACTTTTTTTGGCGAATATCAAGAAGTGCCGCGAGGATTAAAAAGCCCATTAGATGCATTTGATTTTGCTATGAAGGGATTCAATAAATTAGCTAAAGAAGAACTTATTAAGCGACTATGCACACATTACGATATAAACGAGCTTAACAACAAAAGCAGAGATGAGTTGCTAGAAATCTACTGCATGGGAATTGCTGCACATATATATAAACCTGCCGACAAAAGTGGGTAGTTTTTGAGCAGACAGATGCTAACATTTTTTTAATTACTGTGAACTTGCCTGCTCAGTTGCGCTAATCAAGTCCTCTAATTGAAGGAAAGAGAGCACCAACCTCGACCTTACTCGACCTTAAGCGTTTTGGCGATACGAATTAAGTTTATAGCTGCAATATTACGCTCGCCCCTCTCCACGCTACCCATATAAGTCCTATCCAAACCAACCTCATAGGCAAAGTCTTCTTGAGAAAACCCCTTTTCTTTTCGGAGTTCTCTTATTCTTTTGCCCAACTTAATAAGTGCTGGATGTTTTTTGCACATTAATGTAGGATATGCGCCAAATACTTATAAAACCACGGACTATAAGTATCAATAAAGGAGGTGCTATTTTTTGAGACGGGGTCAGGCTTGTGAGACGGGGTCATGAGACGGGGTCAGGCTTGTATAATTGTATTTTCAGATTTAATACTATCAAGCGTTTACTGCAATAAGTGTAAATGTACAATTATGCAAGCCTGACCCCGTTGCCGTTGCTAGTGTAAATGTACAATTATGCAAGCCTGACCCCGTTGATTGAATGTACAATTATGCAAGCCTGACCCCGTTGTTGATTATGCAAGCCTGACTCCGTTGCTCGCCGTTGCTCGGTCATAAGTTACTCAATTTCTCTTGGCCGTCATACAGCATTTCCTATATGAAGTCGGGAAATAGCGTTAGTCATGAAATTAAAATTCAGTTGAAAAATTGTACAAATAAGCGATAGTTGTCGATGCTCATTCTGATGGCATATTTTAAGTCTTTGAATAATTTAGGTTTTTATAATTTACCATGCGGGGGGTTCTAGTGCCGACTATAGGCATGCAAATATCAGTAGTGTTTTTCAAGAGGAATGATTGCGCCCGCTAATATATAATACAAGAATATCCAATAGGTTAGAGGAAACCTCTGTGTCAGTCCTAGATTTTATAAGGCGCCAAATATTACGATATCGAGATCTCCTCGCCAACTTGTCACGTCGAAATAAAGAACTTTACTATCGAGAAAGCCGTGGACATTGTATTAACCTATCTAAAAATCCAAAAGTAGATGAAGAATTTGACGATCTGATTTTAGAAAAATTTGTACCCTTACGCACCATGATGCCACGGTTTCAGGAATTACTTAATGAATCTGTCCTTGATCTTAGCAAACATTTTTTATTGGATGAAACCAATAATGCAGATTTAATTAAACGGCTAGATAAAGTACGGCTTGCGGATGATAAATTTCAGCGAGAGTATGGTATTTCTGGTGCTTGGCTTCTTGGGCCATTTCTTTGCTGGAGAGATACGACTACCTATAAACCAGAAGATTTTTTAATTTCACCTGTATTTAAAATTGCGGTGGATATCACAAAAGATAAGAGAAAGCGTTGGAGTCTTAAACTAGAAGATAATTCACTCCAGCTTAACTCTTCTCTTAGGCTTGCACTTCGTCAAAAGTGGGGAATTCAACTTCCTGAGCGGTTTGAATCAGATCAGGTGTCGGATGCACTTGAAGAGCTTAAACGTTATCTTGAGGATGCAGGGAAAACACTTAGTATCGAAAATTCTTTTTCTGATGCGCTTCCTAAAATTCCTCCACGATTTAAAATTGTCAAAGATGAGCAAGGAGAAATAATTGATAGGATTCCGGTTAATATCGAAGAAGTGCTTTCAAAAAAAGAGTACGAGCTTTATAACAAGGTAACAAACAATCAATTTTATTTAATTGATATCGTCCTTATTGACCATTTAAATGCTAGTCGTACTGTTCTTTTACGCGATTATGATTCTATTCTTGAAGAAACAGAAATGCATCCGATTTTATCGGAACTGTTTCTGGGAAAGCCAATACCAAATGATAGAGGCGATGATCATGAACGAATAAAAATGCTTGATGGATACAAAGAAAAAGAAAATCATTTTGTAGTAAATATCGATTCCTCTCAGCACAGAGCAATAGATCAAACAACAAAAAGTCAAGTTGTGGTGATTCAAGGGCCACCAGGTACTGGAAAGAGCCAGACTATTACAAATTTAATTGCAGAAGCATTGGCAAAAGGGAAGAAAGTATTATTTGTTTCAGAAAAAAGAGCTGCTCTCGATGTTGTTTATTCTCGGTTACAACAGGCTAATCTTGTTTCTCAAGCCGTTCTTATTCATAGCAGCGACTTAAATAAGCAAAATCTTTATAATTCATTTTTAGAGCTTTCGGATTCAGTGCATGATACTAGTACCGATCAGCAATGGGATTTAATTACTGATGAATTTGACAAGTTAAAAGCAGAAATAAATAATTATTATCGAGTTCTTGAATCAAAGCACAATCCTAGTGGTTTATCTATTTCAGATTTACTATCGATATACGCTCAATTTGCAGTTGATAAGGTTAATATTGCCTTAGCAAAACAATTTTCTGAGTGTTCTTTTGCAGATTTGCAGCAGAGTTGTTCAATACTCGACGAGTTACAAGATAAAGTAAAAAAGGTTCCCAACTTTCCGACGCATCCTTGGCTTTATAGAAAAAAGGATACTATTTTAACAACGAGTTTCTCGCAATCAATCACAGATTTGATAGATAAAATAAAACAGTCTGAAAAGACTGTAAATGAGTTGGAAAAAAAGATTATTGATTTGGGAATCAATAACATTGACTCTATTCCATCAGCAAGTGTTTTAGATGAAATTATTAAGTCAACTATTCCTCCCGAATGGATGAGTTTTTCTAATCTGTTTTACTCTGACCAGGCTGGGTTGCCTATTTATCAGAAAGAAATAGATGAAATTATAAAAATCATTGAAAGCGAAAAGTTATATTTTGATCAAATCAAGCTTGATGCTGACATTGAGCTAGTAAGACAGCTTGAATCATATTATTCATTAAAGCATGGGCTTGTTGATTGGTGTTCGCCTACCTTCTGGAGAATGCGTAATTATCGCTGTCAATATCTTCAGTCTAAATGGGATGGGACAAATAAAGCCTTTAAAGCTTATCGATTAGTTTGTGAAGCGATTAAGTCATTTAAAGCAATAACGCAGAATAAGTTGATTCCTGTAGCCTTAGAAGAAGCTAATCCACAATTGGTCATAGATACGTGTCAAACAATAATTCCAATTATAAAAATCGTCTCTGAAACTGGGGCTATAGTCAAAAATTTAGGATTATTGAGTCAAGCTAAATTTATAAATTATACTGCCGAATCTAGTGGTGAAATAAAGAAATTAATTTTGGAGATTTCACACCTCAAATCTGATCTGGAAAAAAATATTAACATATTAGGTCAATATAAAAATGAGCTGTACAATTATTTTGAGAGATCTCCGCAACTAGAAATAAAAAATAATGATTTTTTTCCTTATGATCTTCTTATTCAAACAATAGATGATCTTGAACTTCTTGATAAGGTGGATTTATGCTTGGAAAATCTTCGCTTAAATATAAAAACTGATTTTTCAAAGCAAATACTCGTTGATAATCTTGTGTCTATTGAGAGTCCTTGGGGTTCATACGTGCTATCTCTTGTCATGAAGTGGTGGCTCGATGAAAGCATTACTCAAAATCCAGAGTTGCGTAATTTTGATAAAGATGTTTTTCATAAAAAAATTGAGCAATTTAAGAGAATTGAGGATAGTCATAGGCATTCAGCGCGTGATTTCGTAAATAATACTTTCTCAAAAAGATGGAAGAAAGGTATTGGTGAATTTGAAGGTCTTAGCTTACTTAAGCGAGAGGCAAATAAGCAGCGTAAGGTTTTACCGCCTCGTGAGATAATGGAGAAGGGTGCCCTCTCTACTATGCTTAAACTCAAGCCATGTTGGTTAATGAGTCCATTAAGTATCAGCCAGGTTTTGCCGATTCAAATGGGACTTTTCGATATAATCATATTTGATGAGGCATCTCAAGTGAGGGTCGAAGATGCTGTTCCCTCTATTTATAGAGCAAGTTCTATGGTTGTTGTTGGTGATCCTAAACAAATGCCGCCTACAAATTTTTTCTCTGCTAGTGAATTTATTGATGATGACGATGATGATAATGAGGCAGAGTTAACAGCAAGTATTTTAGATTTGGCGTCACAAATCTACCCTTCTGAGATATTAGAGTGGCATTATAGAAGCCGATCTGAATCTCTTATTGCCTTCTCAAATAGGGCTTTTTATGGCGGTCGATTGATCGCTGTTCCTAATCCTTATTTTATTACTGAGGGTGATGTAATTAAGTTTCATAAAATTAAAGATGCGTATTTTAGCCAAAAAAATGGAAATGTAGTAGAAGCTGGAGTTGTTGTGAATAGACTCGCTGAGTTATTGAAAATGATTCCTAATAAATCATTTGGTATAATTGCGATGGGGCAGTCACAAATGCTGGCAATTGAAGATGCAATTGAAAGAAAGCAGCTTTCAGATATAAATTTTAAGAATGATATTGAGCGCGCAAGAAATTATTTTGATGGTGAAGCAGACGCTAGTTTTTTTATTAAAAATTTAGAAAATGTTCAGGGTGATGAAAGGGATATTATTTTGATTTCGGTAGGGTATGCGCCATCCTCACCAGGTAAAAAAGTATATATGAATTTTGGCCCTCTTTCTAAGCAAGGTGGCGGTCGTCGACTTAATGTTGCAATAACAAGGGCAAAACAAAAAATCGAAGTTTTCTGCTCCTTTGACCCTAATCAAATACCTACAGAAGAAAAGGACTTTGGAAAGAATCCTGATTTAGTCTTGTTTGGACGATATTTAAAATATGCTAATGCTATTAGTGAAAAAAATTATCTTGATGCAAAAGCAATTCTTGAATCATTTGGAGTCGGCGGCGCAATCACCACTCGTAAGTCGAGTAATTTCAGCAAAGATGTTCATCGTCGATTAGAAGATTTGGGCTACAAAATTTCTCCTGAAATTGGTTCCAGTGGTTTTTACATTGATCTCGGAGTTCATCATCCTGTCATACCTTCAAATTTTATTTTAGGTATAGAATGTGACGGAGCTTTGTTTCACTCTACTCCTTATGCTCGTGATAGAGACAAAATTAGGCAGGAGCTTTTGGAGTCGCGTGGGTGGAAAATCGCTAGGGTGTGGTCTCAAGATTGGTCTAAAGATTGGAAAAGCGAGGTTACTAAATTAGATGCGCTAATAAAGAAAATTATTAGCGAGTAAAAATTATTAATTTATTTTTGTAATTTTTACAGAAAGGATGCCACTGATGAATGAGGGTATTTATCGTGCAAAAAAATAATGATGGTCAGTATTTATTTTCGGCATCAGATTTGGTGAATTTCCTAGAATGTCATCATCTCACTTTTCTTGATTTCCACAATCTTGCAGATAAAATTCTCAAATCAGAGGATTCTTCTGTCAGTAAGCTATTGAAGGAAAAAGGCCATCAACATGAATCTGATTACCTTGAGTCTTTAGGAAAGCAAGGTAAAACGATTTTTCAAATTCCTAAAGACCTGGATCTTGGTGAGAGGGTGAAACTTACTAAAGAAGCATTGCAATCAGGTGCCGCTGTTGTCTATCAAGGTGTGTTTTATAAACATCCTTGGCGTGGAGATGCAGATTTCTTAATAAAAATTGACAAACCTTCCAGATTTGGCTCTTTCAGTTATGAAGTGGTCGATACTAAGCTTGCAAGAAATCCTAAGCCCAAGCATATTATGCAATTATGTGCATATACTAGTTTGCTTGAAGATGCTCAAGGTGTTAAGCCGGAATTGATGCACTTAGTGTTGGGTGATGGAAAGCAGGTATCTTTTAAGTTTGATGATTTTTCATTTTACTACTTGCAAGCAAAGCATCAGTTTGAGTCATACATGGCATCGCCACCTGTTCATTCTTATCCAGAACCTTGTAAACATTGTTCGATATGTCATTGGCGAGATCATTGTATTGAGCAATGGGAGTCTGATAATCATCTTAGTCTTGTAGCTAACATTCAACGATCACAAATCGATAAATTAGAAAAAGCACAGATAAAAACAGTTTCTGATTTGGCTTCGTTAGCTGCTGATACAATTGTATCTGAGTTAAATCCAGATGTTTTCAAAAGATTGCAAGCTCAAGCCAATTTACAGATACATAAGTTACGAACTGGTGAGAATAAGTATGAAATATTAACGTCTTTGCCAGGGTGTGGATTTGAGCGCATGCCAAAACCGGATACGGGCGATATCTTTTTTGATATGGAAGGTGATCCACTTTATCCCAATGGTCTTGAGTATTTATTTGGTATCTATTTCGTCACTCAAGGAAGTTATATTTTTAAAACTTTCTGGGCGCATAATCATGAGCAGGAACGGGAAACTTTCAAAGAATTTATGACATTTATTGGCGATCACATACAAGTGTATCCCAACGCACATATTTATCATTATAATCATTACGAAACATCTGCTCTAAAAAGGCTTGCCTGTAGATATGGAATAGCAGAAGAACAAATAGATAATTTGCTGCGCCAAGATAAATTTGTTGATTTATACAAAGTGGTTCGTGAAAGTATTAGAACATCGGAACCTGGATATTCAATTAAAAATCTTGAAACGTTCTATATGGAAAAGCGAGAAGGCTCAGTTGCAACAGCTACCGATAGTATTGTGGTTTATAACCTTTGGTGCGAAACGAAAGATCAAAAACTGTTAGATGAAATAGCTGCATATAACGAAATTGATTGTGTTTCCACACTCAAACTACGGGACTGGTTGTTAAGTTTACGATCCAGCGATATGCCATGGTTTACTGGAAAAAATAACAACACAGAAAATGAAACAGTTCTAGAGAGAAAAGATTGGGAAGTTGAATATGAATCCTATCGCCATCGGCTGCTTGACGGTGTGAGTGAGGACGAAAAGCCATTAAGGGAATTATTATTTTCTTTGTTGGAATTTCACCGCCGAGAAAACAAACCGCAATGGTGGGCCAGCTTTGAAAGACGAGATAAGTTTGAATATGAGCTTATCGATGATCCGGAATGTTTAGGAGGTTTGACCTTAATGGGTAAACCGATGCCTGAGAAGCGATCATTGATTTATACTTATCATTTTCTACCGCAAGAATATAAATTTAATTGTTATGATAGCGTTGTTAATGTTGCCACTATGAAAGCCGCTGGTACTATCGTAGAGCTTAATAATGATGAATGCACAGTCAAATTGAAACGAGGTGTCAAAGATAGTTTGCCGGAACGATTGTCCATTGGGCCTTCTAATCCGATTGATGCTAAATCATTGCGCGAGGCTATTTATAGAGTGGCGGATAGCATTCTTCAAAATCAGCATAAATATATGGCGGTGTTGGATATACTCAATAAAGCTATTCCAAGAATTAAGGGAAAAAATTCTGGGGAATCAATTGTCGGTACCGGCGAACTTCAAATAAATACTCTTGCAGCGATTGCTAATCTAAATGAAAGCTATCTCTTTATACAAGGGCCGCCTGGTGCCGGTAAAACGCATACCAGCGCTCATGTTATCGTAGAATTAATTCGTCAGGGTAAGAAGGTTGGGGTTACAGCTAATTCCCATAAAGCAATCCATAATTTACTGGACAAGATAGAAGAAGTGGCTTTAGAAGAGAATTTTAGTTTTACAGGCATTAAGTGGGGTAGCAAAGATGACGAAGATACTCATTATACTAAGCGCTGTATTCGCAGTGAAACAACAAATAAAGATGATTGTCTAAACGTTGCGCTATTGGCTGGCACGGCTTGGTTGTTTTCAGATAACCGTTTTGATAGCCATCTGGATTATCTTTTTGTTGATGAGGCAGGTCAGGTTTCAATTGCGAACGTTGTTGTTATGGGTACTGCTGCGAAAAATATTATTCTTGTTGGAGATCAGATGCAGCTGGGTCAACCTATTAAAGGCGTTCATCCTGGTAATGCAGGTAAATCTATATTGGAATTTCTACTAGAAGATCACGCGACAATCCCACCAGAAAGAGGAATCTTTCTTAATAACACACGACGATTACACCCAAGTATTTGTAAATTTATCTCAGCTGCTTTTTATGATGGACGATTAAATGCTGATTCAGGGAATGAACAACGATGTTTAGTTTTTGATAAGCCAATTGAGGGGATCACATCTGAAGGTATTCATATCGTTGCTGCTAATCATACCGGTTGTTCACAAAAAAGTGAGGAAGAAGGTGTCGTTATAAAAAAACTTTATAATCAGGTAATTCTCCAGAAACTGAGATATCAAAATGGCACACGAGACCTAAATCAAGATGATATTCTTGTCGTTACTCCCTACAATGTTCAGGTTAATTATTTGAAATCTATATTGCCACCAGGGGCTAGGGTCGGCACCGTGGATAAATTCCAGGGACAAGAAGCGCCCATTGTTTTGGTATCAATGGTAACTTCTAGTGAAGAAGATTTACCGCGTAATATTGAGTTTCTTTATAGTAAAAACAGACTCAATGTTGCGCTATCGCGTGCAAAATGTTTGGCTGTAGTGGTTGTTAATAAAAACCTTTTAGAAATTCCCTGCAAAACAATTGAGCAAATGAAGCTGGTTAACACATTCTGCTGGTTGTCTGATTTTACTACTCATGAAGATGGGCCTGCAGAGTAGTAGCAGACCCAGCGGTTTTACTTTGTACTCCGACTTGCCTCAATCCGCGCTGTCATCCAATCCTCTACCCCGCCTCAACCCAAGCTACGCTCCGGCTACCGCTTAGGCGAACCTGTCTAGGAAACCGGCCATCACCTACCATTGACCTGCCCGGTTTTTTAGTACCAAAATCAATTAGAGAAATCAGCCCCAGTTGTTAAATAATTTCCCAATGATACTTTAAATTCATTAGGAGTTTGGTAGTTCAAGCTGGAATGCGGCCTGACATCGTTATAATGTTCGCGCCAATCCTCAATCACAACTTTTGCTTCCATTCGATTACGGAACCATTCCATTGACAAACATTCATCACGGAATTTACCGTTGAAACTTTCATTTGTACCATTTTGCCATGGTTTGCCAGGCTCAATTAATGCTAATTGTAACGACTCTTTTGTTGCCCATTCAAGTAGCGCTTTACTCACAAATTCAGGTCCATTATCGGAATGAAGATAACGTGGCGTACCGTGACTCCTCATTAGTTTACTCAGCACATCTATAACACGTGAAGAACGAATAGCGCCATTTACATCAATCGCTAGGCATTCACGTGTGTATTCATCAACAACAGTTAAACATTTTAACTTTTGGCCATTTGCGCAACTATCATACACAAAATCATAACTCCACACTGAATTGCGCGCAGTTGGCGCTAATGGTCTTATTATTGTTCCAGCACGTTTTCTACAACGTTTTCTTGGCACTTGTAGTCCTGCTTTGCCCATAAACGTCCGCAACGCTCCTTACCAAGGTTGATGCCATCACGTTGCAAGAATATACGTATGCGGCGTGAGCCGAATCGTGGATACGTTCCAGATAATACTTTCATTGCTTCAATCACAGGCGCATCCTTTAATGGCATCTTACGTGAATAATATAAATTTGAACGACTTATTTTAAGCAGCGCACAAGTCATCCGCTGGCTCAGGCCTCGCTGCATTGCATATGAGGCCTGTTCCATACGCGCTTGCACGCTTACCATTTTTTTGCGTTGATTTCCTTCATTACCTCGATTGCAAGATCACGCTCTGCAAGAAGCTTCTTGAGACGCCCATTTTCTGTCTCGAGCTCTTTGAGGCGTTTCACATCATTGGTTTCCATTTCACCAAAACGTTTTTGCCAGCCATAGATAGATGCTTCTGAAACACCATTGCGTTTAGCAACTTCAGCGATAGAATCTCGATCAGTTTCACGTAAAATGCGAACAATTTGTTCTTCTGTATAGCGACTCTTTTTCATACAATGCCCTCTTAATTGAGGGGCATTATCTCTAAACTAGCTTGGTTTGAAAATCCCGGGGCAGGTCAAAATCATTTTGTTGACGCGGTGAAAGCAGTGAAGCAATTGGAAAAATCACAAAAAAAGATGAGAAAACTTGATGGTAACATTTATGCATACATTAACTCATTATCAAAAGAAGGGCTATAGCGGTCATTTTCAAACGGTGACAGTTTGCCAGCATTTCACTAAAAGCAGGTCTGATCAAGCCAAATGATCCCGAACATCCCTGTGCAGGTTGGGTAGCATATTGAGTCCGAATTTTTATTTTAAGTAGGAAATTTCAGCTGAAAGTTATAGCGCAGTAACGCTCCCTCACGGTCGCGGCTCGGTTTTGCGCGTTGTTCAGTTTCATGAGGATGCTTGCATATGATATGTGCTTGCGCAAACAACCATCCCTAACTGCGCTAGCACTCAAATTTGGTGGAGGCGGCGGGAATTGAACCCGCGTCCGCAAATCCTCTACTATTGGGTCTACATGTTTATCTCGTCATTTGATTTAGCCGCTTCGTCCCCAACGAGAAGGGTACTAGGCCGCGAGCCCACTAGGTTTAACGATTTGACCTCGGGCGGGTCATTTCGCGAGCTTGTAGGTTCTGACCACCCGCGTTTGCTTTCACAAACTGCCAATCGTACAAGCACAATTGGTGGATGGCGCCGAGCCGGTTTTTAAGCGGCTTTTGCTACCTCAGCTTCTTTGATGAAGCGCTCGTTAGCAACAACAGCGAGTTTACGTTTTTTGTTAACTATTTGTTTTGTAACATTTTTTACGAGGTCAGCTACAATCCTCGACATGCACCTTTAGCTTCGCAACCCACGTCGAAACCAGGTCGCCCCCCATATTCAATTATGGCTGCTTTCCTAAGAAATGCCACTGTTAACGGAGTAACATCTCAGTTTACCGCAATGTAATAAAAAGTCTACTATTTTTTTAAGGTATTTTTATGACTTTAAAATGAAGTACTTAAAGCAAGCGCCCTTTCGAGAGCCTTTCTTTCTGTCGGCTCCAGTCTTTCTCTTTTTCTGTCGCACGCTTATCGTGTAACTTTTTACCCTTGGCGAGGCCAATTTCAAGCTTCACACGATTGCTTTTCCAATAGAGTGTCATAGGGACCAAGGTATAACCTTTGCGCTCTACCTGACCAATCAATCTGCTCAGCTCGCGTTGGTGCAATAAAAGCTTGCGGTTTCGCATGGGGTCTGGTTGAATATGCGTCGATGCCGTTTGTAAGGGCGTAATAAGCGCGCCAAAAAGCCACGCAGCGCCGTGTTTTACGAGCACGTATCCTTGATCGAGTTGCACACGCCCCGCACGCAGGCTTTTGACCTCCCAGCCTTCTAGCACAAGCCCCGCTTCAAAGCGTTCTTCAATGAAGTATTCATGGTGTGCTTTGCGGTTAACTGCAATTTGTGTATTTGTTTTTTGTGTGTTTTTCATGTTTGGCAGTATAATGTCAAACTTCGAAAGTTGGAAATGTTGTTTATGCATACGTTAAAAAGAAATGCGATCGTTCCCCATAGTGCTCGCCAGATGTATGAACTGGTCAACACAATCGAGGACTATCCCAGATTTTTGCCTTGGTGTAGCGGGAGTCACATCATCAAGCGCACAGAAGAAGAAGTCGTGGCCTCTCTAGAGGTGCATTGGAAGGGAGTGAGTAAAAATTTTACAACACAAAATAGATTGTTTCCTGATCAACGTATGGAAATTCAGTTAGTGGATGGACCATTAAAACGTCTTCAAGGGACATGGGAGTTCATTCCCTTAGAAGAATACGCCTGTAAAATCACGTTAGATTTAGAATTTGAATTTACAGGGCATTTGATTGATAAACTGTTTCAGCCGGTTTTTCAGCATATTGCAAATACACTGGTAGAAGCGTTTTGCAAGCGCGCGGCAGAATTGTATGGAGGTACAGAAATTTGTTAAACATCGAAGTCGTTTTTGCTAACGCAGAAAAGCAGCATGTGTTGCCTATGGAAGTGAAAGAAGGTACAACAGTAAAGGCAGCTATTCTACAATCTGGCGTATTTACACGGTTTCCAGAGATAATGACGACAGAGTATCAGGTAGGCGTATTCAGTAAAGTGCGAAAGCTAGAAGATGAGCTTGAAGATGGTGATCGTATTGAAATTTACAGACCACTTCTCATTGATCCTAAAGTAGCAAGACGCGTTAGAGCAAACCGAAAGGTCATCAGAAAGCGTTGACCTTTACCCTCAGGTCGTGCTGATTCTCTGTAGTCTGCCATGCTGAAATAAGCATATGACGCGCGTTTCTCTTTGGGTGCCATGACCTTGTTTGAAGGTATAGAGGTAAGTTAGGCGATCTTCGCTGAAAATGTCGACAAAAACAGGTTCTCCCATCACGCGTTTGACATCTGCTTCTGTCATGCCAGGGTGGAGTCGATGGACTTCTTCGGTGGTGATCACGTTGCCTTGTTCAATGTCCATTTTATGGACTTGGAATAAGCTGCAACCTGTGAGTATTAGTGTTGTAATACAGCATATGATCAATTTATACATTCATGCTCTCCGTGTACCGTACGAATGGGCGCCAGTATAACCGAAGAGAAATGCAAAAAATAGCGAAAGGAGTAAGCAATGACTGACAATGAAGATTTAAAAAAAGCGGGTCTGAAGGTAACGTTGCCTCGTCTGAAAATTTTACAGATTTTAGAAAATGCCAAAGAGCGCCACTTAAGTCCGGAAGATATTTATCGGCTGCTTGTCGCCTCTGGTGACGACACAGGGTTGGCGACGGTGTACCGTGTGCTCACGCAATTTGAAGAGGCAGGGCTTGTGATCCGGCACTATTTTGAGTCTGGGCAGTCTGTGTTTGAGCTAGATAGCGGTCGACATCATGACCATCTGGTGTGTGTGAAGTGCGGGAAAGTAGAAGAGTTTGTTGATGAAGTGATAGAAGCTCGCCAGGAGGCCATTGCTAAGAAGTCGGGTTATGTGATGACGGATCATAGCTTGAATATTTATGGTGTTTGTCAGGCGTGCCAGTAGAGGTTGATTTTCATTGAAATATCAATGTGTTACAGGGGTCGCATGTTGCTGCCATGCGTGAGGATGGCATAGTCTTGATCTTTCTCTTTTTTAGAGATAGAATGGATTTATAGTTTCCTTTTTTTAGAGATAGAAATGGAAGAGTTACTCGAGCAAATTATCCATGATTTTCATGAGCGCCCGCTACCTGATTTGGTGCCGCGCGAAGCAGAGATGCCTGAATTGACTGGAAAAATTGACACAATCATCGGCATGCGACGCTCAGGAAAAACCTTTTTTTTGTTCCAGAATATGTGGGAAAAATTAGAATCGGGCATTGCTAAAGAGCGTCTTCTCTATATTAACTTTGATGATGAACGTTTTTTGCCATTCACGGTTCAACAGCTACAGCTTATTCCGATCGTTTACTATCGTCTCTATCCTGAATTAAAAAATCAGAAATGCTATTTCTTTTTTGATGAAATTCAAAATGTAGCAGGGTGGGAGAAATTTATTAGGCGGCTTGTTGACACGGAAAATGTCCATCTTGTTTTAACAGGTTCCTCTGCGAAATTGTTGAGTAAAGAGATAGCCACATCGCTTCGTGGCCGGTCAATTGCAACAGAAATATTCCCTTTTTCCTATAGGGAATTTCTTACTTTTATGGACCCTGATATGACATTTTCAGCGCATATAGGTGCTCAAAAACGTGCTTTACTTGCTAATCGATTCAAACAATTTCTGGTGCAGGGTGGATTTCCCGAGGTGCAAACAGTTGCTGATGAATATCGCATACGAATACTACAAGAATATGTTGATGTTGTGGTATTGCGTGATATTGTGGAGAGGCATCAAGTTTCAAATATCCATACTTTGCGTGCTATGGTTCGTTGTTTGCTTGCTTCTCCAGGGACACAATTCAGTGTAAATAAATTTTATAATGATTTAAAATCTCAAGGTATCCATTGTACTAAAAACGCTTTATATGAGTACCTTGATTATTTGGCTGATGCTTATTTGGTGTTTCCTGTTCCTATTTTTTCTCGTTCAGAACGCATCAGGCGGACTAATCCGAAAAAAATTTATTTGATAGATACGGGATTGGCGAATGCTTTTATCTATCGTCTTCAGTCTGACTGGAGGCATCTGTTAGAAAATTTTGTGTATATAAAGCTGCGAAAATCGCATTTAAAAGTTGAATATTATCGCACAAAAAATAATTATGAAGTTGACTTTATTGTCACCTCACTGCTTGGCGAGTATGCGTTGTATCAAGTTTCTCTCAGTGTGGAAAATAAAGAAACATACGGAAGAGAAGTGAGGGCGTTAGAGATTGCGATGAGTGAATGTGGGCTCAAAAAATCTTATCTTATTACACTAAACCACCGTGAAACAATAAAAGTATCATCAGGAATAATCGAAGTATTCCCTGCCTGGCAATGGGCGATAGGATTGTAAGTGTTGATCGATGCTGGGATCTGTGTTAGAGTACGCCGCCACTAAAAAAATAAGCGAGGATTTAACTATGTTTGATAGATTTGATCGTATGTTGTGTCGCAGAATGGATAGCGATAGAGGGGTGTGCTTGGGTGTGGTTGTCCAAGATAAGCGGTTTCTTCAGCATATGTCAAGTTCTCCATTCCTGCTCATAGACTATTTGGTGAGAAATAAAGTGGTTGTTTTTGTTCCATTTAATGAAGCGCATTTTCCTGGTGTTGTGACCGACGAGAGAACGCGTCTTCCAAGGTCGTTTGTGGGTTCTGACTACGATACTTGTTACTCAGTTGCAAAAGAGATACAAAAGCAATCTTCTTTTCCTTGTCCTTCCCACTCCCTTGAACTATTGGTATTTGCGATAATGCTCCGTCTTTGCGGGGTCGCAGTTATTCCATTCAGTGGCTATCTTTCGAGAATTGAGGAAATGGAAGATAATAGAGCTGTCGATATTTTACGAAGTAGTGAAAACTCTTTTTCTAAAGACGTGGTGTGGGCTACAGAAGTAATAGAAAAGCGAAATGTAAAAAAAGCTAAAAAAATAGAGGAATTATTATCATCTCGCATGTTAAGCAGTCAAAAGTACATGATTATAGATGGATTGGGTAATGCTGGTACTTGTAAAATGCTTGGGATAACGACGGTCAATATAATGCCTTCAGATGCTTACCCTGAATTCTTACTTAAATTTCATCCGACGTTAATCCAGAAGTTACGTGTAAGTGATGAGCGTGATGGAGGTGCTTCGTTCATCCATGATCAAGGTGCAGTGAGAAAAGTTGATTGGATAAGCAGAGAAAATGCGGTGGAATATACGGATGAGGGTAATAAAAATGCCAAGGTGCGGGCGTATAAAGCAGCATTACCTTTCTATGAATTTGCTGTTGCGCAAGATCCTGGCTACGCACGAGCTTGGTATAACAAAGCCATTATGCATGAGTGGCTCTGTCAGATGGGTGAGGCATATGAAGCTTTTTTAAAAGTGCTTAAAATTGACCCTAATTACCAAAAAGCCAGGGTAGAATTAATGAAGATAGAGAAACGATTTGTAACAGCTTTGCGGGTATTCGTTTCTGCTGTAGAGGCATTACCCCCTTCGCCTGAACGTGCGCTGTTTTCTGGTTTGTTTTCTCCTCGTAATGGTCGTGTGCTGGGCGATCCGTGTGGAACAAATGATAATGAAGCGGCAGCGGCAGCTCGGTTAAACAGAATCGGTTAAACAGAACCAGCCAGCACCTGCGCAACCTCTAACACTTCTAGCGCGTGCGCCAGTGTTTTATCTGTAATGGTTTCTCCACCTAACATGCGTGCAATTTCTGTTGTGCGTTCTGTTTCGGTTAATACACGCAAGCGTGTATAGGTGCTCTGTGCGATATATTCTTTTTCAACGAGTATTTGTTGATGCCCGCAAGCGGCAACTTGAGGTTGGTGCGTCACACAGAATACCTGATAGGAGTCTCCCAGTTTTCTTAAGAGTTTGCCAATTTTTTCCGCTGTTGCACCACTTAATCCCGTGTCTACTTCATCAAAAACCAAAGTCGGGATATGCGTGCGATGCGCAAGCGCAAGGTGCATGCTCAAGCTTAGTCTCGATAACTCACCGCCAGAAATAACTTTAGAAAGAGGCTGGAAAGATTGATCCGGATTTGTTTTGATGAGAAAAACAATCTCTTCTTTTTCTAAGGAAATCGTGAATTCACTATGCGGTAAAGACAAAGAACGTATCGTCTGCGTGACTATTTTCTCTAATTTTTTTGCAGATTTTGATCGCTGCGTAAATAATTCGTCGGCCAGTTTCTTGTGTTCAAGGCGTGTTTTTTCTTGTTCGTCTAGCAAACTTGATAGCAAGATATCATTCTGGTTCAGTTTTTCAAACTCTGCTTCGAGCTGCACCTGAAAAGCATGCAATCCTGAAGGGTTGATTTTATGCTTGCGAGAAACGCTATAAACCTGGCTCACGCGATCCTCAATTTGTTTAAGGCGTTCAGGATCCAATTCTGTATTTTCTAAGTAATTTGTTAATTCAGATTCTAAATCTGCCAGTTGAATAATCGCAGAATTGAGATTCTCTACCCAGGAAATGGCTTTTGGCTCTAAATGGTGAATACTCTCTAACGTTTTACGTGCATCCTGTAGATCAGCCAGTGGGAATCCCTGTTCAACACAAAGCAATTGTTGTACCTGCTGCGTGAGTTGCAATAATTCATCTACGTGTGTTAGCTTTAAATGCTCAGCCTCCAACGCTTCCCATTCCATTGCTTGCAAATTAATCGTTCGCAATTCTTCTAATTGATAATTCAGATATTCAATACGGTCAGTGCGTTCTGTTTCTTTTTCGCGAATGGCTTGAATTTGTTGTGCCAGCGATCGATACTGCTCAGCCAATTTTTTGACTTGATGAGCAAGTGCCAGGTGATCACCAAAGCGATCTAACATATCACGTTGACAGTCTGCTTTGAGTAAGACTTGTTGTTCATGCTGTCCGTGTAAATGAAATAATAAATCGCCTAATTCTTTGGCGCATTGTAGGGTAGCAGGTGAGCCATTCACATAACAGCGTGAGCGACCATCTTGTGCGATAATGCGTCGAATAATACATAGTGGCTCATCTTGGTATAGGTCGGATTCTTTGAGGTAAGCAGTGACTTTAGGAAAATGCGTGATATCAAATGTGAGGGAGATTTCTGCTTTTTCTTTTCCTGGTCGAATCACAGAACCAGCATTACGTCCACCCAAAGCCAGCTCAATGGCTTCTATAAAAATAGATTTGCCAGCGCCTGTTTCGCCGGTAATCATCGTGCTACCAGGTGATAGACTTAGCTGTAATTCATCGATTGTGGCAAAATCACGGATATCTATTTGTATTAACATGGCTTACGTCCCCAATGTAATTTACTACGCAGTCCCTCGTAGTAATCATAATCTGTGGGATGTATTAAGTGTAATCGCTGTGGTTTCTTCTTAATATGAATATGGCTGCCAGGCGGTGCATCACTCATAAAGGCTTGTCCATCACAGGTTAAGCATGGGGTGACCGTATTACGTGCAGATACCACAATTTTAATATGCTGATTACCTTCAATGACAATGGGACGCATTGATAAAGTGTGTGGGAACATGGGGACGATTACCATCGCATCCAGGGCGGGGTGCAGAATAGGCCCACCACCTGATAGCGCATAAGCCGTAGAGCCCGTGGGTGTTGCAACGATCACACCGTCTGAATGCTGGCTGCAAAGAAATTTATCGTTGATATGAATCTCAAATTCATTCATATGGGGTAGCCCATAGGGAATTAACGTTGTTTCGTTTAAGGCGCTGCTTTGACCAATGACCTTCCCTTCATGCTCGATGGTGACAGCCAGTAAGAACCTTTTTTCTAAAATAAAATGACCTTCTAAAATTGCTTTAATTTTGTTGAGTTCTTGCGGGAGAATGTCTGTGAGGAAGCCCAAACGACCGCGATTAATGCCTAGCACGGGGATCTCCTCGTTGATCACAGCGTGCACCGCATGCAGCAAGCTGCCATCTCCCCCAACAACAATCAGCAATTGGCAGCGTTTACTGAGCTCTGTGCGTGAAACGCGCGTGAGATCTGGGTCATCTAACACCTCTGCCGTTTCGTCGTCGATGAGTATTTCTTGATCGAGGCTGCGCAGGAATGCGACCAATGCCCCCAGTGTCTCTGTGGTATCTTGGTTTTTTGTGCGGCCGTAGATGCCCACTACTTTAAATTGAGATGCCATATAGGGTTCCTCTAGCAGAATGTCTTTAAGCTAACTTGAAAGTGATGAGTTCGTCCATATATAGATACCAGCAAGTGATAATTTATTTTTATAATTTTTTATTTTTTATTATAAATCAATAAGTTGAATAAGGAGACACCTGTGTCTAGTAAGCACACTACACATACAGAGGATCATCTGAATGAAGGTGAGCCTCAGACTGCTGAGACTGCTACCGAGACGCTCAGCGTCGAGGAGCTGCAAAAGCAGCTGGAAGAATCGCTTCTCAAGCGAGATCAGCATTGGGATCGCATTTTGCGTATGCAGGCAGATCTTGAGAATGCGCAACGTCGCACAGAGCGTGATGTTGCCAATGCACACAAATACGCGCTGGAGAAGTTTGTAAACGAGCTTTTACCAGTGATTGACAGCTTGGAGGCTTGTTTAAGTATTACGAATCCTGCTGCCGAAGATGCTATCGCGCATGCTGTATTAGAGGGTGTGCGGTTAACGCTGAAAACATTTTACGCGGCGATTGAGAAATTTGGTGTGAAGCAAGTTGACCCGCTTTCTCAGCCTTTTAATCCGGATACACAGCAAGCGATTTCTATGCAGCCTGCAGATAACGTTCCACCAGGCACAGTTGTCTCTGTATTGCAGAAAGGATACCTGCTTAATGACAGATTAGTGCGACCTGCATTGGTTGTGGTGTCTCAAGCTGCGGAGTAACTTGTTGTTAAATAGTAATATAGTAAATTTTTGGTTTGGGCATTGAAAAAGAGAGAATTGCCCTTATCTTTTAAAGTCAGACGTATGTTGTTTTTAAACGGGAGAAAAAAATGGCGAATAATAAGATAATTGGTATTGACTTAGGTACGACAAATTCCTGTGTTTCTGTAATGGATGGCGGTAATGTTAAGGTCATTGAAAATGCAGAAGGTGCAAGAACAACGCCTTCTATTGTTGGTTACTTGGATAATAATGAAATTCGTGTTGGTCAACCGGCCAAACACCAAGCGGTGACAAATCCAAAAAATACGATATACGGCGCAAAGCGCTTGATTGGTCGTCGTTTTCAAGAAGAAGTGGTAAAGTCGATGCAGAAAACAGTGCCTTACAGCATTGTCGAAGCAGATAATGGCGACGCATGGGTCAGTGTTTTAGACAATAAGCGACTGGCGCCCCCTCAAATTTCTGCTGAAGTGTTAGGAAAGTTAAAGCGAGATGCTGAAGCGTATTTGGGGCATTCTGTGACTGAAGCTGTGATCACAGTACCTGCTTATTTTAACGACTCTCAGCGCCAAGCAACCAAGGATGCAGGTCGTATCGCTGGTTTAGAAGTGAAGCGCATTATCAACGAACCAACAGCAGCAGCGCTTGCTTTTGGTATGGATAAAAATCCTGGTAATCGTAAAATTGCTGTTTACGACTTAGGGGGTGGTACATTTGATATCTCCATTATTGAAATTGCTTCTGTGGATGGTGAGCAGCAGTTTGAGGTGTTATCTACAAATGGTGATACCTTCTTAGGTGGTGAAGACTTCGATCAACGCGTGATGCAATACTTGATTGATGATTTCAAAGGCTCATCAGGGATTGATCTGCGCAATGATCCCTTAGCCCTACAGCGCTTAAAAGAATCTGCTGAAAAGGCAAAAATAGAGTTATCTTCCACGCAACAGACAGAAGTGAATTTGCCTTATATCACGGCTGATGCAACAGGTCCTAAGCACTTAAACATTAAAATAACCCGTGCAAAATTGGAATCTTTGGTTGAAGATTTGGTTCAGCGAACCGTTGAGCCTTGCAAAATTGCACTGAAGGATGCGAATTTAGATGTTGCAAAGATTGATGATGTGATCTTAGTCGGCGGTCAAACGCGCATGCCGATGGTGCAAGAAGTGGTACGTAAGCTGTTTGGTAAAGATCCACGCAAAGACGTGAATCCTGATGAAGCTGTTGCAATGGGTGCAGCGATTCAGGGCGCGGTGTTATCTGGTTCTGTCAAAGACGTGCTATTGTTAGACGTGACGCCGCTTTCCCTCGGTATCGAAACAATGGGTGGTGTGATGACAAAACTCATTGAGAAAAACACGACCATTCCAACACGTGCTTCTCAGATATTCTCAACAGCTGCAGATAATCAAACAGCTGTGACTATCCATGTTTTGCAGGGTGAAAGAGAGATGGCCAGTGCGAATAAATCGCTGGGTCGTTTTAATTTGGATGATATCCCACCTGCGCCGCGTGGTATGCCGCAAGTGGAAGTCACTTTCGACATTGATTCCAATGGTATTTTGCATGTGTCTGCTAAGGACAAAACAACGGGCAAAGAGCAGAAGATCAAAATCCAAGCTTCTTCTGGCTTAAGCGAAGCAGAAGTTCAGAAGATGGTAAAAGATGCAGAAGCGCATGCGGATGAAGATCGCAAGCTGCATGATTTAGTTGCTGCACGTAATCAAGCGGATAATACGGTTCACTCTGTGAGTAAGATGTTAAAAGAATCTGGCGACAAAGTTTCTGCTGACGAAAAGCAAGCGATTGAACGCGCAATTGATGGATTAAAAGAAGCGATGAAATCAGATGATAAAGCGTTAATTGAAGCCAAAACAAAGGACTTAATGGATGTTTCTAACAAGATGGCTGAACATGCATATGCACAAGGTCAGCAGCCAGGTGGTGCTGAGCAGCAGCAACAACATGCAGGCGGTGGCGCTGATGACGCTGGGAAAAAAGCCGATAATGTGGTTGATGCAGAGTTTGAAGAAGTGAAGGATGACAAGAACGGTAACTAAAGTTATTCGTGTTGAGTTGATCTTAAAAAGTACCCCTCATTGAATACAATGAGGGGTTTATTTGTATAGTGGTGGATAGTATGTCTAAACGTGATTATTACGAAGTAATGGGTGTTGCGCGTAACGCAAGCGAAGAAGAGATTAAGATATCATATCGTCGCCTTGCGATGAAACATCATCCCGATCGTAATGCGAATGATGAAGTAGCCGAAGAAAAGTTTAAGGAAATCAAAGAAGCGTACGAAGTGCTTTCTGATGCCAGTCGTCGCGCTCTCTATGACCAATTTGGGCATGCCGGCTTAGGTGGTGCTGCAGGTGGATTTGGTGGTGCCGGTATGAATTTCCGAGATGTTTTCGGTGATTTTGGCGATGTTTTTGGTGATATTTTTGGTGGAAGAGGGCGCAGCCGAGGGGGTGCGCAACGGGGATCTGATCTTTATTTCACATTAAGTGTTAGCCTGCAAGACGCTGTTTTTGGTAAAACGACTGAAGTGACTGTGCCAACATTAGCAACTTGTGAAGAATGCCATGGTTCTGGCGCAAAAGCAGGTGCTGCACCTGTGACGTGTGCCGACTGTGCTGGCTATGGTCAGGTCCGTATGCAACAAGGCTTTTTCAGTGTACAACAAACTTGTCCAACTTGTTTGGGTAAAGGTCGTGTGATTAAAAACCCTTGTACGGCATGTCACGGTCGTGGTCGACAGAAGCAACAAAAGAAATTATCTGTTAAAATCCCACCAGGTGTTGATACAGGTGATCGTATTCGCCTAGCAGGTGAAGGGGAAGCGGGTGAATCTGGCGCGATGTCTGGCGATCTTTACATCCAGATAGAAGTACAGTCGCATGATTTATTCGAACGAGACGGCAAAAACTTGTATTGTGAAGTGCCCATTAGCTTTATCGCAGCGGCGTTGGGGGGCGAATTAGAAGTGCCTGCGCTTCATGGGCGGGTGAAGTTGAAAATTCCACCGGAGACGCAAACAGGCAAGATATTTAAAGTCAAAGGAATGGGTGTGCCTTCTGTGAGAGGAGGTGATAAAGGCGATTTAATGTGTAGAGTGCAAATTGAAACGCCTGTTAATTTGACGGCCAAGCAAAAGGAGTTGTTAGCGCAGTTTGAAAAAACGATTTCAGCAAACAACAAACACAATCCAAAATCTGATTCATGGTTTAACAGAGTGAAGAAATTTTTTGAAGAGATGAAATTGTAGGGGGTCGTTATGTCTAAAGTACCTATGACAGTACAAGGCGAGGCGAAGTTACGTATGGAACTAGATCAACTGAAGAGAGTTGAGCGCCCAAATATTATCAATGCTATCGCAGAAGCGCGTGCGCATGGTGATTTGAAGGAAAATGCCGAATATCACGCTGCTAAAGAGCGTCAGGGCTTTATAGAAGGCCGTATTAAAGAAGTTGAATCGGCGCTATCGCTTGCGCAGGTGATTGATATCACAAAGATTGAAAATGATGGCAAGGTTATTTTCGGCGCAACAATTGAGTTGATAGATGAAAACGGAAAGACCATTCGTTATCAAATCGTTGGTCAAGATGAAGCTGATCTGAAAGAGGGTAAAATCTCTGTGACTTCACCCGTTGCGCGTGCATTGATCGGTAAATACGAAGGTGATGTTGTTGATGCGCAAACCCCGGAAGGTAAAGCGCAATATGAAATTGCTTCAGTAGAATATCTCTGAAATGGCAGAGAGAAGCCGCAGCAGTCGTCGATGGTTAAAAGAACATTTTGCAGACCCTTATGTGCAGCAGGCTCAGCAAGCTGGGTATCGCTCACGCGCGGTATATAAATTACTGGAAATCGATCAGCGTGATCGCTTGTTTAAGCCGGGTATGCGTGTTGTGGATTTAGGTGCTGCGCCAGGTGGATGGTGTCAGGTTGTGTGTCAGCGCGTAAAGCCCGGTGGGCAGGTGTTTGCGCTAGATGTGCTGGAGATGGAGCCGATTCCAGGTGTGTCCTTTATTCAAGGTGATTTCAAGGATGAGGCTGTACTAGAACAGTTGAAAACACAGCTGAGTGGGCAACAAATAGACTGGGTGCTGTCCGATATGGCGCCTAATATGAGTGGGCACAAGGGTGTTGATATTGTTCGTTCTATCTATCTTGCTGAACTGGCATTAGATTTTGCGCTTAAGGTATTGTCTCCTACCGGAGGATTACTGGTAAAAGCCTTCCAAGGTGAGGGGTATGAGGCGCTGCTTCGGGAAATTAAGAACAATTTTAAGAAAGTTGTTCTCCGTAAGCCAAAAGCCTCCCGAGAGCGATCCCGGGAAATCTATATTTTAGCGCGTGAATTAAAAGGCAAACCCTAGTGAAATAACGCTAAGTTAGGTATGATGGAAGTAAGTTGAATTTTTTCATTAATCTTAGAGTCTATGGACTCTAGTCGCGACGAGAGGTTATCAACGTGAATGACGCAATTAAAACGATACTCTTATGGATGGTGATTGGCGTTATCTTGGTTTCAGTTTTTAATACCTTAGGTCCTAAACGTGATACAGAGGAGCACCTCAGTTATACGACGTTGTTGAACGAAGTAGAGCAGGGGAACGTGAAGGCAGCGACAATTGCGGATCAGACGGTTAATGGTACGCTGCAGAATAACAAGAACTTTGTCACTTATTTGCCGATGCGGCAAGATGATACTTTACTTCAAGATATGGTCTCTAAGGGCGTGATTGTAAAAGGTAAGCCGCCTGAGCAGCCTAGTATGTTAGTGCACATTATCAATCTGCTCCCAATGATTTTGATTGTCGTGTTTATCGCGATTTGGATACACATTTTGCGTCAGCAATCGGGGGGTGGTAAGGGAGGCGCGTTCTCTTTTGGACGTAGTCGTGCCAGGTTGCTCAATGCTGACCAAGTGAAAGTCACGTTTTCTGATGTGGCAGGGTGTGAAGAAGCAAAAGAAGAAGTAAAGGAACTCGTTGATTTTTTAAAAGATCCTGGCAAATTTCAACGTCTGGGCGGTAAATTGCCACGTGGTGTACTGTTAGCAGGGCCGCCGGGAACGGGTAAAACATTGTTGGCGCGTGCTGTTGCAGGTGAGGCAAAGGTGCCTTTCTTTACGATTTCGGGTTCGGATTTTGTTGAAATGTTCGTTGGTGTGGGCGCTTCGCGTGTGCGGGATATGTTTGAACAAGCGAAGAAGCAAGCGCCTTGTATTATCTTTATCGATGAAATTGATGCGGTTGGTCGTCACCGTGGTGCGGGTTTGGGGGGTGGTCACGATGAGCGTGAACAAACACTTAACCAAATGTTAGTTGAGATGGATGGCTTCCAGGGTAATGAGGGTGTCATCGTTGTTGCTGCAACGAATAGGCCGGATGTGCTTGATCCTGCTTTATTGCGACCGGGTCGTTTTGATCGTCAAGTTGTTGTTGGGTTACCTGATGTGCTTGGTCGGGAACACATATTGCGTGTACACAGCCGTAAAGTGCCTATCTCAGATGATGTGGATATTTCTGTGATTGCGCGTAGTACGCCCGGATTTTCAGGCGCCGATTTATCCAATATTGTGAATGAAGCGGCATTATTCGCAGCGCGTGCTGATAAACGCGTGGTGGAGATGGAAGACTTTGAAAAAGCAAAAGACAAGATCATCATGGGGACGGAGCGTCGCTCAATGGTGATGTCTGATGAAGAAAAGCGTTTAACAGCTTATCATGAAGCAGGACATGCTATTGTGGGATTACACGTACCCTCTCATGATCCTGTGCATAAGGTGACAATTATCCCGCGTGGTCGTGCGTTAGGTGTGACGGTTTTCTTGCCCGAAGGTGATCGTTATAACTATACCCGCGAATATTTGGAAAGCAAATTATCGAGTTTATTTGGTGGTCGTTTAGCTGAAGAGATTATTTTCGGCGAGAGTAAAGTCACCACTGGTGCGTCCAATGATATTCAAAAAGCCACTGAAATTGCGAGAAACATGGTAACCAAGTGGGGTCTTTCTGTTAAGGTTGGGCCGCTCACATTAAGCGGTGATGATGAGGAAGTGTTCTTAGGCCATTCTGTGACGCGCCATAAGGACGTTTCGGAAGCGACTTCGAATATTGTAGATACTGAGGTGCGCACTATCGTCGATCGCAATTATAGACGTGCAGAAAAGATCTTAAAGGATAATATTGATAAATTGCATACGTTGGCGGAAGCGCTTGTGAAATATGAAACAGTGGGTATAGAGCAATTAGAGGATATTATGAAGGGGAGAACGATACGAGAGCCAGCGGGATGGCGTGCCAGAGCTGAAAAAAAGGCACACGGGCCCGCTGGTGACGGCGTGATTGCACCTGAACCTAAGCAGGAATCTTTGGATTTTTCTAAACCTAAAGAGCAGCCTCCTTCTCAAGATGATTCGGCTCGTTAGTTTATGTCGGATCAGCTTATGCAAAAAGCAAAACGTTATTTTGGTACAGATGGGATACGTGGCCGAGTGGGTGTGTGGCCAATTACGCCAGAATTTATCTTAAAATTGGGTTGGGCAGTTGGTAAAGTGCTTGCCCGTCAGGGTAATGGGAAAGTGCTTATTGGTAAAGATCCCCGTATTTCTGGTTATATGTTTGAGTCTGTGCTGGAAGCGGGCTTATCCGCTGCGGGTATAGACACGCACTTATTGGGGCCTATGCCAACACCTGCTATTGCTTATTTAACGCGTACCTTGCGTGCCCAAGCAGGCATTGTCATTAGCGCTTCGCATAATCCTTATTATGATAACGGCATTAAGTTCTTTTCCGCTAAGGGGATGAAACTTGCTGATGAACTGGAAATTGCAATTGAAGAGCAGTTAGAACAACCAATGACGACGGTGGATTCTGCTGAATTGGGTAAGGCAATTCGGGTTGTTGATGCGCCGGGTCGTTACATTGAGTTTTGTAAGAGCACAGTTGCCTCTGATATTACGTTGAATGGTTTGAAAATCGTGGTGGATTGTGCAAACGGAGCGGCTTATCACATTGCGCCTAATGTGCTGCGCGAATTAGGTGCTGATGTGATTGAGATGGGCGTTTCACCTAATGGTTTGAATATTAATTTAGATTGTGGTGCAACGCGCCCAACGTTTATGCGCGATATGGTGTTGTCTCGCGGGGCTGATTTGGGTATTAGTTTAGATGGTGATGGTGACCGTGCTTTAATGGTTGATCACCTGGGTCAGGTGCTAGATGGTGATGATTTAATTTATATTATTGCTCAAAACAAGCAAGTGCGTGGCACGTTGAAGGGTGGTATCGTCGGGACTTTAATGTCGAATCTGGGTTTTGAACAGGCCATACGCGCATTAGGCGTGGCATTTGTACGCGTACCTGTTGGTGATCGTTATGTCATTAGCGAACTGACAAAGCGTGATTGGTATTTAGGTGGTGAACCATCGGGGCATGTTGTTTGTCGAGATTTGACGACCACAGGTGACGGTATTATCACAGCACTACAGGTGCTGGCAGCCATGAAACATCAACAAAAAACACTGGCTGATATGCATGCGTCGCTTAAAAAATATTCTCAGGTATTGCTTAATATCAAGTCGAACAAAGAGGATGCTGATTTGCTTTCGCGCGCCTCTGTTGTTAAGGCGGTTAAAGAGGCAGAACAGTGTTTAGGTAAAAGTGGCCGTGTGTTGTTGCGTCGCTCTGGTACGGAGTCTGTCATAAGAGTGATGGTAGAAGGTGAAGATCCCGCTTTAGTAGAGCGTGTTGCTCGTGAGTTGGCGGCAGCCGTTGAGAAAGCTTAATTCGTTTTGATACCCCCTCATCCGCCCTGTTGGGCATGCCCGGTAAGACCGAGCCGCGACCGTGAGGGAGCGTCACATGACTAGCAAGCGTCACTGTTATTGAGTGGTGGCACCCGTTAGTCATGTGACGCTCCCTCACGGTCGCGGCTCGGTTTTGCGCGTTGTTCGGCTTTCTGTTACGCGCGCTGCTTTGTTTCACGCAAAAAAATCCCCTTACTTTTGTAAGGGGATTTTAGGTTTTTCGCTTTAGATACGGTTAAGCAACCATTTCCTTTAGCTTTTTGAGTGGCTTGATTTTCACAACCTTGCAAGCAGGTTTTGCTTTGAAGGTGACTTCTTCGCCAGTAAAGGGGTTAATACCTTTGCGAGCAGGCCTTGCCGGTTTCTTCTTAACCATAATTTTGAGAAGTCCTGGCATGGTAAAAGTACCTGGTCCACCTGATTTAATGTGTTTCTCAATCACGTCGTTTAGGCAGATTAATGTATTCGTTACATCTTTTTTGCTTAAACCAGTGGTAGAGACAATCGCATCAATCACACCTTTCTTGGAAAGAGGATCTTTAATGCTAGGCAATTTTTTGGTTGCTAACTTAGTAGCAGACTTACCATTTGAAGCTTTTTTCTTTGTTGCTTTAGATTTCTTTTTTACAGGCATATCTTCATTCCTTACTAAATTTTAAAGGGACATTACTAACATATCACTTCGGTAGAATTTTGCGAGTGTTTTTTATTAAAAATAGGGGGTTTTTTTAATTTTTTTTTATAAAAAAGGTTTTTTGAGGTAATTTTAGGGGTAAAAGCGCGCTATCTTGCTCTGTTTTTCTCGATGTAGCCCTCATTGTAGCGCAGTGCATCGTTATCAGGCTAACAGGTATCATAAAAAGACTGTAACCAGGATAAGCGTAGATAGACTAAAAAAAGAACAATTTTAAGGGGATTTACGCATTTAGCGTCGTAGAACAACGAAATATCGACAGACCTATTGCTTGCTTTTACCACATACTATACAATTCTGGCGCTTGATAAGAAGTTTAACTATAACAGGACGCATGATGAAGACGTATTTTGCAACAAATGAGAATGTAGAACACAAGTGGTATCTTGTTGATGCATCGGAGAAGGTGCTGGGCAGGTTAGCTAGCCAAATCGCTACTTATTTACGTGGCAAACATAAGCCGACCTATACACCGCATACAGATACTGGTGACTATGTGGTTGTCCTGAATGCTGCTCAGGTGAAGGTGACGGGTAGGAAGGAGCAGGATAAACGTTATTACACCCACTCTGGTTATCCCGGGGGCATTAAAGAAGTGACTTTTGAGAAGTTACAGGAAAAAGACCCAAGACGCGCAATAGAAATCGCGGTCAAGGGCATGCTGCCTAAGAATGCTTTGGGTCGTGCGATGCTGCGCAAGCTAAAGGTTTATGCGGGATCTGAGCATCCGCATGAGGCGCAACAACCGGTTATTATCAATCTTTTGAAAGAAATAGAGTAAGGATTTATGGCTACTACGCAAGTTGAACGTACACAAGCTGGACGCAAACAAATTGAATGTTTTTATGGTACTGGCCGTCGTAAGACATCGGTTGCAAGGGTTTATCTTAAACGAGGCACAGGCAGGATTGTTGTCAATGGTCGCACTTTAGAGGAATATTTTGGCCGCAAAACATCGCGTATGATCGTTTGCCAGCCATTAGAAGCGACTAATTTGCAAGATCAGTTTGATATTAACATTGCCGTGATGGGTGGTGGTAATAATGGTCAAGCTGGTGCAATTCGTTTAGGTATTTCCCGTGCGTTGTTGAAGTACGATGCGGACGAGTTGAGATTACCCTTACGTCAAAGGAAGTACTTAACGCGAGATGCTAGAGAAGTTGAACGAAAGAAGGTAGGTCTGAAAAAAGCGAGAAGGGCATCGCAGTTCTCCAAGCGCTAACCTTTTTTGGTGCGTGGGGGATCGTCTAGTGGTAGGACTATGGACTCTGACTCCATCAACCTAGGTTCGAATCCTAGTCCCCCAGCCACAGTTGTTTTTTTATTGTGGATTCTTGTTCTTATCGTTCAGTAGTTAGTGGGATTCCTTAATTCAGTGCAGATATTTTCTGTGGGAGTGTGCTATGGCGGTTGTTACCAATAAGCGTTCAGTGATGACGCTTTATTCTGGAGCTAATGATATTTTAAGCCATCGGGTGCGCATTGCGCTCGCAGAAAAAGGCGTATCTTATGAAGTTGTTAATATTGATGTGCGCAGCAAACCTGAGGGTTTATTTGAGCTGAACCCCTATGGTAATGTGCCGACACTGGTAGATCGAGACTTGGTTTTGTATGATCCCAGTATTATCGCTGAATATTTAGATGAGCGTTTCCCCCATCCACCGTTAATGCCTGTCTACCCTGTCGCGAGAGCGAAAGCGCGTCTGATCATTTATCGTCTTGAAAAAGACTGTGGATCGATTATTCAGAAACTAGAGTCAAACAATGTAGCTGATATGCGCGCGGCTGCTAAAGAGATGGTTTCTTACATCACGCAATTCGTACCTGCTTTTGCGACTTCTCCTTATCTGATGGGAGAGGAGTTAACATTAGCGGACTGTTGGTTTGCGCCGGTTCTTTGGCGGTTACCTGCTTGGGGAATTGATTTTTCTCCTGCTGAGTCTAAAGCCGTTAATAGATATGCGAATCGTATTTTTCAGCGAGATTCCTTTCAGGCAAGCTTAACTGAAGTAGAGCAGGAATTAAGGGACAGTGAAAGGGAATCAGCCTAATGAAGAAGCGCATCATGCTATCAAACAAACCTTATTTGTTACGTGCGTGGCATCAGCGGATCGTTGATAGTAAATGTGTGCCTATGCTGCTTGTTCATGCATACCATCCTCATTGTAGGGTGCCCGTTGATTATATAGAAGATGGTGAGATTCTTTTCAGCTTGGAATCTTCCGCTGTCCGTCATTTAGAAATCACAAATGAATTTATTCAATTTAAAGCGTCTTTTGGTGGTATTGTGCATATGGTTTCTGTGCCTATTGATGCTGTGTTAGCTATTTATCCGGAAGAAGATGAGGAAGAAGGTTTGTTTTTTGATACAAATGGAAGCCCAGGCAGTTCTTTTGCTTTCTCTGAAGGCGTCCAGCAAGCAGAGTATGGCAGTGCGCCCGAACCCTTAGATAAAAATGCAAAACACACGACCAAGCCATTATTAAAATTGGTTGAGTAAGATTGAAATCTGCCTCGCAACCGAACGTTTGGTGTTTATTCGGGGCTGAGCTATTACAAAATCGGGGTGACAGGATTTGAACCTGCGACATCTGCCTCCCGAAGGCAGCGCTCTACCAGGCTGAGCCACACCCCGCGTTGCGTTAAAAGTGCCTATCTACAACAAAGTCGCTTAAATGCTCCAGTGCTGTGCGATAAGGTGAAGGCATAATAGCATGTAACGCTTCTTTTGCTAATTGCGCATGAGACCTCGCGGTGTCAAGAGTGTACTGTATCGCATCCGTGGATTCAATGATTCCCATCACCGTATCAAGTTCTTTGCTCGAGCCCGTTTGTATGGCATCACGTAACAACTGAAGATCCGCGCCTTTACTCTTACGCATGGCTTGAATAAGCGGCAGCGTTGTTTTCCCCTCCGCGATATCTTGTCCAACATTTTTACCTGTTTGGTCTGGTGAACGGCTATAGTCCAACGCATCATCAATCAGTTGATAAGCCAAACCTAAATGCAATCCGTATTGTTGCAAGGCAAGTGTCTTTTCTGTTGCAGCCGTTGCAATCGTGCTGCCCAGTTGTGCTGCAATCTCGAACAGCTTAGCTGTTTTGCGTTCAATGATGTCAAAGTAAAAAGCTTCTGTGGTATCTGGGTTATTGCAATTCACCAATTGCAGGATTTCTCCTTCAGCAATTAAATGTGTGGCTTTTGCAAAAATAGGAAGTATCTCTTGATTGTTTAATTCAATAACAATTTGAAATGCCCGAGAATAGAGAAAATCACCAACAAGCACGCTTGTATTGCTGCCCCAAATGGTATGTGCTGTTTTATTTCCCCGTCGTAGTGTGGCGCTGTCTACAACGTCATCATGCAAGAGGGTGGCCGTGTGTATGAGTTCAATGACAGCAGCAAGATCGATATGTTTGTGGTTTTGATTGGCAACCGCATGCGCGCTCAACAATAATACCAAAGGGCGAATTCTTTTCCCGCCGCAGGTCAATACATATTCAACGACTTCCCTTACCAGTGGGATCTTAGATTCCAGCTGAGAAATAATAAACTCGTTCGCTGCGTTTAAGTCTGTACTCACCAGGTGAGTGATAGATTCTAACGACACGAGAACTCCTGATTTAATTTGTTAATTTGTGCATCCTAGTAAGAGCTGAGGGCGCTGTCAAGGAAGCTATGGTTTTACCGAACCGCGACTGTGCTGAGTCGCGAAACCGCGCGGGCTCGGTTCCGCAGCCCAGTTTCATTATGTCGTATAAGGATTATCATTGCCCTTAAACTCAATCATCACGGGCGTACCCGAGAGCTTTAAGTGTTTCTGGTAAAATCCTGCTAAAAAGCGCTTATAGCTCTCTGGTAGGGCGTTTACCTGGTTGCCATGGATGACAATAATGGGTGGGTTGCTCCCGCCTGGGTGAGCGTAACGAAGCTTAACACGGCGGCCGTGTACCAGGGGTGGCTGGTGGGTGACGAGTGCCTTCTGTAATAATCGTGTGAGCACGGGTGTGGAGAGCTTCTTGGTAGCAGAAGCGTAGGCTTCATTAACAGAATCAAATAAATTACCGACACCTGATCCGTGCAATGCGGAAATATAATGTACTTTTGCAAAACGTACGAAGTCTAAATGTCTATCAATAGTGGCTTTGGCATGGTTTCTTGCTTCCTCACTTAAACCATCCCACTTATTCACCGCAATAACCAATCCTTTGCCGCAAGATAGGACAAATCCCAGTAGTTTCATATCTTGCTCAGAAACACCCATGCGTGCATCAACCACATATAAGACAACGTTTGCATTTTCGATAGCTTGCAGCGTCTTCACAACAGAAAATTTTTCCGGTAATTCGTCAATCTTCGTGCGTTTACGTACGCCTGCTGTATCAATGAGTGTGTAGTGTTTTTCGAATCTTTCCAGTGGAATAAAAATACTGTCCCGCGTTGTGCCAGGGGAATCATGCACAATCACACGCTCTTCACCTAACATGCGGTTGGTGAGCGTTGATTTCCCTACGTTTGGTTTACCTACTATAGCAAGCTTGATGCCCATTGCAGTGGTATCTTCTTCAGCAGGCGTAGGTTCAGGGAATAGTGCTTTGACCAGTTGATCTATGCCGCTACCATGCGCCGCTGCAATACCAATGGGCGCGCCAATGCCTAATTCATAGGCATCGACAGTGCTGAGCGCTAAGTCCGTGCCTTCTGTTTTGTTCACAGCAAGCACGATGGTTTTGCCTGATCGTCTCAGTGTTTCTGCAATCATTCTGTCTTCAGGTAAAAGGCCAGCTTTAGCATCCACAAGGAATAAGATTTTGTCGGCATCCTGAATAGCGCGTTGCGCTTGTTGCGTAATCAATTTATCAACGACATCATTTTCTTCTGTAATACCACCTGTATCGATTACAATGAAATGTCGCTCATGAAGGCTGACGTTACCATACTGCCTATCTCGGGTTGTGCCTGGAAAAGCTGAGATAACAGCGTCACGCGTACGCGTGAGGCGGTTAAATAGGGTAGACTTGCCGACATTAGGTCGACCTACAATAGCGACAACAGCTAACATGCTTATGTTTCTCGTTTACAGTTGGTATGCGGCAATCGCGCCGTGGCTTGTGAAGACGTAGAGTATATCATTTTCAACCAGAGGTGTGGCATAAATTGCAGTACCTAAGGAAATTCTGCCAATAATACGACCATCTGATTTGCGCAGTAAATGAACGTAACCTTGTGCATCTGCCACGACAATAGCGCGACTTGTGGTTGCAGGCGCTGTAATGATGCGTGCATCTAGCTGGTTTTGTCGCCATTGGATCTGTCCTGTTCGCGCATTAAATGCCCAGAGATGGCTTGTTGCATCCGAAAGGTAGACTGTGTTTGCATCAGCCACCATTCCTGTATAAGACGAAATATCGTGTTCCCAACGTACGTTGCCTTGTGCCCAGTCAAGAGAAGCAATTTTACCCTGATAAGTGGCTGCATAAATGTTGTGTTCAAAGACAAGCGGATTTGCATCGATATCAATCATACGTTGGATAGCAAAGGCGCCTTCTGCTGTGGCAATTGTTTGCTCCCAGAGCAAGTCACCATTATTTAACTGATGTTTAGAAAGGTTCCCGTTCGCAAAACCCATGATCACTGCGCCACCTTGGATAATAGGTTGGCTTGCGCCTCTTAAGATGAGGCTGGGCTCTAGCTGTTTATAGGACCATATTTCCTCACCATTTCTGGTAGAGAGTGCTCTGACATAACCATCTGTTGCTTTCACAACGACGAGTCGTTCGCTGACAGCAGGTGGCGCAAGTATCTCGCCGTTGATATGTGCGATCCAACGCCGTCTACCATCAAGTTGTGAAAGCGCAATAATATCGCCTCTGCGGCCACCGGCAACAACAATGCCATTCCCCACGCCTGGACCCGTGCTCAGCGAAAATCCCGTATGCATTTGCCAAATCATGTGGCCATTTTGCTTATTAATCGCTGTGATCATACCGCGAGGGCTGGTTGTGAAAATGGCAGCAGCGTTTAGGGCGGGTGTCATTTTTAAGTATTCGTCTCCCGTGCCGGAGCCTGTTTTTGTGCTCCACAAGTGTTGTGGTTTCATTTCGGGTGTAAAAGAGGTAAGAGGCGCTGGCGGCTGTGTATTGTCTTTATCAAAAAAACCGCCAGAGCAAGCGGTCAGTAAAAGCGTGACGACGGCAAAGATAAGGTATTGAGTATAACGCATTATTTATTCACCTATGCTGATGCCAGATTATCGAATTTCATTTGTAATAAGGGTCTGATTGTCTCCGCATCAGGTAAATCTGTTAGTGCTTGCTGGTAGGCTTCGCGCGCCATTGTTGTATTGTTTGCTTCTAGGAAGGCATCGCCTCTCACCTCATTTATCAGTCCATTAAAGTTTTTATCATCAACTTTGAGGAGGATATCAATTGCTTTGTTAGATTGGTGCTGTGCGATATACAAGCGAGCCAAACGTAAGCGTGCGATTTGTCGTAAAGAAGCAATGCGGCTATGGTCTAGCACCCAGCGCAAGTGTTTTTCTGCTTCCGGGTAATTCCTTTTGATAATTGCATCGCGCGCCATCATGAGTGCTGCAAACTGCGCATAAGTTGTGGTGGGGTAGTGTGTAAAGAGCTTCTGTGTTTGTATAGTCGTTGTTGCTGGCTCATTCTGAGCGCGTGCGGTTAGCATTTCGTCGTAAACAGCGGAGGCGTGACTATACAGAGTTGCTTGTCGCTGTTGCCAGTATCGCCACCCGGTCATAGCAAGTACAGCGATAACGACGCCCGCCAGAATGACGAGGCTGTATTGTTTGATCCAGTTCTTTAGCAGTTCAATCTGCTCTTGTTCAGTTAAATAGTCGCTCAAGTCTTCACCCTCAATCCCACTTTTCCGTGCACCATCATACATCGCGTTTAGCGTTGATTCTAGGGATGGCGGAAATTATTTTTAATCATTTTTCTAGGATTCTGCTAAAAACGCGAAGGCGTCTGTATTATGTGTAAGGGGAGCATTTCTGTCTATAATTTGACCTTTAAATAGGAAATTTCAGCTATAAAGTTATAGCACAGTGACGCTCCCTCACGGTCGCGGCTCGGTATCGCGGCTCAGCTCGAAATATCGTGCACGTCGCAAAGCAGGGCGCCCTCTGAAAGCTTGACTGTGATTTTGCTATGAATAGCGGCTTCTTTTGCGCTGCGCAGGATGTTCCCTTCAGCTGTCATTGCAATGGCATATCCTCTTTGTAAGGTGGCGAGAGGGCTTAAAGTATGTAATGTTGCTGATACACTGGACAACTTCAGTTGGTAAGTATTGAGTTGTTGTTGCATGAGTTGTCGTAAAGTCAGTTCGCAATAATCCAGGCGTTGTATTTTATCGAGTAATTGGCGTTGAGGGTGTTGCTGGGAGAGATACTTTCCCAGCCAACTGGTGCGTTGATTCAATTGACCCAAAATATGTTGCATACATTTTATCAATTGTAATGTAGTACGCTGTAATTGATTGCGTAATGCGCTACTGTCTGGTACGACCATCTCGGCAGCTGCCGAGGGGGTAGGGGCGCGTATATCAGCAACAAAATCAGAAATGCTAAAATCGACTTCGTGACCCACTGCGCTAATAATGGGAATATTGCTTTGATAGATAGCATAGGCGACTTTTTCATCGTTAAATGGCCATAGATCCTCAAGAGAGCCACCCCCGCGTGCAACAATCAGCACATCGCATTCTTGGCGCTTATTAGCGGTTTCAATGGCCTTTACGATGGTGTCAGGTGCCATATTGCCCTGGACAAGCGTTGGGTAAATGATAACAGGGACAGAAGGATGGCGGCGCTTGAGAACGGTGAGAATATCAAACACTGCGGCACCTGTTGCAGAAGTAACAATCCCGATTTGTTGTGGAAATGCAGGCAGAGGCTTTTTATGCGTGTTGGCAAATAGCCCAGCAGCCTCTAATTTTTGCTTAAGCAGTTCATAAGCGCGACGAAGCTTGCCTTCGCCCCTCTCTTCCATATGCTCAGCAATAAGTTGAAAGTCTCCACGATTTTCATATAAACCAACCCGTGCTCTGAGCATCACATGCATGCCGTCTTTTGGCGTAAAGCCAATACCGCGCTGGTTGCCTTTGAACATTGCGCATCGAACCTGTGCGGTTGCGTCCTTGAGAGAAAAATACCAATGTCCGGAATGTGGGGAAGAAAAGTTTGAAATTTCTCCCTCTATCCAAAGCATTGCATATGCTTCCTCAAGCAATGCTTTTACTTCTCGATTCAGCTCGCTAACGGTGTATATGACTACATTTTGATCATATTGTTCATGCATAAACGCTGTTCCTGTTATAATCGAGAATTATGCATTAGACTCTCCCGCATGAACACATTTTTGAGTG
Source organism: Gammaproteobacteria bacterium (assembly GCA_035536095.1). GTDB lineage: Bacteria > Pseudomonadota > Gammaproteobacteria > DSM-16500 > DSM-16500 > Aquicella. Next base: position 6,771 of record DATLOT010000026.1, on the reverse strand, counting down.
AAGACACCCACTGGATGCAGCATGCCCTACGTCTGGCAGCACAAGCGGAAGCGGAGGGCGAAGTGCCTGTTGGTGCTGTGCTCGTACTGGCAGGACAGGCCATTGGTGAGGGGTATAATCGCGTGATTAGCGCGAATGATCCCACGGCGCACGCGGAAGTGCTCGCGCTTCGTCAGGGCGCATTGGCGGTTGGCAACTATCGCCTCTTGGAGGCGACGCTGTACGTCACATTAGAACCCTGCACAATGTGTGCGGGTGCAATGGTTCATGCCCGTATTAAACGCCTGGTTTACGGTGCAGCGGATGAGAGAACAGGCGCTATTCATAGCCAAGCAGCCGTGCTAGAACAATCTTTTTTGAATCATCGGGTGTGTGCAGAGGGCGGATTGTTGTCTGCGCCATGCAGTGAAATATTACGTTCATTTTTTAAATCAAGGCGATAAAATAGCATTTAAATTGAACTAACCTTGATCCTGTTTAGAATATCGATTACACTGAAAGTCTATGAGTACCCAACAAAATTCAAGCTCTTACTCGCGCTGTGTCTCCTCTTGTACGGCTTCCAGTTACGATATTTTGGGATTGGCCAGTTTCTTCAGAAAAAAAGGATATGAGACGCGTTTATTAAGAGATGTATTGCATATCAGCAGTACAAAGCGTCCAGGTGATGTTTTTGTTTTTAGTTACGGTTGTTTTGTATGTTGGGGTCATAAGAAAAAATTTGAAGACAGTTTGGTAGACTACACAAAAGAATTTGCAGTACATCCAATGAATCACATAGAAACAGACCAGTTTAGTTATGTTTATGGAGATCAAACAACAATTCATACGGATGAAAAGTCGCGTTTAGATATCATGACGCTTGCTTCAGATGATTCACAGATTAAATTGGCCATGTCTTATGGTTTAGCGCAATCGATTAAATTGGAATCTTTTGAAGAAGCCATTCGCGATTCAATTCGCATGAATAACCATCTTTCTGAAGAGATTGCCAGTCGTGGCATTATTTCGCTCTCTAGGCGCGCGATTTTTAAACGTATTGGCGAAATTTTTATTGCAAGAAGCTCCATCAATTTGAATATAGAATACTTAGAGTCGCCAGAGTTTTTCTGGCGAAATCCCAATCTTGAGCCTTACTATATTGCTGTGACTAAATTTTTAGATATCTCCAGTCGTGTGATTGCATTAAATCAAAAATTAGATGTGTTGCAGGAGTTATTAAATATTCTCAATAGCCAGGTAGAGCATCGGCATTCCAGTTTTCTAGAAAAAACCATTATTTTGCTGATTCTCGCGGAGATTATCATCACCTTGTTTAGGGTGCATTTTGTCTAGTGCGGTTTTGCGCGACCCGGTTAAAGCCGCGCTCCCATATGGCTATTCAGTTTCTTGCGAGGACTGTTGATCCTGTATGATTTGTTTAGCGGCTTCTGGGCCTAATTTAGCAACCAATTTTTCTTTGATGCGCGCAGCACGTCCGCTTAGCTCACGCATGTAGTAGAGTTTTGCACGACGGACATGGCCGCGTCGTTTAACAGCGACGGAATCAATGGTTGGGCTATATACTTGGAAAACGCGCTCAACGCCAACACCATGCGACATTTTACGTACTGTAAAAGCAGAATGGTATCCGCGGTCGCGTTTAGCAATCACCACACCTTCAAAAGATTGCAATCGCACGCGATCACCTTCTGATACTTTGACTTGCACAACAACAGTATCACCAGGAGAAAAGTCTGGCATAGGCTTAGCCGTTTTCATAAATTCAGTTTCTAAGGCTTGTACAACTTTGTGACTCATTGTTATTGCTCCTCCGGCCGTTCCTGCTAAAGCAAAGTAACGCTCCTGTTTGTTAAATTTGAATACAGTCTGCTGATATTTCAATCAACCGCCCAATTCTATATATAATAAAAAAATATTCAAGCTTTTAATTTTGGTGTGCGCCTTTTAAGAACTCTTGAATAAACTCAGTCAGCAGAGAAGATTCTTCGTTCGTCAAATGCTTGTTTGCCAAAAGATCTGGGCGTCTTAGCCAAGATTTGCCCAACGATGCTTTGAGGCGCCAGCGATTGATTGCTTGATGGTGGCCGCTGAGCAGCACATCCGGGACTTTAGCGTTATTCAATACTTCAGGGCGCGTATATTGTGGATATTTGAGTAATCCAGACGTCAGAGAGTCTTGATTGATAGACTCTATGTCGCCAACAGCGCCAGGAAGAAGGCGTGTCATTGCATCAATAGCAACCATGGCAGGCAGTTCACCACCGGTTAAGATGTAGTCACCAATGGACAACTCTTCATCTACCTCTCGTTCTATCACGCGTTCATCGATTCCTTCATAGCGGCCAGCAATAAAGATAAGAGATTCATGCGCGATAAACTCAGCGGCTGCCTCCTGGTTAAATTGCCTACCTTGTGGGGAAAGATAAATGACATAAGGCGGGGAGGGTGATGCAGCCCTGGCGGCTTGTATGGCAGCAGTGAGTGGTTCTGCCATCATCAACATCCCGGGTCCCCCACCATAAGGGCTGTCATCAACAGTTTTGTGCTTGTCTGTTACAAAGTCCCTTGGATTCCAGTGAGATAATGTCAGTAACTGATCCTTCATCGCTCTACCGGTAATGCCGGTATCTAATGCGCTAAACATTTCAGGAAAAAGACTAATAATACCGCACCACATCAGAGAGGCTCCCAATTAACTAGAATAATTTTCTTCTCTAAATCTATGTTTAAAATGACGTCTTTCAATAAAAACGGGATGGCGTGTTCTTTGCCGTCTTTAACAATGAGCACATCGTTAGAGCCTGTTTCGATCAGGTAACGTACTGTGCCTAGCTGTACGCCTTGCGTATTGCTCACAGAAAGTCCAATCAAATCGCTCCAATAGTAATCGCCTTCTTTTAGGGCGGGTAGTTGATCGCGTGTAATGGCAATTGCTTTACCAGTTAACAAGCGAGCTTCTTCAGGCGTTTCAATGCCTTCAAACTTAACAATAACACCAGCAGCGTGTGGCTTGTTTCCTTCTAATATGACGGGGCGCCAGCCACCATTATCGGCAAGATACCAAGGAGAATAGGCGAGTATGTCTGATTGATTACCAGTATAAGAATGGACTTTCACCCACCCACGGATGCCGTGGGTTGCTCCAATTTTTCCAATTGTGATATGTGAAGACGTCATTTTACCTATCTCTTAGAAAACAAAGCCAAAGAGCATAGGTGCTATTTATCTGTTGTAGCACCAGCATTCTTCCTTGAACCATGTAGAGAGAAACGGGCGCTACGCCCAATCTCTGGTACTTAAGCTGCCTCAGCTGGTTTATAAATTTTTAGCAAGTGTTTCACGCGATCAGACGGCTGCGCGCCTTGCTTGATCCAGTGCGATATACGTTCAACATCAACCGTCAAAGGTATGTCTTTACCAGCGGCAATAGGGTTATAGTAACCGACTTGTTCAATAAAGCGCCCATTGCGAGCCCGTCGCTTATCAGCTACAACTATATGATAAAACGGACGTTTTTTAGATCCACCGCGCGATAAACGAATGACTACCATGATATTTAATTTCCTCTGTTACAACAAAAATGTCTATAGAAGGCCGCGATTATACGTTAGTTTTTCAAAGTTGCAAAGAGTAAACGCAACGATTCAGAATGGAAATGGGTTCCCCCCAGGGAATTTACCTTGCATATTACGCATCATTTTCGCCATACCACCGCCCTTCATTTTGCTCATCATTTTTTGCATTTTGAGAAAATCATTAATCACTCGGTTAACAGCAGGTACGTCTGTGCCAGACCCCTTTGCAATGCGGTTTTTTTGCGAATGTCGGATGTGGTCTGGAAAGCGGCGTTCTTTTAATGTCATCGAACAAATAATGGCTTTGGTTTGAGAAAGTTTTTTATCATTAAATTGATTCTGTAATTGACCCATCATCTGATTGCTGCCGGGTAATTTGGCTAAAATGGCTTGTAAACCACCCATTTTGTTTAATTCTTCAATCTGTTCAAGAAAATCTTCAAGGTCGAATGAGAGTCCTTTTTTAATTTTCTTAGCCAATTTTTTGGTTTTTTCTTCATTCACATGACGTTCTACTAATTCGGCTAAGCTAACAATATCACCCATATCTAAAATGCGTGAGGCAACACGATCGGGGTAAAAAGGTTCAAGCGCGTCGATTTTTTCTCCAATACCCATAAATTTAATGGGTTTACCCGTGATGTGTCGTATCGAAAGTGCTGCACCGCCTCTTGCATCACCGTCTGTTTTCGTTAAAATCACGCCCGTGAGTGCTAAGGCATCGTCAAAAGCTTTAGCTGTGACGGCAGCATCTTGTCCTGTCATGCTGTCTACAACAAATAACGTTTCCACAGGATTAATAGCCGCATGTAAACGCTTAATCTCTGACATCATGTCTTCATCAATGTGTAAGCGACCTGCTGTATCGATCAGCACAACATCAATTAAATTATTCTTTGCGAATGCCATCGCGTTCTGTGCGATGGTAATAGGGTCTTCCGAAGGGTTGCTTGGGAACCATTTTACATCGATTGTTTCGGCGAGTACTTTAAGTTGGTCGATAGCGGCAGGACGGTAAATATCTGTACTCACCACCATCACAAGTTTGTTCTGTGTTTTCTTTAGCCATGATGCAAGTTTCGCTGTTGTGGTGGTTTTGCCAGATCCTTGCAAGCCAGCCATCATGATTGCGACAGGCGGCTGTGCTTTTAAGTTGAGAGAGGCATTGAAATCTCCCATAGTATGCACTAACTCATCATGAACCAGTTTAATCAGCGCCTGGCCTGGCGTTAGGCTTCCCATCACTTCTGTGCCCAGTGCTTTGCTTTCAATATTTTCTATAAAGGCTTTAGCAACAGGCAAGGCAACATCTGCCTCCAGTAACGCCACGCGTATATCGCGCATGGTTTCTTTGATATTTGATTCGGTAAGGCGGCCTTGTCCTGTCAGGTTTTTAACAACTTTATTCAGGCGTTCAGAGAGGTGACCAAAGTTCATAGTCTAATAGTTCCAGTAAGTTTGATAGGTAAAATGCCGCTATTGTACAGAAAATATTGTAAGATAGAAAGGTGTGGTTCATCATAGTATGTTAACGAATGGTGTTCGGAGTGGGGTGAAAGGCGTGGGTCAAACTGAGCTAATTGTGTACAGTAGTATCTTGGTTGTCTTGATTCTATTGGCAACCTTTTTCTCTGCTGCTGAAACAGCGCTGATGGCTGTTAATCGCTACCAATTGCGACACAAAGCGCGTTTAAAAAAACGTTACGCAATTTATTTGCTTCAGTTATTAAAGCGCCCTGATCGTGTGTTGGGTGTGATTTTAATTGGCAGCACTTTTTCGAATATACTGGCTTCTTCTTTAGCGACCTTGCTGGCTTTTCACTTTTTTGGTGATCGTGGCGCGGTGGTTGCAGCGATTTTACTAACTTTCGTTATCTTAATCTGTGCGGAGATGATGCCCAAGACGCTGGCTGCGATTTATCCTGATCGTGTGGGTCGTTGGGTGGCGCTGCCGATTAGGTTGATGTTAAAGCTGTTTTATCCCATTGTTTGGATGGCAAATGCAGTGAGCAATGGATTGTTACGTTTGATGCGTGTGCATGTGACACAACGTTCAGTAGAGCCCTTATCGCGTGAAGAATTACGTAGTATTGTTTACGATACATCAGGAAAGATTGCCAGACAGTATCAGAATATGCTCTTGGGTATTTTGGATTTGAGTCAATTAACAGTAGACGATGTGATGATTCCGCGCGGCGATGTTCGTGGGGTTGATATTGAATTACCTTGGCAGGATGTTGTGAATTGTATTTATCAATCCAAGCAAGATTGGTTGCCTGTGTATAGAGAAAATATCAATCAACTTGTTGGTGTGTTACAAATTAGAGATATTTTACAATTTGCATTGACACAAACGCAGCTTGCCAGAGAACACATAGACCAGTTTTTGCAAGAGCCTTATTTTGTGCCTGAAAATACCTTATTGAGTGTGCAGTTATCTTATTTTCAACGGAGCCAGAATAAGGTAGCGTTTATTGTGGATGAGTATGGTGAGATTCAAGGATTACTAACGCTGAATGATATTTTGGAAGAAATCGTTGGGGATTTTACATCGAGTCTAAACACGGTAAAACGTATTCGAGAAGAGAAAGATGGTGGATATTTAGTGGAAGGTGCGGTGAGTGTGCGTGAATTTAATCGTGTGACGGGGTGGGAGTTGCCACTGCACGGTCCGCGTACAATGAATGGTTTAATCATCGAGCATTTAGAAGCGTTACCACACACGGGTACAACGGTACTCATTGCGGGGTTTCCAATAGAACTTATCCAAGTGAAAGAAAATCGTGTAAAATTAGCGAAGGTTTTCCCTCTGATGCCAGAGAAAGTGAGTGGGAAGATAGAGTTGTTTTGAGTAGTGGTTTTGCTATAATTTTTCTTTTTATTAGGGATACAACATGGGTAACACTTTTTCTCACGCGCCTACGGCGCTTAACCGTAGGTGTGTTGCATTACCCCGGCCTTCGGATTGCTACGCTTCGCTTCGCAATCCTCAGCCGGGGCTATAAAGCTTTCGGTCGTAAACGACCTGTGCGTTGTTGTTTTATGAGGTCAACCCAAAATTAATTTGGGGCTTTGTTGAATAAATCGGAAATGCTCTGTGAGGCACTCGGTGTAACCGAGCCGCGACCGTAAGGGAGCGTCACTGTGCTATAACTTTTAGCTGAAATTTCTTACTCAAGTTAAACGCATTTTG